>JACPES010000004.1 GCA_016183365.1 Candidatus Collierbacteria bacterium
ACCTACACAAATTGGAGAGCTGACAAAACAGCTCAACCATTGGTTGGTGTATTATCACTACCAAAGACCGCACATTGGCTTGGGGATGAAACCCCCGCTAACAGAAGACCAAGTGTTGCATATTTAAGTGGAATATTGCGGAGGGATCGTTCACCCTAAAATCCTAAATCCCATCTGCTCAAAATGGTCGTCGAAAGTAAAGGCGGTTTTGATTTTTAATTCTCTCATGACCGCAAAACTGGCGCAGTCGGTAAACGACAAAGTTTTATCGCGGTTGTAGCGGCGAAAAACCGCTTGGGCTTCGACAAATCTTTCCGACGTGACGTGGATAATTTTCCCCCACTTTTGTTGCAGAAAATGGTCAAAATGCATGGCGCTATTATAACCGGCTCGAGTCAAAAGTCCGGTATAAGCTTCATCGATAATATAATCCGTGGTAATTAATCTGATAGATGTAGCCTGGAGTTTAAGAAATATTTTTCCGGCCGTCGCATGATGTTCGTCATCTTTATTGTTGAATGCTTGAAGCGGGCCGGTATCGACGAAGACTATATTCATTTTTTAGTTTTGATTTCTTTCTTCGGAGCGCCGTAAAGATAATGGTCGTGATTAAGGGAAAGATCTCTTGGCCCGCTCAATCCCAGCTTTTCGGCGCTGGCGGCCATTTTCAGCAAAATTTCGACTCCGCTGACCTGGGACCGTCTGGCTCTAGCCACCTTTTTCTTTTCTATTTTGACTTTTTCAACCACAAACTCCCGCACCAAGCTCGACATTGACCGATTGGTGGCCAACGACAAATACAATAGGTCGTTTTTGGTCTGTTCATCCAGCATCAACTGGGTTCTTTGCAACATATACACAATACTATTACACAATTAACTGCTTGTCAAGCTGTCACAATTGATTTTTTGCCTTCCACATATAGATGATTCCGGCGAGATTGGAGAGAATTCCGATTATTAAAAGCGGACGCTGATAGGCAGTTAGCCATAAAGATACGGCAGAAAGACCTAGAAGCGGGACGACATCGGTCAAGTGGTGGGCACAGCAGGCAATCATAGAAACGGTGGAAGTGGCAGAGGAGGCGGCGACTATTTTGTTAGCGGTGGAATGAGATAAAAATTTGATATAGCTAAACAGGCCTATCTGAACGCCAAAGCCGGCAATTAAAGGAGTCATCAAAAACCATAGCTGCCGAAATTGCCACCAGGCCGCGTCCCAGGAGCCGGCCAAAAACCGCATAGTCAAGGAATAAAATAAAAACAATCCTACCATTGCCGCCATTCCAATAACGGTTGAAATAAATTTAGGACGATTCATGAGTTATTTCGCTTTTAAGAATCTGTTGTAACCTTCAGCTAAAACGTAGCCGAAAATCCAAGATAAAGCCGTCATGGTGATTCCGCCCCAAATTGTTGGAATCAATCCCGGAGCAGTATTCATCCAGATTTTAGCCATGTCCATCCGGTGAAACCATGGACCATAAATCCCCAACAGCAGGCCGGGGGCTCCCACAGCTAGAACTGCACAGAACGCGTATAGTCCGACTGCCGCAACTGCCAAAGCATTACCAAAAGCTTTAGAGTTTAATTTCATTTTTTCATCACCTCCTCGAGTTCATCAAAGTATAACCGAACTAGAGCCCGACGACAATCGCTCTATGAGCCGCAGTTTAGATGAACTAAGGCGAATAGGAAGATGTGGCGGGCAACTTTTCAAACTCAAATTCTTTCCTGCCAACTTCCGGCGTTCCCAAAAACACTATCTTTAATGGTACTCCTGCCTTCGAAAATGACAACTCCGCCGACCGGTGATGGCCGGATCCAAAGATTTCTACTTTAAACGGAGGAAAACTTTGGCCATCTTTTTGTAAAATCACTGTTTTTTGGAAATCAATCTCCTCCAAATCAACCGAATGGGTATTTAAAGAAATTTCAAAAACAATCTTATTTTCGTCTGATTTTCCGGCCAGATAATTTACCTCAACTGAAACATCTCCTACTGATTGTTGAGTCTCTGCAACAGTTTCAGACGATGAAACCGGTGATTTAGACTCCGTTCTTATAATTAAAATTCCTTGCCAGACTAATACTCCGGCAATGATCACCAATCCTATCCCTAAGTTTTTGGGTTTCATAATATTCAAACTTTCGAATATAATCTTATCGCCTGATCTTCCCCTTGTCAACTTGCTTTTATCACGAGTTTCGCGCTTGACCATTAGCGAAGTTGGCCAATTTGCGATGTGAGCTGGCTGTGCTGCAAAGCAGGATCTGGCTCTGCCAGACCGTTCGCTTACGTGCAATTTCCGCCAACGAGCTAACGTGCGAAACTCGTGTGTATAATCTATTCATTAATCCATGAATTTATTTCTTATCCCCTCCGCTTTTTTAGCCGGATTCTTAATGTTTTTTGCCCCCTGCACTTTGCCGACGGTTCCGGGATTCTTGGGATTTATCAGCGGATCAAAAAAAAAGCACTCTCTAAGAAACGGGCTTTTCTATGTGTTTGGATTTATGCTGATATTTATTTTGTTAGGGGGGGTTTTCGGCATCGGCGGAACGACGTTCGGCCAATATCGCTTAATTCTGCAAAAAATCGGCGGGCTATTTATTATTTTCTTTGGGCTGATGACCACCGGTTTTCTCCGCCATCCGGTTTTCCAAACCACTTTTACTTTCTCTTTTATTAAACATCTAAAGCCGGGGGGAGCTTTCAGCTCCTTTTTGTTCGGAACAGCCTATGGCCTGGGATGGACCCCCTGCGTTGGCCCGGTTTTAGGCAGTATTCTTTTTCTGGCTTCATCTTTAGAAAACGCTTTTCAAGGAATGTTGCTGTTGATGATCTTCTCCCTAGGGCTGGCGGTTCCATATTTATTGGTAGCTTCAGGTTTTTCCTCTATCATAGAAAGGGCTAAGAAATTTAGATTTGTTTTCAGAGGAGTTGAGATTATCGGCGGACTTATCATGATAATTATCGGCATAGTCTTAGTCACCAACAAATTCGGACTGATGGTGGCTACCACCTTTAGGCTGCTCAATTTTATTAATTATGGTGGCCTATTAAAATATCTATAGGCTTTAAGAATTCTTGACTGTAATCTCTTCCAAGTCATTACCCTTGGAATAAATACAGCGGCAAGATACGACTTGAGAGCTGCTGTTGAATACATGCGGCAAAATATGTCTGTATTAATTTAACCTCATGATCGCCCAATTTAGATAAGTGGCAAAAGTCACCCAAGCAAGATACGGAACCAGAAGCCAGGCGGCAAAGACAGATTTACGACGAAAGTCTTTGATGGCTAAAACGATAGAAAGCCAGAGAACAATGATATTCAATAAAGCCAGTTTGGGAGACCGAAGCCCAAAAAAAACCGACGACCAATTGGCGTTCAAAACCAGCTGGAGCCAAAACCAAGTCAAGCGAGCGCGACGCCTCCAGGCTAAGTAGAGGGAAATTCCCATTAATATATATAAAATTGTCCAGACCGGGGCAAATATCCAGTTGGGCGGAGCTAAAACTGGTTGATTGAGATATCGGTACCAGGAGTTTATGGCCGGAGTGGTAACTAACAAACCAATAAAACCAGTGGCCAAACAGACGCCGATAGAGGCGGCCAAACGGACAGGTTGAAAAGTTTCGAGTTTTGGTCGACGACTAAGTTTGGAAATCGCCATACTATAAATTTAATAATATAACAAAAGTCTCAAAATCATCTCAGCTACAAACCCTACATATATATTATTATAAATTATAGATTAATTATAGATTATAGATACAATCTAATATGACATTACGAGACCATATGAATATATATCGATATTTTAAAATATCGATATATTCTGTGTCTTTTTTAGCACCTTTTATTTCAATTAATTGAAATAAATTAAAATAAAAGTCGTTAACTCGTTAAAACTAGTAATTACCAATTTCTGTACGTGCTGTTCGTTTATTTATTCTGAAAGCTATCGATTCAAGTAATACGATAATACCCATGAATAAAAATGAGTAAAGAACTGAAAAGTCTGCGATCCGACCAATAACCAAGTCCATGAAAGTAGGGGTAAAAAAGTTGTAGCGGGGAGTAACGGTTGACGGAAGCCGGGGAGACTACTCTCGATGAACTGTGAATTGGGCGGAGAGGGAATAAATTTGATATTAGACGGCGAGTCGCTTTTGGGAAAACGGACGGTTATTAATCTGGGCAAATCCAAAACTCACAAACTGGTTCTTCGCTGCGAATAAAGAACAAAAAAATTAGTCGGTGAATTTGAATGTGGAGAGAATTTGGTCAAAGAGTTTGAAATGTCCAGGGGATTGTTCTGTTTTACTGACTTCTAAAATGTATTTACCGTTTGGATGCTCAAAATATGTTCGTGTAATTCTGTCCCATGAATAGTCAACTAAGGATACTGCCTTTTGCCCTGAAACTATGTTTTCTACGACCTTTCCCATGTGTGGTTGCCCAGGGTCTGCCATTATTTCAAATTGCTTTTTAAGTGCTGCTTTTTCCTTTTCGATGTATTGGCTAAAAGTTGTGTTTCCTTTTTCAACTGCATAAACAGATAATCCGTCAAAAGGTGCGTCTGTGCCTGGCGTCGTTGTGCTAATATCGGCTAGAACAATCACGTTAGCTGGGTTATTTGATACGGCTCCTGATATTCCGCAGCATTTCTCGTCCATGTTTGGATGCTTGAATGAGAACCCGTACGATATTGAAGTATATGTTTTCCAATCGGCGGTGGGGTCAACAGCGGGCGCGACAGGTTCCGGAGTAGGGGAAGAAACCGGCTGGATAAAGCGCCGGCCGGAGGCGGTAACGCAGGTAGCGGGGTAGCTCTCCTGGACTCTGCTGCCTTTGGCGGCAAGACAATTTTCGTAATTGGAAATTGTCGGACCGCTAAATAATTTTGGCAGAAATATACCAATGGCGATACCAAGAGCCAAGAGAACTAGTCCGGCGATTAACCAAAGAAGCCAACGGGGGCCGGAAGTTTCAGCCGGAGGGGGAACGGTGGGCGGCTCGACGGCGGGCTGGAGCGGGACCGATGGAATTGGGGCGGCGAGGTTATCCATTTCGGAAAATTATACTCTTTTTGAGTTATCAAGAGAGCGAAACTTAAATCTGGGTTTGGTTTCTTTACCGATAGTTACGGTTTCTAAAAACATCTTTAGCGGTCGGGCCCAAATAAGATTTTTGCCGTAAAGAGCTTGGTAAACAGCCAATTCTTCTAGGGTTTCGGTATGAAGGGCAACGCCGATGAGGCGATACTTTTTACCTTTGTAATGGCGATAGATTCCCGGCTTAAGCGAAAGGGCATGGTGGCTAAGAGAAATTTCAGTCATGCAATCACTAGGACTTCGGCGCCAGAGCGGACTTTGGAATTGAGTTTGACGCCGACCTCCTGATTTTTCTTGCCGGACTGAATATCTTTATGGTTAAACTGCATTTGCGAAACCAGTTGGTCAAAATTAGTGGTTTTGCCGATGATTTTAACGGTCTGTCCGACTTTTAAAGGTTTTGCCAATTTAATAATCCCGACGCCGAGTTTGTCGTAATAGTGAGTTATTTTGCCGATTTTTGTATCTTTTGCCATTTTTCTCACCCCCTCGTATATTAATTTTTCCTGCAAAGCCAGATACAGGACTGTACTTGGCAAAGCAGGATCCCGCTCCGCCCTGTACCAGACGGTACGGGACTTCGCAGGACAATTTTCAAAAAAATTTTGATATAGTTTTTAGTATAGCAAACCGGGCAAGAGTTATACTAGGCGGCATGGAGATAAAGATTGTCAGTCTGAATATTGAAGGCGACAAACATCTGCCTGAAGTTGTCAGGCTGGTTGGGCAAAAAAATCCTGATGCGGTCTGCTTGCAGGAGGTATTCGAAGATGATTTTCACCTGCTCCATCGTCAGTTCGATATGAAGGGCATATTTATGCCGACAGTGTGGATTGATTCTCCGGGAATGCCGAGATTTGGCAAACAAGGCCCTTTCGGAGCAGCTATGTTTAGCCGGTTGGCGGGAGAATTCGGCGGAAATTATTATTTTAAACGCCGGGGGTCAAAATTACCCAGGTATCAAGGCAAACCCAATGCCGGCCACCGTTGTTTAGTCTGGCAAAAAATTGACAACGGTTTGACAATCGCAACCACTCATTTTACCTGGTCAAAAAACGGATTGGCCACTCAAAAACAACACCGGGAATTGGGGGCACTATCGAAGTTGCTTGATAAATTGCATCCTGATGTCGTCTGCGGCGATTTTAACGCCCCGAGGGGAGGAGAAATTTGGTCAAAGCTGGCGGAGCAGATGATTGACAATATTCCGCCTGGGGTGAAAACGACTTTAGATCCGGCCTTGCATTACGCTAATGGAGTCGAGTTGGTGGTTGACGGATTTTTTACAAACCGGAAAAACAGGATAATCGTCAAATCGCTGCGGTTAGTCAATGGTGTCAGCGACCATCTGGCGGTTTCTGCTATAATCTCTTGGTATACATAACCCGTTTGATAGCTGATAGTCATCGTTTAACAACTTCTTAAAAAATAGTTTCTTAAGCGTAGTTTCAGTTTGTCAGGGTAATGATAAATGATATTTAATGAAAGGGGGTGACAAACTGAATGGCTAAAAAACTATTTGTGGGCGGTCTTTCGTGGGATACCACGGATGCCACGCTTTCACAATTTTTCTCTCAAGCAGGTACTGTAATATCTGCTGTTGTTGTAGTAGACAAATTCTCCGGTAAATCCAGAGGATTCGGATTCGTAGAAATGTCCGACGAAGACGCTGATAAAGCTAAACAAACCTTAAATGGTCAGACTCTAGACGGCAGAGCTATCGCTGTTAACGAGGCAAGACCTTTAGAACGACGGGATGACAACCGTCCCAGAGGCGGTGGATTCGATCGCGGAGGTGGATTCGACAGAGGCAACAACCGCCCAAGAAGCGGTGGTTTCCGACGCGGACGCTAATTCCAATGACCGCAAGGCCTATCGGAATTACGTTTTCAGCTTAAAGAAGCGAATCTAATAAAATCGCCGGTATGTTGCGAATTATTCGTTCATACTGGCGTATTTTAGGGCTAATTTTATTTTCTCTCCACAACGAAAGAACGTTTAAATTGAAGATTTATTTACGTTCTACTGAAACGGTGCATTCTGTCACCAAGGCGGCAATTGCCCCGACAGCTGCCAATACCGGAGCCAATACCGCTCCGACTATTCCGATGGTTAACGGAATGTTAATCAACACGTTCCCCTTTTTATCTTTAATGCTGATTTTTCTGACATTGCCTTCCTGAATTAAGTTCTTTACTTTCGCTAAAAGCTGCTCGCCCTTGACCTTAAACGATTCCTCTCCCGACTTTATCGAGGATCCCGCTCCGCCCTGTACCAGACGGTACGGGGCTCCGCGGGACTTTTTCTTTGTTGGCATTATTTCTTCACCTCCTTTTTGTTTAATTTTATCAAAAAAGCCGATTGATTCAAAACACAACAGTTTAATATTTGGTCACGATCGTAAGCTTTTATTAAGCTTCTGTGCCTAGTCATGTAACTATTCGCTCACGATCGTAGGAAAGTTGTTACAAAATCACCAGCTTCGTACTTTTACAAAATTCTTCAATTATTTAAATAATTAAAGTCTATGTCTATATTCTCTTTACTATCAACTTTTTCAATTAATCAATTAATTGAAAAAACATATGCTGTTCTTCCTATCAATCTTTGCAAGCTTTAGCTTGTTGACAACGCCGCCACAATGCCTAGTGAAGCATAGTTAAATTAATTTCAAACTCCAACATAATTTGTTTTAACAATTTCAACGGCAGGCCGAAGGCGCCTTAAGATTTTAGAAAATAGTCAGATGCCAAAACAAACCCTTTTCTTTTATAAAACTTGTCGAAGCTAAAAATCGCGTCCGCTTCGTTTTCTTCAGCGACGGCGGCGACGATACAGTCAAACAAGGTGTTTTTCTTACTAGTTTGCGGGTCAAAGTATTTTATGGCGTCAACCAAAGTTTGTTTATTAACCCCGACTACTTGCGCGGACGTATCAGCCATCAGCCGGGCAAAACCATAAGCGCTAGCAGTACTATTGAAAATCCTTTGGACGTGGGCATTTGCCTCGATAATAGCCGTGATTGGGTAAAAAATCTGGGCATTTACATTGATGAGGGCTTGAGTAATATCAACAGCCTTTCGGTGATGCACATCATTGTGATTGATTTGAGCAACCAAGGCATCGGCGTCAACAACTATAATTGGCTGTCTATCCATTCTGGTTCCAATCTTTTCCCCACAACAATTCATCCATTCTCGCAGAGCTATCTTTTGGACCCCGGAGTTTATACCGCTTCCCTAAGTCAGCAAGCCTAAGTAAGATTTGGGCGGAAGCATTGCCCTGCCGCCGAATAGTATCAATGCCTTTTTCCAGGGATTGCCTCATCACCTCGGCCTTGCTGATCTTGTTAACCTTAGCGACGTTAATGATTTTTTCTTCTAATTGATCCGGAATATACAAATAAGTTTTTAACATCAGGAATATTGTAATATATCGTACGATATGTTGTCAAGAGTGAAAACTAACGCCGAAACGCCGAAGCCGGGGTGGGAAATGGCTAAGACTTTCCAGCTCTCCCGATCTCCCACCAGTCTTTGACATCGTTTATGAAGTGGCGAGCGAGAACCCTGGCTCTATTGACCGGAGTTAGATGGCCGCCTTCCAAAGTCGCACGCACCGTGACGTAAAATCTTGATAGTTTTTTCATCAAATACTTGAACGCTAGGTCATATCCTTCCGTTTTCCCGCGGAAGATGTGATGGTGACACCCGACCGCCACTGTGAAAGCCGGCAGATACATATGAATTCCATCCAGATCCGCAGCTGTAAGGGGTTTTTCCTGCGATTCATACTCCATGGCCGCGCTTCTGGCGTCAAGCCGTTCACGCACGTACTCGTCGTAGCGCATTTCAATTAATTTTTTCCAGAGCTTAATGTGTTTTTTCTCGATCCCCAGCTCTTTCAATTGCGTTAGATGCGCTTTAGGAACTTCATCTTTCAACAAACGGAAGTACTCTTTAAGATCATGGCGGGTCCGTAAATCCGGCGCCTCAAGAGTGAGCATGATGACAATGATTCCCGCCAAGATGAGCTCATTGAGAATCCGATCCTGTTCCAACTGGTTCATCCCACTCAAGTCCGTTAGCTTAATGTATGTCTTATCATTAAAAAGGGTTAGTGCGGTTGACGTCGCCGCCTGGTCCAATGCCGCAGCCGTGATCATTGCCATCTTCTGTGGTGATGGCAATGACGCGCCATCGCTCCCAATCTTCTTCAGCGCTTTCATTTCTTCGTCCAAATTCATGGACATAGTATAGCGAAGTTTCTTCCGCAGAGGATTATTTCTGTTTCACTTTCCTTTCAATATCTATCAAGGCAAAAAGGTACACCGCAAGAAATCCTCCCCAAAAAATGAGGGCCCGCAGTCCTCCCATTTCAAGCAGATAGGACCCCTTAAGAAATAGCGCTGACCACAACGCTCCGGCTCCTAATAAAAATCCTATTCCGTCCGCGTATCTGCCGACGTACACGTGGCCTAAGCCGGGAAATATTAACGACAATAATCCTGCCAATGCCTTGTTTTTCATCATTTTTCCTTGGCGGTTAATTTTCTCTCAAACATCATCACATCGCTGCATTCCCGCCGCTGCGCTTGAGCTCGCCCGGGATACGCTAACAACTTATCCCCTCGCCTGATGACGGCGGCGTCATTTCCGGGAAATCTCGGCCAATTCAAAATCGTAAAATTCAATCCGTCTTGAGAGATCGCTTCATACGTTCCACTCCAAGCTAACCGTTTCCACGGCGTCAAATCTTCCCAGGGTGAAAAACCGGCAAAAAAGAACAGATGATACCCATCTTTCAGTTTTACCACTGACGGGTTGCTCGATCGTTGCATTTGGGTCAACGGGGCTTGCCCGACGTCAATGCGGACCCTCGGATCCAAGCGAAAGTGCAATCCGTCTTCGGAAAAAATGCTCCGTTCCCGCCACAGCGGCCACGCCTTTCCTCCGTATTTCTGGGGATCGGCCCGCATCGCGCCTTCGTCAAAATATACTCGATAACCATCGTCCATTTTCGCCACGTTCAAATGGGCAAAATCTTTAATATCTTCCATCCTTCCCTCGCCGGGCACCGGATAATACTGCCGGAATTTATCCATTTCATCCGGCCGCGGCGCGTCTCCCGCCAGCTCAAACCGATACCCCGGCTCTTCCGTAAATTTCAGGCCGTCGTCGGAAATCGCGCTCATCATGCCCTTGATTGCCTTTCCGCTGCGATCTCCAGACCTGATAAAGTACAATCTGATTTTTCCGTCCGGAAGCCGGATTGCCGTAGGCATACTGGCCATCTTTAAGACCAATCCTTCCCATTTCCACGTTTTACCATCGCAGGATGAACGGGCGTACGTATTATTCTCCGATGGATGGCTGTCTTTAGTCTGCCCGTGGGTGTACATCATCAAACAACCGCTGGCGAGCTCCACAATCTCCGGATTTCCGGCCGAACAATCTCCCGGCTGTACGGCCATTCCTTTATAGTTCCAGGCCGGATCGAACAAGACGTACCGAAACAATCCGCGATAGAAGGCCAAACCAACCAAGCCTGCAAGCACTGCCGCTCCTATTCCCAACCATTTCCAGTCACTTTTTTTCATCTATATTCATCATACTACTAATCTCCGGCTGAACAGTCTTTTGGACAATTTTCTTTCGTCTCGCCGAAATTCGGTTCGCAAAAATCATTACCGCAAACAGCGTTGCCCGACGGTTTCTCCGGAAAAGGCTGGCTTTGCTTAGATGGTTCTGGCTTAAGTTTAAGGACCCTTTGGATAAAACTCACCATACGTTCCCAAAGACCAGTTTTCCTCTCCACTATCCCAAGCCCGCCTTCCTGTTGCATCTGGGTTTCCGGCTGTGGCTCAATGACGCTTGAGCAGTCAAAAGTTTTTCCTTTATCTTGAGAAATATAGGTTTCGAAAAAGTAGACCGAACCGCCGGTGCCGGCGGCGATATATTTTCCGTTGGCGGAAATATCAACCTCTTCGAGATACTCGTTAAAAGGAATTTCAGTTTTTGATTTCGCATTCTTGTCGAAAATGTAGAGTTTCTTATCGGTCCCTCCGGCGGCAAGAAAACTTCCGTCATCGGAAATATCAACTCCCCCCAGTGATGCGTCGACCTTCCACTCGGCAATAGGGACATTTTTATCTTTATTGAAAATGTAGGCGTTACCGCCAAACGTCGCCGCCCCAATATATTGGCCGTTGGGAGTAAAATTTAAGGCTCTGACAGAACTTCCTTGAGGGGTAGGAAATTTCCAAACTGGATTTTTGGAATTTTTATTAAACAGAAATACCGCGCCGCCATCGGATTCGCTTCCCACCGCTGCAGATAAACCATCGCCTGAAATTTTTGCTCTATGGATCGGTGAATCACGCGTTAATTGCTCGCTTTTAATTAAGGGGTTGTTGCTGTCCTTGGAAAAAAGATAAAATCTTTTATCCGGACAACCGGTAGAACCGGCAACAAATCTGCCATCATCTGATAAAGAAACGTCATGAAAATTACCAGCAGCATGATATTGCCACAACGGTTTTTCGCTTTTCTCGTTCCATAAAATAATCAAGTTTGAATTAATATTCGATTCATCTCCGGCAGTGGCGGCGGCCATATATTCACCGTCTTTGGAAATAGCGACATTGTAGGAATTGCCGCCGGAGTACATCCAAATCGGCTTATTGTTGGATTTATCAAACAAAACGATTCTGTCTCCAAACGCGGCGATTATTCTTGAGCCGTCTCCGGAAATATCAATTCCGCCTTTGACGTCATCGCCAATCTGGCACTGCTCGCAGTTAAATTGCCAAATGGGTTTTGCGGGTTTAGCCGTATCGAATAAATAAATATGTTTCGAGGTCTTGGCCGCCAAATATTTTCCGTCATCGGAAAGAGCGATTCCGCCAATCCATTCTTTGCCGGTGGAAAACTCCAAAATCTTTTTGCCGGATTGTTTGTCAATAACGGCGATTTCATTTTTATCAAACGGGCTGGTGAACAGAACCGGCCCATTATCCGGAGAATCAATGATGGAGGCGCGGGTTTTCCCTAAACCGTTTGAGGCTTCGAAATAGTAAAAATTCGAGCCGACTTTATTCGGAACGTACTTATATTCATATCTGACACCATTCTGATAGTCTTTCTTGCCCAGCGAAGCCTCTGGCGAAGTTGGGTCCATATCAATCATTTTGCCGTTGAAATAAATCTTCATATACTCGGGCTTTCTGCCTTCTTTATCCCGATAAATAACCGAGTATGTATATCTCTGGCAGGGCGGACCCCAGAACGGATAGACGCGGCCATCGGAAAGTACGGGATCGTTTTGAGTTTTAGGAAGCTTTGGGATCATCCCGCCCGGAGTGTTTTTATCTTCGGCAGAAACCGGAAACGGAGCGAATATGAAAAAAATCAGCAAAAAACTAAAAACCAGAAAGTTTTTTGATTCCATAGATATCGTTAATTGTAAACCAAAATCGCGTCAAATTCTCGCCACTTTAAGCGCCAGACAAAATATCGAGGGAGGGTCTTACAAAACTTACGAAACAAATGTCAGGGCGGTGCCGGTTTTTCCGGCCCGGCCCGTTCTACCGATGCGGTGGATATAATCATCATAAGACTGCGGTTCATCATAATTAATAACGTGGGTAACATCATCAATATCAATTCCGCGGGCGGCGACGTCCGTCGCTAAAAGCGCCTGAACATATCCCCGCTTAAAGTCGTCCAATGATCGCTGTCTGGCTCCATGCGTTTTATTGCCGTGAATGGAAGATACCCGTACTCCCCGATCTGACAGTTGCTGTTCCAATTTGTTAATTCCGTGTCTGGTCCGGCCAAAAACAATCACTTTCCCGAAATCCTGCTGCAGTAGAAGTTTATGCAGGACATCGACTTTATTTTCTCCGGGCCGGATATTCACCACGTCCTGATGAATGTGATTGCTGGTTTCTTTAGTTTTAACGCTAAATTGGACCGGATCGATCAAAAACTCGCGCATAATTTGCTCCGCGTCGCGGTTCATAGTAGCACTGAAAAAAGCCGAGTGGCGTCTGATTGACAGTTTTGAAATTAAGAAGCGGATGTCATTCCGGAATCCAATGTCTAACATTCTATCGACTTCATCCAAAACTACATTGGTAAACATGGCAGGATTAAACGCTTTCCTGTTTATCAGATCTTTCAACCGTCCCGGCGTCCCGATCACAAAATGCGGATTTTGGCGAAGGGCCCTGATTTGGCCGGAAATGCTGGTTCCGCCGATACATAAACAAACTCCGATCGGCAGTCCGGCGGCAAACATCTGGAATTCAGTCTGAATCTGCAAAGCCAATTCGTGAGTCGGGGCTAGAATAAGCACGCCCTGATTCGGGTCAAGGGAGACTTTATTGATAAACGGTAGTAAAAAGACGGCGGTTTTCCCGGTTCCGGTATTGGCAATTCCCACCACATCCCGGCCTCGCAGCATCGCCGGAATGGCCTGATCCTGAATCGGCGTCGGAATATTGTATTGATGCCGGCGGATATTCTCCATTAACTTCGGATGCAAATCAAAGTCGGCAAATGTATGTTGGGCGACGTACGGCAACTCCGCTTTCGGAGCCGCGGCCGTGTTTTTATATAGCGATGGATTTATCGAAGACCGGCCACTCCTCCCGCCTAGACGCGAGACTGACCTTGGTGAGGTAAACCTAGATCCACGATTACCCACAGAATACGGGCGCGCGCCGAATGAACGGGCGCGCCGTTGAAATTGGTATGACATAAATAATTTTTCTTACGGAAAGAATCACATGGGGTGAAGTTCACCTTTTCAAACCGAAGAATTATAGTATAGCACAACTTTGAAGAACACTCACTATCGGCTCTTTCCGGTTATTAGCGGATATAGATGGCCCACTAGGCCCAGCGCCAACAACGTCATTCCCCAGCGCACCGGATGGCCGCCCACCAGCGGATAGGTCAGCAAAATTCCCACTCCCATCCCCAACAACACATGCACCGCGCTATTGAAACGTGGATATTGCTTAAAGTAAGCCTCAATTTGTTTGTACATTTTTATTTCTAATCACCTCCATCTTCTTTACTAACTTTACCACTTCGTCAAAAGACTGGTAACTACCACTGTTTACTACTTTTCTACCACCACCACCCCGGTTTGGCTGGCGTTTAAATGGTTGTGATATTTATATGTGCCCGGCTGGTCAAACACCAGCGCCAGTGTCTCACCGTTACCAAAATTGCCCAGATTCAGGAGAGGGTAAACCAAGTGAGTTGGATGCGAGGCTGAATTGACAGCCGCGACGGTCCCGCTCTGGTTGGTCCAGACCATCTTTGTCCCGACCTTTACCGTCAGACTTTGCGGTTCAAATCCGGATGATGTTAGAGTAACACTTTCTGTTGTTTGAACTGTAGTTGACCCCGCCGGAGTGGAACTTTTTGGTTGAGTTGGCGACTGGTATAGATTTTTACCTGACTTGCCAACAAATACTACTACCGCCACCACGGCTAAAACAGCAACTATACCCAATATTGTTTTTGTATTCATTCTCCCACCTCCTTTCTATCTAACGCCTAAAGAATAACACGTTGCCCGCCAGCAAAGCAAATAGAAGAGGGTCAGAAAAATAGGGAATCAGCGACAGCAGGGCCACGGTTACTCCAAAAGCAAGTTGTGTGGCGGGTTTTACCGGGGTGGTCATGGGTTCGGGCAGCATCACGGCAACGAAGAAAAGTAAAGTTGGATCAAGCGGCGACGCTTTAAACACGATCAAAATAAGCAAAAACGCCAGTTGGATAAAGTAGCGCCGCATCCGCAGCCCTGACACCAGAAAAGGAATCAGCAGAATGATAAAAGCCAGCGGATGGCCGGCCGACTGCTGCCAGGACACCCCCCACCAGGAAATATTTTGCTTCAGGATTATTCCGCTGACAAGGAGGCCAAACCCGGCCGGATTGAAGATGTGCCTTTCCGAAACGCGCAGGAAATTTTTGGCTAGCATGGCCAATAACCCAATCAGGAAAATTTGGTACCAAGATAAAACCAGCAGGGCAATAATAATTCCGGACACGATGGCCGCGCTGGGAAAAAAGAAGGGTTTACCCCGTAATCTGGCCAACAGCAAATCCGAACTAATAGTTGTCACCAGAGACAAAATTAATAAAAATAGCAATCCTTTCTCGCCTACATGGAACCAACCGGTCAGCCAGATGGCCGAGAGAGCCGCCACCATTTGCATCTTGGGGAGTTTAAAAATTGTCGTATATTTGACCACTTTCTTCCTACCTCAATTTTAATTTAGCGCTGAATTCATATAACGGTCCGGCGATCATCCCCCAAGAAAATCCCCACAGTAGCTCTTCCAGCGGGACTCCCCAGATTAAAATGCCACTAATATTTTCCAGTTTCCACCAATCTTGAATGATACCGGGATAAATCTGTTGGTAGACGACGTAAAATATAAACATCACCCCTGCCAACACCAGACCGCTACCTAAAGCCGCCGGGAGCAATTCGGGCCGAATCAGGAACAAGCCAACGGCCAGAGCCGCAAAAGAGACGGTGCTGGCATAAATTGAATTCCAGCCCAGTCCATGAAACAAAAACGCCATCAAGCCCAAACCGACCAGAGCTAAAATCGGCAACACCCAGGTGGTTTTCAAATCACAAGCGCACCGATGGTGTTTGCGCCAAAAAACCTCATATCCGACCGCGGCAATGCCGCCTAAGAAAAATCCGGCCAGGAAATCTTCGACTCTAAAAGAAGCCGGAAAAAAATATTGCGGCTGCCAATAATCCTGCAGATAAAAATGTTCGCTAATCGGCCCTAAAATCCCGGCCAGAACGGATAAAGTTAACATCTCTCGGCACAAATCCCGGCGTTTTAAGAAAAACACCAGCCAAACCACTCCGAAGATTAAAGCCCCGATAAGATAACCTGTTTTATTCATGCTATTTCTTTGTTCATCAGAGAAATTTTTTGAAAGTATTCTGCCAACGATTCTTTTTGGCTATCTCCCAAGTTGTGTTTAGTTGGGTGTTGTTTGGTCATATACAACAACTTAATTTAGAAATATCTTTGGTAAACGACAGCGCCACAATTTTGATGGCTTCGGCCAGCGTCGGAAACATCGGCAGAAAATTTACCACGTCGTCAATCGTGTTTTTGTTCTTGATTAATATCATCGCTTCAGCGATAAGCTCGCCGGCGTTCGGGGCCAGAATATGGACGCCAAGAATTTGTCGCGTCTGGGGGTGAATCGCCATTTTAATCAATCCCTCGGTTTGCCGCATGATGATGGCTTTGGGGACATCGGCAAATGACACCGTGCGGCAGGCGCAAACTCCCATTTTCTTTATCTGTTCGTCCTCGGTCAAACCGACACCGGCCAGTTGAGGGTCGGTAAAAATGGTGTAGGGCACGGAATTGTAATCAATAAAGAGCTGTGTTCCCTTCAAAGCGTTCTCCGCGGCCAGCGTGCCTTCGCGGCCAGCGGTGATTTCCAGCCGCAATGGCGCGTTGGTAACATCGCCGACTGCAAAAATGTGGGGCCGGGAAGTTTGGAATTGCTGATTTACTTTTATGGCCTGGTTTTCATCAATTGCCACCCCAGTTGTATCAAGACCTAATCCTTGGGTATTTGGGGTTTTACCGACTGCTAGAAGGATTTCATCCGCCTTCGCCAAGGCTTCGGCGGACGAGTCCCCCTGTTTATAAACAAGTACTTTTTTATTTCCTTCTTTGTAAGCGCTTTTTACCCGGGCATTTAATTTAATCGCAATCCCTTCTTGAGTCAGAATTTCGGCCAGGCGGGTTGATAATTCCGGTTCCGCCGGCCGGAAAACGGATGGACCCCGATGCAGTATAGCTATTTTTGTCCCGAATCTGGCATACATTTGGGCAAACTCCAAGCCGACTGGCCCGGCGCCGACGATAATCAATTCTTTTGGTTGTTGTTTCAATTTCAGGGCTTCAATATGGGTGATGTATCCAACTTCTCGGATATTGTCGATTGGCGGCACAGTCGCGGTTGAACCGGCGGCGATGATAAACCTTTGGCCCTGAACCCTACGTGGTTCAGGGTTTCTCTGATCAGTAATTTCAATTTCATCCTTTCCCACAAATTTTGCTTTTCCTTCAATTGCCGTTACAAATTCCAAACTTTTCAACACTTTCTCGTATTTTTCTTGGCGCAATTTTTCCACCAGCGCTTGCTCATCCTGGACCACTTTTTGAAAATCAAAACTTTTTACTTCCAGTTCAATCCCGGACACGCCATGATGTTTAGCGTGATGTAAAATTTCGCCCGCCCACAAAAGCGTTTTTGACGGCACACAGCCGACGTTGACGCAAGTCCCGCCGAGAGGAAGACCGGCGTTGACGATTGCCGTTTTGGCTTTTAGTTCATTGGCCTTAATGGCCGCGGCAAACGCTCCGGCTCCGCCGCCGATGATGATTAAGTCAAATTTTTCCATAAACTATCGGATCGGTTTTGAGCATACTCCAGGCGACAGACGCCTTGTTAATTCTTTTCATATTTACGCCGCATGATGATGTTCGCTATCACCACCGCATCCATCTGATAAATTCCACACTTCGGTAACTTGTTGTCCGGTAAATTGATAGTTGCGAATCAGATATTTGCCTAAGCCTCCATAAACATTCCATCTCCAGCATTTACAACAGCAGGGGCCTTTTTCATCTGAATTTTGCATGGCATAATCATACCGCTTTTGTTCCTCTGCAGTTAATTGGTCATCGTAATGAGTCATCAATTTTTTAGCCAAACCCGCTTCGATGTCGTAGGGGTCAGATGGAATTTCTGAGATATCTTGATATTTCTTCAAGCCTTCAACCTGTTCGCTATAGCGATGTATACTCATCGGACTACAACAAGAGCCTTGTAAACGGGCAGTATCCGGCATTGAAGCGATAGAGTCTCGAAACGCTCCCGAACAAGAAGAATTACCATGTTTTGAGAGGTAATCAAATTTTGCAGCTAATACTTCATTAACTAAGCCTTTTGTTTCTTGTTGAGATGATTGCTTAGGAGAAAAATTAAACAAAGTCTTAGATGAGGAGAAATAAAAATAGCCAGCAATAAAAGCCGTAATGGTTAATACTAATATCAGCGTCTTTTTATTCATTATTTCCTAAGAGTTGACTTTTAATGGCTGAAACAAACTTGTTTTCACTTAAAGAATATAAAACTTGCTTTGCTTGTCTTCGATTTTCAACTACCCGTATTTCTTTCAGCCTCTTTAGGCTATGAGATACAGTCGAGATTGGAGAACCAATAATTTCCGCTATTTCAGAAACCGTTAGCTCCGGATAATTACAAAGAAGGAAACAAATCTTCATTCTGGTGGGGTCGCCTGTTGTTCCAAACCTTTCAGCACATGCCTCAATTTTTGCATTATCTTGAAGTTCCTCTTGGAGAGCGTTTTTCTTACTCATTTGCATATACATACAAATGATAAGAATTTATTTTGTTTTTGTCAAGAGGTCCTCTTTCTTTTCTTCAAACTCTTTTTTATCAATTTCCCCGCCGGCGTAACGCTCTTTAAGAATATCTAGCGGAGTTTTACCCTGTTTATTATCCCCGGATCTGGTTAGGTATCGGATTAATGCCACTACTCCGAGAATAAGCAAAGCCCAAAACAGAAGCATAAACAACCAGCCTAATCCAAATCCGCCCCGGCCGGCCATCATATTATTCCAATTATTCCAATCTTGTCCCATCATAGAATTTCCACCTCCCTCCTGCCCCTCGAAGCCTTGGCGAAGTGGGGTCGCCATCACCGCATTAGACTCGCAACCGCTCAATCTTTTGCCCATGACGATATGCATTTGCTCCTCGCCCTCTTTGCCCATCATTTGCTCCATCATATTGTTCATGGATTCATGAGAATCACCGACTGTTTGCCCCATAAAATACTCGCCCAGCAATTCGAAATCGTTAACGGCGAGGTCTTTACACTCAATTTGCTTAGACTGTCCCGACTCCGTCGAGGATCCTCGATCTTGCGATCGGGAAAGTTTTTCCCAAATTGCCTTTCCCTCGATTTCTTCAGCGGCGCCATAGACCCTTCCTGCATTTGTCGAAAAAAGGAGTAAAAAGAAAATGAGGAGAAATGTGCGAAAAATTGTTCTCATATTATACCCTTTTGGATTACTTTTTATTCTAACACTATTGCGTCTTGCGTATCATTATGATACGCAAGGGACATATAAATGATACGCGAATAATATAGTCTGAAAAGACCACGCCTGAACGGCAGCAATTCGCGATCGGCAATTATTTTTTATAAAGGAAGGCAAGGGGAAACAAAGTTGGTTGCTATAGTCGGGTATTTTCTATTGAGTGTAGTTATATTGCGAAGAATTTTGAGAATTACTGCCGGAGTAGTTATAACCGCCTTTTTTGGCAAACACAAAATAATATATCAGTCCGTAGATGACGCCACCAATAACAATATATAGGAGAACCCATTGCCAAAGAGGCCTTTTCCCATATCCGTCGCTGTTCTTTTCTTCTTGGGCCATATATCGATATTACATTATAGAAATAAGGTGTCAATATCTATTACGGCTTGCTCCCCTGGCTGGTGTCTTGCATCAAGACTTGCCTTTCACTTATTATCTTGACACCATCAACTTCAAGCTTATCGCTTTGGTCAAAAGTCAGAATCGTGCCGGTTTGAAGGTTAAACTTTATGTTTCTTCTTTCGGAATTACTTCAATCCGGTTTCAGAAATTAAATAAGCTTTAAGCAGGTTTTTGGTAAGCTTCAAAGCTGGCGACAGCTACCGGATTGACAGTCCCTAAAACCTCTAAAACTTTGGTCCGGACATCTTGAGACTTGACCACACTGGCAGCGACAGCCGGCAACCAGGCTTCAATCGCAGAGGCCACTTTTTCAGCTTCTTCGGCAGTACCGCCGGCTTTTACCACGCCGCTGACAATTTTATTCCGGTCAAAGTCTTCGAGCATGCCGTCTTTTTTCATGAACTTATACATTTTTCTCACCTCCAATCAAACACCTGCTTCTGAAATTAAGAGTAACATACTAATCGTCTGTTTGCGACCGGCGATTCCAATTCAGCTCGAGAATCGCAACTCTAATATAACCATAAGTTTATCACATATTTTCAAGACATTTGAAGATTTTAGGCCTACACTTGTCCTGAGTGAAGCCGAAGGATAGCTCAAATCAGAAAGGAAATTGAAAAGATAAACCCTGCTGAAAATTAGGATTTTAGATATTTGAAAGTTTGAATAAATTGTTCTGTGGACAAGGGAGTATCTAAACCGCTAAAGAAAAGTGCCTTATCTGAACTAACGGCACATATCCCCCACACATTTCCGGAGGCGGAATAATTAAGACCATACATTACTAAACAACGCCATCCACTATAAGAATATTCTTTTTCGTAATAATCTTTGTTTTTTTCGATTGCGACTGCCCGAGCGTCATAACCCAGTTGTTTGTATATTGCTTGATGGAGAGAACCGCCATCATAAGATACTAGCGCTATCGTATTTGAACCAGGATGAGCTGTATATGCCAACATAATTGATTGATTATTTTGTGTAGGTTTATATATATTTTGGTCGTAACCTATTTCAAAAGCACCTGTAGAATCTTGTATTGTTTTCCAGCCAATAGGTAAAGCGTAGCTTAAAGTTTTAGTTGTAACACTAGTTGTTGGTTGAGGAGAATTGTTTACAGGTTCTTGACTCGTTGTAGGTGTAATTATGTTTGAAGGTTGTTGTGAATTAGTTGGGACTGTTGGAGAAGAAGTGGATTGTTTAAGATTATCTGATAGTTGCGCTCCCTTCTTATACCCTAAAAAATATCCTCCTGCACTAAATAAGATTAAAACCAGGACTATTCCGATAATAGATAGATATTTGTTTTTTCTTGCAACAATACTAGAGCTAGGTTGACTGTCGATTGGACGCTCAACCGAAGGCGTTTGCTGGGGATAATTATTTACATTATCGTTCATACTTTCAGTATATCATATTTGGGTATATTAAGTACCAACTGGATACCTAGGCCATTATCCCACATCAAACCTTGCCTTTCAAAAATTCCTTAAGCATCATTTTTAGGGTGGTTTTGCCCCGATATTTTATTTTAAAAAGTAATAGCTGTTTTTCGTGCTGCCCTTTTTGTCAATAAACCCTTTTTCAAAAAGGGATTTAAGAAAAACATGGGCTTGCTGACGGCTAATTTTTAGCATTTCTGACAAAGCAGCTGAAGTAATTTCTTTATTATTTTGGAGAATCGTTAGCACCTCTTTTTCGCGAGCCGACAGCCTCTCTCCCAGAGACAGGCTTTGAGTGACATTTTTTATTTTTGCCAAGGCGCTTTGAAGCGAATATTTAACCCCGTCTGTAAAATATTCCAGCCATTCCGTTTTGTCTCCAGAATCAGCAGTATGCAGTTTATCCGAATAATCGAATCGGTCAATATCATACCAATCATCAAGTACAAAATATTTATTTATTTGGAAGTTATTTTGTAGAAAAATAAGAGCCGTTGATAGCCGGCACACCCTGCCGTTGCCATCGACAAACGGATGAATGTAAACAAACTCATGATGAAACAAGCCGGCTTTGATAATTGCCGGTAAATCATTATTTTTATTGATCCAATCGAAAAGACCGGTAAGCGCTGTTTTTATATTTTTAGCATCATGGAATGGCGGATTATGTTTAATCCTGAATCGTTTGCTTTCATCATAACTTCCCACCACGACCTCTCGGTTTCTTACATTTCCCGCGATTTTGTCATCCACTCCTCTCATTAATTTCTTATGTAACTCACAAATGACCGGCAAATCGAGTCTATTAATTGTAGGTAAATTCTTCAAAATATCAAAATAATTTTTTACTTCTTTTTCATCACGGTTGGCGGGAATCCTATCTGAAAGAAGCAAATTGGTGACTTCCGGTAAAGAAAGCGGATTTCCTTCAATGCTGTTTGAAATGTAGGAAGAATTGACTAAATTTTTCCTCTCTAGGTTGAGCTCAAGCTTTTTAGGGATACGTAAAGCTTCAAGCCGGCCATACAATTGTGAACTTTCAGCAAGATTACTTAATATTTTTGAGCTTAGAGTGTATTTAAGAGTGAAATTCATCTGAATCGCAGTATACCTCCAGTGTCAACAATTGTAAAGGTATTTGTAAAGGTAATTGTAAGACTCATGGCCGCGCGGCGTCCTGATTCAAAGCGCTTCTCAACATTTGTTTTAACGATGATTTCCCCTTATCTGTTTTGAAATATTTTTCTCTTCTCCGGGCATCTTTTTCAGATGTATGGGCTTCGTAGTAAATCAGTTTAAATGGCAGGCGACATTTTGTCGATTTAGAACCACCTGTTTTATGTTCTTTTAATCTTCTTCGTAAATCGGAAGAATAACCAATGTATAACTTTCTATCTTTCAAGCTCTGAAGAATATATGCGTAATACACTAAATGAAGCTTATCATGCAGAGTGGCCATAAACCACGTAGGGTTTATGGCTGTGACCATAACCACGTAGGGTTTATGGCAGTGCACCCTACGTGGTGTACTGCTCTCCCGATGGGACGATTTTCGAACCTACTTTATTCTCTCCCAGTCTCTTTCAAATTCACTCCAGCTAAACGGGTTAAAGAATTGAGGACATCGAAGTTCTTGTGGTCCTTGAAAAGGATTAGAAAGCGAATAATCTGTTGGGAAAGCCCTACATCTACCTGCCCAATTTAAATAATAAAAATATCCAAAAATAAAAAACATAGAAATCAGGAAAAAAATTAGGGTTAACTTATCTAACATGTATTGTTTGTTATTCTTTTTTGCCATGAAATAAATAACCGAAGAAATTCCATACAAAATTATTAATATTGGCAAGGAGTAGAGGTTAATAATCCCAGGAAAACCCCATGAAAAGCATATTAAACAAGTTGGACACTCTGGATTTGGAACGCATCCAGTTTTTAGAAAAATTGGGTTCTTGAGTATAAATATTCCAATTAAAAAAACCAAAAAACCCAATAATAAAGTCGTAAATAGTTTTGCTAAATTTGGCTTTAGTATTTCTTTCAAATTCATCAATTATATTCTAGCACATTGGGGGTAGATGTCAAGTTTCCGGTATGTTCACTTAGAAATGCAACACTCATGAGAAAATATGAGCGTGTTGAACATCACAAAAATAGCGTTAGCATGGGAGCTTCATCTGGAAGGAATACCAGAAACACATATTGCTTCAAGGGTTGGAGTTGATCGCGTC
>JACPES010000005.1 GCA_016183365.1 Candidatus Collierbacteria bacterium
CCCGTTACCAACCAGACTTTTTCTCTTTTGGAAGCTCTAATGGCCAATCCCAAAATATAATTGTCGTCCGGGTCTCGGCATAAATTACACGAGTCCGCTTCTACTTGTTTTCCTTTTTTAACTATAAATTTTATAAATTCCCCTATATCATCACGGTCAATTTGATAGTGCTTCTTCAACCTTTCATATCCCAGCACTTCTACAAACTCCTTGATTTGGTCTTTTCCATACAAAAATTTATATCCGCCTCTAAAGATTTTTCTTAGAATAGCGTCTTCCTGAAACTTCTTAGATAAAAATGCCCTAATGAAGATGTTTGTGTCTGCGATGACTGCGGACATATTTTAATGCCTCTTCAATATCCTTCTCCATTTCTTTAATTGGGATGTGCGCGTTTTTGGCGTGTACTTTATCAAGTAATTTTTCAAACTCCTCGATTTCGGACTTTTCTTTTGCTTTCTTCAAGTCAAGATATTCGAAATAATCCACCATTACTGCCTCGGGCCGGCTATCCCGTATGACTACTACCGGATCGGTCAAATTATCCAAGAATTTGCCAAAACCGCGCTGAATATCGGTGGAGGTGACTGTCTGTAAATCCATATTGGAATCATATTACAGTACGTATTAAGCTTTGTCAAGAAGGACTGGTATTTTTACTTATCTGATTTTGGCGCCGCTGGGAAGTTTTTCCCAAGGAGAAAACAAAATCGGTTTTTCACCGTCTTTGTTTCCTGTTTCTTGCTTCTTGCTCATTGGCCGACAGGCGGCTAGCATCATCCCTGTGGAAAAATTCTGCGTTCCGTCCGGCTCCTTCGGACCAATCTTTTTCGGCTCCAGATTAACCACAAAGATGAATTGTTTGCCGACTAATTCTTTCGGCTGATAAAATTTCATAATTCCGGCGAGAATAGTCCTTTCGCCTATTTCGAGGCCGAGATCAACCTTGAGTTTCATCACCCAATGGCTCCACTCCGGCACTGACGCTTCCACCACTGTGCCAACGCGGATATCGAGTTTCTGAAAATCGGAAAAACTTATTTTATCTGGCATAATTTATTGGCCTAAGAATCCCACCTTTTTATATACTCCCAATAATTTCGGGTGCGAAATTTGATAGGCTTTTTGAGCGCCTTCTTTTAAAATACTTTCCAATTCCTCGGATTCAGAAATCTCCGCGTATTTCTTTTGAAAATTGACCAAGAACTTTTCCACAACATCCGCAACCGCAATTTTAAATTGCCCGTAATTTTGGCCTGCAAATTTCTTCTCCAATTCAGCAATAGAAACATCGCTAAATTGGTTTAGTATTTCCAAAAGATTGGAAATACCCGGCTTATTCCCCCAATCATATTTCACTTCCGACCCGCTGTCGGTCACTGCTGACATAATTTTTTTCCGGGCCATTGCCGGATCTTCCAAAAGCCACACTGCCCCGTTAGGATTGGGATCGCTCTTGCTCATTTTCTTGGTCGGATCAATCAAACTCATCACCCTACCTCCGGCTTTCGGGGTTTTCGGCTCCGGCAAAACAAAAGTTGGACTATATTTAGAATTAAATCTTTCAGCCACGTCACGGGTTAATTCAACGTGTTGTTTTTGATCATCTCCCACCGGCACTTCGGTTGTCCCGTATAACAAAATATCAGCTGCCATCAGGACAGGATAATCAAATAGCCCAACGCTAACAAATTTCTTACCATCAGACTTCTCCTTATATTGAATCATCCTGTTTAGTTGCCCAATGGACAAATAGCAGTTTAAAATCCATCCCAAATTGGCGTGATCCGGATTGTGCGATTGCACAAACAAAAGCGATTTATCGGGATCTATACCGGCTGCCAAGATAATGGCAGAAATCTCGCGGGACTTTTGAGCCAAAGTTTTAGGATCTTGAGGAACGGTGATGGCGTGCATGTCTACCACGCAAAAGATATTTAGCCCGTCATTCTGGCCTTTAACCCACTGCCTGACCGCGCCGATATAATTTCCGATATGCAAATTCCCGCTTGGCTGAATTCCCGAAAAAACGATTTTTTTATTCATAGCTTTATTAAAGTTTACCCTAATTCCACTTTCAAGCGAGTCCCGAAGGCCTCGGCGATCCGCTTGAGGAACTCGATAGATACATTGGTTGCCATTCTTTCCAGCCGCGACACGACCGCTTGAGTGGTTTGAATGACTTTGGTTTGATCAATCTTTAGCCCCAATCCTGTTACCAGTTTCCAGGGCAAGATCACCAAAGAAGCGCCGATATCAAAAACTAAACGGACTGTTGACACCAAGCTTACTCCCCAAATTTTGGTTTCTACCACTATGACCGAATCTTGAGGGTTAAATTTTAGACTTGGCATTGAAGGCGTAAACCATCCCTTTGGGGGGCAGCTTGCCGGTATAAATAGTTGCCAAATGTTTCTTATCTATTACTTTTGCCAGGGCATCGTAAATTTCGGTTCTGTCTTTGGCATGCAGAATTGGTTTCGCCTCCAGGACGCGGTTATATTTATCCTCCTTAAGGACCTCGGCCAAAATCCATTCATTCTGAAATTTCTTCTTCAACTTTGAGATCTTCATAAAAAATAGTATAGCACTAATATGAATAATCTAATTTTCTGCTAGTCTGCTCTCAAAACTGCAATTCCGATGATTCAGATAAATGCGAATAAGATTCCCAGATACTTTCTTGCTGAAATGAAAGCAAAAAGGAAAGCTTCGCCCCAATTAACATTCCCTGATATTCCCATGAATATCGCCAGAGGTACCCAAAGTAATGACCCAAATATGGCATCAAAGAAAAAGGCTACTGATGGTGGTAGCTCCTGATAACTCTCTCTTAATGACAACTGGGAAAAGGCAATAAATATAGCACAAAGATGCGCAAAAACGATTCCGCTCATAATTTACAGTATAACTTACAGGGAAAAATTACAGTCAATTCCTATAACCTGCCTATTGTAAATTGACGATGCTATAGCATATCGGTTTTACAACATTGTTGTAACCTTGTTATACCCATAGCTGGACTTGGCCGCTGGCGTACTGACGAATCAGAGAACGAACCAGAGTTTGATAAGGAATTCCGGTTTCTTCCGCCCGAGATTTGACTTTCATTAAATCCCTGATAGAGATCCTCAGATTGATATTCCTCATTTTATTGAGGGTGTTTTTTGCCGCTTCCACAGCTTTCCGCTTCTCTTGCTCAAAATTTTTTACTCTTTTCCACTTGCCTCCTTCTATCTCTTTAATTAATTGTTTTTCTTCTTTATCTAAGTATTTCATGCTGTTTTTCCCCTCCTTCCAAATATTTCTTAGTCATCTTTCTGCAAAGAATTTATACCAACTCAAAATCCAGTTTTGGGACCCGGAAAAAATCACGATCACTGGTCAAAAGAGTCAAACCGTTTACCCGCGCGGTAGCAGCTATGATTCCATCCATCACTCCCAAGGTTTTCCCCGATCTGCGAAGCAACCCTTGAATATATCCATATTCCCGACCAATAGCTTCATCCACTTTTAATGTCGTTATCAGTCCGTCTTTTAGCAACTCTTCAAGGGCTTCCATTTTCTTCTTTTCTCTTTTTGTTTCTAACCACCAATATCCGTAATAAATTTCGGAAATAACGCAAATAGAAATCGCCATACCTTCTTCTAACCGATTGCTAAGCAAATCAACCATGTCCTGTTTTTGCGCAAGAAAATCAAGAATAACGCTGGTATCGACAAGGTATTTCATGACTTGAGGGGATGCTGCCGCGACAATTCTTTAGCAGATTGCCTGCGAGCCCTGATAATTTCCCTTTCCATTTTCTCTACCGGCAGATCTTTCCAGATTCCGGCATAAGACAATAGCCTGCTTTTTCTTTCTTCGACTGAAGCCGCTGGCAAAACCTCTGCCATAATCGAACGGTTCTTTATAACAATTATCTTTCTTTTTTCAAATTTAACCGCATTTAAATAATCTGCTAAATTATCTCTGAAATCTGTCACCGATACTGAAATAGTATTCATAAACGTACGTATATCATAATCCGTACATTCTGTCAAGATCCGGTGTTGACAAATCATATAGTCAAAGATAAAGATATAGAAAGACTATGAAATATCTTTTACCCAAAACCGCTCTCATTGTCCACAACGCCATAACTGACGCGGTGCCTTATCCCGACGCCCCGGTAACCGATAATGACACTGTCTCAACTGCCAAAGAAATTTCGGAAATCCTGAAAAACGAAGGTATAAAAACAAAATTGTTTCCGGTTGGAAATTTAAATGATTTAAAAAATCTGCAAAAAGCTAAAACAGATTTTATTTTTAACTGCGCCGACGACAATATCGGAGATATCCCTTTCAGTTCTCATTTCATTCCCGAAACCGCCGAAAAAATGGGGATTACTTATAGCGGCGGGTCTTCAAAAAATATTTTGTTAACCACCGATAAAACCGCTACTAAAGAAATTTTATTAAAAAACGGCATTTCCACCCCGCTGTTTGTAGTTATCGAGGATCAAAAAAGGCCAAGCCTTTCCGGGGAAGGCCTGGCCTTTACAGACTTAACCGGTTTCCCGCTGATAGTTAAGCCAATCGCTTCAGATGGTTCAGAGGGGATCACTCAAAAATCAGTCGTCAAAAATCAAAGTCAATTAATCAAAGCAATTAATAATAACTTTAAATTATTTCATCAACCGGCGCTGGTGGAAAAATATATTATCGGCCGGGAAATAAATGTGGCAATATTGGAAATTAAAGGACCTCCAGAAGTATTGCCTGCTTCTGAAATAACATTCCCAAAAGAATATGGGCAAAAATATAAAATCGTTGATTTTGAATCGAAATGGCGTCCGGAAACGCCCCAATTCAACCACACTCCGGCAGTTTGTCCGGCTAAAATATCTCCGTCTCTTTCACAAATATTGCAGACGGCCGTCATTAAAATTTGGGAAATTATGGATTTGCAGGGATACGCCAGGGTGGATTTTAGAATTGACAAAAATGGCAATCCGTTTGTTTTAGAAATCAATGTTAATCCTGATATCGAA
Organism: Candidatus Collierbacteria bacterium; assembly: GCA_016183365.1. Classification (GTDB taxonomy): domain Bacteria; phylum Patescibacteriota; class Microgenomatia; order UBA1400; family JACPES01; genus JACPES01. The sequence goes on from JACPES010000005.1 coordinate 5,037, forward strand.
AATAATCCGTTCACGGGCTTTCCGCGGGCAGCCAGAGCCTTTGGATTAGATTACAAAAACTTAATTCTTACAATTGTAGATAGCGCCATGCATAGAGCAAAATAGATATTGCGCTTCAATTGGTTATTGACTTCTTCTCTGATTGGGATTATATGATTTCTATAGATAAATAAGATTTCAAAATTGAAATTTGATGTGTAGTGTTTAGAGACGGGTAATAGAAATTGGAAATTTGAAATTAGAGATTTCTAAACACTAATTTCTATTTTCCATTACTTGTCACAAAACCACTACATTTCTAACTACCAAATTAAAATGGATCAAGCTCAGCAACCCATCCCCAACGATCAACCCAATTCTCTGTCAGAGATTTCCCAACCGAAATCCATAGTCGCCCCCCTCCTCTCGGGTTTCCGCGTCGCCATCCTCTACTCCGACGCCAAACGGGAATATTTCGCCACCGAAGAGCACTATTTGACCGAAGCCGAAGTTTTCGATCGGGTAAAATTGATTACTCCCTATTTGGAAAAAATGGGGGCGGAGGTGGTCGCCTTGCCGGGAAACAATAATTTAGGCGACGAGTTAAGGAAATTAAATCCGGGGTTTGTCTTAAATCTAGTCGATTCGGTCCGCGGCGACGAGACTTTGGCGCCGTCGGTTCCGGGATTACTGGAGTTACTCGACTTGTCTTACACCGGTTCAGGAATTTTAGGCATGTCCATCAATTACAATAAATTTTTGACTAAAAAACTGATGGAACAACGCGGCCTTCCGGTTCCCAGATATCAATTGATGAATGCTTGGACAGATACGGTAAATCCCCTTCTGCGTTATCCTCTAATCAGCAAGCTAAATAGTATCCATGGATCAGTGGAAATTGATGATACCGCGGTGACCGAAAACGAACGGCAGTTGCGGGAAAGAGTAAAACGGCTGATGACGGTTTATAAAGACGATGTCTTAATCGAAGAGTTTATCGCCGGTCGGGAGTTGGCAGCGGTAGTATTTGAGGGAATGAAACGCAAGGTTTATGTCGGTGAAAAAGTTTTCAATCAAGAAATAGGCGGGCAGTATAAAATCTCCAGCTTCTCGGCGGTATGGCAAGAAGACGAGTTGGATAAATCAAAATGGACATACAATTACTCCAAGTACGAGCCGAACGAGGCGCTGAAAGAAGATATTAAGAAATGTTACGAAGTATTAAAAATGGAGGACTACGCTAAACTAGACATCCGTCTCGACCAGTCCGGCCGATATTATTTTATCGATCCCAACGCCAATCCGGCCTTTGGTCCCAAAGAATCCTTCTGCGCTCTCGGGACCATTATGGATTTGTATGGAATTGACTTCACCCAAATTCTTAAAAGATTGGCAATCAATACTTTAAATGGGAGTTTGATTCAGGCAAATGGCGAAGCGGCGGCAGAAAACTGAATTACTTCATCTCTAACCCCAGCGCCGGATGCTTTTCCCGTAGAATGGTTTTCAAAATTTTTTTAGCCCTGTATATCTTGCCCTCAACTGCTCTTTCGCTTGATCCTGTCAATTTAGATATTTCTTTAATCGTCATTTCCCGCCAGTAGCGGAATTGCAACAATTTTCTTTTTTCATCCGGCAATAAATCCAAACATTCTCTCATTGCCGCCCGCAATTCAGATAGAGCCGCCCGCTCGTACGGATCAAGTTGATTGGTATCGGCCTGGGCAATGTCCTCCAAAACCGGCAGGACCCAGCGGGAATTATCGTTGACTTGATCGCGGTAATAATCGGCAATTTTGTTGAGGCCAATCCGGCAAATCCAGGTAAAATAACTTGATTTATGGCGGAAACTATGCCAGCTCTCCCATGCGGCTGAAATCGTCCTGGCGAACACTTCTTCTGCCGCGGCCTGATCCCCGCCCATCCGCTTGACGAGGAATTTCAACAGCGGCAAGGCCAGACGGCGATAGACTATCTCGAAAGATTCGTGGCGGAAAAGTCGTAACGGCATCAATCATTTGAGTATATCACTGCAGTTTAAGAAAACTACTACAATTATTTAAATAATTGAAGTGAAGCTCCACGGCTTCACAGCCATGGCTTCTTCCGATACGGGGTTGTATGGAGCGCAACCCCGCATCGTCCCGCTTAGCGGGACCGGTGCGTGGGTAAAAACCGTGTGGTTGTTGACTTACTGACGACTAATAGTACAAGATGGCAATTGCTAATCCAGAGTGGTGGAAGAGGGCGGCGATTCCGGCACGACCGGAAATTTCTATTTCAGATAGGTTGAAACAGGCGGTGGAATTAATGGCGGCAAATATCGGTCAGGCAATTGGCCGATTAGCCAATCCGCCCTACCCGACTTCCGACGGGAAGCCACTAAAAGTAGTTTTCTATGATGGACCAAACAGTCCCCAACCATTCATGCCGGAGCAAATAAAACAGCTGGCCGCGATTACCGAAATGTTTTCGGGAAAGAATCTGAAGTAGCGGCGGGTGGATTCGAACCACCAACAGACACGCCTTATGAAAGCGCCGCTCTGCCATTGAGCTACGCCGCCTTTAATTATTTTACACCAAATCCTTGTTTTAACCCTTTTATCCAGCCACGCATTTTTCTTAGTCGATCAAGGCTCTTACTAATGTGAATTCTGATTACTCCATAATATTCATTTCTATTTGAATATTGCTTTTTCCACTGACTGTTCTGAAAAAATGGCTTGGTAAACTGGTTATAAGGCATATCCAAATAGTTAGACCAAAACTCTTCAATTGTTTTAATTCTATCTTTGTGCGAAATATTCGCAGTAACTCTGAACCTCAAATCTCCAATTGTAATGCCTAAATATTGTTTTAACCAATTCAGTCTTTCGTTAACTCATGATATAATAATTTTGTTCTTTAACGTGCGGGTGGGAGGTAAGTATCTCGTGAGGCTTAATTATATGGGTCTCAATAAACTTGGCTATATGCTGGAAGTCCCGACCCAAAGTCGGGATAATCAGCAGGAAAGATCCCGATTGAATCGGGGAATCCTCAGAGACTACACGCCGAGTCCCGATTTAATCGGGGAAGATATAGTCCGACACTCTTAAGTAATGGGAGACAACAATGTGCATAATCTCACTTAATCGGGGAGCGTAACCCCGGACCCGCAACCAGATTTCGCCGGTGAATCTTCTTACTGATTTCTTTTTAACGTCTTGAAGGATACAAGGACATGAAGGATATAAAGAGTATAATGCCCCCATGAACATATACAAAGAACTCTTCAGAAAAGCCCAGGCAATCCGGTCATTGTTTCTTTTCGAAGTAGCGTTTACTCACGATGAGTGGGGCGGAATAATAATGGACGATGGCCAGATTTGGGCTGATGTTGACCGATTATCGGCTCACTTCAATGGAGATGCCAAAGTTTTCCTTCAGCTGACTGCTCAAGTTCTCGAGGCGGCGGCGGCGGACGCTGGTTTTGGGAAATTACGAGTCATTGCTGGAGATTTCGGCAAAATCACCGGCCAAATCACCATCTCAATCCGCGGAGATTTTCCGGCGGTCCCGAGAAAGAATATCCCACCAGATCAAACGGAACGAATAATGAACCGGAGATCCGGCGTGGACGTAACATTAAGTAATGAAAAGCTCTTCTTAACGCCTTGTGTTGGATGGTTGGATTTGGGTCAATCCGAACGAACGGAAACGACTTTCCCCATAGGACATGACCCTGATAAATACTTAAGAGAACTGTCAGATGGCCTTGATGAACTTACAAGGTTAGATGTCGCCGCCGGGCTTCTTTCCCTGGTTAAAAGCAAAGTTGAAAGAGTCGTTAATTCTTAAAACCGAAATCGAATCAATCGTACCCACTTCTGCCAAATTGACAGTTCTGTTTGTTTATTTTCTTCTTCACTTTGACCTTCACTCTGTTGCTCCGGCAACAAAATGACCGTCTCTCCCTCTTTTTGGAGCAACAGCTTTTCTCTGGCCATTTTTTCCACGTACTCGTCGGAGCGGTAATATTCCAACTGTTTTTTCAATTCCACTTCTTTAGCCTCTAAATCTTTCACCTCTTTTTGCATTTTCCAGACCCGCTGTTTTTGCTGCCATAACTCTAAAATATTCCTGGAAGAACCATAAATGATAAATAGGCCAATGACAATAATGAACAGTTGGTAAAGACGCCGCTTCATAATATTGATAATATACCCTTTTGCTTTCAAAATACAAAGGTATAATGCCTAACGAAGCTTTGATTGTATTATGTAATCGACTACTATATAAATATAGTTGCCAATTTTGAAAGCTACGGCCGTGCGCCGCCAAAGCCTTGGGCGACGGGGCGTAGGCATATACCAAGATTACAAAATTAAAGCGGAGTGGCATATCACTGTATGGACAATCAAATGCTTATCAAGCGATATCTTAATTCTCTCCGCCAATCCGGCAAATCCATTCTGACTCTCTCTGCTTATGCCACTGACTTGAAGCAATTCTCTACTGTAATTTCTCCAACCCCCCTTACCCTTTTAACCAATCTTAAACTAACAACCAACAACCAACAACTTATTTCCCGCTTCTCCCCCAACTCCCGAGTCCGCAAGCTTACCACCATCCGCGAATTTTTAAAATGGTGTTTTATCAAAGGCTACTTAAAAAAAGATTTATCAGGGATTATAAAACCCGTCCGCCGGATAACTATCTCCCCGGCTAAATCATTATCAACTTCCCAATTTTACCGTCTCCGTTCCAAAGCCGATGTTAAAGAAAGGCTGCTATTAGAACTAATTATTAACATAAATCTAAAACTATCAGCCATCGTCAAATTAAAAATGAAAGATATTACCCCTCTTTTCCTCCGTTCCTGCGGAGCAGGATCCCGCTTTGTGGGACAATCCTTGGACTACTATCTGGCCCAATTCCCCCGCGGTCCCAAAAGCTATTTATTGGCCAACAAATTCAACCGGCCGATGTCAGTTAGAACCTTAAGCTCTATATTAAAAAATTTATCCCGCCGAGCCGGGGTCAAACACGGTACTTTTAGGAATCTGCGGGCCATATATTTTGCCAGTCAAGAAAGGACCCGATCATATAAACGATGAATACTCAATTTAATAAAAAAATTATTGGGATCTGCCTGGTTATTTTTGCCGCCGTAATGATCTCCCCCTGGCTCAATCGGCCATTTACCGGCCATCACGATTTTACCGGCGCTTTCGACAGTTTGATGGCCAGAAATTATCTGCGCTACGGCCTGATACAAACAAAATTAGGCCAAGTTACCAGTCTGGCCGGAGTCCAGCCGGAGAATTTTTCCTATCATACTCATCACCCGCCGGGAGTACCGCTACTAATCGCGGCGGTTTACAAAATATTTGGAGAACACGAGTGGGCGGCCAGGGCGGAATTTGCCGCTTTTGGCCTGGGATCTGTGTATTTACTATTTCTGTTGGGGAAGAATTTTAGTGGAAATACCGGTTGGCAAGCGGCGGTTTTAATGTCCTCAACTATTTTGTTTATTTATGTTTCGGTAATGCCGGTGTATGAGTCGCCGGCATTATTTTTGATGCTGATCCAGTTTTATGGATTTTGCCGGTTCACGGAAACCGGGAGAAAACGATATCTGGCGCTAATGACGGCGGGAGCTTTCGGCGGCTATATCATCGCCTGGGTAACATATTTTGCGGCGCCGATACTTTTGGTTAACGAAATCAGGATCAGGCGATGGAAATATATTCGTCTGCTTCTAACATTCATTGGGGCTGGTGCCGGGTTTTTCGGCCTGCATTTATGGCATACAAAAATTCTAACCGGATCATGGTTTGGCGGCGGCCTGGGAGCGATATTTTTGCACCGTTTGTCCGCGACCGAAGAAACCGACCCACGCTACGCATTTAATTTAGTAAGTTATGTCACGACTATCGCCAGGCGAATATTCGATTTTTACGGCTGGCCGATTTTAATTGCGGCCGGATTGGGATCAGCGGTAATCACTACGGATAAAACCCGCAAGAATGAAAGGTGGCTATGGTATGTCTTGTTGGGAACAGCGCTGTCACTGCCGATAGTGTTTAGAAATTACGTATTTGTCCATGATTATTTACTATTTTACTTTTCGCCGATCTTGGGATTAAGCGCCGCGGTGGGAATAAATACTATCTTGGGCCGACTGGTACCGAAATTTGACGATGGCCGATGGGTTCCGGCTGTGGTGGCGACCGCGGGTTTAGCCCTGGCCGGGTATTTATCAACCAAAATCGTCTGGCAAGACTTAAGAAGCAGCCTAGAGTGGTACGAAGCCAGCAAAATAATCGGGGAAAGGTTGCGACGCACTACTAAACCGGGACAGATGATTTTAGTAATGAATACCAAGCTTTATGACCAAGAAATGCAGATGCAATATTATGCCGACAGGCCAATACTATTCCCTGTCAATGGGGTCGGATCCAAAGCAACCGGCGGCTTGGATCCGGATATTATCGTGAATGTAACAAGTGATTACCAATTTCCGGCGGCAGCTTTAGAAAAAATTTTGAATGTTTATCGGCTGGAAACCGACTACGGCATCGAGTATTATTACCGCCGCTGAATTACTAGTCGCGATTAATCCTCGGGGAAAGTGTGATTCTTTGTGGGCCCGGTAGGATTCGAACCTACGACGTTCGAGGTATAAGCTCGACGCTCTGCCGCTGAGCTACGGGCCCGCTTGTTATTTTACTACGATGCTCCCCTCCTGTCTTTCTTTTCCCTCTATTCCTTCTAATCCCTCTGTATTATTATTGGTTCGTGTCTTTCGGCTATAAATCTCTACTAAGTTACCAATTGGCAAAAATTGCGTTTGGTTTGGGATGGGAGTTTGTGCCGCTATATTTCGTCGGTTCGGAGTTTGGTAGGCAACGAGACCAAATTTATCAAGATCTCCGGTCGCATAAACAGAATATCGTGGAAGGATCAGCTGAAAGAAGTCTGTCCAGCAAGTTAAAACTCTATGACGTCTCTAGATCTTCAGGGCAGGAAGGGCTGGAAGATTTTGAAGATATTTTGCAGTTTGAAAACTTGCCGCGATGGGACAAAAATGATCAGCGACTAATCAAGCTCCGAAGCATAATTGAAGGTTATTCCCCGTCCCATCCTTCCGGTCCTTCTTTTCCTTCTTCTCCCTACAGCTTCGCCCTCTTGATAATCTCCGCCTCGACTTCTTCCCTGTCCCGGCCGAATTTTAGACGCGATAGTTGGACAATCGATTTGGATAATTCTTCATTGGCGTATTTCATTTCGGAAGTTAAATCTCGGGTCAAATCCATCGAAAATGGGGTCTGGGGTTCATTATTAACCACGGTTTTGATAAACACGTGGAACCTTTCAACATTGACCAAATCGGCTTCGGAAAAAGTCGGCGAGAATTCATGCTGCAGAAAATTAGCATCAGATACCCCAACTCGAAAAGAAATCATTGTGCCGACGTTCCCGAAAACCGCGTTTTTAACCTCATCGTCAATTTGGCCGATAAACTGGTTGGCGACGGTCAGATTCAACCGATATTTCCGGGCCTCGGACAGAATCTGGGCGAAATCTTGGGTGGCGAAGTTTTGGAACTCGTCGACGTAGAGGTAGAAATCTTTTCTCTGGTCCATTGGCATATCTTGGCGGGACATGGCAGCCATTAAAATCCGCGGCACCAACAGTAGCCCCAAAAACGAACTATTCTCTTCGCCGATCCGCCCCTTGGCGAGATTAATCAATAAAATTTTTCCCTCATCCATTATTTTGCGGAAATTAAAGCCTGACTGCGACTGACCGATGATATTCCGCATCATCTTGTCGGTCACGAAGCGGCCGAATTTAGACACGATGTAATCTAAAACTTCGGATTTATGGAAATCGGAAGTTTGGGCAATCTGGTCAGTCCAATATCGCCGGACCATGGCATCCTGAACTTTGGGCAGCATTTCCTGAACGAATTTAGCGTCGGTCAAAATCCTGACTATTTCAATAAAAGTATTTCCCGGCTCGCTCATCACCGTCAACATCGCATTCCGGATAGCGTGTTCAAACCGCGGCCCGATAATTCCGGTTTTATGCGGATCGTAAAGCTTATACATCAAGTTAATAATGGCCGAAGCCACAAAATGTTTTTGCTCTTCGGTATTGGCCTCCAGCATATTCATCCCCAAAGGTCTTTCGGTGTCGTAAGGGTCGAAATATACCACGTCCTCCGCCCGCTCCGGCGGAATAAATTTTAAGATATCTTCGACCGCGTCGCCGTGGGGGTCAATGAAACACAAACCCTTGCCGGCCCGGATATCCTGAAGCGCCATATCTTTTAGGAGTTCGGACTTGCCGACGCCGGTTTTCCCGATGATATACATATGCCGGCGGCGGTCGTCTTCCGACAGATAAACTTTTTTGGTTAAACCGCGGTATTTCGAAACTCCCAAAAACAAACCGCTGTCGGGAATTTCCGCCGGGGCCGGGGCCCGCTTGGTTTTTAACCAATGGACGTGAGGGGTTTCAATCGTCTTATTAGGGAAATGATAAATAGTCGCCAACTCTTCGGAGTTTAATAAAAACCGGCCGCGCCAAATCGGCATATATTTATAGATAAAATCAATCATAAATAATTTTCCGACCAGGATTTTGGAAGTATCAAAACCGGAATGTTCAGATCTGAATTGAGAAAAAGTCCCCACAATATTATTTATATGCTGTTTAGCCTTGGCCATTGCCGGGGCCACCACCACTATCCGGATGGAAGTTTCAAATCCGGCTTTAGAAGTTTTATTGCCTATAGCCTCAAAAGTCTTGGCGTCAGCCGAAAATTTAGCTTCTTTGGGATCGGCTTCCCTTTTTTTGGTTTTGGAGATATAACTTCCGCCTTCAGTTTGCCAATCGCCGCTAGCCGGTTCGATTAAAACTTGAATCATGGCCGCTTCGCCAGCCTCCATTTTGGCCAAAACCGAGGTAATCGAACTCAAGGGATCGGTCGAAAGTTCCCGGTAAACTTTTATCGGCTCATATTTAGCTCCGGTGGTTTTTAAAGCCGCAAAAGCCACTTTTCCGCCCTTGCTGAAAATATTCGGTTCCGGCACTTCCACAATATCCCCGCCGGGCCATGCTCCATTAATTTGTTTTTCCACCAGATCCAATAATTTTCTGGGGCAAGACACGTAAAACCTGATGTCTTCTTTCTGGGCCACGATTTCAAACGAGAGATGGTCCTGGCGGACTAACCGGTCAAAAATCCACCAACCTTTGCGGCGGATGCTGGCCAACGCGGAAAACACCTGTTCCATGGCGTCAATTTTGACTTCGTTGTCATGCGGAACGGAAACCATAAGCGTCACGAATTCCAATGATTCCTGCTCCCTATCTTTATGCTTCCACCATTGGATGCTTAAATAAAAGGCAATCGCCAAAGCTAGCAATCCCAAAGCCACCAACCCCAAAACCGCGGTCCAGAATTCGAGAAGAATGACGATGTTACCGAAGGGCATGAGAATAGTGTACTACAAATATAGATGTCTTGAAGATAGAAATTGGATATTCTTGATTTTGAAATCTTGATGGCTCGATATCTTGAATCAAGAATTCAAGTTAATCAAGTTCAAGAACATCAAGAATATCCATCTTCAAGAAATCTATTGCCTATAAAGAGTTCTTCCTGGCGCCATCAATATTACCCTTCTCACCCATTCATACAGCCATCGCCAAGCCGCAGATGTCGGTTGTTTAGCCCCCTGCTGAAAATCTGACTGTGTCACCGGCAAGACAATATTTGGCTGCTGCGGGGTGAAAGGGGAAATCGTGACATTTTCGCCTTTATGTTTTCCGACTTCTATCGGCCCCGGCAGTTGGATTTCACCCCGGACGACTTTTTCGACGTGCTCGGCCAATTCCGGGCTGATTTCCGGAGATTCCGGAATGACCTCTATGTCCGCTTTTTGTTCAACAGCAGGTTCAGTTCCGGGGTTAATTTCCGGATGGCCAGAGGAAACCGAAGATTGAGGTGAAAGTTTAGTTTGTTGATCTGCCAAAGAAGACTGAATAAGATCCATACCCTAATGGTAGCACAAAAAATGCGAGGGGGACAAAATTCAGTTACGGGTCTTTCGTTTGGTTGAACCCGAGTCTTTGTAGAAAGCGATATAAACTAGAAGTGCCATAATCATGGTTAACGCGAACGCAATCGAAGCTCTAATATTAATGTCCCACACGTTTGGCATTTTTCCTCCTCTTAGACCATTTTTTCAGCCTGACAGCTACAGCCAAACTAACTATACCATTGACTATATTTTGCGTCAAGACTATCAAGTTGAACGGAAACTCGAGTCCGGTAAAATTCGGCACGATTGTTACCGAACCAAACCACCCCGCCGCCAAATTGATTAACAAATCCGCGATCGCTTACAGCCAATCTGCACCCGGCAATTTTCTCCGAAAATTCACCATAATAATGGTAACATAAAAAAAGAGTTATGAAAACCAAGTGGGCAATTCTAATATTAATTTTGGCCGGACTTATTGCTTACGGCAATACTTTAAAAAATGGCTTATTTTGGGACGATGATGAGTTTATTACCAGAAACGCCTACATCCGGTCTTTCCGCTATCTGCCGCAATGGTTCAGCCAACCGCTGACCGCCGGGGCCGGAGTAAATTCCAACTACTACTGGCCGCTACTGCAATTATCTTTTGCGGTTGATTACAAACTTTGGGGGTTGTGGCCGGCGGGGTATCACTTTGAGAATTTGCTATGGCATACGGCCGCAGCAATTCTTTTGTATTTTTTCCTAAAAGAATTGCTGCAGAAATTCAGTATTCAGCATTCAGTATTCAGTATTGCATCGCTAATCGCTTTCGCGACATCTTTGCTCTGGCTCGTTCACCCTGCCCAAGTCGAAGCCGTGGCGTACGCTAACTCCCGCGGCGATTCGATGGCGACAGTATTCATTTTGCTGTCGCTGATTTTGTGGATGAGAAACAAAATTAAAGGCAGCGCCATAGCTTTCATCTTGGCTTTACTCTCTAAAGAATTCGCCATCATTACCCCGGGACTTATGACCCTGATAAGTTTCGTAAACTTAACAAATGAGAAGTTTACTGTAAAGGAGACTCCTCGATGTACGTCAAGGAGTCTCCTTATTATGTTTATAATTGCCACTATTTATATTATCCTCCGCCTCACCGTCCTTAACTTTCAAAACACCCTCAATTTCTACGGTATTGATACGGCCAAAGTTGACCGCAGCCAGCCATTGGCCGTCTACGCCACTTCCCTGCCGACGCGGCTAATGACATTTCTAAAAGTTTTACCTATCTATGGGAGCATCCTTATCTGGCCGAATGATTTGCATATGGAGAGAACGGTAAAAATTGCAACAATTGCCGCAGATAAAACGGTAATTATAGTCGCGACAGTTATAATTGTTACATTGTTAAATTGCTACATTGCTATCAAAAGAAAAAGGCTTCTCCTGCCTTTCGCGGTCGGTTGGTTTATGATTTCCATTCTCACCGTCTCCGGCCTGATCCCCATCTCCCAAATCCTGGCGGAACATTTTCTTTATCTACCCAGTATTGGTTTCTTCCTGCTGGTATCTTGGCTTATCGTTTCTACTATCACCACAACCATAAAATCTAAAAAATGGCAGAGAATCTCATTGCTCATTGTTTTCTGCTCATTGCTCATTCCTCTATTGTTCAAAACCATCCGCCAAAACCGGATTTGGCGCGACCCGATTACTTTTTACGAGTACACTCTGTCGCGAACCGTCCCGACAGTTAGGATTTATAACAATCTGGCTATGGCCTATGCCGATGCCGGAAAACATCAAAAAGCAATTAACAATTACCAATTAGCAATTGAGCTTGGCGACGTTTACCCCAATCCTCATTACAACATGGGAAATACGTTAATAGAAATGGGCAAAATCGAAGAAGCGGAAAGAGAGTACAAACGAGCTTTAGAGATTGATCCAAATTTCCACTATGCTACGTTGAAGTTGGGGCAGATATATATTGATCGGGGAAAAATTGAGGATGCCAAAAAACTGGTCTGTCCGTTCTTCCCCGCCCAACTCCTATGCTTGTAAGGTATCTGATACTTTACACATAGCCCAACTTTCTTAATGTATCTTTATGATTTGGGCAGGAGCCCATCGGCCTTTGGTCGAAAAACCCTATCGATGTCCCAGTGTGTAAAGTGTGTCTAAGTGATTAAATCCAATATTCTGCGGTAGTTTTTTGAAGAATTTAATCTCGGCTGTGTCATCGGCAGGCTTGGAAGGCCAGGCCTTTCCCGGAAAGGCCTGGCCTTTTTGATCTGGTTTGATGGTGCATCGATATACTAAGTCGACTACGTGACCGCGCGGATCACCGGTTAGATCGTCAAATGCTTCGGCCAACTTCACATTCTCAACTTTTATCCCCAATTCTTCCTTTGCCACCCGCTTAACGCAATTCATTAACGCTTCGCCTTTCAAAACAAAACTCCCCGGCAAATGCCAGTAGCCGGCAAACGGCAGCCTTTTGCGTTTGGTCAGCAATACTGCTTTGCTGTTAAGTTTCGCAAACTTCACATTAGCGGAAGTTTGCGAAACTTCTATATCTTGCTCAATCAGGAGATTCACGGCCACCCGCGGCGCGTATTTAAAACTTCTAAGAAACGTTTGAAAGGGAAGTTTCTTGGGATTCATATCAATAATCAAGACCCATAACGGCTTTACGGCCAGAATCGAACGGATGTTTGATATTTTTCATCTCCGTTACCAGTTCGGCCAAATCAATCAACTGTTTCGGCGCGTTTCTGCCGGTCAAAATAATATGCGTCTGCCCGCGTTTAGAAATTAGATCAATTAAGTCAATCAGATCAATTAATTTATCATTGACAGCGTTGATGGCTTCGTCGAGGATTAAAAGAAATAAATGGTTGGGATGGCTTAAATGGTTAAAAGATTTTGTAGCCCTTGTAGCCATTTTGATCATTTTTCCGCTTAATAATTCTCTCGTTAATTCCAGCGCTTCTCCCGCCGCTTTCCGGTGTTCATTTGCGCTTGCATGATCCGTCGGCAATTTATAAAATCCCAGCCCCATTGGATAAATTTCAAAGCTCCCGATTTCCCTTCTTGTGCTTTTTTGTGCTTTTTTGTGCTTTTTTGTGCTTGCCAGCATTTCCGGCAAATTATGCTCGCCGATCCTCCATCGTTTCTCCTTATACCATTGGATCATCGCCACCCGCTTCCCCTGCCCCACCGCTCTCATCGCCACCCCAAGCGCTGCACTCGTTTTCCCCTTTCCATTCCCAGTAAAAATATAAACCAATCCGATGGCATTATCTTTCATTCCCTTATCTTAACACTCGGAAAAGTTATTTTTTATCGTCGTCTTCCCCGCATCCGCAAGTAGAACACATTATAACCACCCCCCTCCGATTATTAATCCTACAATATAGGCGGCCGCAGCCGCAGTCCCACCGATCAGTAGCATTTCAATCCCTGACTTGAACCAGTTTTTACCGGTAATCCAGGATCTGGCTGAGCCGACTGAAAATAAAGCCAGAGCCGTAGCCAATATGGCGGCGTAAAATTTATTAATTGAAAAGTTGAAAACATACGGAATTAATGGCAAAAATCCCGCTGCCACAAAAGCTATAAAGGTGGCAAAAGCGTGACTAATCGGAAAAGATTTTTGGGCGGGGATAATTCCCAACTCCCAAACCATCATTTCGTCCACCCAAACCCGTTTTTTTGAAGTGATAATTTTTTCCCATTCGGAAATTCTATCCGCCGGAATTCCCCTTTTAACGGCTATATTTCTGATTTCCTCCCTCTCTTTTTCCGGAATCTCTCCAATCTCTTTTTCTTCTATCGTCAGGCTATTTTTTTCAAAATCCGCCTGGCTTTTCGAGCCTAAGTAACTGCCCAAGGCCATGGCTAATCCGTCAGCCAACATGTTGGCTAGCCCCAAAATAATTACTACCGATGATCCCATCCCGGCTCCGGCCGCACCGGCTGCCACCGCGAAAGTCGTTATCAGTCCGTCGTTGGCGGAAAACACCACGTCCTTAATATAATTTCCGCCTCTGGTTATATGAAGCTCTCCCTCGGAATTCCGTTTTAAATTGATCATGGGAATAATCTATCATTTTCCGCCTTCGCTTGCCATTCGCCTTTAGCAGAACTATCCGTTCACGGCTCCTCACTGACGCTTCCCGCTCGGCTTTTCAGTACTATTCGTACACGCCTCGTGGAGCGCGTCTTGTGTGGGGCAGGCATGGCGCGCTATCCGGCGGATTTGTTGCTCCTGCTGATTTTTCTTCCAGAAAAATCAGGGATCAACGAAAATAATTAACGCATAATTAACGCATAATTAACGCAAGGGGATTTTTAAGGCTAAAATACCGCCCCAGCGCCCATCCCAGTAGTACGTTGCTTGCTCCCCCCGATTTAATCGGGACGTCGCAAGGGCGCGACTACGGGACTTCGCTAGTTTGAATTTTTATAACGAACATTTTGAGTATCCACAAGAGTAACAAGTGCTGCACCCACTCTCGGAAGTCATTGCCGCTCCGCATTCCGGACAATGGCCGTCGGCCAAATCCTCGGTGATCCGCCGTCTTTCAACCTGATATGCCCTTTGGGACAACGGCGTAATCTTCATCTGACTTTGCATCAGGCGTTGAGATTGTTGATTGTTTTTCTCATCTTTCACATCCGCGGCAGTTTTTAATATTTGATTTTCTCTTGATCCGTCGCGATAGACGGTGATGCCTTTGCATCCAAGTTTCCAAGCGAGTAAATAAGCTTTTTCTACGTCTTTGACTGTGGCGGCACGGGAAAAATTAATGGTCTTGCTGACAGCGTTGTCAGTATATTTTTGAAACGCGGCCTGCATTTTAACGTGCCAGTCGGGAGAGATTTGGCGGGCGGTGCGGAAGATAGAAGATAAAATAGTCGAATGGTTAAGAGTGTTAAGAGTGTTAGGATTGTTATCTACCCGATAACCATCTTTACCATCTCCACCATCTTGCCATCTTTCTATCTCTTTCTTCGCTTTTTCATAATACTTATTCGTATACCTCAACCCTTCTTTCTCCACCACGTTTTTTGTATATTCCAAAGCAAAGTATGGTTCTATCCCCGATGAACAACCGGCAATCATGGAGATCGTCCCTGTCGGGGCGATAGTTGTTATCGCCACGTTACGCACTTTTCGTCTGCGGCCAAACGGATTCTTGACGCTATTGAAATACGACTGTTTCCAGAGGGGGAATTCCGCCTTTTCTTTGGATAACTTCTCGCTCTCGTCCCAACTGATTTGCTGAATAAATTTCATGATCGATTCAGCTAATTTTATTCCTTCATCGCTGTCATAGCTTACGCCTAATTTAACCAACATATCCGCCCAGCCCATCACCCCAAGACCAATCCGCCGGAGTTTATGTGCCATATCGGCAATCTGTGGAATGGGATAGGTTGAGGCATCTATGCCGTCGTCAAGAAAGCGGACCGCGGTGCGGATAACCTCTTCAAGACGGGACCGGTTAATATTGTCCAGAACACTCTGAAAACTCTGAAAGCCAGACTGTCGGATAATCGGAGAATCGGAATGCCAGATTTTCTGGCTTTCCGGACCCCCGAGTTTTCCGAGTTTTCCGGAATCTTCCCAGAATGGTTTAATCACAAACTTCGCCAGATTTATGCTACCAAGGTTGCAAACGTCAAAAGGAAACAGAGGCTGTTCACCACATACATTTGTCGCATCTATCCGCCATTTTTTGATTAGAGGGTTATATTTATTGATAGTATCCAGATAAATCATCCCCGGGTCTCCGGTTAAGTGGGCTAAATTGATCATCTCATTCCATAGCCTCCGGGCCGAAATTTTTTGGACCGTTGAGTCGTCGCGAGGATTAACCAATCCCCAGTCGGAATTTTTTTCTACCGCACTCATGAATCTATCAAAAGCGCCGACAGAAATATTGAAATTGCTAATTTCTCCGTCAACGGATTTGGCGCGGATAAATTCAAAAATATCCGGATGGTCAACGTTTAGGATCCCCATATTGGCGCCGCGGTGTTCGCCGCCCTGCATCACAATTTGGGTTTCGGCGTCAAACGCTTTCATAAAATTAATCGGACCGGAAGATAAGCCTCCGGAACGGACCGTATCGCCGCGGGGACGCAAATGAGAAAAATTAAAACCGGTTCCGCCGCCCATTTGATGGATCAGCGCCGCCCATTTGACGGCGTCGAAAATCTTCTCGATTGAATCCTCAACCGGTAAAACAAAACAATTGGCCAAAGATCCGTTCTGCTTATTTCCTGCCCCCCGGAAATAACACCCGGCCGGAACAAATTCAAAAAAGGTCATAATTTCCAGGTACTTGTCCCACCAGTTATGTCTGGAAAGGCCAGGCCTTTTCAAAAAAGGCCTGGCCTTTTTTGATATCTTTTGTTCTACTTCGGCTTTCTCTGTTACAACCACAGCGTCTGCGACGCGCCTCATTGCCTCCATGGGTGTTTCGATCACATTCCCCTCTTTATCTTTCCACAAATATCGTTTGGCCATGGCGGCATAGGCGTTATCCGACATACCAAGGCGAGAAGTGTCTGATAATTGAGAAGTACCAGATACTTCTCGTTGGGCTGCGCGCCGGTTCCGATAAAGAATGTAGGCCTGGGCCGCATCTTGGTGTCCGGCGGCCAGCAACACCTGTTCGACGATATCCTGAATTTCCTCGACTGTCCACTGATTATGACCGTTGGAACGAATCAGGGTATCCTCGACGATTTTGGCGAAGCGCTCCGCCTCTTTCCACAACGAAGATTGTTTGTCGGCTTTTTGTCGGGGAACTTCAGTCTCGGCGGCCCGACGGGCAATTTCGTCAACTCCGGTGATTTGGGAGAATTTTTTTCTTACTTGGGAAACCGCCCACAGCGACTGCCAAGCTGCCATGGTAATTTTGCCGCGGTCGTACTTTTGTTTCCGGCCGTCGCGCTTGAGGATGGTGTAAATTGGCCTATTGGTTTCTCCGGGTTTTTTATTTGACATTATCTAGATAGAGCATATAATAAATTTATTAACTCGTTTGGGATGGACGCTTGCGTCGGTTCCGACGGGTTTTTTCTTGCCAAAATCTTGTCTTGATCTGTTTCCATTTGATCACTCTTTCGGAAACAATTTTAGTTCTAATTATTTGATAGAAAACGTTATCCTTTCCTGTCTGCGCCCATAACACGCTCCCGGCCACCATATCAGCAACATTAACCAGCGGTTCCGTTTGACTATCAACATGAACCGGCGATAACGGCTCGTCCAATAGACTAGTTAATACTTGATTAAATTTGTCTTGATCTATGGTTCTTTGAAAATGGCGGTCGAGAACGACGTGTTTAATCTGATGTTGATAGTATAAAAGACAATCTTCAAGCAGCAACCAGCAAAGAAGGGCAAAATTCTCCGGAGAATCGGTTATGCTTTGATTTTGTTTTTCAACGATTAAAACAAAAATCTCTACGTCTTGAGCAGCCAATTTTTCCAGAAATTTTTTCTTAGTTCTGTCGCCGGCTCGATAAAACTTGATTTCCGGCGGATTACTCTTGGCGTAATGTTTCCTGATAATTTTAGTCATGGATTTAAGTCGCTGGGGTGTTTGAGTTGATATGGCAGCTACAACCACAGCCGGATCCCGGGGATCGGGTAAAGTCCCGGATTCATCCAGATAAACAGTTCTGCCTACTCGCCTGTATTCAACCGCGGTGGGAAGCCGAGGAAATTTCCGCCCGTCGCGCTTGAGGATGATGGAAATTAACTTTTGGGATTTCATTTGGTATATTGATTTATATTATGCCAGCTGGAATTAATGGATCTGAAGAAGATCAGGGAATATCGCGTCAAGAAACAGACCAGCCCGAAACATCCGAATCGGCAAGAACGTCGTTCCTAACATACATGGCATTTGGGATGCTGGCAATAAATGGGGCAATTGAAGTCGCCAATGGAATAGCCATGGATGACGGATCGAAAATGTTCTACGGAGGTGTTGACATATTAATTGCTGCTTTGGCATATTTTGCTACTCCGCATAGATACCGACGTGTTTAGTAGGTGTATCTTTTTTTAGACGCTGCATTTTGACCAACCGCAGCTATGGCAAGTGACACAACCATTTTCGGCAATTACCGCAGCTCCACACTCCGGACAGACGGCGGCGGGACCGGAGCCGGGACGCAAAGGCAAATGTTGAATGGCAGAATTTTCATTCGTCATTCGTAATTGGTCATTCGTCATTGTATCCTTAGCAAGATTCAAAACCTGATCTTTTTTTGAGCCGTCTCTATAAATAGTAATCCCCTTGCAGCCGAGTTTCCAGGCCAGAATGTAGGCTTTTTCTACATCTTCAACAGTAGTATTATGGGGGAAGTTAATGGTTTTGCTGATTGAGTTATCAAAATGTTTCTGCCAGGCGGCCTGAATCTTAACGTGCCACGATGGAGAAATCTCATGGGTGGTAACAAATATCTTATAAAACCAGCCGGGCAAACCTTCGATGGATTTTAATCCGTATTCCGCGACGTGTTTCAGAACACTCGGAAAACTCGGAGTTTCAGATAAATCAGAAAGTCGGAGAATCGGAAAATCAGAACTTCTGATCTTCTGATTTTCTGACTTTCTGACATTCCGGCTTTCCGAGTTTTCAGAGTTTTCCGAAATGACTCTCTTTAGTTCTTCTTCAAACACCGGATCGACCATATATATTTCCTTCGTCGGCCTATTTTTTCTATCGTCTTCAAAGAATGTTCGTCTTTTTGTGACCAACGAAAAAATCGGCTCTATCCCCGAAGTAGTGTCGGCGAGCATCGCCGTAGTCCCAGTGGGGGCAATCATGGTAGTAGCGCAGTTTCGCATCGGATGCTTGTCAAAATAAATACTCCTGTCCCAGTTGCCGAAGTTGCCGCGGACTTTGGCCAGTTTCATACTCTCATTTTGGGCAGTTTCCTGGATGAACTTTGCCAATTTTTCCGAAAGCTCCTCCGCTTGACTAGAGTTGTACGGAATACCTAATTTAACCAACATATGGGAAAATCCCATCACGCCTAATCCAATGCGGCGGTTGCCGTTTTTGACCATCTGCTCAATTTCGGGAATAGCATAGGTATTAACTTCAATCATGTCGTCGAGAAACCGGACCCCGAGACGGACGCTCTTTTCTAAGTCTTCCCAGTCAACTCCATTCATTGTTTCCTGTTTCTTGCTTCTTGCTTCTTTTATATGATTCTGCAAGCAAATACTTGTCAAATTGCAACTCTCGTAGGGCAAAAGTCCGATTTCGCCGCAGGGATTAGTCGCTTCTATCCGTCCAATTTGGGGAGTGGGGTTGTCGCGGTTAAAAGTATCCAAAAACATCAAACCCGGATCGCCGGTTTGATGGGCGTGGTCAACGATCATTTTGAATAATTTCCGGGCTTTTATCTTTCTCACCGGCTCCCCGGTTCTGGGGTTAATTAAATTCCACATCTTATCCGCCTGAACCGCTTTCATAAATTCGTCGGTTACTCCAACGGAAATATTAAAGTTCTTGATAGTGCCATCCTCGTCTTTAAGGCGAATAAAGTCTTCAATGTCGGGATGGTCGGCGTTTAAAATCCCGATGTTGGCGCCTTGGCGTTTGGCGCCCTGAAGAATTTTTGACAGGGCGGCGGAATAGGCGGCCAGAAAGTCCACCGGACCGGAGGCGGCGTTGGGGACATTTTTGACTTTGTCGCCGCGGGGACGGATGCGGGAAAAATTAAAGCCGGTGCCGCCGTTATTTTTATGGACGACGGCAGCGTCACCCAAGGTTTTGAAAATCGACTGAATGTTGTCTTCGACCGGAAGAACGAAACAGCTGCTCAATTGGCCGGTGCCGCCGGGGTTACCGGCCTCAAACATGGCCTTGCCGGCGCATACGAATTTGAAATTCACCATCCGGTCGTAAAAGGCGACGGCAATCTCGGCAACTTTCCCGTTTCCGCCATTCCAATTGACTTCGGCTTTAGCCATATGTCTGGCGACCCGCCACAGCATCTCTCCCGGAGTTTCGATGACTTTTCCGGACATATCGGTGCGGAGATAACGCTTCTGGGAAATCTTTATGGCAGTTGGTGATAGTTTTGGTTCGATGATAGTCATATGTATAGACAAATTTTAAATTGTAAATTAACTCTCTTGTCCTCATACCGAGCATTTACTCCATCCGCATTCCTGACAAGTTGCGCATCCATCCATCAACGTCAGTTCTCCCCTGCATTCCGGACACACTTCGTCAGGATTTCCTTTAACCGTTAACCTTTGACCTTTGACCTTCCCCACATTGAGCACTTGCTCTCTCCGGCAGCCGTCGCGATAAACCGTAATTCCTTTACATCCGGTTTCGAAAGCTAATAAATAAGCGTTTTTAATATCGTCGACTGTGGCCGAATTGGGCAAATTAATAGTTTTTGATACCGCCGCATCTGTATATTTTTGCCATGCGGCTTGCATTTTAATATGCCATCTGTAGGGAATTTCCATGGAGACACGGAAGATATCTCTTACTTCTTGCGGAATTTCTTTAATATTTTGGCAACTGCCGGACACAGAGACTCTCTCCAGAACACTCGGAAAACTTGGAACATCAGATAAATCAGAAGATCGGAGTTTCAGAGAACCAGAATTTCTGGTCGTCTGATTGTCTGATTTTCTGATTTTCCGGCTTTCAGAGTTTTCAGAGTTTTCTGAAATTACACCAACTGCTTTTGAAAATTCTTCGTTAACTTCTAGCAAACTCGTCTTCCCCAAATCTAAAATATTTTCCCTTCTGTACGCCAAGGCAAACAACGGTTCTATTCCACTGGAACAACCGGCGATTATGGAAATAGTCCCGGTCGGGGCGACGGTGTTGACCGTTGAATTACGCATATGAGTGAAACCTTGCTTCTGCCAAACGCTATCTTCGAAAGCCGGGAAAGAACCACGACTTCTAGCCAGTTCCACCGAGGCGTCGCGGGCAGTATCATGGATAAATTTAGCGGTTTTTTTCGCTAGTTTCAACGCCGCTTCCGAGTCGTAACGAACCCCCAGTTTAATCAACATGTCCGCCCAGCCCATGACGCCGACGCCGATTTTTCTGGTGGTCAGGGCCATTTTTTTTAATTGGGGAATCGGATAGTCGCAGAGGTCGATAACGTTGTCCTGAAAGTGAACCCCGAGACGGACGACCTCTTCTAATCGTTTCCAGTTGATTCTTTCCAGAACACTCGGAAAACTCTGAGAACCAGAGAAATCGGAATATCGGAGGATCGGAGAATCAGACGATCCGGCCTTCTGACTTTCTGATTTTCTGATATTCCGGCTTTCCGAGTATTCCGAGTTTTCTGAACTTACAAATCTTCCCAGGTTTATATTCCCCAAGTTGCATGACTCATACGGTAATAGGGCTTGTTCGCCACACGGGTTAGTTGCTTGATATATCCCTAATTTTGGCGTCGGACAATATTTATTCATGACATCTAAAAACACTAATCCCGGGTCGCCGACTTTCCAGGCCTGGGTGGCGATTAAATTCCATAACTCCATCACGTCGATATCTTTTTCGGTGGCGCCGTCGTTGGGGTGAAATAAATGAATAGTCCCCTTTTTGGCTTTGACCTTTTCCATAAATTCGTCTGTAGCCCCGACGCTGACGTTAAAATGGTAGAGCGTGGACGGATCTTCTTTGGACATAATAAATTCAACGATGTCCGGGTGATCAACCTTCAATACTCCCATCAGGGCGGGGCGGCGGGCGCTGGCCTCGGCGATGGTGGCGGCGGAATAATTAAATAACCGCAGGAAAGAAACGGCGCCGGAACTGATGCCGCCGGTTGATTCCACCAAAGAACCCCGCGGCCTAAGATTTGTCAGCGGGATTCCAATCCCGCCGCCGGTCCGTAAAATCAGGGCCGCGTTGCGCAGTTGATCATAAATATCTTCCAAGGAATCGGATAAAGGCAAAACATAGCAAGCCGAAAATTGTTTATGCTTGCGGCCGGCGTTAAGGAGGACCGAGCCGGAAAGATATTCCAAATTCGACATGGCCCGATAAAAATCATCGGCGACTTTTTTTATCTCCTGATCCGCTTTATCTCCCTTTACTCTTAGATATTTTTTGTCAGCCGACGCGATTAAGTTAGCTACCCGTCGGAACATCTGATCAGGGATTTCTTTTGGCAAAAGATAGCCGCGTTTTTTCAAAACTACCAAAGCGTTATCGGATAAATTTGTCATATTTTCTGTTATCGGATTTCAGTTTTCTGTTTTCGGTTTTCTGTTTTCAGGTTGACCGGTTTTCTGTTTGCCAGTTCGAAACCGATAAACTGAAGACTGACTAACTGCAAACTGATAGCTGACAACCGAGAACTGATAACCGTATCCGCCCCGCCTAAATTCTTTAGCTTTTGGCGGGGCGGTCTGTTGACCTCACCGGTATTCCGACTTTAAGAAATCACCACTGAACCGTCAACTACCAATATCCGTATCAGAGTCAATCACCACTTCCGTTTGAACCAGATTGCCGCAAAAACTGCCAATAATAAATAAATCTATATATTAAGTTGAACAATTAAACTAAAGCTGTGCTGCTATATCAATGATTTTAATTAGTACGGACGGATCTGACGGCAAACAGGCAGGATTCTCCGACGTGTGAAGTTTACGAAACTTCACAATTGCTAATTTCTTGTCCGCAACCTTTCTGACTAATTTTTCATCGGCAGAAACCAATATGGCTTTAGCGGCTTTGGCCAAAGTCTGGCGGGAACTATCGTATGCCGACAACTGATATTTTTGGACTAAAGTCAAACATGTTTTATGTTCGTCGGCTATCGAGCAGAAAATCTGAACTGTCTCGCGAGGCGATGATTAATTTATGGGAGGTTTATACAACAGGTCTGAAAATTTTCTCCACTCGTCAGGCGATCTTCTATTTATTTCAGCAGCCAGCATATATAAATTTGTATCCCCTTCGAAAGTTCTTTGGATACGGATATATTTTTCATCCAAAGTTTGTTTTAAGGCCATAAAATACGGATTTCCGGATTGAGGGAAAAAGATAAAAACCGGAGGAGAATTTTTTAGCACAGACTCAAATTCATTCCTTAAAATAGGAGACCGGGGGTAGAACATGAAAGGCGGTATAAAACCCGATGTTTAAAGTAGTTATCCGCAAATTCAGAAAAATCAGCAGAAAATAAAATAGGAGAAAAATTACCCCGGTCCGGATTTTCCTTTGTGATTTGAACAAAATGATTGCGGCGCTGATTATAACCGGGATTAATAATAATAAATAGTAACGGGCAATAACTTGATTTAAGCCTTGCAGACTTAAAAATGGATAAATTAAAAAAGAAAAGTAGCTTTGGGCGGTTAATGTTGCTTCATAAGGCAAAAAATACTTGAGATTATTAACCACGGCTTCCTGAAACCAACTGAAGAAATTTACTGTGGTAAATAAGATGATGGTTGGAATAAAAAAAGACGACAACACGTCTAAGACCGAAGCTTGTTTTAACATTTTGTATCTTAAATAGATAAATAAGACTGCGGAAAATAAAAGGAAGGGCCAAGCAGGCAAAAGATTGAAAGCAACCCAAAATATGCAAAATCCGAAAGTATATCCGTCCAGTCTTAGCCATTTGTTATTTATATTTAAAAAGGCGTATTCTCCTAAAACCCCAGCTAAAAACATTAACGGATAAACGACCAAAGATTCCGCTAAAAGATGGTAGCCGAAAAGATAGAATTTAATTATTTCAGTAAAAACTGAAGCGATAAAACCTTTCGCGCCAAATCTGACAGTTAAAAGAAAAGCCCCAATAAATGATAAAAATAGCATGAATTGGCGGACTCTCTCTATTAGCATAAACAGATTTGTAAATTTAATAATTTTCCAAAAGGCGAATGCCGTAATAATTGGCAGGGGCTGATGATTGGTGGATAGATCCTGATAAAGAGATTTGTGTTTTTCCGCCATCATCCAAGCCGGAGTCAGATGCTCATTTTCATCGGCGAAATTAAATGATTGGGTTCTGGGTTTTAAGAATGAAAATTGTAATAGGAAGAATAAAATAAGTAATAAAACGTAAATGCCTAAATGAAACTTTTTAATTCCGATATCATTTTACTAAAAAAGCTAAGTCTCTATAGGACACTGCAATTAGAGATTAAGATAAATTTTTAACACGGCCTGATTTGGCGGCAGCCGGGACAAGAATATAAAAGTCATTCCGTGGACGCGGCGTATTCTTTCAGCCCAATGACCAATCTTGTATCGGCCACTTTTCTAACAAGTTTGGCATCGGCGGAGACCAATGCGGTATTGGCGGCTTTGGCTAAAGTAAGATAAGAGCCGTCGTATCCCGACAGCTGATATTTTTTGGCTAAAGTCAAACATAATTTATATTCGTCGGCTATCGATAGAAGCTGTGGTTTTGATTTAAGAAAAAATTTCAGGAATTTCAACGAATTGGAAAAAGTTATTTTATCCCTAGCGACAGCCGTCACTAAAGCATTGACAATTTCGTACTCCCATAACAAAGGCGCTAGCAGCGTAACTTTTTTTTCCTCACTGGCTTTAAGAATGGATAGAGCCGCGGACGAGTCCTCTTCGGCAAACAGCCATTTCAAACAAACCGAGGCGTCAATAACGATATTCATTAAATTTTACGGCCAGCCGCTATCAGCTGGGAAACGGGAATATCTATTTTTACCGACATGTTTCCGGCTTGTTTAGCCAAGCTTAATTGAGACCGAACGGAGATGGTTTTAAGTTTACGATAGGCTCCGGCGGCTTCGCGGATTAAAGCGGCGGTGCTTTTACCTTCGGAAAGGGCCAATAGCCGCAACGCCAGGTAATCTTCTTTGGGGAAACGAATATTCGTAGCTATTGTTTGCATAATGATGCTATGGTACTATGGTATGAATTTATTGTCAAGACCTAGGTTAACACGGCCTGATTTGACGGCATCCCGGACAGGTTTCTCCGATCGCGCAAGAAACTGTTTTCTTACAGTTCGGACAGTGAACTCGATTGTTTTCTATTCCTAAAACCGGAACTGCTGAAAAAGTTGCCCCGCCAAATCTCGACGGCATTAAACTCCCGATGCAACCCGCAGCCGCTGTCATAAAGGCGGCCAGAAAATTTTCTGTTGGAATCCGGCTTAATTTCTCTCTAGCAATCTCCGGAATTTTCTCTTTACCAATTAACTCCAAAACCGATTCAATAAATCCAAACACCGTTTGGGCCATTCCAATTTGCATTTTTTCGATTTCCCCTTCAGCCGAATTAACTACTTCCGCAATTTTCTTTCCGCCGTCTTTTACAACCTGCCGGATTGCCTGCCATATTTCCCCAGAGCCGGCGCCATATAATTTTCCGATTGACACGCCTTCAATCGTCCGGCCAGGACCAAAAACAGTATTACATGCCGCGATTAAATCCTTATGGTCGGCCTGAAATACCATTCCGGATAAAATTCTTGGACTAATCTCCGGCGGAACATTCAAGCCTGTTAAATTAGCAATCAGGCTCCTTAACTCTGGCAATGAAAAATCACTCATATACGAAGAAACGGATAATTTCCGGCTGCCGGAATTGTCTCGGCCGATAGTCCCGATGTTTATATACGCGTGCCGACTGCTGAATCCTTCTTTGGGGCTGGCCCATAAAATATTTTCTCCGTCTTCTTTAGATTTATTTTCATCAGCTAATATTCCGGCCACTTTTTCTAAGACTAAAAACGCTCCCGCTCCCCGTTCCGGTTCATTTTTGTCAACTCTCGATCTGGCATCGGTAAAATTTCTATTATGGAGATCTTCGCTGGCAACGAGTTTTCCGCCGGTTAAATGATAAGAAAAATGATCCGGGGCGTATTGAAGTCTGGTTAAAAGCTCGCGGGGAAATTGAGGTAAAAGCTGTTTGACTACTTCCGGTCCTTGCTCGCGGATAAAGTATCTCAAATCCGCAGCTAAACTTTTAATATCAAACCCTTTTGGAGATTCGTAGAATCGAAGATTGAGTGCCGGACCTAAAATTTCTGCCATAAGTTTTTGCCCCTGCGGCGGAGGCGGTTTCAACTTTTTTTGATTTCAGGAGCAAGTTCCCGACTTTCCCGACCCAAGGTCAAGGATTCACGGTTGCGGCACAGTCCCCGATTTCCACGAGGTTCCTCTGTCTCCCGAAACGGAAAATGTCAACAACAGATTAATAGCATGAAGGAGAATAATTAACAAGAGTCTAATTCAGGAGCGGCGATAGACTTGGTCGTGGGTGCCGAGATCGAAAAAATAGAATATTTCATCTTCCAAGATAGCGTATAACATCCGAACACTGCCGGTGATACTAATGCTCCAAACCTGCTGTTGGCTACCGACGAGTTGATGATTTCTAAGCGAAGGATAATGAGGATTCTGTTGGAAAAGAGCGAGCTGTTTTTCGATTTTCGCCGACAAACTTTTATCTCTGCGTTTAAGCGACCGGAACCGTTTTAATAAATCTGGAGAAATCTGAATTTCCATTGATTTGATTAAAGGGTTTCGAAAAATTTAGAGACATCATCAACGGCAACCGCCTTATGTCTGTCTTTTAACGCTTTTTTAAGTATTTTCTTGGTTCTATCCGACATTTCAAACACCGGAAAATCCATCGGGGAGACGTCTTTGATAACTAAATGGCGGACATATCCGGAAATAGGCAGGTCATATTTGGCGGCTTTACTGGCCAAAAACTCCCATAGAGCCACCGGCAGATTGACTTTGATTTGAGTCTGCGGAGTAATCATGGTCTGATATTATCCCCTATTTCAGGACTTGTCAAGGACTTATTTTTGAATTCCCAGATAATTTACGACCAGGCGGGAGTGGGTTTTGGTGGCGGTCTAGACTATCTAAATCCCGGTATTTTTTATCTCGAATACCAGCGGATCAAAAGGATCGGAAAAATCAGTAATTCCAAGCGGGACTTGGTTTTAGAATTCCTGATAGCTGGGTTGCTGGTCTGGACCGTGAGCCAAATTACAAAATTCAGTCCGGGTTTTTG
The DNA here is from genome assembly GCA_016183365.1 of Candidatus Collierbacteria bacterium. GTDB lineage: Bacteria > Patescibacteriota > Microgenomatia > UBA1400 > JACPES01 > JACPES01. The sequence continues at coordinate 32,107 of JACPES010000005.1, forward strand.
GGGAGACGGAGATTCCGGAGAAGGCGAAGTTTGATTTTTCTTTTCATTGAGGGTTATTATACAGATTTATTAAAAACCGGTTGTCAAGCAGAAGAAATAAAGGGTAAGCCTAACTTGACATCCATAAATAATCAATGTAATATAGGAGAATATAGACACGTAAATATATGATATTTAAGAGACTTGTTGCCAATCTGGTTCAAAAGGTTCTTTTCCAGGGAAAAATCATCGTCCTCTATGGTCCGCGGCGGGTGGGTAAGACTACTTTAGTTAAACAAATTATTGAACAATATTCCGACCAAAGCCTTTATCTTAACTGCGATGAACCTGATGTTCGTCAATCCCTGACGGATAAAACCTCGACGGAACTAATAGGTCTGGCGGGAACTAAGAAGTTAGTGGTAATCGACGAAGCCCAGAGAATACCCAATATTGGATTAACCCTAAAACTATTGGTGGATAATGCTCCGCAGATCCAGGTCATCGCTACCGGTTCCGGTTCTTTCGATCTTTCAAATAAAATCAATGAACCGCTGACCGGCCGCGCCCATCAATTTCTACTTACTCCATTGTCCTTAGGAGAAATATACCCTGATTTGTTGACAGCCAATCGAATGCTCGAAACCCGACTGATTTATGGAGGATATCCGGAGGTAGTCATCCGGCCTGAACAAGCAAATACCTATTTGCGCGGCCTTTATCAAAACTATCTTTATAAGGACGCCTTGGAATATCAGCATCTGAAAAAACCGGAATTAGTGGACAAATTGCTAAGCGCTTTGGCCCTGCAAATAGGCGGAGAAGTCAGCCTAACGGAGTTGGGGGGACTTTTGGGCGTGGATAAGACGACGGTCGCCCGCTATATTTATTTACTGGAACAAGCTTTTGTAATTTTCCGCCTGCCGCCGTTATCGCGTAATTTACGCAAAGAAATTAATAAAACCAGAAAAATCTATTTTTGGGACACGGGGATCCGCAATGCCATCATTAATAATTTTAATCCTTTATCTTTAAGAAATGACATCGGAGCTTTATGGGAAAATTTTGTCATCGTCGAAAGGTCCAAGAGAAACATGAATATTGGATCTTCTCCCAACTGCTACTTTTGGCGGACCTGGACTAAACAAGAAATTGATTATATCGAAGATTCCGGCGGCCAGTTAAAGGCATTTGAAATCAAGTGGCAGAAGCCCAAAAAAACGGCTCCGTCTTCTTGGAGACAAGCGTATTCCGCCGCCGGCTGGGAAACAATAACAAAGGAAAATTACTGGGATTTTTTGCTTACTCCAAAAACCTAAGCGTGGACAGGATTTGTTTAAACGTTTCAACCTCTTTCGAAGTGTGGTAATTTCCTGAAATAGTTATTTGATTCTCAAGAGTGAATTGAAACCTATAGCGGACAATTTCCATTTTATCAGACCCGTCTCGATATTCATATACGCCCTTAATATTGGTTTCATAATTCTTGCCCAGTATTTTAACCTGCACTTTCCCTGTCTCTTGACATTTGCTATTTGCACAAACTGATCCTCCAGCTGTTGAAAAAACCAGATCAGTCCCAATGAACAGAGTTGGCTTATCGTAGTCATCAATCGAAAATTTCGATGGAAATATTCTTACCGAATACTCTCTGTAAGAGGGCAGGATTAATTTAATATCCAGCGACGATCGTCGCTGGATATTAAATTATTTTAAACACCAGTCAATTTATTATTCTCAAATTTTCCAGACTTCTATCATTTTATTTCATTCAGTCTCAACCTTCCATATCCAATCTACTCTCACTCATAATGAAAACTTTTATTCTACAAGCCTATTTACTTCTTCACTCCCAAATACTCCACTACTGTCCGGGCGTAGATTTTGGTGATGTCTTTTAAGCTCCCCAGATCAACATGTTCATTGGCTCCATGGGCGTTTTCGCCGTCCGGGCCGAACCCGGCTACGGTCGGAATCCCCCGGGTGACCAACATCCAGGCATCGTTCCACGGTCCGGCGCCAGCGATTTTGGGTTTCCGGCCGGTAACTTCCAGCATATTTTTTAACAACACATCCACAATTTCTTCGTGCTTAGCTATTTCCACGCTCGGAACATAAACCAAATCTTCTATTTCATAAATGATGTCGGGACAATGAAGCTTGATAGCTTCTTCCATCCACATCTTGACCTGCTTATCGGAATTTCCCGGCATCAATCTGACATCGCCTTCGGCCACACACTTATCGGGAACTATATTTATGCTGGTGCCGCCGTTGATATTGGTCGGGAAAGTAAAAACCGGAATCCGGCCGGGAAAGGCCCGGGCCGGCCGATACGGCATCTCAATCGTCTGCAAAGCTATTATCACTCTAGCCATATCCAGAACCGCATTGCGGCCTTTTTCTTTTTTCTCCCAAGCCGAAAAACCGGTATGAACCGCTTCACCTGAAGTGGTTAAACGAAAGCGGTAACCCCCGCGGTGACCGATAGAGATTTTTCCCGTCCCCGGTTCGCCGATAATCGCGGCTTTGGCCGAAATTCCTTTTTTAACCAAATATCCTGTCCCATACTGGCTGGAAGCTCCGGGCTCTTCATCAACCACAAATTCTAAAATTAACCGGCCGTCAAGCTTAACTTTTTCTGCTACCAAAGCTTTCAAAACAAACATATAAGCCGATAAAGTCCCCTTCATATCTAAAGCTCCGACGCCATAAAGCCGGCCGTTTTCCACCTCACCGGCAAACGGTTTTCTCGTCCAGGTAGAGACTTGCTCCACCGTATCCATATGACCGTTCAATATTAGGGATTTCCTGAACCTATCCGGTCCAAAATTACAAACCACATTAGTCCGTTCCCGGCTTTCCCCAATCCGCTTAGGCGATAACCCCATATTTTTTATTTCGCTATAGATCAGTTTAGCCACTTTGGCTTCAACCGGAATATCTTTGGGCGATAAATCAGGAGTATATTGATTCGTTGATCTGGCTTTAACCAATTTCTGTAAAAGTTCTATCTGATCGGAGAAATTTTTTTCTATCCGCTTTTCTAACCGCTTGATTAAAGAAGAACTGGGAACCGTCTCTGACATTAAAGTTCATTGTAACACACACAAATAAATACCGAAGATAATTTATCTAAACAGGAATATGGCCAAGCCCCACCCGAAGTGGGAAACCACCGGAGCGATCAAATTCTTGAGCTTCTCTTGCAAAATCACATTCCCCGTGCCTAAGATAAATAGCATTGTCAGCTGAAAAATTACCGTTTGGGGGGCAAATTTATACCAAAAAATTAAAATCGGAGAGTGAACTGCCGCAAACATCGCCGCGGTTAATAGCCGAGGCAGCCAAACACCTTTAATATCAGCCTTAATATGGCTAAAAATATACCCCGGAAACAGCCATTCTTCCCAAACGGAGGTTAATATGCCGATCAAAGTAAAGGCCAAAATCGAGCTTCCGGTTAACCCTTCCGGCTGAAGATTCCCAAAAGACAGAAAGCTGGAAAAGCCATAAATCACGACGTATCCTAACCCAAACACCAAACCCCATCCCAAGGCCTTTACCCAATCTCCGCTTCCCCAAACCTCCATAAAGTATTTCAGCCAATTTTTAGGCTTTTCAATTAACATCGCTACGCCTACAAATACTATTGGTTTAAGGAAAGTTTCTTCGACTTCCTCCGGAAAGCGGAATACCAGCCTATATATCCCCCATAAGACAAATACCACCGCGTAAACCTTAAAAGCGGAATGAAGTTTATTAAAACGCCTGAAGAAAAACATCTTAAAAGTAGCCTAGCACAAATTTTGAGTCCAGTTCAAGTGGCGTGAAATCAGATCAACTTCTTCTTCCGGCGTCATTACTGTCGAGTCCAAAACCAGTTGAAAATATCTGGGGTTAAGAAAGTCATGATGACCATAGAGATGAGACCATTTTTCTTGGTCCAGTTTTTCCCTGAGAATTAGGAGTTCTTTGGCTTTATCGATAGAATATCCCCGACTGACAGCGTACCGGCGGATCCGCTCTTCTACCGGGCAGGCAATTAGAATCCGAAGAGCATGACTGATATCGCGGCTTAAAAAACCGGCCAGTTTGGAGGTGACAACGACGGAAGACAGAGATTTGAGGGTTGAGATAGTTTCGTTATCTACTTGAAGGTCGATTTCGTCGGCGTATTTTTGAGGATTTTTTTCCAGGTCAAAACCGGAATGCAGGGAGACATCACGGAAAATTTGACTGGCGTCGCGAAGCGGCCAACCGAGAGTTTGAGATAACTGCTTGACAAGAGTTGACGTCCCGGCTCCGATCCTGCCGGAAACGGCGATATTCTTAAACTCCATGGGTTATTTTAACACGCCGGTTGCCGGAAATGTTAAAATCTAATGATTATGAAGTTGAATTTGGAGCAGAAGCGGAAAATCGTGGATTATTTTAGGCGGCGGCCGGAGGCGGCCGGGGTGTATCTTTACGGATCGCAGACCGGGAGCGGGGCGGGCCCCTTAAGCGATGTAGATGTGGCGGTAATAATGTCCGGGGAAACGGCCAAAGACAAATATCTTGATTTTCAACTGGAATATATCAACGAAATCCAATCAATCCTCAAGGTTGATTTGACCGCCGACGTTAAAATTCTTAACGAAGATTACGCTTTAATTTATCAAGCGTCGGTAATTAACCAGGGCGAATTGATTGTCAATAATCGCCCCAAAGAAGTCGATCAGTTTGCCCATCGGGTAGGAATACTGTATCCTGATTTTTATCCTGTGCTGTCAAATTACTATTTTAAAATGTACCAACGCTTGGAAGAAGGGACCTATGCCTCTTGACAAAGACCAAATCAGTCAAAAATTAGCGCAGTTGGAAGAATATATTTCTAAAATTAGAAAATATGGTCAAAGCCCGGAATCTGAATTCACGGCCGACTCGATGGTGGAAGCGGCGGCGGAAAGGGCAATTTATAAAGCGGCGCAGCAAGTGATTGATATCGCCCAGTCTATCAGCAGCAGTTTGAGGTTCGGCCCGCCGCGATTTTATCGGGATTTATTTATTCAGCTGGGAGAACGCGGAGTTATTTCTAAAGAACTGCAACCTAAACTTGAAGCGATGGCCGGGTTAAGAAATAAACTGGCTCATGAATATGCCGTGATTAATCCGAAAGAAATTTATCAAGTGGCAAAACAAGATTATCAAGACCTGGTTGAGTTTGCCAAACAGGTGGCATCTTACCTGCAAAAATAAACTTCCTATATCCGGCAGGAGAGGACGGCGGCCATGGAGGCGGCTAATTGATTTAGGCGGGCGTTGGCTTCGGGGAGAGTCAAGAAATACCGGTGATGAGGAAAATAATGGAAGGCGAGATTGCGGCTTTGTTTCCAACATTGCCAGAGCTGATCGGACAAATGGGGGTCGGGGCAGGCGGCCACAATTTGGTCATAGACGTAACCATCATTCTTGAAGCGGGCCGGCAGACTGGGATTTAAGGCCTTGCCGATGCGGAAGTGATCGCTTTTATACTGATATTCGGTAATAAAGGCATTGGCAAAAAACCATTTCTTTAGGAATCCTTCGTAGGCCTTGGCCATAGGAAAGACGATAAACGAGAAATCATGGATTTCTCTAATTTTCAATTTACAATTTTCAACTTTCAATGAGTCAAAAAGCAAATAAGAGAGATTGACCAGGTCGCGCATGCCTTCGTCGAGAAATTGATACCAGGGTTGATGGTTAAAATCCGGCATAGTACTATTTTATATATCATGCCAGCGCTGGTGGGAAGCGGCAATGCCAAGAGTTAGCCAGAAGATAACTTCTGTGGCAATGGAAGTAATGTTGGTTTGGGAATAGAAAAGGTATAGGATCAGCGGCAGGAAAACGGCAGTACGGCGCGCCAGCCAAACTGCCCGACCAATGAGAAGAAGATAAATTGCCAATCCGATAACTCCGGTAGTCGTAAAAACTTCAAGGATGACGCCATGAGCTTTGTCCAGATAAATATCCGGCTGGAACTTCATCGGCCAGGGATTAGCGTCAAAAGCATAGTCAACGTTAGCCCAGCCCCAGCCAAATAGCGGCCGCCGGAGCGCTCCATTTAAGACGCTGCGGATAATTCTTTCCCGGCTTTCGGGGACAAACTGGCGACTCGGGTACGGCCGGGACCAGGCGGCTTGCCAAAAGTAAACAGCGGCAAATATCATCATGATTCCCAACGCAGACACGATGGCTAATTGAATCTGTCGAGACATTTTTTTGACGGCCAGATAAGTGAAAAATATTATGATACCGAGAAGTCCGCCCCAAGATTTAGTTATGGCGATAGCCGCAATCGGAAATATGACGGCAATTTTGGACCATCTGTTGCGAAGCATTTCCCAGACGAACGGCAGGGTTACCGTCAGGTAACCGGCAAGAAAGTTGGGCTGGCCGAAAGCAGTCCGGCCGAAAATAGCTAATATACCGGCTGCCAACGAACCGGTGGCAATGATTTGAAAAGTAAATTTTTGCCATGATGATCGCCAAAATAGGGCGGTGAAAAGAAATAGTCCGATTAAATGAGCTAAAGTGAAAAGGCCGTCGCCGCGATAGTAATTCCCCCAGATGCTTTTGAGGAGATCGGCGCCTAAAATTGAGGCGACTACTGCCCAAAGAAAAAAAGCGATCACCAATCCTAGAAGTTTGCCGTCAATTTTAGAGTTAATAGCGGCCGGATTTTTAGCCAATAGGTTGATTAGGGCTGCCAAACCCAGAAGTTCCAGCCAACGACTGATAAACCAGACGCGAGGGATTTCGTAAGGGATTTTCGCCCACGGCCAAAAAATAAAAGGAGAGGCGGCCAAACCAATGAATAAAACAAATTTGACTTTTTTGGGTTTCATATGTATAATGCCGCCCTATGACAAACGGTATGAAATACTATAGCGTTTTGATAATGGCTTTGACAAGTTTAGCTATGCCCGGATGGTTTAAAAGATTGCGTTCCCAGCTTCCCCATTGGAACGCTATGAATAATTCCCAAAAAGTGGCATTGATATCATTTGTTTCGCTATCACTGCTGCTACCGATTATTACATTGGCGACATTGGAAGGCACACGGCTGGCATCCCGGGCCGATATGCCAGTAACTCCTCCGGTAACGCCGACCCCGACACCCACCCCTATTCCTAATCCACGACGTTGTCTTGCATCAAATTTTGATCTTCCTAATATTATGAAAACTAATAATCGCTATGATGGATATTTCTATATAATCAATGGAACCGACGAAACTATCTGGTACAACATCGTATTTAAATCAAATTTAGGCTCCTTTGGTCCGATTAGCGCTCAAGTCATGGGATTACCACGAAAGAAAACTGCTGTTGGGTTTGCGATTTACAAGGTTGACTCTTCTAAAGCTCTTGGAACGATAACTGCGACTACTACTGTTGAAGGAGATTCTACCCCCTGTGACAGTGAAGTACACAGAGTCAAGGTGAAATAAACTCACTGATAAATTCTTTTTTATTTATGATAATTTCTTGAGGCGATTTGCTCTTCTATGTTATTCCAACCGCACTAATCCGTTTTCCTTCCGCTTGCTTATTAAATAATTCATAAAACCGCTAAATTTGTTTATATATTTTATATATAATATTCCACATGGCGAAGACAAAACCAAGGAAGAAGGTAGAAAGTAGAAGAAAGAATGATAAGAATAAATCACTATTATTGTGGCAAAAATTTAAAAAATTTGCCTTTACTTTTGAATTGACACCGGAGAATATCCGGAGATCGTGGACTCGAAAAGGGCTAAGGGCCAAGGGCCAAGGGCCAAGGGCCAAAACTCGCCGCCGATTTCTTATTTACTCATTAGTATTTATTAGTTTATTCGTAATTATTAGTATTTATTTATTACGGGATATTCCCTCTCCAACCAAACTCGCTTCCGGCAACTTTCCGGTTTCGACTCAAATTTTCGACCGCAACGGCCAACTGTTGTACGAAATTTACGCCGACCAGAACCGGACGCCGATTAAACTTAAGGATCTGCCGCCGTTTGTCTTGCAGGCGACGATTGCGATTGAGGACAAGAATTTTTACCGGCATTTTGGGATTGATATTTTTGGAGTCGCCCGGGCGGCGGTGAAAACCCTGACCGGACAGCGGCTGGAGGGCGGATCGACGATTACCCAGCAATTGGTCAAAATGACGCTGTTGACGCCGGAGCGAAGTTTGAGCCGGAAAATTCGGGAGGCGGCGCTGGCGGTAGCGACGGAAGTTTTATATTCTAAAGATCAAATATTGGAGATGTATTTGAACCACGCGCCTTACGGCGGAACGGCTTATGGAATCGAGCAGGCAGCCAAAAGATATTTTGGCAAAAGCGCCAAGGATTTGAGTTTGCCGGAGGCAGCCCTTCTGGCAGGATTGCCGCAGGCGCCATCAGCGTATTCGCCATTCGGGTCGCGGCCGGAGAACGCCAAACAACGGCAAAAAGATGTGTTGCGGCGGATGAAAGAAGATAGATATATCACTTCCCAGGAAGAGAGGGAAACGGAAGAGGCGGTTTTGGAATATTCTACTGCGAATATTCCGATTCGGGCGCCACATTTTGTGTTATGGATAAAGGATTTATTGATTGAAAAATTCGGCCAAAAAACAGTAGAGGGTGGAGGATTAAGTGTGACAACAACGCTGGACTTGGCGATTCAAGAAATGGCTCAAGCCAGCGTGTCAGCCGAGGTAAAAAAACTAAAAAGTTTGCGGGTGGGCAACGGAGCGGCGTTGGTCACCAATCCGGGGACCGGAGAAATTTTAGCGATGGTGGGGTCAAAAGATTATTTTGATACGGAAAACGACGGCAATGTCAATGTGACAATTCGGCCGCGCCAACCGGGATCCTCCATTAAGCCCGTTATGTACGCTGGCGGTTTTTCGACCGGAAAACTTACTCCCTCCACTATGTTGATTGATGCGCCGACCTGTTTCAGAGTTCTCAACCAACCGGATTATTGTCCCCAAAATTATGACGGTCAGTCCCATGGTCCGGTTCAAATCAGGTTTGCTCTGGGCAATTCTTACAATATTCCGGCGGTAAAATCCCTGGCATATATCGGCCTGGAGGATATGATCGCGACGGCGTCGGCAATGGGAATCTCGACTTTTACCGATCCCTCCCGCTATGGTTTGTCGTTAACCTTGGGCGGCGGAGAAGTTACTATGTCCGATATGGCCACGGCTTTTGGAACCCTGGCAAATAACGGGGTAAAAGTGCCGCTAAACCCGTTTTTGAAGATAGAAAATTATAGAGGAGAGGTTTTATACCAACGGACTACGGAGGAACGACTAAATGATCTTCGGAACACTCAGAATACTCAGAAAGCCAGAGAATCAGACAATCAGAAATTCGGAGAATCAGAGTCTCTGGACTTCCGATCCTCAGATTCTCTGATAATCCGGTCCTCTGAGTTTTCCGAGTTTTCTGAAATCATCCAGGCTATTCCGGCAGAAGCAGCATACTTGGTCAGTCATATTCTCCTGGACAATAACGCCCGGACCGCCGCATTTGGGCCGAGTTCGCAACTGGTAATACCGGGGCAAGTGGTTTCGGTAAAGACCGGAACTACCAATGACCTTCGGGACAACTGGACTTTGGGGTACACCCCGGAACGGCTAGTGGCGGTATGGGTGGGAAATAATGATAATAAACCAATGAACCAAGCTCTGGTTTCTGGCATCACCGGGGCAGCGCCGATTTGGCACAACATCATGAGACAACTGCTATGGAGTCGAAGGCCTATTTGGCCGGAAAGACCGGAAGGGGTGGTCGGAAAAGATGTCTGCGTTCTGACCGGTCTCTTACCGACGCCAGGAAATTTATGCGATACTCGGCATGAATTTTTCTGGGATAAGTTCTTGCCCGCGAATAATTATCCCCTCCAACGGGAGATCTGGATTCGCAAAGATACCGGGACGCCGATTGATCCCAATATTCCGCTGGACCAGCAAGGAGAGTTAGAATTGCAAAACCATACGGTTATTTCCGACCCGCTGGTGCCGGAATTCTGTTTGGACTGCGCGTATCCGGTAATTCAGGAGTTAAATCCCGACGGATCGGTGAAAGAGGAGCGGATCAATTACCCCGGGTCGGTGATTAACACTACGTCATTGCGAGCCCCGCCGTAGGCGGGGCGTGGCAATCTAAAGTCATTGCGAGCGACCGGAGGGAGCGCGGCAATCTAAAAATTTGATGCAAGAACAGTCCTTCTGTGTTTATTTGATGAGCAATCCCGGCAGAACGGTACTTTATACCGGTGTAACCCGAAACTTGATAAAACGGGTATGGCAACATAAAGAGAAAGTCGCTGATGGTTTTACCAAGAAATACAATGTTACCGATATGGTCTATTACGAAATCCTTGATTCACCGATTGAAGCAATCGAACGCGAAAAGCAAATTAAGAGTTGGTCGAGAAAAAGGAAAAATCGCTTGGTAGAAGCGGAAAATTCTTCATGGAAAGATTTATACGATGAAATCGTATCATGGTGAGTAATGCAAGAGGGATGACGCTAAAGCGTCAGATTGCCACGCCCCGCCGGTAGCGGGGCTCGCAATGACGATACTTCTCTAGGCTTTTTCAACCAATTCATAGGCCTTTTCTTCTGTCAGCTTATCTAAATTAATTCCCCGCTTTTTGGCCCAGCGGCGGCCGACTTTTTTGCCTGCTGCCATCATTCGGTCAAACCGCAGCCTCCACATTTTCTCTTTTGCCTGCTCGGTTTCCAGAATTCGTCTATAAGACAGCAGTACCGCTTCCGGGACGCTATCTCGAACAATTACTACCGAAGTATCCTGTTGGGAAACATCGGCCACTAATCTGCTCAAGTTATTTCTGGCATCGGTGATACTGACTATCTGTTGCATACAACGTACATTGTAAACGACAATAATAATTTGTCAAGAAGATAAATTTCGGAATATATCGTAACGAAGCCAAATCCCTACGAGTCGGTGATTGACGTGACCGGACTGGGCCGATAAGCAATCGGCACCATTTCGGCGGGTGTCAAATTTTTAATTTACTTCTTGTGAGTTAACCGGCCAACTTTTATAATCCTGCCCATGGACAGAAGGCGCCGCCGCGTTGGTTTTGACGTAGATGTTTTTTCCGGATTCAGGTTATTAGGTAAACCCCTTTATTACTTTCTATTTTTGGCGCTGCCATCCGGCATTCTTTTAATTACCAGTCTTGCCGCTAGACTAAAAACTAATTCCCAAAAATATTCAAAAGGGGCCATCAGGAAAACCCGCAAGACTGCCAAACGGCTTGGTTTTCCAAAAATTGTTATTCCAAAAATTTCATTGCCGCCTATATCGATTTTCTATGCCGCAATTTTTTTATCTATTATTGGCATTCTATGGATGTTTTATTTTTATATCTTCAAAGATCTTCCCACCCCTTATGATTTAAAAAAACACCAGCCAAAACTCAGTACCCATATTTTGGACCGCAATGAACAAGAGCTGTATAAAATCTATAAGGACGAAAACCGGTCATTGATAAAAATAGATGAGCTCCCGTCATACTTAATTGACGCTACGGTTTCTATCGAAGATAAAGAATTTTGGAATCATGCGGGTTTTTCACCCACTGGCATCATTCGAGCAATTTACCACAATTGGTTTATCTCCTTAGCCCTTAGCCCTAGACCCTCGACTCTTGCTACGCAGGGCGGATCTACCATCACCCAACAGCTAATAAAAAATACATTGTTAACTCCGGAAAAAACTATAAGACGAAAGGTGCGAGAATTAATTCTGTCCGTATGGGTAGAACGGGTATTTTCTAAAAAAGAAATTTTGGAAATGTATCTTAACGAAGTAAGCTTTGGCGGCACGGCTTACGGAATCCAGGAAGCCTCACAACAGTATTTCGGAAAGAATGCCGTCTCCTTATCACTGGCTGAAGCCGCTTTATTAGCCGGTTTACCGGCCGCTCCGACCGCCTATTCTCCTTTCGGAATCAACCAAGGAAAAGCTAAAGAACGACAAGCCGATGTTTTAAGGAGGATGGCAGAAGACAAAAATATTTCTGCGGAATCAGCGGAAGAAGCCCTAAGGGAAGAACTTAAATTTTCCCAAAATTCGACCAATATTAAAGCCCCGCATTTTGTGATGTACGTCCGCGACTGGTTGGCTTCAAAGTTTGGAGAGGATATGGTAAACAACGGCGGCCTTAAAGTTATTACCACTCTTGATCTGGATTTACAGGAATTTGTTCAAAAAACGGTAACTGACGAAGTAGCCAGCCTAAAAAAATTAAAGGTTACCAATGGAGCGGCGTTAGTGACTGATCCTAAAAGCGGGGAAATCTTGAGCCTGGTAGGTTCCCAAAATTATTTCGACTTTCAACATGACGGTCAAGTCAACGTTGTTTTCCGTCCGCGCCAACCGGGATCGTCCATTAAGCCCATAATGTACGCTGCGGCATTCCAGAAAGGTTTTACCCCGGCCTCGGTGATTCTCGACGCCCCGATATCTTTTTCAACTCCCGGTTCTAAACCATACAGTCCGGTTAATTACGATGGTAAATTTCATGGCCCGATCCCAATTAGGACCGCTTTAGCCAGTTCTTACAATGTTCCGGCAGTTAAAGTTCTGTCAACTATCGGAGTTAATATTATGATAGATCAAGGAGAAGCCATGGGGATAAACACCTGGGGCGACAGAAAAAGGTTTGGTTTATCGCTGACTTTGGGTGGCGGAGAAATTACCATGGCAGATATGGCGGAAGCATACGGAACGATAGCAAATTATGGGGTCTATGTTCCGCTAAATCCAATACTCAAAGTTGAAAATAGTCAGGGAAAAGTGTTGTTTCAGAAAACTCCGAATAGTCAGAATGTCGGAACGTCAGACAGTCAGACAGTCGGAAATTCTGATTCTCAGATTTTTCCGAGTATTCCGAACAGGGCTATGCCCGCCGGAGTAGCTTTTCAATTAATTGATATCTTGTCTGACCCGATCGCCCGAGCTCCGGCATTCGGGACCAGATCAGTCTTAAATATCCCTGGCCATCAGGTGGCGGTTAAAACCGGCACTACCAATAATCTTCGGGACAACTGGACATTCGGCTTTACGACTGACTTCGTAGTATCTGCCTGGGTGGGCAATAACGATAATTCTCCGATGAGCTATATTGCTTCCGGAATTACCGGGGCATCTCCGATTTGGTCAAGAATTACCCAAGGCATTTTAAGCCAGAGAAAAACTCCGCACGTCTTTCCCCAACCCCAAGATTTAGTGACTATAAAAATCTGCGCTCTAACCGGACAATTAGCATGCGAAGATTGTCCGGTCCGGGAAGAATTTTTTATTCCCGGGACTGAACCCAAAACCGCCTGCCGTCCGGAGACGATCGATGAAATCAGACGCAAACAGGAAGAATCAAAAAATAAAGACCGGATTCTGGATGGGGCTGCCTCCAGACGCTAAATTATTCACCCCCCTTAAGGTAAAAAAATAAAGACACCAAAAGAGTAACTATAAATAAAAACAATCCGGCCCACCTTGGACCGGAGGTTTCTTTAGCTCTTTTTCTTCTATTACTGGCCCGATCCGACAACTTAAGCTCCACCTGTTGTCTCCTGACCAGCTTTAAATTATTATTATCTTTTAGGCCATCCATACTTTAACCTTTCTTTGGCTAATCTGACAATCTTGTCAACCACTTCTGCAATCGTCATATCGCTGGTATCGATTGCGACGGCGCCGGCGGCCTTTTTTAGCGGCCGGAGGGGCCGAGTGATATCTTGATTATCCCTGTCGATTAATTCTTTCAGAACTTGATTAAAAATCGGGTTTAAGCCGCGAGCTATTAACTCTTGACGCCGCCTTTTGGCCCTGATTTCAGGCGCGGCGGTGAGAAAAATCTTTAATTGGGCGTCAGGAATGACAAAAGTGCCAATGTCCCGACCCTCCATAACAACATTTTGATTTTTGGCTAACAATCTTTGAATTTCAGTCAGATAATCGCGGACGCAAAGATATTTGCTTACTAATGAGGATCCGCGGCTACTTTCTTCGGAGCGAATTTCCCAGGAGACATCTTTCCCTTCCAAAATAACGGTACATAGCCGGCCATCTTGTTCGTTTTCGGTCGGAGGACGCAATTCCAATTTAGGGGTTAGTTTTTCGATCAAAGAACAAACTGCCGCCTCATCGGTTTTGTTAACTCTATCCCAATCGCATAAAACTGAAATAGCCCTATACATGGCTCCGGTGTCAACGTAAAGAAAGCCTAATTTTTCGGCGACTTGCTTGGCGATTGTCCCCTTCCCGGCAGCGATGGGCCCATCAATAGCAATCTGCATAAAGGGAATTTTACCACGGATTTATTAACCCCGGTGTAAAGCATCAGATACTTTACACTTATACCGGATTAACGGGAGGTTTACCGGAAAGTACGGTCAAAACATTTTCCACCGCAATTTTGGTCATTTCCTCTCTGGCCTCAATCGTAGCTGAACCGATATGAGGCGTCATAATAATATTGGGCAGCTTAGTCATCTTCCACCAAGTAGAGTCATCTGCTAATCCGGTTTCATTTTCATAGACGTCAATAGCCGCTCCCCAAATTCGCCTATTCACCAAGGCTTCATATAACGCTGCCTCATTTATCACCGGTCCCCTGGAAGTATTGATTAAAATAGCCGATGGTTTCATTAAATCTAACTGATCCTTCCCGATCATATGCCTGGTTTTCGGCGTCAAAGGCACGTGCAGACTAATCACATCAACTTCAGACAACAACTGTGGAAGCTTCTCAAACCTCCAGCCAGGAACCGCTGCCTCCGGCTTTTCTGACCGGGCGGTGTAGACCACTTTCATTCCCAAAACCGAATCAGCCAGCCGGGCAGTCGCCAGTCCTATAGTCCCCAAGCCGACGATGCCAATAGTTTTCTCCGACAAATCCAGTCCCAGAAACAAGCTCGGATCCCAGGCCGTGTAGTTTCCTTCCCGCATCCATTTATCCGACTCCACGATCCTTCTGGACAACGCCAAAATCAAGGCAATAGTCAACTCGGCGACTGAATCGCCTAAATGGCTGGGGGTATTGGTAACGGCAATATTTTTTTGAGAAGCGGCGTCTAGATCTATATTGTCAAAGCCAACGGCATAATTGGCGACAATTTTAAGATCCGGACCGGCCTTGTCAAAAAATTCAGAGTCCATTTTTTCCGTCAGCATCGGAATTACCGCGCTGGTTCCGGCTGTTTTTTTTAATAAAATATCACGGGGAATTATCCCCGGCCCTGGCCAAATTTCGACCTCATGGATTTTTTTCAATTCTTCAAGCGCTTTCCCCGGAATTTGTCTGGTAATAAAAATCTTCATAAGTGAGTCAAACCTTTCTTTGCCCCAATAAACTTAACTACATTCGCCGCCTGTTTTTTCCCCAATTCAACAGATTCTTCAATTGATTTCCCTCTCATAAATCCGACCACAAACCCAGAACCGAAAGCGTCGCCGGCGCCGGTAGAATCAACCATTTTGGTTTTAATTCCTTTATACCAGAAGCAATTTCCATTGTGACAAATCCGCCCTCCCCTTTTACCGTCGGTGATTACCAAAATCGTTTCCGGCAAAATAGGGCAATGGTCAGCTTTCCAAACCGTTTCATCAATATAATTAACGCCAAAAAATTCTGTGGCTTCTTGACGATTCAATTGCAAAACCTTGACGGCGTCTATTAAGGCCTGGCCTTGTCCAAACAATCCAGACAAGAATCCAGACAAGGCCAGGCCTTTTCTGACAACAGCAATTTCGGCTACACCAGGATTCCAGAAAACCTTCCTTTCCTTCTCCTTTCCCCAAACCAAAACTTTTTCCACTAATTCCATATCCCCGCCGACGCTGGTTAAATAAATCCAACCCCCGGGCTTTAAAATCATTCCCAATTTGTCAAACGGAATATCACCGGCGATCAACATTTTTGAAGCCCCACGATAGGTAACAATCGAATTCTTTCCCTCGCTGGACAATAAAATTACCGATACGGCCGTAGTCTCGTTTTCTTCCTGAGTAACAAAAGACCGATCCAAACC
This sequence comes from Candidatus Collierbacteria bacterium, assembly GCA_016183365.1. Classification (GTDB taxonomy): domain Bacteria; phylum Patescibacteriota; class Microgenomatia; order UBA1400; family JACPES01; genus JACPES01. The sequence continues at coordinate 48,172 of JACPES010000005.1, forward strand.
CTCACGTTCAAGTTCAATTAAAATTGTTGCTGACGCCGGGTCTTTGCCTATTTCAATAATCGGCGCCGCCTGAAAACCGTTTCTGGCAAAAGCCACCGCTGAATTGGTCGCGCCGCCGCCACTGGTCATCACTAATTCCTGGGCTTCGATCTTACCTTCATATTTCTCGCAAAGATAAACGCCCCGCTCGTGGTGATCAATCTTAAATTGGTCTGATTTTAGGAAAATATCCAATGTCGCCGAGCCGATGGAAACCACATCAAGCATGAGTCTATGCTATCAAAATAAACTAAGAGATAGAAGTAGGAAGTAAAACTTTAATGTCTTTCATTGGAAAGTCTTTGTAATTTCTTGTGACCAAAGTTAGATTGTACAATTTAGCTGTAGCGGCGATAAAACAAGCTAATAAGTAAACGCGTTTTTTCTTGCGGGCAAAATCTTTTCGATACTTCCCGGCGATTTCCGCCACAACTTGATCGACTGCTAACGCTCCGAATCTGCTGACTAGTAAATCCAATTTTTCTTTCTCGATCACAGAAGCCTTGCTGACTATCTCGGCAACGGTCACCGCAGACAGGGCAATTTCTCCACTTTCAATCCAAGATTTAACTCGTGAAGCGATTGGCTCTTCTCCGTGGAAAGCCTCCAGCATCACGTTGGTATCTAATAGATATTTAGGGGCGGTGCCGATCTTCATCTTTTCGCAATTTCCTTTGCCACTCGCCAATATTTTTTACGTTTTTCCATCCGCTTTTCGACTTGGGGACACTGCCTATCACCGTTTGGGCTATCAATTTAAGATCGTTCCTTTCCACGTCTTCAATCGCCATTCTCAGAACCGCAGCTCGTCGAAGATATTCGCTGAGACTTTCGTTCGATATGGTACTCCGCGTCTCTACCAACTTCTTTAACGCCGGTGACAAAGATATCTGGGTTCTGGTGGGGTAAATCGCCGTATTCATAATGATGTAATGTTAATACATCATTATATTGAAGTCAAGACACATTATTGGCGTTGTTTTAGTAAAATAAAACAAACTGCAATCGCTCTGATATTTCATCCCAATTAATCATTTTTTAATCAAACAATATTTTAGCTATTTGTTTGGCGAATTCGACAGGATTGGGGCGCTGCCAGATGTTGCGGCCCACGGCCATGCCGGCGGCGCCGGCGGCTTTGACTACTTTCGCCAATTGAAGTACTTGATCGTCTGGAATTTTTGAGCCGCCACTAATAAAAACTTTACACTTGCCGGCATTTTGGATTATCCAGCCAAGATTTTTAATGTCCTGGTCTTGGTTATCGCCAAGAGTAAATTGGAGTTTGACGGCGTCGGCACCAAGCTCTAATGCCAACCGAGCGGCATACGCCAATTTTTCCGGATCGTGAGGATTGATAATATGTTCTCCCCGTAAATAAAACCAGCCGATAGTCGGAATTCCTTTTTGATTGCATTCCCTGACAACCCTGCCAAAAGTTTCCGTCATTTCGGCCTCGCGTTCACTGCCAACGTAAACCGTGTAACCAACGCCGCTTGCCCCCAACCCCAAAGCCTCATCAACCGAACATAACAATGGCGCGAATGGTTCTTCGCCGACATGAAAAGCGGTCTTGCCGTTGAGTTTTATTATTAACGGCGGCAAATCATTGCTTTTTGCTTCTTGCTTCTTGCTTCTTGGATAATATCTCTCCGCTATTCCCTTTTGAAAAATGACTCCGGTAAAAACCCCGGATTTCTTGGCAATATCTAAAATATATGCCGGATCAACGTTTTTAGCGTTAAAATCGCTCGGCCCATGCTCAAAACCCTGATCATAAGCCAAAAACAAGCCGTGATTATTTCTTAAAAATTTATCCACTTTGAAAGAACAAAAAGCAAAAAACGGAATCAATTGTTTTTTGTTTTTTACTTTACCACTTCCAACACAGACTTGAAAATATTTTCCGCCGTCATTTCATACCTTTCCAATAATTCTCCCGCCTCTCCTGATTCTCCGAAACAATCCTTCATCCCGACTCTTTTTATCGGGACAGGACAAAATTCAGACAAAACTTCAGCCACCGCCCCACCCAAACCTCCTGTAATCTGATGTTCTTCCACCGTCACCACCCGGCCGGTTTTGCGGGCGGATTTGACGATGGTCTGGACATCGAGCGGCTTAATGGTGGAAACGTTGATAACTTCTGCAGAAAGTGGACTACTAAAATGGTTAGAATGGCTAGAATGGTCAAAATGGCTAGAAGCCCGCAACTTATCTTTATAACCATTTAAGCCATTTAAACCATTGTAACCATTTTGTAGCGCTTCTGCCGCTTTTATCGCCTCATACACCAACGGCCCGCAAGCCACAATTGTAACGTCTGTTCCTTCTTTCAATATTTCGGCTTTTCCGATCCGAAAAGGGATATCGCGATGGCAAAAAACTGGCGTTTTTTCCCGAGTCAGGCGAATGTAAATCGGACCCTTGTTTTCCGCCGCCGCTAGGGTTGCCGCCCGGGCCTGATTATAATCGGCCGGAACCAGAACTGTCATATTCGGCAACACCCGAGCCAAAGCGATATCTTCCAATCCTTGATGGGTAGCCCCGTCCGGCCCATTAGATAAGCCGGAATGCCCGCCGATGATTTTGACATTAAGATTTGCATAACAAATTGAAGCCCTAATCTGCTCCCAATTCCTCCCCGGATTAAAAACTGCAAAACTGGTTATAAAAGGAATAAATCCCTCTGCCGCCAGCCCGGCGGCAATTCCGGCCATATTCTGCTCGGCTACTCCGACTTGAATAAATCGATCCGGAAATTGTTTGGCAAAATCAGTTACCTTCAAACTTTCACCTAAATCCGCCGTTAAAACCACCACTTGACGGTCGGTTTTCCCCAATTCCACCAAAGCCTCTCCAAAACCGTCTCTTGTCGCTTTCATATCATTACTTTTCATAGATCCCCGGAAATCCTTCCCCCAATGTCCTTAGCCGATTAAGTTCTGCCAAAGCCTCTACCGCCTGACCCTTTTCCATCGGCGGAATCCCATGCCAATTTGGCATATTTTCCATAAATGCAACGCCTTTTCCCGGAATAGTATTGGCCATAATCCACACTGGCTTTCGATGGATACTTAAATCAAAATCTAAAGCATTTGAAATCTCCTGAAAATTGTGACCATTGATAGACAAAACATGGAAACCAAACGCTCCCAGTTTTTCCGCCAGTGGTTCCAATGGCATTATTTCTTCTGTGAATCCGCCGATTTGGATATGATTTCTATCGGTAATAAAAGTCAGATGATCCAAATTATTTTTGGAAGCGAACATCGCCGCTTCCCAAGTTTGCCCTTCCTGTAACTCGGCATCGGAGGTGAAACAAATGACACGGGGGAGATGAACAAGAGAATGGCTAGAATGGTTAGAATGGCTATAAAGGTTTTTTTCTTTCTGACCATTTAAACCATTGTAACCATTTTTAACCATTTCCTGTTTTTTTCTCACCGCCATCGCTACTCCGACTGCCGTGCTCACTCCCTGACCCAATGGACCGGAAGTATTTTCTATCCCCGGGGCGCTTCTGAAATGCGGATGACCTTGTAGTCTGGAATTAATCTTTCTAAAAGTCAGCAGTTCTTCTTTCGGAAAATAACCGGCATGAGCTAAAGCCGCATACCACACCGGACAAATATGACCATTGGATAATATAATTCTATCCCGATTTTCATCCCACGGATTTTTCGGATCAAGATTCAGCTTACCCCCGAAATAAACAGCGGTAAATACATCCGCCATTCCCAAAGATCCGGCAGAATGACCGGAACCGGCGGAGACAAGCATTTTAATTACGTCTTGTCTAATTTCGTTGGCCTTGTCTTGGAGTTCTTCGAGAGTCATAATTAAGAAATCTAAGTCTGTGCTAATCGATCCTAATCTACGAATCCTTAAATATTCGGATCGCGATTTAAGTCATAAACGCTTTCTCTCCGCACACTTTGCAATGTTTATGATCCACTTGCTTCAATCTCCATTCAAAATGCTCTATCGCCGGCAACACTTTCTCAATTCTGTCCACAATCGCAAAAACATCCAATTCTTTCTTATCAATATTAAGATTCTCTTTAATAGCCGATATAACCGGATACCAAAACTCTCCGAATAAAACAAACGGCTTATGATGGCCATAATAAAGCTTGGCCAACACCCATGCCGTTCCCAATTCGCTGATAGTCCCGGTTCCGCCCTTAAAAATTATAAATAAGTCCGAATGCTCCAACAATTTAAACATCCTGGTAATGTAATTAGTAGTTTTAATCTCTTTATCCGTCACATTGCCTAAATATCTGCCTTCAAATCCGGGGGCGTCTTCGGGGTAAAAAGTTATCGAAATTGTTTCTCCGCCGGCTTCCTTGGCGCCTTTGGTAGAAGCGTCCATCACTCCCGGGCCGCCGCCGTTGACAATGGTAAAGCCGTTAGCCGCCAATATTTTGGCCGTTTCGAAGGCATCTTTATATATCCGACCATTTTCCGGCACGTCGGAGTCTCCGAAAAAAGCAATATTCTTGATTAAAGGACGCAAAGTATGCGGTTTCAGCGGCATAATAATTTTATTCAACAAATTTGTTTAATTCCTTAATCGCCAAGGCTATGTCTTTATGTTCCCACAACCAACTCCCGACTGCAAATTGGTCAGCCCCGGCTAATTTACTCATTTTAATATGGATCGGATCTTCGCCGCCGTCAATAATTAAATTGCCTTTATTCCCGAACATTGTTAATTCTTTGATTTTTTCTATGATACGGTGAATAAAATATTGACCTGAATATCCGGCTTTAACCGACATTGCCAAAACGCCATCTCCGGTTGTCAATGCTGCCATTGCCCGTTTATCCAAAGAAGTTGCCGGAGTATAAACGTCTAAGGCTAAACCGGCGCTGCAACCGACGCTATGCGCCTGCGATATAAAATCTTCTTGGTTGCTCATTCTCTCAATCTGCCCAATTATCCTCAAATTTTGAACTTTTTCCTTTAACTCGAGGCAATCTGCCAAAAAAACTATAGGGTCAACTGTCATTAAATGTATGTCCAAAGACAATTCCGCAAGATCTAACTCCAGCAAATCCCCAGGTTCCGAGGTAATTTCATTTCCAAAAATTCCGTCGTAAATATCAATTTGAATCCGATCAACCAAGCCGGAAACTAAATTTATTTTTTTTTGAATTTCATCGATGGAGTTTTCTAGAATTGCCGGAATGATCATGATAAAACAATGGCTAAAATGGTTAAATGGCTACAATGGCTAAAAGTGATTTGCTTCAATCTTACGAATTTCATCAAGCCGTCGTTCATATCGCTTCTCTTTCACGTATGGTGTCGCGAGAAACATCCCGACCAATTTTTTTGCGCCAGCGAACTTAATTTCATCCGACGGCAAAATCAAGACATTCATGTCGTCATCGTGCCGACCGGCGCGGACTTGATTTGCCGAAAAGCCGATTGCCGCTCTGATTCCATCAATTTTGTTTACCGCCGCCGACGCCCCCACCCCGGAACCGCACAATAAAATTCCCATTGACCCCGAAGTATTTGTTACCGCTTTCCCCAGTTTTTCCGCGACCAATGGGTAATCATCGTTTGGATCGAAAACCACTGCTCCCATATCAACTACTTCATATCCCAAGTTAATCAACCAAAGTTTAAGCTCTTCTTTTAATTTAAATCCCCGATGATCCGCCCCAATATAAATTTTCATGCTTTTTGAGCCAATGTAACCATTTTTAGCCATTCAGCTAAAGCCGAGTTCGGCTTTAGCTCTTTCGCTCATCATATCCTGATGCCAAGGGGGATCGAAGATCAATTCCAGTCTTAAATCCTTATATGGATCAAAACCCGGAATATCCGCCAATGCCTGTCTGATCATTGGTTGGAAAACGGCCGCCAGCGGACACCCCGGAGAGGTTAGGGTCATGGTGATAGCTATGAGTTGTTGGTTATTAGTTATTGGTTGATGATCGTTTTTTGTTTTTTGTTTTTTGTTTTTTGTTAATTTAATCTCGTATACCAGTCCCAAATCCACGATATTCATTCCCAGCTCCGGATCAATCACTTGCCGCAATCGACCTTCAATTAGTTTTTTGGTTATTACCATAATTGTCTTAAGATTTTCTTAAGCTTTAGCTTTAATTTCAAATCACTCACGGTGAAATTACTTGCTCGATGCGATACGAATAACACGAATTATCATCCGAATACCACGAATTTTCGACATTCGCATCATTCGTATGTCATTTGCAGATTAGTATCGCTATCAACACATTCTAGCAACTTTTTGACTTTTTCCCAACTCACCTGTTCAAACTGTCGATAATAAATCCCTACCGTCCCCAAGTAGGGATCTTTATGAAGAATCACAACTTGATCCGCTACCTGTCGCAACATATCCGCCGCTTCGGTTGAAGCCACCGGCAAACCAACGATTATTTGATAAGATCTAACCTTGCCGTACGGAAAGGTTAGATCTTTTTTGACTGATTTTTGGATCCCTTTGAGCGCGGCCATCATCGAAATTCCCGTCGCCGCCCCGTCGTCAACTAAAACAATATTTCCCGATTTTGGCGGTCTGATGTTTTTGGTAATTCCGATTTTTCTTATATATTCTGATATTTCAATCTTTTTGTCATCTATCTGCTGTTTTTGCCATTCTTTATCCAGCCGCCAGCGTCGCAATATCTCTTTATTCCACCAAACTACAATATCCGGCCGCAAAGTTTGGGAAGTTTGCGAAACTTCCCATTTCGGAATCTCCGCCACCGCCCCGACAGCAAACTCCGGATTTCCCGGGGCGCCAACCTTTCTGACGATCAACGTTTCAAGCGGCGATTCCAAAATTCTGGCGACTTCAGCCGCCACCACGACTCCACCCCGAGCCAAGCCGAAAACTATATCCGGACTAATTCCCCGCCGCTTTAACTCTTCCCCCAACAGTATGCCTGCCTGTGACCGCGAATCAAATACCATCAGGTATACTTTACTCTAAATGAACAGGGTTCCATTTTTTTCTGTTGTCGTTCCCACTCTCAATGAAGAAAAATACCTCCCAAAGCTTCTTCACTGTCTAGTAAACCAAATCGACAAGAACTTTGAGGTTATCGTGGTTGATGGCCAGTCAGAAGATAGAACCGTTGAAGTCGCCAAAAATTTTCTTCTCTCTATACTTCCCCTTGCTGTTCTTAACGCAACTAAGCGCAATGTAAGCTATCAGAGAAACTTGGGTTCCAAACATGCCAAAGGGAAATTTTTGGTTTTTCTTGATGCAGATACCCAAATACCATTTAATTTCCTTAGTCAAGTTCATCACTATCTCCTGGAAAATAGAAATTGTAACCTTCTTACTACCTGGATGAAGCCAGACTCGAAAAGTAAAGCCGATCAAGCATTGATTGCTATCGCCAATACTCTTATTGAACTTGCCAAGACTGTCGATAAACCATTTATGGGGGGGTTCAATGTTGTTATCAAAAAATTAACCTTTAGGCAAGTCCATGGTTTTGACGAAAAGCTTAGGCTTGCCGAAGACCATGATTTGGCCCAGCGCCTTCTAAAGTCTAAGGTTATTCTCCATATTCTAAAAGAGCCAAAAGTGACTATATCTTTGAGAAGATTTCGTCGTGAAGGCACCCTCAGTCTTCTCCGCAAATACGCGATGGTGACTTCCAAACTTCTTTTCGAAGGCCCAATAACCGATCAGCTTTTCGATTATCCCATGGGTGGCAAAGTCTCCCGGGGGAAAAATAAGACCATCAAACTCAAATTTAATCAGCGTTTAAATAAGCTCAAAAGGTACCTTAATCGAATAAACCTTTCTTTGGATTTCTAGGTTGACCCATCAACTCTAAATTAGCCCACAGGAACATTCCGGCAGCCCAGGCAAAGCGGCAAAAAACCCGTCTCTGGCCCAATAATCAGATAAAATCCTCATTTAAACTCCCCCCGCAACACCACTGTTTCGCCGCGCAAGACTTCGACGGTTTTATAAACCATGGGATCCATGGAAACCGTTTTCTCCAACAACCACCCGGCTTTAGCGATAGTCAGCTGCCCCAGTTGAATGGTGTCACCGTTACCACTCAACCTGGCTGTGTATTTTTCTTTTTCGGTCAAATTCGGCAGGTTGGCCAGAATCGTTACCAGCCTGCGGTCGTCGCGGGTGGCCAAACCGGAAGCTGCCGAACCGTCAACCGGATTCAGCGCCGTTTTCTGGACGTCTTCCGGGATCGTCACCCCAAACTGTTTTTGAATTTGACTCACCCGATCCTCAATTTCCACTCCTTCGCCCCCTCCGGCCGCTTCTTTACCCACCCCTTCCGGCTTGCCTTTATGAAAACACCCCGCCAAAACTAAACCTGCGGTCAGGACCAATAGAATTTTTGATTTCATTGTTATCACCTCCTTTGGGCAGGAGGATCACTGTGGCTTAGATAATACTTCTTCTACAGCTAATTTCAATCCACTTGCCGAAACCTTCTTCCCATTCACAAAAAACGTCGGGGTGGCGTTAATCCCCAATTGATTCCCAAAGCTCATGTCAGCCAGAATCAGGTCTTTTTTTAATTGCTTGGATATTTCGCTTTTGAACTTATCTAAATCCGGGACCCCCGATTCTCTAGCCAAATTGATAAATAAATCTTGCGGGCTTCCCAGTTGTTCCCAAGTGTTTTGATTATCAAATAAAACCCTGGAGTATTCCCAAAATTTTCCTTGGCTATCCGCCGCCTCCGACGCTATAGAAGCCGCTAGAGCGTTTTTATGAATAGATGTCAAAGGAAAATGCCTATAAATAAACCTTATTTTCCCTTCGTGCTTTACCATCAATTCATCAAGAGTTAAAGCTGCCAAGCGGCAGGCCGGACACTGGAAGTCAGAAAATTCAACCACGGTCACCGGAGCGTTTTCTTCGCCAAGAACATGAGTGGCTCCCAAAACCAATTTTTGAGAGTCAATAGCGGCTGAAGAATTATTGACGGGTTTAGATAAAAAAAGAGAGGCTCCAATTATAATTAGAACGGTTCCGCCTATCATAGAGATTATGATTTTCCAGTTAATCATTTGGTTGCAAATTTATTAATTATTAAATTGTTATATTGCTAAATTTGTTCCGGTACAATCAGCAATTTAACAATCTAGCAATGTAGCAATGTAGCAATTTTTCATAGTGGCCAAATTTTCTTGCCGCTTTCATCATAAACTTCAATCGCTGCCGTCGGACAGCTCTGGGCGGCCAATAAAATGGCATCGTCCGCATCCTTATCCCCGGTTGATTTGATAACCACCGCTTTGTTTTGGCTATCCAATTTAAATGTTTTTGGGGCTACGGCCACACAACTGGCGGCGCCGATGCATTTGTCACGCAAAACTTTGACAGAATAAGACATATAATTGTTATAACCTTTATAACTGATAGAGATTAATTAAAAAAACTTTTCCGTGTGAATATGTTCTTTGTTTATACCAACTTCGGCAAGTTTTGTCGATAGCTCTTCAATCATGAATTTATTCCCGCAGAGATAGAAACACATTGTTGATTGTTGATTGTCCCGGCTTTGCCGAGGATCCCGCTTCGCCCTGTACCAGACGGTACGGGGCTTCGCGGGATTGATTGTTGATTGTTTTGTATATTCGATTAGATGTTGAGTCACGTGCCCGAAGTGGAGAGGCCAATTTTTCGGCGGACGGGACAGTATCAAGTCCCACTTGAAATTCTGATATTCTTTTTCCAGATTATCGAAGTCTTCAACCCAGAAACAGTCCTCCTGCCGCCTCATCCCCCACCAGAGACGAATCGGCCCTTGATGTTTTTTGGTTATGAGCAGGTCAAGAATCATTGATCTTATTGGCGAAATTCCGGAACCGGTGGCGACAAAAAGCAATTGGTGATTAACGCAAGCGTCCTGGACAACGAAATTGCCGAAGGGGGCGACAAATTTCACTTGCTCTCCCGGTTTTAAGTTTTTAAGATATTGGGATCCTGATCCTTGAGGCTTGACGTCAACCAGTAACTCAACCGCGTGACTCATCTCCGGCCGGGAAGCGATGGAATAGTTGCGGCGAATACCCTTGGCGGCTTCAACAGTTAAAATCAGATACTGGCCGGCCTGAAATTCGATTTTGTCGGGATTCACTAACTCCAGATGAAGATACTGGAAAGAACCGGCGATAAGTTGATGTTCGGAAACACGAGCGGTGAATGATTGCATTGTTATATTGCTACATTGCGAATCGCTTTTTGCAAAGCAACAAGCGGTAGGATAGCACATTTAATTCTAGCATGAGAGATGTCGCCGCCAAGCAACTCGACCATGCCAGCTTGACTTATTTGACTAATTTGGCTAATGCGCCGAATTTGCTTGACCCTTTCCGACAGGAGCGACGCTCCGGCAGTGCTTATGGCGCACCCTACTCCTCTCCAGGCAATTTCGCCAATCTCTGTTCTCTGTTCTCTGTTCGCTGATCTCTTTACTCTAACCTGAAACTCAATCAAGTCTCCGCAGCTGGCGTTGGCTTCTTGGACGACAGCATCGGGATTTTTTAACTCACCGAAGTTGCGGGGGTGTTGATAGTGGTCGATGATGAGATCGTGATAGATGTTGGACATTGTTAGATTGTTAGATTGTTAGATTGTTTTTGTTAACAATCCAGCAATTTAGCAATGTAGCAATTTTACTCGACATTAACCGAATATTTTCGGTATTAAATTTAAAGCTTTGATAAATCGGTTGATATCCTCTTTCGTATTGTAAATCCCAAAACTTACTCTGGTGGTTGCCGCTAAGCCCAATTTAGCGTGCAGCGGCATGACGCAGTGGTGGCCGGAGCGGACGGCGATACCTTGGCTATCTAAAACCTGGGCCACATCATGGCCATGGATTTCTTTGCTGTTAGCGCTCAAGGTAAATGCAACTAGTCCACTTCTGTCTTGCGCATTTTTTGGGCCAAGAATGTTTATTAATAACCCGTCATTCCGAGCAAGGAGTCTGCGACGAGCCGACCCGCCCGCCTCGCTACGCGAAGCGTTGCGGGCAGGGGAATCTAGCGAAGCGATCAAATGTCTGGTCAATTCTATCTCGTGTTTTCTGATATTTTCCATTCCGATTCCCTGCAAATATTTGACTGCTGCCGCCAGTCCTACAGCGCCGGCGACGTTGGGGGTGCCGGCTTCAAATTTATCGGGTAAACCGGTAAAGGTCGTTTCCTGCCAATCTACGGTATTTATCATCCCGCCGCCGGTTAAAAACGGCGGCATGTTCTTCAGAATTTCTCTTTTTCCCCAAAGACACCCGATCCCCATCGGGCCATACATTTTATGCCCGGAAAAAGCGTAAAAATCGCAGCCCAAGTCTTTGACGTTGACCGGCGTGTGGGGAACGGCCTGGGCCCCGTCGACTAGCAATAAGGGGTAAGAGCTAAGGGATAAGGGTTGAAGGAAACGCTTGTTTTTTGTCCCGCGGAGCGGGATCCTGCTTTGCAGGATTTTTTGTTTTTTGATCATTTCCGCAATTTTTTTAATCGGATTTATCGTTCCCAAAAAATTGCTGACGTGGACGACGGAAACGAGTTTAGTTCGAGGAGAAAGTTTACGCTTCAAATCCAAAATATCCAGCTTGCCGTTTTTATCTACTTTAATATATTGAAGCGTGGCTTTTTGCCGCTCGGCAAGCATTTGCCAGGGAACTAAATTGCTGTGATGTTCCATTTCTGAAATCAGAATTTCGTCTCCGGCGTTGACGTTCTGCCTACCCCAAGAGTAAGCGACCAAATTAATGGCTTCGGTGGAGTTGCGGACAAAAATTAATTCATTAGGATCTTTGGCGCCGATGAAACCGGAGACGGTTTTTCTGGATTCTTCATATAATCTGGTTGACTCATCACCTAAAGTATGAATGCCGCGGTGAACATTGGCGTTGTGATTCCAGTAATAATCGACCACCGCGTCAATCACTTCTTGAGGCTTTTGGGAAGTGGCGGCACTATCCAAATAGACTAACGGTTGACCATTTATTTGACGATTAAAAATCGGAAAATCTTTTTTTATTAAATTTATGAACTTCATTTTGACTAATATATTTTGTTAACCAATGAGATACAAACGTATTTTACTCTTCACCATCATAAAAACTTCAATTATTTAAATAATTGAAGTTTTTTAGTAAATTAATAAATTATTTTACTAAAAAGCCCTCTGCTATCATATCTTTTGCCTGCTTCAATTTTATCCCCCGGTTTTGCAGATAAAAGATTTCTTCCTCGTCTATTTTGCCAACTGTAGCGGCATGAGAACATTTAACTTCGTCTGTTTCAATTTCTAAATTTGGAACCGCTTCGGCTTTGGCGTTTTCCGATACCAACAATATTCTTTCTTCCAAAAAAGCCTCTGTTCCCTTCGCTTCCGGCAAAACTTTTATTGTCCCAAAAACAGAAGTTCTGGCCGAGCCATCAACAACACCTTTAATATTGGTTCTAGAACTGGTGTTGGGAGCAGCATGGATTATTTCGATATCCCAACGACCGACTTCTTTTCCCTTGAGCTTAAAACGACCGACAACCTCCAACTCTTGGCCTTCTTGGTCAAGGACGAAGCGATAACTGCCGGGTTTGTTGATGATCTGCTTCATAATTCCTTTCATTTTGCTGACGGGCCCTGATTTTTCGATGAGAAAAATCAGCAGGCACGCCAGCACCCCGTACCGACGCTCTTCGCGAGCGTGGACGTAGACCACGGCGCGAAGTAAGTCTGGCACTGGGGCTACCCAACGCTTCCACTTATCTCTAAATCTATTAATCTGTTCATTTCAACGGCATATTCCAGCGGCAGTTTTTTGACCAACGGATCGACGAATCCCTGAACGATCATTTTGCCGGCTTCATTTTCAGGAATTCCTCTGTTCATTAAATAAAACAGCTGCTCTTCTCCGATTCTGGAGACGCTGGCTTCGTGTTCCAGAGTAACATCGGAATTAAAAATTTTATTGGTGGGATAAGTGTCGGAACGGCTTAACGGATCAAGAATCAAGGCGTCGCAGACCACTTTACTTTTAGAGTGATGAGCATTTGGCCCGATATTCACCATCCCCCGATAGCTCGTCCGTCCGCCACCGCGGCTGATTGACTTGCTGATAATAGCACTCGATGTATACGGCGCTAAATGAATGGCTTTACTACCTGTATCCAATTGTTGACCGGGACCGGCCATGGCCATTGATAATGTTTCTCCGACAGCTCCCTTTCCGGCTAAAATGAATCCCGGATATTTCATCGTCGCCTTACTTCCCATATTAAAATCTGTCCAAATCATCCGGCCTTCTTCTTCTACCCAGGCACGCTTTGTCACCAAGTTGTAGACATTTCGGTACCAGTTTTGAACCGTCGTATATTGAATGGTTGCGCCTTTTTTGACAAAGATTTCTACTACTGCCGAGTGTAGTGATCCGTCGGAAAACGCCGGGGCCGTACAGCCTTCAATGTAGTGAACTTTTGCCCCTTCATCGGCAATAATTAAGGTCCTTTCAAACTGTCCGGCGTTGGGAGAATTAATTCTAAAATACGCTTGAAGGGGCAAACCAACGTCGACATTTTTGGGGACGTAAACGAAAGAACCGCCGCTCCAGACGGCTGTGTTGAGGGCGGCAAATTTATTGTCGCCAACCGGAATAAGAGAAGCAAAATATTCTCTGATCAAATCGGGATATTGTTTTAATCCGTCGTCCATTCCCAAAAAGACAACGCCTTTGTCGGCCAACATTTTCTTGATTGATCCATACACTACGGTGCTGTCGAACTGGGTTTTAACTCCGGCTAGAGCTTTCCGTTCCGCTTCGGGAATGCCCAAACGCTCGAATGTTTGTTTGATCTCGGTCGGGACCTCATCCCATGTCCTGCTTTCTCCGGCGGTGGGCTTAAGATAATAGTGAAGATTGTCAAAATCGATAGCGGATAAGTCGGCGCCCCAGGCCGGCATTGGCCTTGAATCAAAAATCTTAAGACCTTCCAAACGCATTTGGCGCATCCAGTCGGGTTCAAATTTTCGCGAGCTGATGTCTTCAACTACTCGGCTTGACAATCCTTTTCCGGATTTATAGGCATATTTATCCGTCGGAGTATGGAAACCGTAACGATAGTTGTCGTCGGTTAAACCTTTAATTTCTGGTCGTGGTGGTTGGATGGGGGCGAAGCGAGACACGCTATTTGTATCCTTCTTTCTCTATTCTCTCCGCCAGTTCTTTTCCGCCGGTTTCAACAATTCTTCCGTTTTTCATAATATGGACGTAGTCAGGTTGTAGATATTGAAGAAGTTTGGCGTAATGAGTAATCACAAGAATCCCGGGTTTCTGAAGGACAAAGGACGACCTGCCCGCCAGTCGCCTGACGGCTCCAGCCGGATGGCAGGCGGGAGGACGAAGGACGAAGGATTTAATATTTTCGGCGATGGTTAGCAAGGCGTCAATGTCCAAACCGCTGTCTGTTTCGTCAAGAATGGCGTATTTTGGTTGAAGCACCAACATTTGCAAAACCTCCAACCGCTTTTTCTCTCCTCCGGAAAAACCGACGTTGATGCCGCGGCGCAAGAGTTCCGGCTTCACTCCGACTTTTTTGGCAAGCTTTTCTAAGTCTTTTCTGAATTTGAGGACGTCAAGATGCGATTGCTGATTGTTGTTATAGGCTATTTTTTCTTGAAGAGAGCGCCATAGTAGTTGTTCGACAGTTACGCCCTCCACCCCCACCGGATATTGCACCGCCAAAAACAACCCCATCCTCGCCCTCTCATCCGGTGTCTTGACCGTTATGTCCTCTCCATCAAGCTCAACTGTCGATGTCCTTTGTTTTTTGTTTCTTGTCTGGTAACGCGGATGTCCCATCAGCGCCATCGCCAGCGATGACTTACCGCTGCCGTTTGGCCCCATCAGGGCGTGAATCTCACCGAGCTTTATCGTTAAGGTTACGCCCTTGACGATTTCTTTACCATCTATGGTGACAAATAAGTTATTTATTTTTAACATATTCATTCACAACACGGGTCCTTGAACCCGCAGTTGGGACAGATAGATTCCTTCATGCCGACGACGGCGCCAATGAGGCGACCGCATTGAGGACAGGGTTGCGTCGGATAATCAGGCCGCTTCTTCAAATCTTTTGGCGACCTCATCCCAGTTGACGACGTTCCACCAGGCTTTAAGGTATTCATCTCTCTTATTTTGATACTTCAGGTAATAAGCATGCTCCCAAACGTCAACGCCCAGAATTGGGATATCGCCGTTCATCAACGGGCTATCTTGATTAGCAGTAGCATAGGCTTTGAGTTTGTCACCGGAAACTACTAACCAGCTCCAACCGCTGCCGAATTGACCCATTCCATTGACGGTTATCAATTCCATCAATTTATCAAGAGAACCAAAAGTTTTATTTATCGCCTCAGACAAAACTGTTGACGGCTTTCTGTTTTTTGGCGTCATTATTTCCCAAAATAACGAATGGTTGGCGTGCCCGCCACCGTGATTTTTGACGGCAGTCCGGATGTCTTCAGGGATATTGTTTAAATCCTTCAATAATTCCTCAACTGACTTACTCCCTAATTCCGGATGCTTGGCAACCGCGTCATTTAGTTTCGCGACATAAGCCGCGTGATGTTTATCGTGGTGAATCTCCATGGTCTTGGCGTCAATTACCGGCTCAAGAGCATCAAAAGAATATAGTAATTCTGGTAATTCAAATGGCATTATGACTCACCTCCAATCCGGACAGACTGTCATTGGTTATACCGACTAATTTAGCTTCTATTTCTTTTTGAACACATTCCGCTCCGCCATGACAATCGCTGGGGAAATGACAAGAGATCAAATCGATTTTACGCCCCAACGCCAAATAAATATCAGCCAAAGAAAGAATCTTTCCATCATTTAATCCGTATCCGCCGTTCCGGCCGCGAGAAACCCATAAAATTCCAGACAGCCGTAATTTCCCGACTATCTGCTCCAAAAACTTAAATGAAAGATGGTGTGCGGTGGCAATTTTCTTGACCGTCACCGGCCCCTGCCCAGATTGCTTGGCAATCTCTGCTAAAAATATTAACGCGTAACGTACGTCTTGTGTCATAAACTTTATTTTCCCCTAGTAACTTAGTAGGAATATATCATTCTTGACAAGAATATCAAGATGGAATATTATAAATTTTGAAATGTCTAGATTAGTTCAGCACAATTCCACAGCTCCGGTGCCGATCAAATCCCCGGCCGACGGCTCGCCGACGTGGATCTGCCAGTGCGGCTTATCCAAAAACCAACCCCTCTGCGACGGCTCGCACCAGGCCTGTAAAGATGAAGACAGTAACAAACTCTACGAGTACAACGAAAAGCTGGAAAGAAACGAATTGTCTCAGTCTCCAAGGCCGTCTTCTGTTTATAAATCTTAAAGAGTAATCCGCTGGTATAATGCCCCTAATGGACGGCTCAATCGGTAAACAATATCTTAAGGATTATCTGGACAAATCCGATCCCTTGTTTGAGGAACATCTTCAGAAAAAGATTGACGAGGCGCGAGAAATCAGCAAAATTCCGGCCGAGTTGTTGAAAAGATTTTTAGACACTGCCAGACGGGGAAAGAAAATCCGAGGGGCGCTGGTGACACTGGGATATAAAGTCGCCGGAGGGACGGATGAGATGACGGCACTTCAAGCGGGACTTGTAATGGAACTGTTTCATACCGCACTACTGATTCAGGACGACGTTATGGATCAAGACAATCTTCGGCGAGAATTGCCTGCGCTACACCATCAATTTAAACAATTCGGGAAAAAATTAACTGTCAGAGGGGACTTTTTGCATTACGGCGAGTCGATGGTTTCTTGCGTTACCGACGCTATTTTTTACTTATCTTGGGAAAAACTTCTGGAATTAAATGTTGATAGTAAAAACATTATCGCCGCCGGAAAAACCTATGCTCAATATGCGGTCAGAACCGCTTGGGGACAAGCTCTTGACATCACTACTACCGCACTGGGCGAAATCAAAGAAAAAGACGCCATGGCCATTCTCCGCTATAAATCAGCCGAATATACCGGAGTGTTGCCTCTTTTGGCTGGAGCGGCTCTGGCGGGAGAAAAAGACGAGAAAAAACTTCGGGCGATCAAAGATTACGGTTTGGCTTTTGGCTGGGCGTTTCAAATCCAGGACGACATTTTAGGGATGTTTGGTGATGAAGAAAAAGTCGGTAAGCCAGTGGGATCGGATTTGCGGGAGGGGAAAAATACGCTGCTAATGCTTCATCTGGCGCAAAAGGGAACACCGGAGCAGCGGGCATTCCAAAGAAAAGTTTTGGGGAATAAAAATATCACCAAAGACGATGTGTTGAAAATGCGCCAGATTCTCCGCGACGCCAGATCCTACCAACACGTCGTCGATCTGGGTTGGAAATACGTTGACGAAGGCAAAAAACAAATTCCGTTAATCACTGCCGACAAAAAATTACAAGCAATATTGGAGTCATTGATAGTTTATATGATGGAGAGGGTGAAATAGTTAAGCGTTGAAGAATTTTAGGCCCGGGATTCCCTGAAAATGTTTTTTATTTCTGGTCGCTAGCTGAACTTTGAGCCAGATTGAGGTTGCTCCAATAATAAAATCTGAAGTTTGGATAGCCAATTTCCGTTCCCGCCTAAGTTCGCCGCTAAATCTGGCAAGCACTTTGTCAAATGTAACAACCTTGAAGCTGTCAATAAATTTCTCGAGGGTGACAGCGGTTTCGGCTGAAGATTTACCGGCAAACAATTCCATCACGGTAATGCTGGAAAGATAAAGTTCAATTTGGCGTTGTTTTTGCAGCCCGATCAGCGCAGGAAACGATCCCCGTCCGGAGCGGAAAAAATCAATTAATATATCGGTATCCACCAATACCTTCTTCATTAACTCTCTCCCAGATGTTTCATATATTCTCTTTCTTTTTTGTTTCTGAAAAGCTTTCTATCGAAAGTAATTTTGCCCACCAATTTTTCTGCCAGCTCGAGCGCTCTTCCAGCCCTAGCTTCTAAGTCGTCATCCATTTTTGTAACTTTGAAGATTTTCCTGCCCTTGTTTTCAACTTCAACTTCGTAGCCCTCCAGCGATACCAAACCGGCATACTTGAATAAATCTTTTCTGAATGCGGTAATCGGCACGGTCGTAATCATATGTACATAAGTGTACACCATCCGTCAGGTTTGTCAATATCCCCTATAATGACTTATCATGATACCTAAATCCTATCAATGGCTTTTGTGGGGTAGTTTTATTTTTTTCCTGGGGGCAATGCTATTGCGTCAGGAATCGGCAATAACTCAAGACTTAGGCCGGCATTTAAGATTAGGAGAAATGATTGTGGCCGGCGGAGACGAAAGAAAATGCGCGCTGTTTAGCAACTGCCTGACGTTTACACACCCCGACTATCTGTTTGTTAACCATCACTGGGGAAGTGAGATAATCTTTTACCTCATCCATAAATGGGCAGGATTTTCCGGAATCATCATTTTCAAAGCAATTATTCTGGGGCTGACGTTTTTAATTACAGTTCTCCATGCATCACAGTTTCTGAACACTCTGAAAACTCAGAGAACCGGAGATCCAGAGAATCGGATAATCAGAAAATCAGATATCCGACTGTCCGGCGTTCTGAATTTCCGACAATCTGGATTTCTGAGCATTCCGAGTTTTCCGAACCTTGCCATCGCCGTCGCGCTGACATTTCTCTCCATCCAAATGATGGCCGATCGGCTAACGACCAGGCCGGAAATTTTTGGATATTTGCTGTTCGCGATATTGTTTTGGGTGTTGGACAGACGTAAAGAGAGATTGCCACGTCATCCCTCGACAAGCTTGGGACTCCTCGCAATGACGGTAACGACCTCCTTGATAATTTTAATTTGGGTGAATTTACATATCTCTTTTATTTTTGGCTTGATTTTGGTTTGGATTTGGGCAGGGAGTCGACTATTAACGTCATTGCGAGGGAACGTTAGCGACCGCGGCAATCTCCAAGATCGCCATGTCCCGATTTCATCGGGGCTCTCGATGACTCCGGTGGCGATTGCAACTGCGTCTACTATTGCGTCTACTATGATAATCATTTTCAACCCTTCCGGCCTCCGCGGCGCCCTAATGCCGCTATCAATTCTCAAGGATTACGGGTACACCGTCGTTGAAAACATGACTCCGTTTTTCCTTTCTGCCTTTAAGCCTCAACCGGAATATTGGATTTACACCCTATTGTTGCTAACTGTCACTGTTTTATTAATTATTTCCCCAAAGAAACCGCCTCTCTTCTCTATCTTGACCTTTTATATCTTTTCTATCTTTCCGTTGATAGCCGTGAGGCACTTGCCGTTTTTTGGCTTGACGACGGTACCGATTTTAACCCTGTTGGTTGCTGTGAAGTTTCGCAAACTTCACAATGATGAAAAGTTTGCGAAACTGCCGATTCTAGTGGCGAGTAGTTTGCTAATCGCGGCGTTGACCAATCCAATTCCGCTCGTTTATGGCAAATTGTCACCGATTGGTTTGACAATAGATTCGCGACACAATCAGGCCATTGACTTTGTTAAGCAAAATAATCTTCAGGGGCAAATGTGGAACAATTACGATATCGGCAGTTTCCTGGAATGGGCTATCCCTGAACATAAAACCTTTGTCGACGGACGGCCGGAAGCGTTTCCGGTCGGATTTTTCCAAGATGTCTATATCCCGATGCAAGAGGATAAAACAGCTTGGGATTTGGTAGCAACTAAATACGATATCCAGTGGATATTCGTAGCCCTGACTGACGCCACCCCCTGGTTTATCAAATGGTGGCAGATGATCCGAGACCATAAAGATTGGCGAATTGTATATATTGATAACTTCAGCGCTGTTTTGGTCAAAGTCGATAGTCAGAACAACTTGATTGGACCTCAAGGGAAAACCAAAATTCTGAACATCAATAGTCTGGATTGACAAAGAGTCAGGTTTCGGTTACCCTCTTTGACAAGATGACAGAATCTCCCGGAAACAAAAATATCTTAATTGCCCTTTTAGTCGTAGCGGCTTTTTTGATCGGAGCCTTGACGACCGAAGTCCGTTATCTCAAAAAATCCAATAGCCAAAATAGCCAGTCGCTAAACAACGCCCAAAATGTCGCCAAAGAAGAAAATATCTCCGCCCCGCCGCTGACTGATTCCGACCATGTTTTAGGCAATCGGAATTCCAGACTGCTATTTATAGTGTATTCTGACCTGGAATGCCCGTTCTGCAAACTTTTTCACCATACCACCAAACAAATTCTGGAAGAATATAAGGATAATTTGGCAATTGTATACCGGCATTTCCCCTTGGATATTCATCCAAAAGCCAGGAAGGAAGCTGAAGCGGTCGAATGCGCCCAAGAAATTGGCAAACCTGATGATTTCTGGAAATTGGTGGATAAAATTTTCGAAGTTACCCCGTCCAACAACGGTTTAAACCCTGACGATCTGCCAAAGTTAGCCATGCAAATCGGTTTGAATGAAAATAAATTCAAAGATTGTCTGTCCAGTGGGAAATTCGCCCAAAGGGTAGAAAGCGACTATAGTCAAGGTTCTCGAGCCGGGATATCGGCCACCCCCAGTAGTGTCATTATTGATACCAAAACCGGAAAAACTAAAACTATAACCGGCGCTGTTCAGGCAAACCAAATCAAGTCAGTAATAGATTCTATGCTAAAAGAATAGATGAATCATCTATTGAAAAAATTAAGCTTCGTTCTTCTGGCTGTTTTAATTACGGCCGGGGGAATTTTTGCTCTCAGCCGAAAACCTAAAACGGTTGAAGGAATAGAAACATTCTCTGATCAAGGCCGCAACCACGTCCCAGACGGAACCGTAGTGGAATATAACAGCAACCCTCCCACATCCGGACCTCACTCCGCCATATGGGAAAAACCGGGAATATACAACAATGTTCTTGAAGACGGAAAATTAATTCATTCGCTTGAACACGGCTATGTAATAATTTCGTATAACTGCGATAAAAAACAGGCCTTTAGCCCTTGGCTTTTAGCCCTTGGCCTTAATGTTTATGCCCATGAGACAGACGAACCCCATGAAGAAATTCCGGCCTCTGACAGTGCCGAGATTAAAACCGGAAATATTTCTGGCTGGAAAGACGATCCCGATTGTCAAAATTTAGTCGGGCAAATAAAACAAATAACCAAAAAAACCGGAATTAACCGGCTGATTGTGGTACCACGGCCAAATCTGGATGCGCCAATCGCCATGACTGCATGGACAAAGTTAATGAAACTGAATACTGCGGAAGAAGATAAAATTATTGAATTTATCAAATTGTTCCGCAATAAAGGCCCTGAAAAAACCATGGAATGACAGATTTTTTTCAACAAGTCTACGCTCTAACTTCTAAAGTCCCAAAAGGCAAAGTAACTACCTATGGAACAATTGCCAAATCCATTTCAACCCGCAACGCCCGCAGAGTTGGCCATGCCCTCCACTCCAATAAAAACAGTCGGGTTCCTTGCCACCGGGTAGTCTTTGCAAACGGTTCTTTGGCCCCCGGATACGCTTTCGGAGGACCAACGGTTCAAAAGAAAAAGCTGTTGTCGGAAGGAGTTGGTTTTACCACCGACGGAAAGGTGGATCTAAATCGGTTCTTTTTCCAACTTGGAGATTTTAAACAATCTGAAAATATTCCCGATTAAAACGTAAAAGGAAAAACCGACCCCGACTGCCAGCAAAACTAAAGGCAAATTAGCCGGAATATTTGGCAGGAATTGGTAGAGGACCGGATAAAACATTAAGGCCATAAAGACAACCAGTATTACCAAAATGGCCTCGAGCGAATAAATGATTTTATCCAGTCTCAACTGCTGAATCTTAAATTCAAAATTGGGTTTGACGGCTGAAGCGGCGGCTATTTTTCTTGGCACGAAAGTTATTATATATCAAAAAAATCTGTATGCAATAGGAAAATTTAATCTCAGGCGTTAAGTCTGACTTTTTTTAAAGCCATAGCGTTGATAACCACAATAACTGAAGATAGGCTCATCAAAAACGCCCCCAGCCCGGGAGTCAAACGGAAACCCCAGGGAATAAACAAGCCGGCCGCGGCCGGAATCGCCAGGACGTTGTAGCCGGTAGCCCACAATAGGTTTTCTATCATCTTACGGTAAACTTTCCGTGACAAAATCACTAATTTAGCGACATCTTCCGGATTACTGCGGGTCAGGACTACGTCGCCGGCCTCAACGGCGACATCGGTGCCGGCCCCAATCGCCACCCCGACATTCGCTTGTTTCAAGGCCGGAGCGTCATTGACTCCATCTCCCACCATAACCACTATTTCACCTTTATCCTGCAATTCCCTGACATATTTATATTTATCGGCCGGCAAAACCTCGGCAAATACGGTGTCAATTCCCAATTGCTTGCCAACACCTTCTGCTACTTGACGGTTATCACCGGTAACCATGGCGGCCTTGACTCCTAGCCGATGCAGATTATTGATAGTTTGAGCAGATTCTGGTTTGACTTGATCGGATAAAGAAATCAATCCTAAAACCCGCTTTTCGTCGGCAATAAATACTGTAGTATCCCCCGCGTCTGCCAGTCGGCGGTAAGTTTCTTTGGTTTCACTGACCAATAGCTTCTTTTCTTCCATTAACCGCAAATTACCGACTGCATATTTCATTTTGCCAATAGTTCCCTCTGCTCCTTTGCCGGCCAGATTTTTAAAATTGACGACCGGCTTGGCGGAGATACCCTTTTCTTTGGCATATTTAACAATAGATAAGCCGATGACATGAGAAGAGTGGACCTCAAGAGAAGCGGCAACTTGTTCGATTAAGGCCTGGCCTTGCTTCGCAAGGCCAGGCCTTTCAAAACTTACGATTTTAGTCACTCCAAACTCGCCTTTCGTCAGCGTTCCGGTTTTGTCAAAAATCACATACGTAGCCTTTTTAATCACTTCGAGTTTGGCCAAATCCTTCAAAAACACCCCGTTTTTCACCGCCAGGGTGGTGGCAATGGTAGAGACGGTGGGAATCGCCAGTCCCAGGGCATGAGGGCAGGCGATTACCAACACCGTAATAGCTAAAGTTAAACCAAACACCAGTGGTTGGCCGGCGATCAACGACCAGTAAATCAAGGCCGTCAGACCAACTCCTAAAGCTGTGAAAGTTAAGATGCTGGCGGCTTTATCGGCGATTTTTTGAACCGTCGGCTTTGTCTGTTGAGCTTGAGAGATTAATTGTTTAATCTGTCCTATAGTTGAATTATCCCCCACCTTATCCAATCTGACTTCCACCGAACCATCCAAACAGATCGCGCCGGCAATCGTCCTGTCGCCTGGCTTTCTGGATACCGGCCGGGACTCGCCGGTAATATGAGATTCGTTAAAATTGGCTGCACCAACCAGAATCACCCCATCCGCCGGAACTTTTTCTCCGGGCTTGACCAATACCGCATCTCCCGCCTTTAATTCTTCAATATCTACGTCTTCTATTGCCTTCATCCTTCGTCCTTCATCCTTCGTCCTTATCCTATGCGCCTGTTTGGGCAGGAGTTTAGCCACCTCTTTCAGGGCATCGCCGGCAGCGGTCGAGGATTTGGCTTCCAAAAAATGACCAAACAGAAGCACCCAAATCAAGGTGGAGATTTCCAGGTAAAACTCGGTTTTCAAACTAGGAATAAACGTTGAGGCGGCCGAAAACAGATAGCCGGCGCCAACTGCCAGGGATACCAAAGTCATCATCCCGTACTTTCTGGCCATCCATTCATGACGGGCGTGTTGGAAAAAAACTAATCCAAAGTAGAAAATGGCAGTAGCAACGGTAAATTCTACATAGTTCCGGCCGGCGAAATCCGGCATTCCCATAAACTTGATGCCTAATTTGCTCGTCGCTATCAACGGCGCCAACAACAGAGTCACAATTAAAAATCGTCTCAAAAAATCCCCGGCCGCCTGTGGTCCGGCCATCATGGCAGAATGGTCATGGGACTCATGAGTCGCATGAGACCCATGGGTCTCATGATGCTGAAGAACTAAGTCCATCCCGCCGCATTTGGGGCATTTACCGGGATGATCCTGCTTAATTTCCGGATGCATTGGACACGTATAAATCATTTTTTCCCTATCTTAAATAATTTAATTATTAATAAAATTATGATAATCAGAAAAATAAAATTAAGGCCCGGGATTCCTTTGGCAATATCCGACACTTGGAAAGCCACGTTTTGGATTAGTTTTGTCGACTGCGATTGGCCGGAATCCATTCCCAATAATCCCAATCTGGTTAAAGATATAGTCGTCAAACCTGTAACCAAAAAAACCGCCGCGGCCACTATATTGGAAACCAAAACGTCGTATCGGTTTCCGAAAAGATTGATTGTTCCAATGGATTTTCTTATAATTGGCCGATCAAGAATATTGTGGCGGTCGATAAACGCCGACGCTAGGTATAACGGCGCCACCATCCCCAGCACATAAAATATCCCCACCCCTAAAGACATCAGCGCCGTCGGTGATAAAGTTGATAGAGTCATCACGCCAATCAGCACCGGAGCGCAGCAAGAACTGGTAATGCCGGAAAACACTCCCAAAGTGTAGCTGGACCAGATATCAACTTTTCCGGTGTTTTTCCGATGGAGATTAATCATCGGCAACTTAATTCCCAATAGGGAAAGAACGGCCAAAATTAACAAGAAGACACCGCCGATATAATAGGTTTGATCGTGAAGGCGGAAAAATAACAATGACAAAGCTTTAGCCCCGAGGACTACCGGCAGCATGACGGAAAAAATCCCCAGAGAGTAAACGAGGGTCATCAACAGGACTCGGCGGCGTTCGCGGAAGATATTTCCGAAATAAGCCGGCAATAAATAAGTGATGCAGCAAGGAGCAAAAAGAGCCACTATACCGGCAACAAAAGCGGCTAGAAAGGAAATTGAGGTAAATGCATCCATTAAAAACGAACAAACTAACAAACACAAAAAACCTAATAAAACATTTTTAGTTTTGACTATATTATATATGGTTTTATTTGTTCATTTAATTTTTTGTTCGTTTGTTAGTTTGATTTCGCTTATGCTCCACACGAGCCGCCGCGGCTTTGGATGCCCGGGACCCCCTGAACGGCTTGGTTTATCCGGGCAGCGCCCTGGGCGGAAGAATAATCTTTGGATAAAGCTACTTTGGGGTCAACTTTATTCCAAGCTAACCCCTGCTGTTTTTGAAAGTAAACTGCCATCTCGACATAAGTATCAGGAAACCAAAAAGAATTCATGGCCAAAATGTCTTTATATATCTGATTTTCCGTTAAACCATTAGCGACCGCCAACTCAATATAAGCCAGCGCCGCTATGCCGTGATTGCAGTCCGGGAAAGCGGTCGAATTGCCGCAACACGGGCGATAAACGTTTTCGGCAATCTCCTTGACTAATTCCTGTTGCTCCGGGGTCAATGGAATCAGCTCTTGCGAAGAGTAAAGTTCCATCGCCGGTTTGGTTCCCAACGTCCAGCCGGCGGTTGAGGCAAAATTTCCGGCATCAGTCTCGCCGGATTTCATCGGGCCCTCATCAAGAACTTTGCTTTTGTTAACCAAGCCGAGGGCCCACAACAGATTGACCACTAAACGGGAGTTGTTCTCATTAATAGCGATAAATTTATTAGAGTTGCCATCGAGGATATCTAGGTCTTGTTGGCCATCGATGTTTGATTTATGGATTTGTTTAAACTTATCAGCATCAATGGCACCGGAGTCAACCAGTTTCTTTCCGATGTCTCCCCATTTTAACGATGTAGTATAGCCGCCGGAAGGAAGAACTTGAGCGGTGACTTCCTTAACCAAAAGCTCGGGGTTCTTAATTTCCAGCAACTGCCGTTGCAAGCGGTTTACCTGACGTCTCATGATCAATTGATCGGCCAAAACCCCCAGAGCTATAGAGTCAACCGTAAGAAAAATTGCCAGCCATAGAGGAATTGACTTTCGAAGCATCTTTAAGATACTTGTCGATAATTTTTGTCTTTTTTTGAATAAAATTTGTTTTAATATTTTCATTTCACCACGTTTCCTTTCAGCATGAATTCCAGTTTAGGATTATTTTTATCGTTAGTTTCGACCACGATTTGCCTGGTCATCTGCCCGACTCCGGATGGGCCGTGAAAAGCCGGATCAAATACTATTTTTAACTCGGCTTCTTTTCCGGCCGGGATTTCTCCCACCCAAGATGACTTTTGATGCATCGCGAAAAAAGGACTTTCCTTCCCGTCGATTATGACCTGAGCGGTAGTACACATGCAAGAGGTAGAAACGCCGGAAAGTTTTAAGAGTCCGGTACCGGCATTTTTAATCAAAAAAACTTTCTCCGCATTTCCGCCGTTAATTTTAATTTCTCCCCAGTCATGATCGGTTTCCCCTACTTCAACCTTGGCATGCTCAGATCTTTCCACTTCCACCCCAACCGGCCTAGACAACAACCATACGCCCAAACCCAAAATGGCGAACGTAATTATCCCTAAAATTATCAGAACTGATTTTTGTTTCATTTTAGCCTTTCTGGCCATTTAACCATTTTAACCATTCCTTTGTCTTATGTTTATTGACGAATTTATTCTCGCAGCCTTCGGCGCAGAAATAAATAGTCTTCCCTTTATACTTTAAGGCTCTCCCGGCCGTCTTCGGCGACAACCTCATTCCGCAAACCGGATCATGAACCAGTGGCACCATATCTTTCATTTTTAATCTTAACTCTTCGGTCAATTTTTCATTACCGCGGTTTTGGCCGATCAACATTTCGCGGATTAGATCGGATGATTTAACAATATTTTTATGAGACAATTTATAATAAATATTTGTCCCTTCTTTTCTGGTCTCAACTAAATGAAACTCTCTTAACACCATTAAATGCTGGCTCAAATTTGCCTGCGGCAATCCCAACATCTCCACCATTTGATTGACCGGCATTGCCTGATCGCGCAACAAATGGACAATTTCCAGCCTTTTCGGGTTTGCCAGGGCTGAATAATAATCGGCGTGGAGTTGGAAAATTTGTGAATACATGATTGATATATTCCGCTGTTTCCGAAAAAATAGCGGGATTCGTTCGACCTGCAGATTTTTGGCTACAAGTAGACCAAAAATCTGGGTCTCACATAATATTCGATCTGTTGAATATTATCAGGTTTAAGTCCGTTTTGTCAAGAGGTCGGTATGTTCACTTAGAAATGCAACACTCATGAGAAAATATGAGCGTGTTGAACATCACAAAAATAGCGTTAGCATGGGAGCTTCATCTGGAAGGAATACCAGAAACACATATTGCTTCAAGGGTTGGAGTTGATCGCGTC
>JACPES010000001.1 GCA_016183365.1 Candidatus Collierbacteria bacterium
ACCTACACAAATTGGAGAGCTGACAAAACAGCTCAACCATTGGTTGGTGTATTATCACTACCAAAGACCGCACATTGGCTTGGGGATGAAACCCCCGCTAACAGAAGACCAAGTGTTGCATATTTAAGTGGAATATTGCGGGGGATTACCCGCTCGTTCCGATTGTGCTATAATATTTTTGGTCTACCTATGCGCTATATAATATTTTTTGTTCTAGTTCTGATTGCCCTTATATTTCTTCTCCGTTTCACCGGCCTTGGGGAAAACCGTCCCACCTTTCGTTCCATCTTCCGCCGTTCGGAAATTCCTGGCCGCACCATTCCTCTACCTCGTAATCGTACCCGCCCTACTCCCATAAATTCCAGCCCCAGCTCAACAAATCCTTTTGGAGTCATGCTGGGAAACTCCAGCAAAGTATCTATTGCCAAAGACCTAAATGCCGTCTATTATCGGCCAACTTCAATTTTTATAGAAAGTTGGAACGACAGCTGTTTAGAATGCGATGCGGCCTTGTCTTCAGGTTTAAAACTGATTCTTACAGTCAGAAACAATGGCGGCAATCAACAGCCGACCACTCCCCCTTCAGACCTTTCGGCATACAAAAAAACACTAAGTCAAATCTTAGACAAATACCGTCCTGAAGTGTTGGTAGTGGAAAACGAGGAAAATTCTCAAGCCCTCTTTTACACAGGTTCCTCCAAAGAATACCACGGACAGCTAAAAGCCGCCTGCGAAGTTGCTCATTCCAAAGGCATAAAATGCGCCAACGGCGGTCTAGTTAGCAGTCTGGTGGCAATTCTGGTTGCCGATTCCTACAAACGCCAAGGCCAAAATGAAAAAGGCGAAGAATACTTAAAGCGTACCCTTCGCCAAGACCTCTACCAGCAATATATAAAGGATCCAAATAGTCCCCGTCTTACCGACCAAATTACCCGAGGTCGCGGACTCCTCTCGGGCTATAAAGCCGCCGGTGCCGATTATATAAATTTCCATTGGTATATCGCTGACTCCCCAGCCTTGGAAGAAGCAGTCAATTTCCTGGAAAATTATACAGACCTTCCGGCTATGTCCAATGAAGTCGGCCAGCAGCAAAACACAGACCCGAATCAAGTTACCAAAATAATGCAAAAAATTGTTGACCTGCAGCTTCCCTTTGCTGTCTGGTTCAGTATTGATATTTCTATATTTGGTGAAGCCAAAGGACTGACTAATCCAGATGGTTCTCTTCGCGCCAACGGCGAGGCATTTAGAGATTTCATAAGCGCCAAGTTCCAATAATCCTCATGTTTTTCCAAAGGAGGACGATAGAAACATGCTCATCTCAACAGCGGGATCCAGAATGGGGAAATCGTATGTTTTATGAAGCGATATCCGGAAATGAAGCAGCGGCAGAAGCACTCTTGGAGATGTTTGAGGTAGAGAACCTAAAAGAACTTGGCGCATGGATAGAGGAAGCAAAGCTTCATGGTTGGAAGGCAACTGAAATGTACAGAAGAATGCATGAGTAGAATGAGAATGAATCGGGATGTCAGGGAAAGCAAATCCGCGGCAAAGGAGACACGGCGGCGTAAAGCCGGGGTGCTTGATGTTCGGCATAGAAATGTTAACATGATTCTATTATGAAGAAAGTGAGCGTTTCGACCAAATATATGGGGCGGTTTGCCGGGAAATGGGTAGCGATTGATCCGGTAAAAGATGTTATTGTCGCCGCCGGAGAGACTTTAAAAGAAATTGCCCCCTACGTTTCCGGCAAAGTTGCAAACAAAAACAAAATTATGGCGGCGGCGTTTAAGGTTCCTTATAAAGACGAAGGACCGTACGTCCTGGCTTTCTTTAAATGAAATTTTTCCCTTATCAAAGAAATTCTGCCGGAGATTCTTTCCCCATAATTGACATTTTTGTGTCAAGAGCAAATCACATCGCAAGAATCTTTGCGTTAATTGACTCGGGGGCTACCGTTTCCGTTTTTAAAGAAGAAGTGGCCAAACAGTTGGGAATTGATATCGAAAAAGGGAAAATAATTCATTTAGGCGGCGTCGGCGGTCATATTAAAGGATATCTGCACGAGTTGAAGATTGAAGTTGCCGACAAACAATTCCTTTTCCCGGTTGTTTTTTCCCGAGAATATCTGGTTTCTTTTAATTTATTGGGAAGAGAAGCTGTTTTTAAACAATTCAGAATTATTTTTGAAGAAAAGAAAAACCGTTTAAAACTGGAATAACTTCCCGGCGAGCGTGGTTGTATAAATACACCAAGACAAAACTAAGCGGCTTTTTGAGAGCCAGATCGTGGGCGGCACGCAGTGCCGCCCCGCCAACTCGGAACTTTGTGGGCGAGGAGAGACTCGAACTCTCAAGCCTTTTACGGCACACGGTTCTAAGCCGTGCCTGTATACCAATTTCAGCACTCGCCCTCAACTGGCAACTCGATTTTACCAGTTATCAGTTTAGATTGGATGTAAACCAAAAACCCGAAGACTTGACAAATCGTTACATATCTGATACACTTGATGTTAGATCCTGAGGTAGACCTCACCGGGCCTACGTCGGGGTTTTTTGGTTGTACCCGATTTTTTTTACAAAAAAAATCGCAGGTGCAACCAATCCCGTACTTACGTTCTTGCGAGGCCCCGATTAAATCGGGGCGAGCAAGTAAGTATAGTATGGGATTATTTCTTCGCTTCGTTTAAGTCTTCCATGAACTGTTTGACGCCTTTGGCCCAAGCGCCGTTAGGAGAGTTAGGCGTATATATGGTCATCATTTCTTCCGGAGTATCTAAGCCTTTTTTGGCTATATAATTTTCAGCCACACCGGTCATAAACCGAGTTATTCCCTCTTCCCAATTCTGAAAACACAAGGTCCCGGAAGAGTGAATTCCATAACCCCAGGCGTTGAAGCAATTCGGGGGCATTTTTTTGCCCAAATTGCTTTCGTTTTGAGCGATGGCAATGGTTAGAAACGCAAGGTAAGTCGCATCCAGCGGCAATCTGTTTCCCAATTCTTCGGCTTTAGCGACGATAAACTCCCCCATTCCGGTCATCGGAGATTGGAATTCAGACAAATAATTATTAATGATTAATGGCCGGGAATCGCCGGATTTGATTTCGGTTTTTAACTCGCTGACCGCTTGCGGAATGGCGGCGTAGGCCAGAGTGGATTTCAAGGCGGAGTCAGAACCGACACCCAAGACTTTTTGGTTAGATGAAATCGACGAGGCGCTTATAAATGTATAAGTCCATAAACTAAGCAGAACCGTGATTAGTGATCCGACAAACCAAATAGGCACAGTAAGAAATTTTATCATTGGGCAGAAATTGATATGACTACAATTTACCCGATTAGCGGAGTAAATGCAAGTTTATGCATAAGGACGTCCACATTTCGGTATCATGATCTCCGACAGCAACACCCGTATAAAAGTCCAGTCAGCCAAAACTCTGGAAGCGGTATATTATCGCCCCTTGCTCTTTTGATTTCTACAAGTTACCTATTGAGCAGTTGTACTTTTGTGACATTAGTAAACTTT
Organism: Candidatus Collierbacteria bacterium; assembly: GCA_016183365.1. Taxonomy (GTDB): domain Bacteria; phylum Patescibacteriota; class Microgenomatia; order UBA1400; family JACPES01; genus JACPES01. The sequence continues at coordinate 3,527 of JACPES010000001.1, forward strand.
ATGCCTGATCCTTCTTCTCCGTAGGAACCTGTAAATGAAATTGTATCCCCAGGGTTTGCAGATGAACAATCGATAGATGTATTCAGCTTATTTGTGCATACTGTCGCATTAGTTACAGTGATTATACCGTAATATTTTAATTTCTCTGGCGCCAGTTCGCGATTTTCGCCGTAGAAATATATCCTTGTGACTTTACCGGATTGTTGATCTTTTACAACACCAGACACTTTGCCGTTATTTTCCGTAATATACGATACTGATGTATCACGAATTAATTCTGCTGCTATAGTTGTTTTGGAAGCATTTTTATAAAATCCCGTTATCGATGCGCCATCCCACTGTTTTAATTCGCTAAAGGACATAGGATCGTTTGCTTCTTTGGTAAGTCCACCGAGCTTGCGTCGAGTTATTTTTGTATCTGCGCATGTTTCAACAGAGTAGAGTAAGGATGATCCAGTTTTGCCCCAGACTAACGTTTGTTTGTCATAATCTATGCTGTTTATGACACCTGGTTCGTCTTTAAGCGCCCCATATTTTACGAGGCCAAGGCACGTTCCTCCGGCCTTGCTTCTGATGTCTTGGGTTACGTTATTCTTAATTTGTGATAAACCAACCAGCAGTCCGGCAACCAATACGACCAAGAGAATAATCTTAGGTAAAAGAACTGTCTTTTTCTTAAAATTCATATAATCACCCCCTTTTTAGTTTTATCCTCTATTATTTATACTTACATACAAATTATACATTTGCAAGAGCCTGAATTCTATTTAAATATTTGATTGCCACACCCTTTCTCTAATTTCACTACTTGCGATATACTTAATGATCATGTCTGAAAAAACTGAAACGTCACCGCTCGCCCCTGTCGAAATTGCCCCGCTTGACATCCGTAACCCGGCGATAATTCACGTTTACAGCCATGACCTGCGTAATCCCCTAAGTCTATTACAGGGGAGCATTGGTATGTTAGAAGACGAATCGCCCCCGGGCGAAAACCTGGCCGACCGCGGTTTTGGCGCGACCGTGTTTAAAGCCAGGATCAAATTGGTCCTCGTTAATCTGGCCGACCGCGGCCGACTGGACTTATTAAGCTTAATTGACGATCGATCGATGCGCGCCGATATTACCGATCTTCCCGCCAAAGTTGAGCGCCAAATTAGTCGTCGACCATTTGTCTCGATTATCGACAATCCCCAGTATGAGGTCGTCAGGCAACGGGCAACCGCGACAGTGACCAAATTGATCGATACGGCGCGACTGACGGAACTGGATCCGCAGTTGCCAAACTTGTTGTTGGACCCCCGGCCAAAATCCATCAGGGAATTGCAGCATTATTACGAAACTCTTTTAACCGCGATCAAGGCGGATGCGGCTAAAGTATTGAATTTTATCCAGACTCCGGCGCAGACGCCATATGTCAAGATAATCAAATTTGCCATCGAAGCCATCGACGAGTCCATTTTTTTCTTCCATCCCGAGTCGCTGAATTTGTCAGTCGGGGCGCAACCAATTAATCTTAGGGATATATCCAGCCAGAGGGCAAAACAAGTCGGTCTGGATCGAAACATCAAATTCATTAACGATGTCCCTGTCGACACGGTGGTCATCGCCCATCCGCTCCTAAAGCGGGCGATGATTAACTTTCTCTCCAATGCCCGTAAGTACGCTTACCATCGGGTGCGGGGAGCGGCCTGGGAACAGAATGGGCTGGTGGCTTTCGCGGTCAGCGACGACGGCCGGGGGATACCGCCGGAGGAGCACCAGGCAGTGTTTCAGCTAGGAGTTCAGGGATCCGGGGCTGTCGCCGGTTCAGGTGTCGGGCTCTACATTGCCGATAATATAGTTCGTCGGCATCACGGACTCATTGGCGTTGATTCCCAATCGGGGCAAGGCGCGTGTTTTTATTTTCTGGTGCCAAAATCGCCAACCTGCGCCATCAACGTCGAGCTGCTACAGCAAACTGCAGCTTCTCCCGAATTTTCCGCCTGGATAAGGTCGCTCCGCTTTCCCTCTTGAATTTTTAGGAAAAAGCACATATTATGTTTCGAAATGGCATCAGTATCGGAAACTAAACCAATCCCACTTTGTGTTACCAGAAGAGAATTTCTCGGACTATCTGGTCTTTCTGGACTAGCTTTAGCCCTAGGGCTTCCTGCTTTTGCAACCGCTGAATCATCTTCGCCGGTATCCCCGGAAGGTTTAACGACTAATCAAATAAACGCTCTCTATGTTGCGTCGCTAAACTACCAGGCTGCTGATACCATAGCCGCTACCGCTGTGGCCAGAAGAATAAATTTTCTGCCGGGTTCAGAAAACGAAACAGCTTCAAATATGTGCGGTCCCTTGGCAGCTGATATCCTCAAGTCTGCTGGGATCATCCCCGCCAGCATCAGTTCCGCTGACTTCTGGCTGATTGATCCGCGTTATAGGCGATCACTGCTGGAAAAAGCGTTTCCGTCGCAATCATGGACATGGATTACCTCACGGACTCCACTAGTTGAAGTCGATTTTAAAGCCTCGTCTCTGAAAACGGGCGATGTGATCTATAACTATATCGGGTCGCGCTACTTCTTTTACCACCTGCTGGTCATCACCCGCGTCGACGAAGCCGGCCGGGCTTTTTCTGTCACTAACTACCGTCAGCCCAACCGGGAATATGCCATCGACGAGCAGTTGCTTTACGATCCAACCAAGCCAGGCGACGGTTTATTTTATCGTTGGGCTTCTGTTCAGCCACGTAAATTGGTTTCTGGTCAGCGCGATGGTTACGATCTCTGGCGGCCAGGCATTAGCGGGGCGGCCGGGAAGTAAATACCTTATTAAGCGAATACATAGCGTTAATTTTATAAAATTGTAATTCTTGCCGCCTGACTGGAATCACTCCCCACAAAGGATCGTAAACTAATAAATTTCCCTCTTTACTCAATCCCCAAAATAACTGATAATGCCGGTCCACTTCTTCATTTTTGGCATTCCACCAGGCAAAATTAACCCTTCCTTGGAGCACCACCATCTCCCCCCGGCCGACAGCATCATAAATCGCATCTATGCCGGAAATCTTGGCAACTCGATATTCCCCTTGCTCCCAAATCGGGACTAATTTCCCAATTTGCGTCTCTGTTTCCCACCTGCCCCCAAAATATTTCTGATGAACTCCGTAGGGGGTAATTTCGCCGCCATCTTCCCCCCCATTGGCCGATAACAATGAGGCTGTGATCGCTTGCCCACTGCCAACCGGACCCCATCGCGGGTCCAGCTGCATAAAGGCTGGCATTTCACCGTATCGCGAGCGGAATGTAAATTCCTCCCCAAAAGGATACTTCTCTCCTTCATCGGAGTAATAGTAAAAATATCCCTTCTTGTCTCCCTTGATAACTTCCACCTCCCAGCGATCAGGACCAATCAGAAACGGCTTGCCCGTGGTGGCAAAGTCACTCGGTAATCTCACGTGTCTTTGGCCGACGCGCCGGTCCGCGCTCAAGGGCTCAACATAAATAGGCTTAATATCCCCCCAGCTCTTAGGCGGAATTACTTTATAAGCCCCGGCATACCACGCATCCTTGCCGGATGGATTATTGGGATTGTTTCTGATAATACTTGAGGCCAGAACAACGATTTTATGTCGCTGCTCTTGAGACAGATTAAAGGCCCTGATGACGTTGGTAGGATGTGTCGGCAGTTTTAGATAATAGTACGAATCCGGCCCTTGAAATGTCCGGTACCCATTTGGCAGCGCAGCCGATTGCTTGGCCACGGTATAATGCTGCAGTAGTTGCTGGGTCCGGTCTGCATTCCATTTATAACCCTGCAGAGCTACTATCATTAACTGATCCTTAGGTAGCTTATCTACTAAATCCGGCAGGGTAAATTCGCTAAAGTACACGGTTTCCGGCTGCAAACCAAAATATCTAAGAGTCGGGTATAACAATTCCACTCCGGCTCCATAACAGGTCATTTGAAAACCCGACACCACCTGCGGATATATCATCCAGGCGATCATGTCCGGCGTCAGTCCCGGGTACCCCGTCTTCTCTAAAATCGTTTCTGGTGGCACCATCAAATTTATTGGATAGGCTGCGCCCGCCGCGATATTGCACGACCCTGTTCCTAAATAATTATTCTTTTCCAACCAGCATCCCCCCGGAAACGGCACTCTGAAAAATGGCTCAGCACAGGCAAAAATCAGCTCATCTTCTCCATCCGGTACCATTCCGCAAATTTGGGCAAACACATAATCCTTCCACGGATTCTCGATCCTTCTGCTTTCCACCCTTTCCTTGGATTCACTTCCCAGAGCAACCATTGGAAACCCCCTCATAGCTGCCTGGACATATTCCCCTAATAAAACTGCCCCAAACAACCCAGAGACACCCAAGAACTCTCTTCGACTTAATTTTGCCTGCGGCTGCTGATCTTTTCTGCACACAAAGGATTATTATAAGGTATAATCAGCCCTTGTATCAAACATGTTAAGCCGGAGAGAATTTTTGTACTTCGTTGGGGAAAGCGTTAAAGCCTGCAGCTTAGCTATGCTGGCTCCTCAATCCCTCCTGCTGCCGGGCGCTGAAGATACTAGTGCCCGACAAACACCCGAGAAGTTAGATCTGTTTCCCCAAGAGAGGGGATTTATCGTTCCCGACGACCTGCCGGTTTATCTGATCCCCATGGAGAGAAGCGGAATTTTCGACCGCAATCGTCCGGTCCGATCCTTTCACCTTTCGGGCGGGGTCTACGGCTATCACGGCATAGTCAGGGTTCCGGCTGGGTACAGTTCCGCCCTAGAGTGGTGTTATTTAGACCATTTCACCGGCCTGCCCGCCGCCGCTATGGCCATGATCTCGGAAGGTAAATATACCTCGGGCAAATACACCCCGGAAACTACTCGTTACACCGTTAAAACTACAGCCCCACTTTACCAAGGTTATGTTGGCGGACTGGACTATTATTCACCCGAAGACATCCGAGGTCTCCGGCAAACTATTACGTCTCTACTCAACTGGCAACAACGAGACGGGGGATTTAAAAGCCGCACACCTTACTCTTTTTATGACATTATCAGTCCTGACGAACCAATTGTTTCCTCCGGTGCCGGCGCGGACGCTGTCGCTTTTGCTCTCGCTCAACTGGTGTCTTCGTTGGGCGGACAAATTATTCAGTCTACACCCCGGCCTTGGTATTCCCCCGCCTGGACACCTCCTTACGACCAGGATCTCCCACCGGTTTCCGTCACCACCGATCTGCCCGCCGCTGACTTCCGCTTCACCCTGCCAGCAGGATTTATTCACGCCCAAGTCCAACACTTAACTCCAGTAAAAACTGACACTGCCCAACCCGTGATTTGGAGTTTGGCATTCAGTCCAGCCAAAAGCTTATCTGGCGGAGGGGCAAACCCTGATTTGCAAAACGGCCTCCACCTGCGAGATTTTACGTTCCTATCCCTGCCTGCCACATATGTTTCAGCGGCTGAAAAGTTATTTCTCCAGGAGGACGTTGCCCCCTTCGCCGAAGATTTAATCGCCAATCCGCGCCTTAAAGCTATCGCCGCCATCAGCGCCCTAATTAATACTTACGCCAACACAGTTTCTCCTCTGGAAGCTAAAATCAACCCAGCTAAAAAACTCGGGACCTGGCTGACTCAAACGGAGTGGTGGCGCGAATACACCAGCACCCTGACTCCCTCCCAAATGCAGGGATTACAATCAGCCATCAGACACCTGGATCGGTACACTTACGTCTACCCCGACGCCAATGGCGTCCCCCAAGCAGCCCAATGCGTCGGGGCAGTGATCTTGCTTTCGCAAATGCCCGGCGGCAATGAAACACCGCCCACGATCACGGTTGACAAGGCGTCTGATTTAGTGCCGGACGAGGCTCTAAACATAAAACGTGGCAGTATCCGCGATATTAGTCACCAGGGTCTTCGGCTTCAGGCCGGGAATCTCCACCCCGAAGATTATCAGCCCGGCGATCTTTACGTGTTATACTCCGGCCGCTTCGAGCATGGCCGGTTGGTCGTCAACCGGAATGACCCGGGACACACTGGCATCATTGTCGCCCAAAAAGAGGTGGGCGGCCAGATCCATCACCTCACCTTTGAAATCAACCGTGGCGGCCAAGGGGTAGGTCACCTACGCGGCAGCTATGGCCACCGTTTTCAATCCATCGTGGCTAACTCCCCGCTTCCGGCTGTCAGGGTAATCAATATCCACAATATTAATGGGTAAATCAATCTTAACCTTGACAACTAGATTCAACTAAGCTATAGACAGCGTATCCGGATGAAACTCCCAGAACTCCAATCACTAATCGGTAATGTTGAACCAGTTCTGGAACTTAATGCTTCCACCAAAATCAGTCGTCGGGCCTTTTTGAAATGGCTATTTACAGAATCCGCCGCCGCCATGTTACATCTAGAGCCCCAAGGAGATGCTGTTACTTCCTGGGAGCAGTACTGGCGGGAAAGAAAATTTACCCCCGCTGAATCCGGCCCGATTTTTTTTAGGGAAACAGGCCACCACCTCGAAGGACCAATTTTAGAGTACTGGAAATTCCACGGTCTGGGCGAAGACATTGGTTTCCCTCGCAGCGAACCTACTCCCGCTGCCGGCGGCATCGTTTACCAAGCTTTCGAAAGAGCGATTTTAAGATTCGATCCTCAAACCGCTACTATTACTCCCGAGCCAATAGGAGAAAAATTAGCCCCCTACTTCGGAATAAAACCCCAATATACTGCCAGACTAATCAATCCCTTTTACTATGATTACCAAGGGGGGGTGGAAGTTTTTGGTCGTCCTCTGTCTGGGGTCATTAATCTTGATAAGCTGACTAGTTTGCAATTCTTTACCAACGGTATTATCTTTGAGGACTGGCACCAACCCGCCCAAACAGAACTTCTTTATGCTTTCCAGAATGTCCTGTGGCGCCGGGAGAAAGCTCCTTGGCTACTTTGGCCAACGGTCAATTATCTTTGGGCAGATATCGACGCTGTCGCCGCTCAATATGGTCTCGATTTAACCCCTGCGCCCCAGGACAATCAAGCGGCTGTCTACCAAGTCGACGGTTGGGAAGATCAACACGTCGAAATCAACCTCATCCGTCAACGGGCTAAATATTACATCGGCGGCACTTTGGTGATGGACACTCTTATCTCTTCCGGATCAGAGGGATTTGAAACCCCCACCGGAGAATGGACTATTCATGATAAAAAAATTACCTTCGATTTTAAAAGTCCCTTTGGCGCCCGCAGAAGTTACTTTCTTCCCCAGGTTCCCTGGACCATGAGCATCGTCAGTCCCCAGCACGATTTCCAGGAAGGTTACAAACTCCACTCATTTTATTGGACTCGCCAACCTGGACAACCGGGCAGCGCTGGTTGTGTAAGTTTCATCCCCCGCAAAGCCTTATTGCTGTATCGCCACATTCTCATCGGTACTCGGGTGTTAATATATTAACTCTCCTTAGCGACCCAGTGGCAATCGGATAAACCCCTCTGGATCAACCGTCACCCGCTGCATAATAATTTGAGGTGAGCTGCCGGGCACCGGAGTCGCATTCAAACTAACAAGTGACAAAAAGGCCGTTACAGGGTTGCCCTCACCGGTCTCCTCCATTAACTTATCCGCGTCAATAATTTGAAAATGGACATGCTTACCATCCGAAGCCCCCGTCGGCCCTATCGTTGTTGGCTCTCCTGCTACTTGACCCCCTGAAGCCATGGCCGAGTTCAGTGCCAATGCCACTGTTGACGAGTTCAAATGTGAGTAAACAAATAAATACTGCCCCCCGTCTACCTGCAAATAATAAACTTCGATTGCCCCACTCACTCCCAGTATTCCTGCCTCGGGCCCGATCGGCAAATTAAATGTTGACAGCACCAATCTTGCCTCCGGATGAACTGCCCGGACTGGAAAACTTTTTTCCAACATTTTCGTCCGCACCCCGATATCCGTCCCAAAATGCCCCCCTGACCCATCATTATCCAGCCAATATCCCTGGACTCTGTATGGTTGGTAAAAATCGTTCACCGGCCATCTTATTTGACTTCTTCCAACGGAAACCAAATCGCCCGCTAGTTGATCCAAATTAGTTAATACCACGAAACTTACGTCCAGGCCCAACCTGAAAGTTAAAACGTTCTCTGCGTAGACCGCTCCTACACCTTCGGAGGTAATTGCCTGCCCAGCTAACTCAATCCTTCTGACTAAATCTTGAGATATGTCAGATAATGGGCCGATTGTCGGGGTTGGAGTTATCTCCCTGGTTGATAAAGTGGCAGTAGCTTCGGGGGACGGGGTAGCGACAGGGAGCATGGTCGTCAGTGGAGCCGGCGGCCTAGTCGGTTCCGGTGTCGGTGAGGGCTCAGCCTTACATCCAGCTAGTGCCAGCCACGCCATCACCAGTACCAGCACACTGTTCTGATAATATTGCTCATATTCGTTGGTCAAGGTTGTTGATATATCCTTTAGCATCGTTCCTCTAATTTGTCAATACTTGTGGAATAAGTAAAATCACCTCCACCGTTCTTTTTGAATTTCCTTCTTCTTCGTGATAAAATGCCGGGTTGCTATGACTCCCGAAATGTCATCCTGCCTCCCATATGACGGCGTCGCAGATATTCCCCCAGGCGTACCTGTTTGCTGGAACGAGTCCGAAAGAACAATGGAATTTAGCAACGTGGCCCCTGGTGACAGAGTTGAATTCAGAAGTGATGCATACTGTGTCCAATCTCCTACCGCCTCCGGCGCTGAAAAAGTTTTGTGCGAGAAGGATATCAGATCTGCCAACCTAACAGGAAATCCAGATGTTGTTGAAGAGCCTGTAGGAGCTGGAATTATGGCTGTCGTAGAAGTCAATGGTGATGGCAAATTGACAATAACTATCCCTCCGGAGAGAAATGGCGAAGGAATGCTCAAGTTTGTTCCGGGTGATCCAAATCACGACTACAGCCGAATTGTGGAACCCACCCCAGTCCCCGTTCTCACTCAGGAAGATCCAAACAACCGATTCCCTGATGTCACCCTCGTTCTAGGCGCAGTAGCATTGGGATTAGTACTTTATTTCACCAGCAAACGAGTGTTTCCACCAGGAAATAAAGCCCCAACTCTTACTCCCCCAAAAAATCCACCCCAAAGACTCGCACCTGTCGAATCACCAATTAAACGCACATTCCCAATCATCCCAAATAGTCCAGAAACAAGGCGTGGACCTAAAGATCTATTCCAGCCAGATGTCCCTCAAATAGAATACATAGATCCGGCTTCGACTCTCGAGCTTCCACCTTTTGACAGGGTCGTAGATCCAGGTGGGTTCGTGGTTCACATCAAAGCGTGCGATCCAAAATGCCCCGTATTATTAAACGAACTCAAAAAGTGGGGAGTAAAAAAAACCGGCGTCTGTGTGTACCAACCTGATCGGTGGCGAATAATGGTCGGACTTCCGCCCGGTTATCGAGAACAAGGTTCATGTAAAAACCAGAAACACAATAATATACTCGGAAAAGATGGAGACTGCTACGTCGGTCCTCCTAATTTAAAAGGAATGTCTTCGGCTACTTACCAATGATTTCCCGCAAAAGAACATTATTGAAGTGAGCCAATACCTTATCTTCCAGTGCACCCGCCTCGACTTCTAGCGCAATTTTTCCCATGTGAGCCTGAAGTCCAAATCTCGCCCCGCTTCTATCAAAAACAAATATTTTCCCGTCGGGAACCCTCGGCGGCGGCAGAGGATTGCATATCTGATAGTACTCCCTTCCGATTTGCAGCGCCGTCGGCGCAGTCCCGTCCTTGGAGAGTTTCACTAACTTTTCTAAAGTTACCAACGGAGTAGTCACCTTCAGGCCAAATGCCCCAACCAAAGCCCCCAGGCGGCTTTCCAGGGATAAGTCTTGGCGCCCGGCCCAGCCAATCAAGTTTTCGATTTCACTCGCAATCGACATAAAATGCATTCTACCAGATTTGTGATAAACTGTCCTCACGTATGCCCACTGCCCGATACGTTAAATGGTTTAAAGAACTATCTAAAGAAGATATTCCCATTGCCGGAGGTAAAGGGGCCAATCTGGGGGAAATGACCCAGGCTGGCATTCCCGTCCCCCCAGGTTTCGTTATCCTGTCTTCTGCTTACTATAAATTCCTGGAAGACAATAAACTCAGACCCCAAATCCACCGTATTTTAGCCGCGTGTGACGTTCTGGATCCGGCTCAACTAGAACCGGCCGCCGAAAAAATCTTGGCGGCGGAGTAGTTTAGAGTACGCTATCGAAATATCCGCATTCTGTTTCGACAGCCGGATAGAATTTCGCATTTCTCAACCTAAACCAGCGACCGAGTACATCTTTCCAAAATACGAATGGATGATCGGCAAGAAAAGTGGCATAAGAAATTTTATTGGGATTATAAAAACTTTGATAAATTTCAGTGTACATCGGGTCATTGGAATCACTCAACTCATAGAAATCTCCGGCTGAATCAATGGTGCCACTTTTCTTAATTTTACTTTCAATTCCTTTTTGAACATCATATTCTCGTGGCGGACATACACGCGGCGATATTGGCGTGTAGTTTGCTGTAAAAGTGTCGCTATTTGTAAGTCGCAGACTCAATTTGGCAGATTGAACGAGAAAACCAGTTTTGTCGTCGTCGGATAATGAGAATGGAAATTGTAAGCGGTAAAGTTTCAAGGTGCCATCTGGCAATCTCGCAATAAAATAGCCATCATCTGTTTCCTCATATAAAATTCCGTATTGAGGGTGTCTAATATCAGATTTTAGATTGCGCGCAGTATATTTTTGCGTGCTTTGGTTCCAGTTTCCCCTCTCAATATAATCTTTAAACATGGTAGCCGGACTGAAATCTTCTGCCTCAAAACTCAAACTAATTCCGGCGCGCTGAACGGATAATTTTGCTGGAAATCTTAACGCAGGGATATCATACTGACTAGATTCCACAAAGAATACCTTGTCTGATTGGTCAACTTCATTCGACAGATTTGCAAGAAGAACTAATCCTTGCTTTCCTCTATCATCCACAACGCGATAATAAAATGAGCCGCACGGACCTAGACAAGCGCGAGCAATCACATAAAATTTGTCATTCTGAAAAGGCGCGTTTGTAACTGCGCCAACTTGATACACAGCATAGAGGTCGTCAACTTTTATACCTTCCCATGCGTTGGGGTCTTTTACGGATAAGCCGATTGTTAAAGGGTTAACTTTTACTGGCTCTGAAAGCCAATTGACTGAAATGTCGCCAGCTTTGGGTTGTGTTATGGGTAGCGGAGTTTCTGTGACCGGAGGAGTTTGAGTTTTTTGATTTACAGTTGGTGTGGGCGTAGTAGTTTCTTTTGGTTTGTAAAAATTCATTGCCACAAAAACAACAACACCGCCTAGCAGAGGAAGAATTACATAAGGTAAATAATGTAAAAATTTTGACTTATTTTCTGCAGGCGTTAGTTCTGGTGGATTCATTTGCGGCGGAGTTGGTTGATTTTCCATAGTCATAATAAAGTTAATTTCTGGACATTACTATCATACCACTTTTTATCTGTTCAATCAAAGCAGGGTCGCTACGAGTTGATAGGCCACCTAGCCACTCCTGCGTTTTTACGCCTGTCATAAGTGATGGCTGACTTTGAACAATATCAATTGGAAAAAGTCTATATACCACTTCTTGATCGTTTAGTGTTATGCCGATAGCCAATCCTTCTTTGGTGTACTTTGAAAAATATTGATCAAAAATAAAGTTCCCCAATGAGTAAAAAATAATTTTGTTTTTATATTGTTCTATTTCTTGAACAACGTGCGGGTGGTGGCCGATAATCAAATCTGCGCCGTTGTCTATCAAATTATGAGCAACAATCTTTTGAAAATCGTTAGCTTTCAGAGCGTATTCTTCGCCCCAGTGAATATTGACTACAACAAAATTATTTCTTTCTTTAAAATTTTTGACAAGCTCGTACGATTCTTGTTCTTTGGGATACGGTCCAGTGAAATTAAACGAGGCAAACGCAATTTTTTGGCCACGAACATCCTTTATCACGATATCAGTTCCTCCAATTTTTGAAGGATGGCCGGAAGCAGCTATTTCAAATTGCTTGAGAAAACCGCTTGTTTCTTCCAGTCCGTTTTTGCCATAATCAAGAGTGTGATTATTGGCGAGAGAAACTAGACTAAAATTATTAAGGCGAAGGGCTTTTGCCGTTCTTGGCGAAAAGGAAAATTTAGTAGAAAAATCTGGTGTTTGCTTATGGTCTGTTATAATCGTTCCTTCAAGATTTCCAGAGACAATATCTATCCCCCTTAAAAACTGACTGATTTTTTCAAATGGATAGTTTTCGCCAGCACTATTCATCAAAGTTTCTACATATCTGCCAAGCATAATATCCCCGACTGACAACAATGTCGCGGTAGAATCTGTGCTGTTTTGTTCGCTCTTACGAAAAACCAGACCTACATAGCTCGTCGTTTCAGGAGCCGTATTTTCTGACGTTGACAGTTTTGCGGAATTACTGTGTCCAATCAATTCAGAATTTTTTGCATTCTTTAATTCCGAAACCGATGAGACAATATACAAACATTGCCAGCAATCAATCTCTAAATTTCTAAAATTGCTTCTATCGAATGTGGAAATAGCGGCAATACTTGTTGAATCATGCAAATCAGCAGCCAACGAGGGAAGGTAATGCGAAAAATCACTGCTTGCAACTATAACCACTTCACTGTCGGTTTTACTCAAGAACTGGGAAATTTTATCTAAAGTTATTTCGCTGGTAATTGCCGAAATGGCAATAGGTATTACTTTGCTCTTTGGAGAAAGTTTTTTTATATAGGGAATTAAACCAGTAATGCCGTGTTCGTGGCTCAAAAGTTCGTCATCAAATTTAATACTCGGCGTAAGTTCTTTCATTAGTTTCTCACGCAATGAAGTGTCCACCGGAACATCGCCAAAAGTATTTTCGGCAGTAGTTGTAAAATTACTTCTTGCAACTCCCCAATGGTCTGGGCTGATTAAGATAATCGTCTTCGGGTTTTGTTTAGCAAGAGTACTGAAAAGTTTTAAAATGATTTCATCAGCGACCAAATGGTGCGGAACGATTCCAGATACGATAATATTGGCATACCTCTTTGATATATTATCCGGCGGAGAATTAAAAAATACGGCCATTCCAAAATAGCCAACACAAAACAAAATTACTGTAAGCAAAGATTTATAGAGTTTTTGCATAGATATCTTGAATTATACGTCTTTATCTTGATTTAATTAAATTTGCCGCCGAAAAAATCTCAGTTCCGAAGCGAGGGCGCGGCGGAATTCCCCCCCCCACCCCCCTTCCGCCGCGCCCGAACAAAAATAGAGGCCGCACCCGTCGTCTGCTCGTTCAAAGCAGGACACCAAAGAAAAGTTTTGTTTTCCTTTTAGCAGAAAAACTGGCCGCGCGCAAAATCAAAATCGCAAACAAAACTTTTCTTTGGTGGGGCGAGCGTTAGCGAGCGGCGGCGGGGCGGCTTCCTTTGGTCAAAAATCGGAAAGTCTAATTGTGGAGCGAGATACGGGAGTCGAACCCGTCTCTTCACCTTGGAAGGGTGATGTTGAGCCGATCAACTAATCTCGCGTGGTCGGGATGGCCGGTTCTGCCCCGGCTGCCTCGCGGTCCCAAACCGCGCGCTCTGCTAATTGAGCTACACCCCGAATTTTGGTGGGCCCAGCGGGATTCGAACCCACAACCAACTCCTTAAGAGAGAGCTGCTCTACCATTGAGCTATGGACCCAGTATTTGTGCCGACGGTCGGAATCGAACCGACAAGCCTTACGGCACACGATTTTAAGTCGTGCGTGTTTGCCAATTTCACCACGTCGGCATTAGCACTGGCGGGCGCGCCTACCTGCCGACAGGCAGGCCTGCCAATTTCGCCACCCCGGCTATACTTTATTGTTATTTTACCTTAAACTTCTTTTTGAAGGCGAGGATGATGAGGTCTTGAGCATCCTCCAGCGTCATGTGAGTGGTATTTAGGATTAAATCGTAATAGTTGGCGTTGCTGATATTCTTGTCGAAATATTGCCGGACAAATTCTTTTCTTTCGGTGTCGTATTTCCGGATGGTTTCTTTGGCAGTTTCCAAATCGATATTCTCATATTTGATGGCCCTTTGTACCCTGATTTTATAAGGGGCCTGAATTCTTATCCGTAAACCGGATTCGCTGGGCACCATAAAATTGGCTCCCCTATCCAGAAAAACAACTTTTCCTTTGTGGGCCCGGGTTAAAACCACTTTGGCGGCATGACGGATATAAGTCATATCGGAAATATATTCCGGGTTTAAAACCGATTGTAAAACGTCGGCTACCAATCCCCTCGCCTTTTCATCCACAGACTTAATTAATGCGGTCCGTTTTTTGGCGGATTTAGCGATTGCTTCCACAAATTTTTCATCATACAATTCAAATCCCAATGCATTGGCTACTAATTCGGCCACCGGGGCTCCGCCGCTGCCTGATTCTCGGCTGACGGTAATAAAAGGCTTGAATGAACTTTCGGGTACAATTGAATTGCGAAAATTTACCGGAGTAATAATCTTGAAAAGCCCTTCGGAAATCAAATCTGATATTTTAAGCATATAAACTCTTTAATCAATTATAATACATGATACCGCAAGTTCTTAGGGGTTGCGTTCAGGCTCCTGTAGCTTAATGGATAAAGCAACGGTCTTCGGAACCGTTGATGGGGGTTCGATTCCCTTCAGGAGCACCATACGAATTTAATCGAACTCGTGGATTTTAGCCTCAAAAAGCTGCTGAATTTTGCTAAAATCTGGGCCTATAAACGAATACCCATACAGGAATTGAACTAGCCTTAATCCCGCTATTTTTCCTCTTGATCAGATTCTTCAAAACCACCCATCCATTCCGACCCATAAAATTGTTGCATAACAGCACATGCCAATAAATAGACAACCTCTTGTATGTCTTTTAGTTCTTCTTCCGATGCGTTAGGATAATATTGCTTGATTATTTCCAGCGGTAACACAGCAAATATTCACCTCCTTTACCAGAAATTGGAAATTTAGCTCACGGTAACTATCGAAGTCCTTTGAAAAAGCAGGGATTAGGGGTGTGGAGTGGACAGAATAAACTACGACACTTTTATTCGAAATCTTTATTGACTATTTAGCCTAGTTGCCACTGCCTCCTGCTCATCATACAAAGTTTTATCTTGATTAACCATTCTTTGCTCTGTTGCTGTAAGCCATTGATTGGACTCCATTCTTGCAATAATGGATGAGATATTGGCTATTCTTGTTGAAATTATCTCATTGATTCTATCAACATCGTTTTTATTTTTCTGGTAAAAATTATTGTTTTCTTTAAGCCTAGACCAACTTGGTTGTATTTCTCTTAACCTAGAAAGGTTAGTTTTCCAAGATTCTATATCTTCTGTCTTATAATTTGGCGGCACATAGCCCGCAAAGTGTTGAACTAATACTTGAGTCGGACAGCCGTTTACTTCTTCCTCAACTTCCGATATTCCAACTTCTTGAAACTCTTTATTCAACAGAAATTTCTTGGTATCAGGGAATTCAAACTGATTATCCATCAATTCTTCTGCTTCATAATAACCAAGGGTAGGTGCTTCACCATAAGCAATATTTGAGTAACCAACTTCATTCATTGCCTTAATTTGTGTATATCCACTTCTGGTTGCTTCGTAGGAGAAATCATCGTACTTCAAAATTATTTCACCTCTTTTGAAAGCGGACTTTTCTAGCAATGGTTGATATTTCAATGGTTTTGCCCCAGTATCTTTTCTTTTTTCATTCAACAGCTCAACGTATCTTGTTTTATCAAGCCTTACTTTTGAAGATGCATCTAAATCCTTTGATGTATCCCGCCAATTTTTGTCCAAAATACCTTTCTGCTTGGATAAAGGAAGAACATAATTTATATCTATAATTGGGGCGAATCCTATTTCTCTTGAGTCCGCGCTTCCTTTTCTGTTGTCTCCCATAGCAAACACTTTACCTTCGGGAACAGTAATTACCTGACATTCTTTTAAAAATTTTTCACCGAAAGAAGAGTGTGGTTTTGCAGTATAAGGTTCTTTTTGTGGTTCACCATTTAGATACATCACTCCGTCTCTAAGTTCAATTGTATCTCCCGGAAGTCCAATCAACCTTTTTAATAAACCCGCTGGTTCTGCACCATCTTGACTTGTCAAAGCTCTGGTAGCATCATTTTCCCAAGTGATAATATCTCCTCTACCCAGTGTGTGTCCAAAATACCTTTTTCCACTGATAACAATTCCGTTTGGATAGTGTAAAAACCCCGCTGTTGAGACAACCTCCTTTGCTAGTTCTTTAGGACTCTTTCCCTTAGTTCCTTTAGGCCATGTTGGATACATTGATCCTGTACCTACTATTGCCATATCTTCTGGAACATATCCCAATTGGTAAGCCGTCATTTCTCCTGCTACCCAATAGCCTATGACAAAAGCAACAATAAGTAGAGCGACAGCGCTTGTAAGTAAAAGTTTTAAGTGAATTTGTTTTGGCAGTAGTTCCTTCAAACGAAATCGTTTTAATCTTTTTATAAACTCAAGCGGTTTTAAGATATAAGCAAGTAGATAGAGCGGTAAGATTGCCAATATAAGAGCTAGTTTAATCAAAAAGAGAAGTTTATTTTGGGTCTTTTTACTATTTCTAACAAGAATGAGTGAGGTAAAACTTACCAAGCCAATAAAAAAGGCAAAGCAACCAAGAAGAACAAGTCCCAGAAGCGAGAAAGCAAAAACTTCCGGTGCCTTATCGAACATTTCTTTTCTAATGCCGACAACATACCCGAGAATAGCAAAGACGCCAATAATACAAGCCACCCATGCAATCCCCGATATTTTAGTAATTCTATAAAGTAATTTTTCTTTATCTGGTGTGACAGATGATTTATTCAACATATCTCAATAAAATCTTATTCATAAAATAAACCGCAACGGTTGCAAGGCCAGTCCTTTTATTTTTCTCATATTTGCTTCTTTTGTATCAAGGAAATTTTTACTCTCCCATCATCCAAGTCATTTATATAAAAGTCTTCATTCTCCATTTTCTTTCTAAAGTATTGGAATAATTTATCTTTGTTAGAGTCTTTTTTTAAAGGTATAAATTTACCGATAATGTTTAGAAAACGATCATCTTCATCATAAGAAAATAACTTAAACCAAAAGTCTTTTTCTCCAGCTATTTTGATAATAAGATCATCGGCGTCAGTAACCTTTTTGTGTTTGTAATGAAATCTTCTATCCTGCCAGAGCAGTGAGAATGGGAAAAACCTTGTAAGAGTTGTTAAATAAGGATTTATCTTTTTCAGAATATAGATTATTAAAATCTCTTTATCACTTAACTCGCTAACTTTTTTATCAGGGGCAGTCCATGTATAATTTTTATCTTCATTCATTTAGTTTTATTTACATATAAACAATAATCACAACCGGTTGCTGATATAGGAATTTCACCATCAAGAATCTTTTTTGCTTCCAGTATCTTATCCTCAACCCATGAGTCATCCCCATCATAAGGCTGGACTTTAATATCAAAACTTAAATTGCCTTTCGCAAAGCCGTTATCTTTATTGACCCGACAATAAACAAAATAACCTCTATTTTGTACCTTAAAACCATTCTTGCGGAGTATCCACTGGTATATTTCCATCTGGCGTTTGTAGCTGTCATACAGTTCGCCTTCTTTGGCTCCGGAGGCTTTGTAATCAACTACAATTAAGTTTCCTTTTGAGTCAACCCATATATCGTCAACTGCCCCGAAGATTAGGAAATCAGTTGCAGGGTGGTGATATTGAATACCTGTAAAAGTGTTTCTCCATTTATCTATGTCATTGTGCATATAGGGGATTGCGTCAATACCTTCCCGCTCAATAAGGTAGTGAGCTGTGCCGTTTTTGCGGTGTTCGTCAAATTCTTTTTTGAGAAGAAAATCTACAGCATTGTTAATTGTGTAAGGAGCACCGAATGGGCGGGCAATACCCTTTCCGGCATAAAACCAGAAACAACGAGGACAGTCAAATAATAATTCTATTTTTGATCGCGATAATTTAATCATTTTTTAAATAAACCTAGAGTTGATAGCGATAAATCAAAGTGTTTCATATTTTATTATCTAGCTTATGTCTGCGATCAAGATAGAAACACCTCGGGTATTCTAAAAAACCCTCCATTCGAAAACATGAGATCCGAAATGACTCCGTGGACTTCGGGTTATAGAAATTGTCAGGTCTTTGTCTATATTTATTCATTATTTACATACCTTTATCCCAAAAACTTTGATCATATGTTGTATTTATCCTTTCGTTTTTCAAAAGCGTCCTCACCACCATCAAGGATGTCGCAAGCATGCTCTCTGATTCCACAAGACAATAAAACTACTTCTTGAGTTTTATCTCTCGTCTTTGTGTATTCCAATGAACCGCTTAAGTAATCAAATTTCTGGTTGTCTTTATTTTTCCTATCGTCGCCGTGTTGGTTAGCTACAATAACTTGTTCTGAGTCGGCGCCAACGACTAAATTTGCGTTATGGCTAATCATAATAACCTGACGTCTTTTCTTTTGTTCTTTCAAATAGGGAACGATCGAAAAATACATTGACCGACTATCAAGGTCATCCTCTGGTTGGTCAATTAAAAGCGGCCAAGTATCAGATTCCTTGTTCAACAAAAGCGTGAGAGCAAACAAAGCCTGCTTTCCTTCTGTCATGGAGCTATTTTTAAATCCACCAATGGTATCGTTTTCCATGGTTGCGTTAAAACGTATCTCCTCAACAAAAGATAAGGTATCCTTGGTACATAATTGAAAATTCTCATCAACGAGCACTTTTTGCTTTTTAGCAAACATAGCTTCGAGGAATTTATGAGGATCGCTTCTTATAGAAGCTAGTTTTAATAAGTCCTTATCGCGATCAATAAAATCACTGCTCTCTTTTCTATTGAAGCGTGCAGATAACACTTCAAATTTTTGAGGGTTAAATTGAATTTCAATCCCAAAACTAATTTTGTTATCAGTCTGTTTTAGAGCGGTAAATTTAGTTTTTAAATTTTCTAAAGCCGAAGCCCTGTCGCTGATACTCTTTTTAATTTGCTCGGATAAATCTCTTAGCACAGTGTTTTTATCGGTTATCTCCTGTGATAGTTTTTCTATTGCAGATTTTCTTTCCTTCTGCTTGTCTAATTTGTCAATAAAATCCTGTAATTGTTCGTTTTTCTTACATTTTTCAATTAAATCCTTATTTGTGTCGTGTAGCGTTTTAATTTCAGATTGAATTCGGGATTTTTCCTTATCCAAGTCCGACTTGTAAGAAAGTATTTTCTTTTGCACCAAACCACTTACGGTCGTTGACCATTGGGAAATATCTTGGATAATCTGTCTCTGCAGAACAGGCGGTAATGATTCTATTGCAGGAACAAAAGAAACTCTGGCCTCGATTGATATTACTTTATCTTTTTCGTTTTCGCTGTCCCGATAAACAAACCCTTGGATTTCGCCGAGTTCTTCTTCTATCTTCGTAAGCCTTACTTTTTTACTATGAATATCCTGACTTAGCGTTTTATAGTCCTTGACATCCTTGTCACTAAGCGAGGCAATTTTCTTCAGCTCGTCAATTTTCTTTTCAAAATCTGCAATAACTTTGTCAATGGCTGTTTTGTCGCCTTGTTCTTTAATTTCTGCTTCAAGTGATCTGACTTCTTCTTTAGCGATAAACCACTTCGTAACCGCATCAATAACAATTCTGTTATATGTGTCGCGTATATTTATTTGAAGGCGCTCGTAAATTTGCCTAATCTCCGGATGTTTCTCAAACAGCACAGGTTTTATCATGGCGGTAATATCTTCCGGCCGGCTACTTAACTCCGCCAAATGGTTTTGGGGGATATAAACTACTTTGCCTTGCTGATTTAGGGCATTTCCCCACTCGACAGCAACTTGAAAAGTGATATCATCCCAACTAATATTTGCCGCCGGACCGTCTGGTTTAATTCTTTTAGTGTAATCGGGGTCAACAGAATAGGCTAAGTATGCCAAAAGCGCAGATTTACCTGATGATCTGCTTCCGATAATCGAACAAAGATTGTCGTTAAACAAAATATCTTTCGGAAAATCAGAAGTGTTTGCAAAGGTGATTTTACGAATTACTCGATCAGGTGATTTTTCACCCGGAGGTACAACCCCCAAAAAAACTCTTTCTCCACTAATCGGTTCATAAATAATTTGCTTTAGACCTTCATAGCTTAAATCTGCCTTTACCCAAGTAATTTCCTTCTCAGTTTCACCCTTAGCATTTACTACCTTCTTACCGAGAAAATTATCAATATCAGCAAAAGAGTGTGAGTCGCTTCCGGAAATCACTGGCTTTGGGGTTATTTCTTCACTATTATCTAGTCTTTTTCTATTTGAGAAGTGATTGACATTGTTGGAATTTCCAAAAAATCCGTGACTAAACTTATCTATCTCATCTGTAATTACCACTTTCCTTTGTTTACCTCTAACTTTACCCTCCACTTTTTCGGTTGCAGTCCTAATCCCATCATTATTTGAGGCGGCAATAATTATTAAATAATCAGTAACATCAATCTTGCTTCCAAAGGTATCCTTAATTGCTTCTTCTATAAATTTTCTTGTAGTGGTGGCTTTTTCAAAATCTTCTTTTGTTGATAATTCCGAAGCCTTGATGTTTCTATTCGAGCTATTAGTTCCATTAGTTTTAAGGTTACTTAAAAATTCACCCATCTTTGTTTTCAGGTTAGGGATATCTGGATTAAAAATAAGGTGTAAATTTACTTCTTCTGCGGCTTTATTAACTACATCGCTTGTACATATCTCGATATTCGGGAAGAAAACTTTTGACGAGTTGGGGTATTTAACCTTAAATTTATCAATAAATGTAAAATAATTATCAACCGAAAAATAATCGGTTATACCAAAGCCTACTACATCAGATTCCTCTAACTTTTTGCAAAATAAATCCCAGGTGTCAGCGTCTTTCAATTTGTATTGGTCGTTCTTTTTTGTCTCAGGTGTATGAACATGCAGGTCCCATTTTCTCCAAAGTGACCCGCGCGGATCATTTATTCGTGTATCGCGTGGGGTTTGATTATTCTTATTAGCTGGGTTAGTCATTACTTCCCTCCACAATCTTTATTTCCTCCAGCGTAAGGCCGTAGAGTTTATAAACCAACTGGTCAATCTGATTTTCATACTCATTTACATTAGTTGTGCTTCTTTCTTTATTCGTAATAATAATTTTCTCAACTAAATTAAGTATTGACGCCACAATATGATCGGAAGATTCTTTAATAGGTAGTTCTTCTAAGGTTTCAATATCAATCTGAGCCATAGTCCTGCCAGTTTCTAAACTTATCAGATGGTAATAATAATTTAAGAGTTTGGAGTTTAAGAGAGCCAAGATATATTTAATGTCCCATTTTTTATTTTTCAGATTTCCAACATGTAGATTATTCAAACAAAGTAGTTTCTTATCATCATAAGCGGCAATCAAGCTATCGCCAGTCTGCCGAAGTAATATTTTAGGCTCAAAGTATTTAGCTTCTTTGAAACCGCTTTTTAAGACTTTAGTATCAAAGAGGATGTAATTGTTTTCATAGTGAATGGCATATCTTTCAATTTCTCCTCCGGAAAGAAGCCCCGGATGCCAATTTGATCCTTTGTTCTCTTTGCTAATTATTTGTTCCTTACCCTTCTTACCAATTAACCCACTTGCAAAGTTCATAAAATCAGAAAGGGGTCTGCTTCCAATCTGCAATTTGTCTGCGATTGATTTTTGGCTTGATTCAAAAAATAACCGGAATCTATTAAAAGAAGTGTTGTCGAAGTAGTTTTGAGGATAAGAGAAAGCATTAACTATGTTTCTATTGAAAGCATCAAGGGAATGGTAGAGTTTATATGTTGGGATATTGTTTTTTCTTACATTACTATCTAAGTTTCTTTCTAGTAGAGTAATTACTGGACGGCCAACTACCCCCGATTCCCAAAAATCCTTCTCAAACATTAAAATTTCGATAATTCTGCAACCATCTAAAATAAACCTCCTTAGCTTTGAGAAATAACGACCCAATAAGAAGCTGTCGGGAGTAACATAGGTCAAAACTCCATCATCACCCAAAAGTTGCAAACCCCGATCTATAAAAATTGCATAAAGGCTTAATTTATACTCTGCCGAGTTAGGATAAATACGTCTTAGGCTATCTACCCATCCATTGTTTGTTTTACCAACCCCTCTTAATCCAAAGCTAACGTAAGGAGGGTTAGCGATGACTACATCAAACCCGCCTTTCTTTTCAAACACGTCCGAGAAATGAAGTTGAAACAAGAAAAATGGTTTAACATTACTTTTCTTTATTTCATTAAAAGTCTCTAATATCTGCGTTTGTTTGGAACTGATTTTTATAATTTTATCTGCTATCTCTTTTGGGATACCTAACCCTTTTAACATAGGATTGCTGGTTATATGGCTTATTTCATCTTCTAATTTTTTGACCTCATCTTTTACAGTTGTCTCAATAAGATCAAACTCGATCTTG
>JACPES010000002.1 GCA_016183365.1 Candidatus Collierbacteria bacterium
ACCTACACCGGAGCGTATGCTGTCACGGACACCGCCCAAATCAGTCTCACCTCCAATCAGGCCGCCATCAACTCTATCGCTTTACTGGCCACCAACGGCGGAATCGACATCTCCACTTCTGGCGTCGGAGGTCTGGGGGAATTGAGGCTGCGGGCCGGCGGTTCATTGAAACTCGACACTTCCGGCAATAACAACAACATCCTGGTTGATTCAGGCACCGGAGACCTGCTGGCTAACGTTGGAACCACCACCTTGACTACTCAAGACGACGTCATTGCCGCCATTGCTTTGAGATCATCCCGAGGCGGAATCCAATTGTCATCCTCCAACGCTTCCGGCAATGGAGATATCAGAGTGCTATCAGCCGGAACCTTGCAACTGGATACCAGCGTCACCAACTCTAATATATTAGCTAGAACCGGAACAGGCAGAATAGATCTGGCTTCCGGCGGAACAGGAACCGGATCAACAGCGGCTATCACCCTGGCCGCTACCAACGGAGGAATTGACCTTTCTACCTCTGGCGTCAACGGCAATGGCAATTTGAGCTTAAGATCTGCCGGGACATTGACTCTGGATACCACCGCTTCCGATACCGACATCAACGTGTTAGCCGGCAACAACACATCCACCTCTCTGACTTTGCGGTCTGACAGAGGTGGAATTGACCTGTCTTCTTCTTCAGCCAATGGTTCTGGAGACATCAAGTTGCGGTCAGCCGGCACTCTGCATTTGGATACTTCTGTTAACAGCGCGAACATTCTAGCCAATACCGGCGCGGGTAGATTTGTAGTCACCGCCGGCGGCACCGGCACCAGCACCACCGCAGCCATCGCTTTAGCCGCTACCAACGGAGGAATTGACCTGTCTACCTCTGGCGTCAACGGCAATGGCAATTTGAGCTTAAGATCTGCCGGCACTCTACAACTGGACACTTCGTTGAACAATTCCGATCTATTGGTCAGAACCGGTACCGGCACGGTGGATATTTCCAGCGGCCGTTTCACCCTCACCGGCCAGAACGACAATGTTTCGGCCATTAGGCTGTATGCTGATCGTGGGGGAATCGATATTTCGACCGGCAATGCTTCCGGCAACGGCAACTTTACCGTCCGTTCTGCCGGTACTTTGAGATTGGACACTTCGGCCACCAACGCCGCTATCATGTTGCGTTCGGGTACCGGCAGAATCGACCTGTCCGGTAATACCATATTAGTTAATTCCGGGGCCGGCACCCTTGACCTGTCCAGCAATAGCACTATCAAAATAGTATCTGCTACCACTGCCAGTCTGTGGGGCGAGACCGGAACCACCATCGGTCGCGCAGGGCAGGTAACTACTGCCTACGGTCGGCTGTGTATCCAGGGAAGTGATGGCGGCGCCGCCTGTCCGGCAGGCAGCGATGGCCGATTGTTTGTCCAGGTAACCGGCGAAGTTAGCGACGATCCCGGCGACGTCTTTGACTTGGCCGAGTATTATCCGGCTTCCGAGGCAGTAGATCCGGGAACAGTAGTTGTGGCTGATTCTAATTCCAGAGCTACGGTTAAGATGAGCCGATACGCTTATCAAAGAGTCTTGGGCGTGGTTTCTACCACTCCGGCCATCAGAATCAATGAGGGTTCCTTCGAAGTTGGCGGCAGCGCCATCACCAATGCTTCCGTCAAACCCTTAATCGCCCTGGTCGGACGAGTCCCGGTCAAAGTCAGCAATGAAAATGGAACTATTAGAGTCGGCGACAGGCTGGTAGCTTCCACCAAGGCCGGATATGCCATGAAAGCTACCAAACAAGGCATGACTTTGGGCATGGCTTTGGAAGACGCAAGTTTTGAAAATGGGGCTGTCGAAGCCAAAGTTATGACATTTGTCAACGTCAGCTGGTATTTCCCTGAAGTGGTCGAGGAATTAGAGAAAGAGTATCAAACCGCCCAAGTTTTGGGAACCCAGCCTAGCGCCACTGCCGCCTTGACCGCGGCCACCGCCGTTGCGGTTTCTCCTGCTTCGCAGGATGATCCGTCTATTCCATCTGATTCCTCTATCTCTGATGCCGTGGCCGGAGCCGCTACTGAAGCCGCCAATATAACCGTGACTGTCGCCGCGCCGCCGACAGAATTCCCGAATTTAGCAGTCACTAAGGCCTTAACTGTGGGTAAAGAGCTTAAGGTGGCGGGCAAAGCTACATTTGAAGGCGAAGTCGAAGTCGTGGCCGATGCTACCTTTGGCAAGAACGTCATTATCGTCGGCAATTTGAGAATCGGCGGCAATCTGGAAGTTGCGGGCGCAGTTGTCACCAATCTGATTGCCGGAGCTTCAATCGCAGCCGGAGACCCTGTCGCTATCGGAGCTGACGGCAAAGCCTATCGAGCCGGGGCCGACAAGGCCGTCATCGGAGTAGCAGCCGGCAATGCCGCCGCCGAAGAATTAGTCAAAGTTGCTGTAGCAGGAAAAGTCGGTAACATGGCCGGATTGACCACAGGCTACAGATACTTTGTCAACGAAGCCGGAACATTGACTACTGATGGCCAAGGCGGACAGGGATTGGGGGTCGCCGTCAGCGCCACCGAGATGCTAGTCCAGCCTGGAGTAGGATTGCCGGCAGCCGCGGCGCCTGTTAAAGAAGAACCTGTAAAAGAATCCGTCAAAGAGGAAACTAAACCAATCGTTCCCGTAGATCAACCCGTAATTCTGCCAGTTCAGTCTCCAACTTTGACTACGACTCAAGTTCAAGAACAACCCCTGGTTCCCCAGGTAGGGGAGTTGAAATTCCAAACCACATTGGAATAATATCCCCCTTAAACCCCTATCTCCCTTAATTCCCCTTAGATTCCTCTACTTGTTTCGTAAACTTTTATTGTGAAGTTTGTGAAGTTTACGAAACTTCACATTTTTCCATATTGCAATTTTAAGTAGATTGGCGTAGATTTAATATAACTGATCCTAATCTACCTACCCGCAATGCTTCGCATAGCGAGGCGGGCGGGCGAATTATCCGATATGGAAAACTTACTATCCGGCAAACAAATTCTGAACTTCAATCTTAAGGCTAAAGTTTTTCTGATTGCCACCGCGATATTCGTCGGTTTGGTTTTGGCAGTCCGCCAGCCAGGATGGCTATCAAGCGGCAAGAAATTGCTTTCCGGACAAATCGAATCGTCTAAGCAGGTTGATAAAGGTTCGACTTCGCCCAGCGGGGCCGAACCTTCGTCTGCGTTCTGGGCGGTTTATCTGGATTCAGGCCAGGTTTTTTATGGCAAAAAAGGCAATCCTGATAAAAATTATGTGACTATGACCGATGTTTTTTATTACCAGCCGGGGGTAAGATCAACTAAATCCGGGAATATCCGGATTATAAAGGTCGGAACCGAAATCCACCAGCCGCAGGACTATGTTTATGTCAACAAATTGCACATTGAACGCCAGGAACAGTTATCAAGCGATTCTAAAGTAGTGAAGGCGATTGAGCAGTATGGGGAGGGCAAATAATTTTCAATTTACAATTTACAATTTACAATCAATGACCAAATAATCAAATTTTCAAACGTTTGAAAATTGAAACATTGAAAATTCATTGAAAATTGAGAATTGAAAATTGTAAATTATATTATTTAACTATGTCCAACTTATCTTCCACCATTCGTCAACTAATCGTCCCCGTCCTTTTCGCCGCCATCGCCGGGGTAGCCGTGGCTTTGTTAGTCGGCGGGGTGGATATAAAAGGATTCGGCGGCAAAATCGGTAAATCCGTTTCAGGACTTTTCAACTTTTTCAAACCTTCCCCTGCGGAGCAGGGTCCTGCTTCGCAGGACGATTACGTCGCGGTTTATATGGAAAACGGCAAAGTTTATTTTGGTAAAATGGAGAATTCCGACACCGATGAACCTAAATTAACAGATGTTTTTTCCCTGAATGTCACTATCCAAGATCAGCAGCGGTCGGCGGCAGAATCAGGAGAAGAAGGGGCAATTGTTGACCAGTTTGCCCCACAGACTGATTTTGAGCTGGTTAAGTTGACCGATCAATTCCAAGCCCCGACAGATTTGCTGGTTTTATCCAGAAATAAAATCTTATTTTGGGAGCCTTTAAAATCCGATTCCAGAGTGGTGGAGGCGATAAGGAAGTATAAGGCGCAACAATAAGCTCCTAAATTTACAATTTTCAATTCTCAATTTTCAATGAATTTTCAATTCTTCAATTTTCAAACGTTTGAAAATTTGATCATTTGGTCATTGATTGTAAATTGTAAATTGTAAATTGAAAATTATCTCACCTTCCAAACTATTCTGGCTCGGCTTATTCGTGCTTTTCTTCCTCATCGCCGCCGTGCTATACTCTCCTTCGCTTTCCGGTCCCTGGCAATACGACGACTATGCCCAGATTTTGGATGAAAAAGTTTTGACCGGCCGGAGTTTGCCGCAGCTTTTGAGTTCGGTATTTAGATTTACCGCCCATCCTGATGGTTGGACCGGAACTCGGGATTTGGTCCGGGCAACTTTCCTTTTGAATTGGCAATGGTGGGGGAATAAGCCGGCGGGATACCGGTGGGTGAATCTGGCGATCCATGTGATTAATGCGACGTTAGTAACAGCGCTGGTATATCAGCTGTTACAAATTCAGAACACTCAGAAAACTCTGAACGTCGGAAAGTCAGATAAATCAGAAAATCAGAAGACCGGAAAATCTGGTTCTCTGAATCTCCGATTCTCTGATAATTCCGGTTCTCCGAGTATTCTGAGTTTTCCGAACTTGCTGGCTATTGGCGCCGGATTGTTATTTTTAATTCATCCGTTGCAGAGTCAAGCCGTAGCCTACATCGCCCAGCGGTTTACCTCAATGGCGGCGATGTTCTATCTGTTAACTGTCGTTTTGTATATCCTTTATAACCGTTATAATAGTTATAAATATTATATCGCCGCCATTCTGACGGCTCTTTTCGCCTTCAACTCCAAAGAAATCACGGTGACTTTGCCGGTAGCATTAGCACTCATTACATTCGTGCTAGGGACAAGGGCCAAGGGACAAGGGTCAAGGGAAAATCAGTCTGCCTTTAGCCCTAAACCCTTAGCCCTTAGCCTTTTATTATTGCCCTTCTTCCTCCTTTCTCTCAAGCTCCCTTCCCAAATCATCTCCTCCAGCTTCGTCAGCAGTGGAAATTTAAACGACTTGGCTGTCACAGCCATAGATTCTTTGGCTCTGAAACAAAAAGCCGTGGATTTAACCCGCCATGATTATTTTTTAACCCAAATTAATGTCGTCGGAACTTATTTAAGATTGGCCGTTTTGCCTATCAGGCAAACGCTGGACTATGATTACCAGATCACCAAAAATTTTGATCCTAAAACAATCGTCTTGGCAATTTTTCATCTGGGGTTGATTGGAGTCGGAGGGTGGCTGTTGTTGGGGCCATGGGACAAAGGCCAAGGGACAAGGGTCAAGCCGTCTGCCCTTAGCCCTCAGCCCTTAGCCTTTAGCCTTCGTTTAGTTGGCTTAGGCATCTTATGGTTTTACTTAACTCTTCTTCCTGAATCTTCGGTCGTTCCGATAGCCGATTTGATCTACGAACACCGAGTGTATCTGCCGATGATCGGTTTAGTTATTGCTTTTTCCGGTTTGGCTTATAACATTTATAACCGTTATAAAAATTATAATCCTGTATTTCTTTGCTTTTTACTTTTTACTTTTTACTCTTTACTCTCCATCGCCACCTTTCGCCGCGCCTACGTTTGGGGCAATGAAGTCAGGTTGTGGGCCGATATCTATGAAAAAGCTCCCAACAAGCCCCGGGCCAACAAAAACTACGGAGTGGTTTTAGCCGCCGCCGGCCGTTATGAAGAAGGAGTTAAAAGATTGGCCAGGGCAGTGGAATTAGAATCGGACAACGCCGACTATTGGAGCAATTTTGGAACTGCTTATTTGCGGTGGGGGAAGTACGAAGAATCAGCTGGAAAATTCCTGAAAGCCTTTGAACTGTATATTCTGCAAAACCCAGAGGTAGTCGAAGGTGGAAAATCCCGCGAAGCGGGATCTCGCTCCGCGAGACAGGCCGCCCAATACATGAATGACTACGGAGTATCCATGGTGCAGTTGCAACGGGGCGACGAGGCTCTGGCAGGATTTGAGAAAGCGTTAAAAATCGACCCCGGTCTTTACGCCGCTTGGTTGGGGTTGGGAGCTTCATATAATATAAAAGGGGATTCGGAAATGGCCATAAAAATATTCTCCCAGACAGTTAGAGACTTTCCCGACCAATCGGACGGATATAACAATTTGGCGGTTGTCTTAAAAAAAGCCGGCAGATCTGAAGAAGCCGCGGCCGTCCTCTCCCGTATGCCCAAACCAGCCAAGAAATCTCCCTAAAAATACTCCATACATCAATCAATTGAAGGTCTGACCTTCAATGTAACCATATATCAATTAATTTTTTATTCGCCTATTTC
Source organism: Candidatus Collierbacteria bacterium (assembly GCA_016183365.1). Taxonomy (GTDB): domain Bacteria; phylum Patescibacteriota; class Microgenomatia; order UBA1400; family JACPES01; genus JACPES01. The sequence goes on from JACPES010000002.1 coordinate 6,432, forward strand.
CCGATCAGGAAATTGCATACGTCACCGTCTTGAATAACATAATCTCGTCCTTCAGTTCTAACTAACCCTTTTTCTTTTGCTTCGGGCCACGAGCCACATGCTGCCAGCTTTTGCCACTCGATAATTTCGGTTCTGATGAACAATTTTTCAAAATCAGAATGAATTACTCCGGCAGCTTGGGGGGCAAGAGAGTTTTTTCGAACAGACCAAGCTCGGATTTCCCATTTTCCGGCTTGCTCCGCCGGAGCTTTAGCGGAGGCTGGGGCGGTGAAGAAAGAAATCAGTCCTAGCCTGTGAAAACATTCGGTAATTATTCGATCCAATCCGGAGGTTTCCAGACCGTAAACTTTCAGATACTCTTTTTGCTCGATTTTTGATAATTGGGCTATCTGTTCCTCAATTTTGGCAGAGAAATATAATATATGCTTACCGTCCAGAAAACTCGGAGAACCGGAAAACTCGGATGATCGGAGAACCGGTCCGCCAGCTGGTGGATCAGAAAATCCGAGAACCGGAACAGCGCCGTCTCGGGATCTCTGATTTTCCAAGTGTTCCGAAAATTCTCCCAGTTTATCCTCACCGACATTCATCGCGTAAATTACCGGCTTATTTAGGAGCAAAGAGTAAGCAGCCGGGGATTTCGATTTTTCCGCTTTTTCCTTAACTTCCAAATCTTTTAACCCTAATTCCGTTTCCACGATTTTCGCGTCATGCTCCGGATCCCGCGAATCCTGATGGCGGGGGATTCCCTCGGCCTCAAAATCACGCAAGACATGAAGAATTAAATCGACATCGCGGATATGGGATAAAAATTTATTTCCCAACCCGTTTCCCTCTGCCGCGCCTTTAACCAAGCCGGCGATATCCACAAATTGGATTGAAGAATAAACGATCGGAATTTCCTTCGTAACTCCGGAACGCGGATTTTTAACTAAGGCTTGATGAAGCTGGTCCAGCCGGTTGTCCGGCACGTCCACCACCCCGACATTCGGTTCGATGGTGGCAAACGGATACGGCGCCGTCAGAGCCGCTTGTTTGCCCATAATGGCATTAAATAAAGTTGATTTACCTACATTCGGAAGACCTATAATCCCGACCTTTAATCCCATTCTCTTATTCTACAACTTCCCACAATCCAATAAAAATTCTCCCTTAAGGATCATTAAGGAGGATCATTAAGGAGACTCCTTTTTGGTAGATTTTGATATAGTTGACATAATTCCATCAATGGTCTATTAGTTTTATTTGAATATGATTGTTAATTCTCCCCGTCAACTTTACCGCCGGCCGGAAGTGCTGGGTTTTCATCCTGACCTTCGTGACAGAGAAGAATTGATCCAAATGGCCGATTGCAATGAAACATTTAGGTCTTTGGTGGCAATGGCAGAGGGCTTAAGAGAGTATTTTGGTGATGGTCAGCCGGTTTGCGTCCCGATTAAAAGGGGAGCGTCCGGAACTATGAATTTGCTCCGGTCAATTGACTCTGGGTTATTCGCCAACGTCCAGCCGATGGCAATATCCACCACCAATGGTAAACAGCGTTTGCCGGAACCTATAATTTTAGAAATGCCTTCTCCACAAGCTGTAGAAAACAAGCAAGTGCTGATAATCGATGGAGTGGGAGATACTTTAAAAACTTTACGTCTGGCTGTCGATTCTGTCAGGCGATTATGCGATGGCACAAACTTTTTGCCTCCGGTAGGAGTTATAGCTTGTGTGGCTGTTTTAAAACAAGGCGCGGCTAAAGTTGAAGTTCCGGAGTTAACGGATGCAGCCATGCTGGCGGATAAAGACGATTGGGTGGTGGGGATTGGGGCTGCCGGGGCGGATGGATTTGATTTGGACGACCGGTTCCGAGATTTAACCGGAGTCTGGCATATCCAAGTCCCGCCATCCGAATAATTCTCCTATTTTTCTTTCAGGACGTAATAAGTGGCCTTGCCCCGGCCTTTTCTTTTTAAAAGGCCAAAGCGAATTAATTCATTAGAGTTAATTTTTTTGATATCAGCTAGTAAGCGGTTGGTAATGGTATAACGGGGAATAAACAAAGGTGTTGTCAATAAAGGCCGGGCCTTTCTAAACCATTTCTTCTACCACCGGTTTAACTACTTTTAGGTAGTCTTCCGCCTTCATCGCGATCGAAAAACTTCTGTCGCCGGCGTTAAAGATGATTTTCTCATTATCCAACAACGTTTTTTCGGCAAAAACCCTGATTCCGAACAGGTTGCCGAATGGGGGAATCCCGCCAATTCGAATTCCGTTAGTCAATTTTGATATTTCTTCTTCGGTAGCAAACCGAAATTCTCTGGCTTCAAGCAATTTTTTAACTCTAGGACTGTCGAACTTTTTATCTCCCGGTAAAACCAGCATTACAAATTCATTTTCTCCGGCGGAATTTTTGATTTTGACGATTATAGCTTTGGTCCCTTGGCTGATCGAATATCCATGGCGGAGTTTGGCCGCTTCTTCACTCGTGACTACAGGTTCATGCTCAAATGTCTTAAACCAGCAGTCCTTTTGCTTCAACAAATTCAGAATATCCGTGACGGTCTGGTGATATGGCATATTTTTTGATTCTATCAGGATCTATCAAACTTAGTATAAAATAGAAAATATGCCAGACAGTATTTTAACGGTTTCCGATTTAACCGTGGTCAAAGGCAAGCGGGCTATCTTGGAAAAGATCAGTTTTGAAATTAAAGCCGGAGAGACATTGGCGATAATCGGTCCCAACGGGGCCGGCAAAACCACTCTGTTCCGGGCCATTTTAGGATTAATTCCGTTTAGCGGAAAAGTTGTATGGAAAAAAGGAATTAAAATCGGTTATGTCCCGCAAAAACTTTTTATCGACGCCGATTTCCCCTTGACCACCCGGGAGTTTTTACGCCTTAAAGATAAAGAAACCCTTAAGATCAAAGACGCTTTGGAAGCAGTCGGGATTCCCATGGACAAAAATCTTCTCAACAACAGGTTGTCCGACCTGTCCGGAGGCGAACTCCAAAGAGTCCTTATCGCCTGGTCGCTGCTAGGGGACCCGCAGGTTCTGCTTTTTGACGAGCCGACGGCCGGAGTGGACGTAGTGGGCGAGGGGACTATTTATTCCATGTTGGAAAAGCTGCGGGTTAAAAAGAATCTGACTATTCTGCTGATTTCTCACGAACTGGATATTTTAAGAAAATATGTGACTCAAGTCTTGTGTCTAAACAAAGAGATGGTTTGCTTTGGATTGCCTAAGGATATGGACAAAAATGTGATGAATAAATTATTCGGTGAGGAGGTTCGCTATTATGAACATCAGCACAAGTTTTAACCCTTGGTTTTTGATTTTAGTCGGCAGTTTTGTGGCCGGAGCCTGCGCTTACGTCGGGTCTTTGATGGTCTTAAAAAGAATGTCTTTGGTAGGGGACGCCCTGTCCCACGTGGCTTTACCGGGGATGGCCATCGCTATTTCAATTGGGATTTCGCCGATACTCGGAGCATTTACGGCCTTGACCATTGTTATTATCGGGATTTGGTATCTGGAGGAAACTTCCGACACTTACCCCGAAGCCCTGGTAGGAATTTTCTTCACCGCCAGTTTGGCATTAGGCCTATTGTTGACCAAAGAAAGCGACCTTTTGGAGGCATTATTCGGAAGTTTGGATAAACTGGATTTTGCCGAGGGCCTGATAACCATAGCAATTTCCGTTGCGGCGATAATGATAGCCACTTTTCTGTATAACAAAGTCATAATTTCCATAATTGCTCCTGAATTGGCTAAAGTCAGCCGGATAAATGTTAAATTAGTGAATTTGGCTTATCTTTTATTGGTGGGGACGATCGTATCTTTAGGGGTCAGATTTGTGGGAACTTTGTTAATGGGGGCATTGGTAATCGTGCCGGCGGTCAGCGCCCGGAATGTGACTAAAACCATTACAGGATACTTATGGTTTTCCGCTATTTTCGGAGTGGTTTCAGCCGCAGCCGGGATTTTTGCAGCTGCCAAAATGTCTTTGCCGGTCGGAGCCATGGTGGTTTTGACCAGCATGGTGATCTATGTCCTTTCATATCTTTATCATCATCTTCGCAAATAGCCACAGATTGCCATAAAGGGATATTTCTATATCAAACATTCCCAAAAAGGAGACTCCTTTTTAATAGGCTTTGATATCTATTATTTGACTCTGCTCCTTGCCTACAGTGACCGTTTGCAGTTTCTTTCGTTAAATAACCCGGGACACCAAGACGGCAAGCAACGCCATTTAGCCCAAGTTCTAAAAAAAGCCTTTTCTTGTCCCGCAAGTTCCAGTCCTGTTACCGGTCGCTCCGGAGCTTTTTGTTGGAGGTAATCAGCGACTTCTATTAGAGATTTAAAACCGAGTCCTTCTAAATTTTTCTGAAAAATCTTGTCCAGTCTTTCTAACCCGCTATCGAATGTGTTCCACGGTCCGGTATCTTTAGGGGAAACAATTTTCCTCTCGCTTTCAGCGACAACTTCTATACTTAGTCCCCGATATTCGGCGTGTCACCTCTCGGCTCGAAAACCGCTCTCTCGATAAAACAAGGAAACATGTAATACACCCAATCATTCCCGCCGCCTGGATTGTTAAGTCTTGTCGGCGATTCGCAGATGCCATAACCGGGAACATTCTTTTCATCAGGGGGAAATTTCCGAAACCAGCTGCAATTGCCGCAAAGAAAAATCTCTCTACCAATTTTCATACTTAAGTTCAATAATCTCGTACAACGGATATTATATATCCTAAAACAAAACGCGTGAAGTTTCGCCAATTTCACCAAGCCACATTGCGTCTATTACAATACCTTGACTTATGGCCTTTTCCGAAAAGGTTTGGCCTTTGTGATGCGGTTTAATTTGATGCTGCGCTGCTCTGGAGATGGATATATTTTTTTGTGCTAAACTGGCTTTATGGACCCGTTTAGACAGTGGTTTAACGATTTTAACACCTCCGATTTATACCGTCAGCTTCAACTTCGGCCTGTCGCTTATTTTTGCGCCGAATTCTGCCTTTACGACCGGACGATTTATGAAACCGGCCCCCAGATGCGCCGCGACCTGCCGATTTACGCCGGGGGATTGGGGATTTTGTCAGGCGATGTCATCCGCGAAGCCGCCGACCGCAATTTTCCTTTAGTCGGGGTGGGTTTGTTCTATAGCGATTCCAGGGATTTGGGGGTGGCCCAGCGCCGGCTGAAAATGGTTTTGGACAACCATCGTAACTTAATAATAGTCAAAATTCCACTTCAGGACCGTCATATTTATGTTGCGGCCTATGTCTGGCAAGAAAAAGGCGTCCCGATCTATCTATTGACCACAGACATTAGCCTTAACGAACCCCGCGACCGGGCGATTACCTCCACCCTCTACCCTGGGGATAAAGAAAAACGTCTTCAGCAGGAGATAGTTTTAGGCTTGGGCGGACTGCGGTTTTTGGAAGTCCTGGGAATTCATCCGGCGGTTTATCATCTGAACGAAGGCCATTCGGCGTTTTTGGCGATCGAAATTATCCGCCATGAAATTGAAGAGCGTCTGATTCCATTCGATCAGGCTCAAGCCCTGGCTAAGCGCCGAATCGTGTTTACCAACCACACTCTGTTGCCAGGCGGAAATGATGTCTTTTCGAATGATTTGATAGCCGCCAATTTAGCTAAACTCGGTGAGGAAATGATGGTGCCGGTAAATGAGTTGGTTAAATTGGGATTGATTCAGGAATCGAGCCTTTTTTCGATGACAATATTGTCGTTGAGATCGGCTCAAACCGCTAATGCCGTTTCGCAGTTCCACGCTAAAAAAGCTATTGAAATTTGGCCCGACCATCCGATGAATAGCATCACCAATGGGATTCATCTTTCGACATGGGACAGAACCGGAGTCGGAAATGAACTGGATTGGTTCGGGCAGGAATCCGATATTCGGGACAGACATAAGGAGAATAAACGAAAATTATTAAGTTACGTCGAAAAAGTTTCCGGGTTGAAGTGGAGCGAGAATGTGTTGTTAGCAGGGTGGGGAAGACGGATAGCCGGTTACAAACGGCCGCAGGCGATATTTCAGGAGGTTGACCGGTTAGCAGGCATTTTTCGGGATAAAGACCGGCCGGTCAGATTGGTAATCTCCGGGACTCCGCATCCGGCTGACGAAGATGGACAGAGGGAAATTATCGAGATTGGGGAAATAATAAAGACAAAATTATCTGATGTAGCCTGCTATTTAAAAGGGTACAATTTTGAGATTGCCGGCGCGATGACGGCCGGGTGCGATTTATGGCTGAATACTCCGGCGGTCGGGTTTGAGGCTTGCGGCACCAGCACCATGAAGGCGATGTTAAATGGAAATCTTTTGGTTTCTACCCGCGATGGTTGGCTGGATGAAATCGAGATTAATAATGTTGGTTGGGAGTTGAACGACGCTGATCCCGGAGCTGATTTTTTAGGAGTATTGGACAGAGAAATAAGGCCGCAATATTACGCGGTTAATAATTCCGATCCGGCTGATAAATGGTTGCAAAAAATGCGGCAGGGGAGAGAAATTATTGCCTATAGATATTCTACGTCCAGGATGTTGAAGGAATATGTGGAGAAACTGTACGCCCCGATAATTTCTATGGGCTGATTATGTCATGATACATACAAAGTATTCTTTAAGCAGTATGACTATATCTATGTACTATGAAGGAGTGCTGGGGTTGATGCCAAGAAGCCACAGAACTGATTCTTTTCGATAGCGGCGATCGCCGCGGGAATTGATCCTGATAGCCGGAAGTTTGCCTCTTTTTCCCCACCGTTTGATAGTTAAAGTTGAGACTCTTAACAGTTGAGCTACTTCTTTAACTGTTAGCAGATCAGGCAAATTTTTAAGGTCTAAATTCTTGTCAGCCATCAGATATAATATAGCTTACTGATAGTCAAGCTGTCAAGCAGCAAACAAGTATATCAATGAGTTCAATAAGGAGACTCCTTTTTGGAATAGTTTGATAGCTTAAGTATCTTCGTTGTCGATCGCCAGCGGCGCGGAAATTAAAGTTGTTTCTAGTTCAAAATCGTTGTCTCTCAACTCGACAAAACTCTGATAAGATGAAAATCCGGATTGAGAAAAATTTGACAGGATAATTTCCGTTTTAACCCAATCCTGTTTAATCTTTCCCAAATAGACAAGGTAAGAAGATGGCTGTGAAGTTATTTGATCATATAAGGATTCTCCCTTAAGGATACTCCCTGAAACCGGGTTTAAATGAATATATCTTGATACATGCAATAATTGGGCATCTGATTCAATTAACACCGCCTTATATGATGACTGAAACAAAGTTCCCACGCGTCCATGCCGTTTATTGAAATACATGGTGTACCTAGTCATCAACGATCTCATCATTAATTCCATTCCTTGGATATCTTTCTGTTTAATAAGAAAATGAAAATGGTTCGACATCAGACAATAGGCGATTAGGAAAACCCGGTCAGAGAAATTATTCAGTCTCAACTTCTTTTTGGCTATTTCTTTGTCTTTAGCCGATGAGGAAATGTCAGCCACTATTTTCAAAAGTTTTTCATGATCGCAAGGCAATAAATATTCTTTAAGATAGGTCAAAAAGACAGAGTAATCCTGTTTATCTTTAAAGATTTTTCTTTTATTCACTCCACGGTTATACACATGATAGTAACAATCCTCGCCGTAGATCTTAAGCGAATTTTTTCCCGGCATATTATCACACTATCACAAAAAGGAGTCTCCTTCAAGGATCTAAGGAGTCTCCTTCAAGGATCCTTCAAGGATCTTCCGTCACGGTTTTTTTGTTTTAAAATAAAACTTGAAGTTTTATTTCAATTCCACAGTAGCTCCTGCAGCTTCGAGCTTTTTCTTAGCTTCTTCAGCTACGTCCTTTTTAACATTCTCGAGTAACACCGCGTTGCCTTTTTCAGTCAAGTCTTTGGCTTCTTTTAAGCCCAAATCCGGTTTGATTTCCCGGACTGCCTTAATAACGCCGATTTTGTTGGCTCCCGCAGCCTTCAGAATGACCGTGAATTCGGTCTTCTCTTCAACGGGTGCAGCGGCAGCCGCCGGAGCAGCAACCATAGCCATAGGAGCGGCGGAAACGCCGAATTTTTCCTCTAAAGCCTTAACCAATTCTGAAACTTCCAGGACTGTTAATTTTTCAATTTCGTCAACGATTTTTTGCAATTTTTCTGTCATCTAAAATCACCCCCTTAATTTTTATTTTTTCCAATCACATCCAACGCGTACACTAATTTTTGAATATTTCCATTCAGCGTCCTGACCAGTTCATAAGCCGGCCCCTGCATCTGTTGCATAAGTTTTATCAAAAGATCTGTTTTACTCGGAAGTTTGGCCAATTCCATTACCTGTTCAACCGATAGGGGAGAATTGCCCAATAGTCCGCCTTTAATTACCGGTTTTTCATTGATTTTGGAAAATTCAGCCAAAACTTTAATCGGCAGAACTTCATCCTGATAGGCGAATAAAACGGCTGTCGGTCCCTGAAGAAATTCTGAATTCTGAATACTGAATACTGAATGTATTGTTGACTGTTTTTCTGATTCATCATTCGGAATTCGGTATTCAGTATTCGGTATTTTCTCTCCGAACGCCAGCGAGAGCAACGTATTCTTGGCGATTACCAATTCGCCCCCGGTCGAGATTACCCTTTCCCTCAATTGGGATTGGCCCAAAGCGTTTAATCCGGAATTGTCGGTAAACACGACGGATTTAGCTTTCGCGACCCGATCCTTTAAATCGGCTAATTGTTGAATATTGCGTTTAGATGGCATACGATAAATAAATGGTTACAATGGTCAAAAAATTATAACCATTTTAGCCATTAGCGAGTGCTTTCGACGAGCGACAACCATTCAGCCATTTATTTTATTGCTTTTGTATTCCTACCGTCAGTCTTACCCAAGAGGTAGCGCTCACGGTCTTTGGAACTTAAAGAAAGTATATCACACTTTGATTTCTACTTTCACCCCCGGTTCCCCGCCAAAAACTCGTTTAACTCGCATTTAGGCGGGTAGGCATAGTGGCGCAGTTATTTAATGTCTTCAATGTTTACTTTAATTCCGGGTCCCATAGTGGCACAAACAACCGTTTTGGTGATTTTAACCGAGGCGCCAACGGCGGTGAGAATTTCCGTCAGTTTCTCCGACAGAATTTCCGGTTTTTCCGATTGTTTGCCTAACACGGCATGCAAAAGCGGGGTTTTGCGTTCGGATTGAAATTTTCCGAATTTACCGGGTTTATTTAATACCAAATGCAGCTCAATCTTGCCGTCGAATTTATTTGTGGCGGTTTGTTGAGCCAGCGTAATGGCTTCGAGAGGAGGATAGAGTTTGGCGCGGTCAACAGTAATTTGTTGGTTCATTATAAGATTAATCCGGTTATCAGTTTTCGGTTGTCAGTTATCGGTTCTAAGTTTGTCTTGCGAAGCAAGATCCTGCTTTGCAGGACCGGTTTTCGGTTTGCCGGCCTTGAAACCGATAAACTGAAAACCGATTAACCTGAAACTGAAAACCAAAAAACAGAAAACTGATAACAGTTATACTATCTTCACCCCCATACTTCTTGCCGTCCCCATTACCGTCTTCATTGCGGAATCCAAGTTTTTAGTATTCATATCCTGCATCTTAAGCTTGGTGATTTCTTCCAGTTGAGATTTAGTCAGAGTTCCGACGGTTTCTTTGCCAGCGATTTTAGCTCCGATTTTTATTTTTAAAGCCTGTTTGATCATTTCGGAAACCGGCGGCAGTTTGGTGACGAAATCAAACGACCGGTCTTCATAGATCGTGATTACCGCCGGAATAATCTGGCCTTTTTTATCTTTGGTTTTTTCATTATATGTCTGACAGAATTGCATGATGTTGACTCCGTGCTGGCCCAAAGAGGGGCCGACCGGGGGAGCGGGATTGGCCGCGCCGGCGGGGAGATTTAGTTTTAGGATTACTTTTATTTTCTTAGCCATAGTTAGAAATTTTCAATTTTCAATTCTCAATTTTCAATGAATTTTCAATTTCACAATTTACAATTACGTTTGAAAATTTAGTCATTTATTCAATGTAAATTGATTGAAAATTTAAAATTGTAAATTGTAAATTCTAGATCTTCGCTCGATTTCTCATATCTTCGCTACTTGTAGGAAATCAAGCTCGACCGGTGTTTCCCGGCCAAAAATCGAAACCAAGATTTTGACTTTACCCTTGGTTTCGTCGATGTCGGAAATACTCCCCAAAAATTCGGCAAACGGACCTTCGATGACTTTAACCGCTTCACCGACGGTAAAGCTGGCCTTAAAGCTCGGGGCGGCTTGGGCGGAATATTTTTTAATCGTGTCAACTTCGGTTTGGGGGATCGGAGTCGGATTCTTGCCAATGCCGACAAAGCCGGTGATACCCCGGGTATTTCTGACCGCCGCCCAGGATTCGTCGTCCATAATCATCCGGATTAAAAGATATCCGGGGAATAATTTTTCCTTGTACTGGATTTTTTTGCCGCGGAAGATTTTAATTTTATCCTGGACCGGAACCATGACTTCGTGAACTTTGGTTTCTAATTTCAGGCCGTTAATCCTGATTCCCAGCTGTTGGGCGACTTTTTCTTCGTGGCCGGAATAGGTGTGGGCGACGTACCATTTAGCCGATGGATCGCGCTCCTCCAGAATAACCACGTGGTACAAGGCGTCCTCGGCCTTTTTGGCCTCGGTTTTAATTTGATCTTCGGCGGATGGTTGGGTAATCGATTGATCGGACATACTTAAATTAGATTTTTTGAAGATAGATTTTTTTGAAATTTTAGATCTTGATATATTTGATTTCTTGAATTCTTGATTCAAGATATCAAGTTATCAATAATTCAAAATCAAAGATTTCCACCTTCCATCTTCAAGATATCGATTTTTATTGAACCTCTTATTTTACCAGAAAAGTCAGCAAATAGGTAAACAACCAGTCCAAGGCGCCGATATAAATGCCGACAATGGCGGATGCGGCCACCACAATTACCGTTAACCTGACGGTTTTTTCCCGGCTGGGCCAGTCGACTTTTTTCAATTCCTCCCGGACTTCGCCAATAAATTTAAGCGGTGTCATATCCAACGAAAAGTATAGCAGAAATCTGTTTACTGTTGTTGATTATTTCTTAATTGATATATCAATCAATTGAAGGTCTGACCTTCAATGTAGCCATATATCAATCACTATTTATTCAAGCCGGAGTTTTTTGGTCAATAGTTCGCTTCTCGGCAGGCAGATCCCAAGCTTGGTATACTCCCAAAATTCATTTTTGTTATTCAGAAGCGACATGACTGGTTCGGTATTTATCCATGGTTCGGGATGGTTTAAATATGATGACAGGCTACTCCACTGATATTTAGGCAAGTTTTGTTCATTCCATCTAGAAAATTCGCCATTGGCGGGGTTTACGTGAACATAGCGAACGGCTTGAAGTAATTGTTCATCATGAATAATGGCAACGGATTTGTATTTAGATTCAAATAGTCGTCCTTTGCGTTTTTCGACTTTATTGAAGTACATGGTAAAGGCTGTTCCCAGTCTTTGCATAAATTTAGCTATGGCAGTTTTCTTATCTTCAGATTCTCCCAAAACTAAATGGAAATGATTATTCATCAATATTAAGGCTACAATATCCAAAATCGGAGGCCCGAATTCTTCCTCGGCTTTGCCAATCTTTTCCGGCGTAATTTTATCTCGTTTTAGCCAATCATCAAGTACCGCGATAGAAGGGGATTTTAACAATCTGGACAGTCTCAAAGTGGTAATAAACCGCCGGCGGTGGTTATCGTTCAGGAAAATCACTCGTTTATCAACTCCGCGATTATAAACATGAGAAAAGAACCTAACCGGAGTCATCGGAGTCATAATCAATATAACAATATCCAAAATATAAACTTTTTACAACCCCATCGAGATATCCATTGTTGCGACCGTCCCCGCTACTAAAAAGGGTCTATATATCAATTAATTGAAGGTCTGACCTTCAATGTAGCCATGTATCAATGATTATTATTTAGATTTAAATTTAGCCTTGAGCGAGGACTATTAGAGGGTGGCGTATTATTTTTTTACCGCTTGCTTGACAATCAGTTGACAGCCAGACTATCATATCCTTTACAAATGCCAAAACGGTACATCCAAAAAATTCGCAAGGCGGTCATACCGGCGGCCGGCTTTGGGACCCGGTTTCTACCCCAGACCAAGGCCATGCCCAAAGAGATGCTCCCGATCGTCGACAAGCCGGTAATTCAATACATCGTCGAGGAATTAGTTGACGCCGGCATTCGCGACATCATCATGGTTACCGGCTATCACAAGCGTTCGATTGAAGATCATTTTGACACTCCTTCGACTGAATTAGTCAATCTTTTAAAACAAGGCGGGGAAAAGAAGCGGCCGCTTTTAGAGGAAGTGGAGCGGATTTCCAACCTGGCAAATTTTGTGTTCGTTAGGCAAAAAGGTCCCTATGGCAACGGGACTCCGCTTTTGAATGTTAGGCATTTAATCGGCAAAGAACCGTTCATTTATATGTGGAGCGATGACTTTATCGCAGCTTCTCCATCCCGAACTAAACAGCTTTTGAAAGTCTATAAACAATACGGTTGTTCCGTTCTGTCGTCTATCAGGGCCGAAAAAGACGAAGATTACGATCGCTACGGTTTCGGCGGCGGCAAGTGGCTTCAGGAGGGAGTAATGGACCTGGCTTCTATCATTGAAAAACCGGGCAAAAAAAATGCCCCCTCGGACTTAGCTAACGTTTCCGGCTTTGTTTTCACTCCTGACATTTTCAATTACCTTGATGAAGTTATGGAAAATCTTGAAGCCGGACAGGAATTTTATTACAACGATGCCCTCAAACTGATGCTCAAAGACGGCAAAAGAATCCTGGCCGTCGAAATCAAAGGCGGAAAATACTACGATACCGGCAATAAATTGGAATATATGAAGACGGTGGTGGAGTTTGGATTGAAACACAAGGATATTAATGGACAATTTAAGGAATACCTCAAATCTTTAGCACTATAGAATTTATATTAGATATTTTGAGGATAGAAGATAAAAACTCTTGATTTTGAAATCTTGATTTCTTGATAACTTGATCAAATATTCAAAACATCCAGCATATCAAGATCAAGAATCTCAAGAATATCTACTTTCAAGACATCTATATTTCTCCCTCTTGACACTCGTGTATAATAAAACCCAGCCCTACCAAAAGCGGTCTGGCAGGAAAGTTTTTTCCTACACAACTCTTTTGTCAAGGGTCCCGACCAAAAATCGGGATTCTCGACCCCGACCTAAAGTCGAGGGTCGGAAAGTCCAAGTGTTCGATACCCGTGGGTATCGGGCCAGGACACCCACCTATCAACAGCGGGGAAGAGTTTTCTGCATCAAGCGCTTTACTGGTAGGGTTTTTGTTGCTTCAGGAAGTTTAGATTATAATAGTTTCAACCGTTTCGTTCATCAGAAAAAATTTGCCCTTCTAGCTCAACGGCAGAGCAACTGTTTTGTAAACAGTAGATCGGAGTCCGACTCTCCGGGAGGGCTCAATAAATATCGATATTTTAAAATATCGACACCGAGACAGTTAAAGGATCAAGAGATGTCAATACTTTTAAGTGATAGCATCGAAGTATTGATGTTTGAATTCTTAAGTTGAGAAAAGTCCGGGCTGGGATTTTTCTTAATCCTCAAGTTAAAAAAGCTTGATATACTATCAATGGGTTTTACTTGAAGTTTTTGCTGGGGTGGCGGAGCGGACAATCGCACCAGACTGTAAATCTGGCGCCTCACGGCTACCCAGGTTCGAATCCTGGCCCCAGCACCTAAGAACTAATTTTTCTAACACTAGAGCTCTGGCCGCGGTCAGGGCCAGCGTTTCGATTTCCTCGGCGTCGGCGAAAGATGTCGGAATATGAGTGCGGTCAAAGATGATGTCTTTTTTATGGCCGGATGCGGGATGGAAAGTTCTGTTGACATGAAGGGTGTTTGGCCCTAAGGCCTCCATTGTAATTTGTCCGGCTCCAAACCCGAATTCTATGCCGTCATGACCGCCGCCATCGGCGATCCGTTTGGCAACGGCGAATAAATCAGCGTAGGCTTTTTCGATATCCGGTCCGGTTGACGCCATTTGACCGATAGTATACACCTGCTGGTTCGGGCTTGTCGGATTAATCAGAGAATGGTATCATTTCGCCAAATGAACAGAAGACTTTTTATTTTGGGATTGGTGTTTGTGGGATTGCTGGCTTTCCCAAAATTTGCTGTGGCTTCGGAGGGAACAGCTTTATTGACTTCGGTAGATAACGACTCCCGGTGCTTTTTGGCTTCAGTCTTGGTGGATGAAGGGGATTATCAAGTGGTTATGACTTGCCGGAATTTAACTACTCCCCCCGACGCCAACCGACTGTTTTATCTGGCTTGGGCGCGGCGTAAGGGCGCGGCAGAAGGACAGCAGGCTAAAACAGGGGGCTTAAAATTAGGCAAAGGAGTCTATTTCTCTTTAGGAGATATATCCGGCGGCAAATTGAACGCCAGGGCCAGAGAAGCCTTTGAAGAAATATTGGTGACCGCGGAAGCTGATTCCGGTGTCAGCCAGCCCAGTTTAAGCGCTTTAGTTGTTTCCGGGCCGATGAGGGAGATTGATTTCGGAGATTCCGGTCAAAGCAATCTAAAATTTTTGCCGACCTCGACTATTGTCAAGGTGACATTAGCTCCAACTCCTGGTAAAATCGTCCCGTCTGTCGCTCAAAAGAGCGTAGCAGGAACAGCCGCCAGAGTATTTTTTACGATACTGGCGATTATTGTAGTCGGGGCGGTAGTCATCTCAATTATTCAACGTCGCAGCGCCAGTAGATAGAATAGGGGAAAAGAGTAAGAAGTATGGAGTAAGCAAAAAGTCAGATTTCTTGACTCCCATCAGAGCCGAGACCGGGAATCGAACCCGGGGCCTCATTCTTACCATGAATGCGCTCTGCCAACTGAGCTATCTCGGCGTCATCGGAAAATTTTATCACACATCTTCTCCTTTTACTCTTTACTCTATACTTTTTACTCTATACTTTATACTCTAAATAATATATGTTAAGTTTCTTTACACCCTGTCTCATCTTTATTCCAGAGAGGAAATTTTTGGGTTAAGATCTCAATTATCAAGAGCGGCAACGTCAGTTTTATTAAATTTTGCTGAAGGGATGATGTCTCTTTCTGATAAAGAAAGAAGAAGATTCCTGCAAATTTGTATCAATTCAATAGGAGAAATTGTGGCTATCGGGGATTTGTCTTTAGACTTGAATTTTTTTACGGGTATCCAACATCAAGAAATTTTGGTAAAATCAGAAGATATAATTAAAAGGTTGTATGGTCTAAGGAGAAAGTATGTTTAAGTTTCTTACTCTTTACTCTATACTTTTTACCCCTATATGGCAAAAAAAGGTCCAAGACAAATTTTAGGATTAAAATGTTCGGTTTGCGGGAAGTTCGGTTATATCTCCGAGAAGAATAAAACCAACACTCCCAAAAAGCTGGCCATAAAGAAGTTCTGCAAGCGGTGTAGAAAACATATCATCCACAAAGAGACCTCAAGGTTAAAGTAAATTTTCACCCCACGAGTTTTTCAGTCATTCTCGTCCCCGTGTGTCCTTCTCGCGCAGACGGGAATCTATTTAAATAGATTCCTGGTCAAGCCAGGAATGACAAAGTACGAAACTTGTGATTTCTTGAAAAACAACATTCATTAGCCAAACAATCAACAGAATTGAGAAGTTAATGATGACGCTTAGCGTCAAGGCTTCGGAAAGCGAAGAAATTATAATTAATAACGGTGAATCCGTGGTTAATGCCATATTAACGCCGGAAAAATAAAAACCGATTCCGGTTATAATTCCCAAAATTATAAGAGGTAGGGTGTGTTTGATATCTACCCAACTTGGAAATAGAGAATTTGCAACCGTAAAAAATAAATATAGCTTGAATAAATCTGAAATCTGAAAATTCGAGTGTGGATGAAATCCACACGAGCGGTCCTAACCCGCTGTCTGCCCCCAAACCTGCCGACCAATCTTCCCAGCTCCGCCGTCATTTTCTGCCGTGTCAGGTACAAAAGTCTCAATCCCGCCAAGCTTAATCCAATTTCTTTCACCATCAAAGAATACAGCAAAGTTAAGGAAAAGTTTTACCCACTTTATTCCAAGATAGCGAAAACCATGACCGTGAGACTATGGATGAAGCGATACAGATAGCCGCGGAGCGCACAGTGCGGAACAAAAAACCATGTGAATTGGCGCATGGTTTTTTTATATTTTCCTACAGGTAAAGAGCAAAATCAACCACCTTGAACAGAATCGCAGTTTCCTCCATTTTCGCTAAACCATAATATCCGACTAGCAATGGTTCTTCGATTTTGCATACCCGTCTGGCTTTGCCTGAAGAGTCGACTTCAGTTCTAAACTGAAATAATCCTGTTCTCGTTTCAGCCATATAGTGAATATTTTATCCAGTATCCTGACAAAGTTTTTCTATCTTGACGATTCGGTTTTCTATCAGTTATTATAAATTCCAATTAATTAATCAATTAATTAATTGGAATAAATTATGGCCAGGGTGTCTCTGCGTTGGCTTCAGCCGGAAGTAGAGGATAAAATTTACCAGCTTTTAGTTGAATGTGTGGCTTCGTGCCGTGATCAAAACGCCGCCGGCAATTTCATCGATGTTCTTTTGACTAAAACTGAAAAATTGATGATTGGCAAGCGGATTGCAATCGCCCTGATGCTGATTAAAAACCATATTCCGTCGGAAATAGACGAAAAACTTAAAGTTTCGCAGACGACTGTTTATACGGTTAAAACTTGGCTTGATGAGAAAGGTAAAGAATATCGGCAGTTGCTTAAAGAAATTGCCGATCGGGATGAAAGCCAACAAAGGAAATATCAAGATTTGCGCCAAGAAGCCGCAGGCGGTTTCCTACCTCCGCGGCCGGGGACAAACTGGAAGGAATTCAAACGCAGCCAATGGCAAAAAGCCAAATCCGCCAAAGTTCCATTTTAGTTATTCTATTATTTTTTTCTTTATAAATTCCAATTAATTAATCAATTAATTAATTGGAATAAACGAGTGAGAGATTTTTTAAGATTTCTTAATAGAAACCTGTATAATTCTTAAAAGTGAGAGCAGAGTAAAAATAGGGCTGTAGTGAAATGGCCCGCCCGCAAAAGCTGTCGCTTTAGCGATTGCAGGCAGGCATCACGAGGTCTAAATTCTAGGGCTGTGATGAAATGGTATCATGGGGGTCTCCAAAACCCCTCTTTCAGGTTCGAATCCTGACAGCCCTGCCCAGGTACCATACGATACCTGGTGGCGAGTGCAGAATTGTACCTGCTAAGGCACCATTCGGAGCCTGGCTTCGCCAGAAGCAAAAGCAGAATGTGCCGCCAATTGAAGGTCTGACCTTCAATATAGCTTCATATCAAGTAATTTTATTCCAAGATAGCGAAAACCATGACCGTGAGGCCATGGATGAAGCGATACAGATAGCCGCGGAGCGCACAGTGCGGAGCAAAAAACCATGTGAGTTGGCGCATGGTTTTTTTATAGAGTAATTTCTACTGGGCTAAAACAATTTTGGGATACCCGTGGGATTTGACGACTTGGTGTAGACTAATGAGTAGAATGTCAGCTGAAGATCAGCTTAATGTACCACCGATTGTGCAGGAGATAGCGGGAGATGATCCGACTCGTTTAGGGATTGTGGTTCATGCCTATCAATCTCTCTGGGATATGACCGTCTGCGGAAGAAATGGTGAATTGAGAACAGGATTTATTCAATGGCTAAATAACCCAAACCATTCTTGGTTAGAGGCGGAACCCATGATCGGAGAACGAACACCGCTGGCAAGATTGCGGGTGAGTATTGAGAGAGAAAAACAAAATCTTCTGGCCAAAGGCCTAAACCCCTGTCCGGATTTCAGCTTAAATTAATCTTGTAAAATATCGAATACTTTGTCTGGGTCTTGACAGACGGGACCAGAACATGATACAACTTACAAACTTCTTATGAAGCGAAGCGTTTTATTAATTTCCCTGACGGTCTCGTTTCTAACTCTGCTAACTGCTCTGCCGGTTTTGGCCCAAGAGGCGACTCCGACTTCTGCCGCCCGCCGCGATCGGATTGAAAACCGGGTAGGGGAGCGGCAGTCTAATATGGAAAAGCGTAAAGCCGAAATCCAAGCCAAGCGGACCGAAAAACAACAACAAATCGTGGCCCTGATGAAAGAGAAGTTGTCCGCCGTCATCGACCGCCTCAATAATGCCGCCGGCCGCCTGCGCGAGCACGTGGGTAAATTAAGAAACCGGGCCGCGGAAGCAGCTAAAAATCTGGGAGCGGATACGTCTAAAGTTGAAACCGCTTTGAAAGAAACCGAAAGGCATATCGGCTTGGCAGAAACCGCGATTGCCGATCTCAAATCCAAGATATCCGGGCTGGAATCTACCAGTACTCCTAAAGATGTGGCCCAGACTTTTAGAACTGGTGTTCAGGGAATTAAAGTTCATTTTGAAGACGCCAGAAAAAATTTAGTTAACGCAGTCAAGGCATTGAAAGACGCGGCCAAAGAGGTCCGTCCAATCAGGCCGGCAGAACCGACAGGAGGAGAATAAATAGATATTTTGAAGATGAAAAATAGAGGTTCTTGATCTCGAATTCTTGACGATTTGATCACTTGATCAAATATTCAAGAAATCAAGAATATCAAGATCAAAAATTTCAAGAACATCTATCTTCAAGAAATCTATGATGAAAGACAGGAAACTGGAACTAAAATGAAAAATCTCAACAGAATCGCAATTTTAGCCGTTGCCGGAGTTTTTCTCTCCGCTTGTTCTTTAACCAATCCCGGAGCTTGGAAATCATCAGGAACGCAGGAGACAACCAAGACAGCGGTATCTCCGACAGCAGCTCCGACTCAAACTATGGAAGAATTGGGGAATGAAACCGAGAAAGTTTTGGGGGAAGAATTGGATTCTGATTTCAAATCGATCGACGCCGACCTCAAACAGCTTGACGAAGAGTTGAAGAGCTACTAGATAAAGATTCGAAATCCAAAAGCACGAAAAACCTCCCGGAGAATTTTCAAAGATATCTTGCAATTGTTCCCGGACCAAAACCCAGGAGAAATTTATTCGGTTTTTTAGACGAGACAGGGAGTATACATAACCCACAAGACGTTTTTGGCGTTGGGCTTATTTCCATGATAAGCTTGAGCGCGCTTAGACGATCGTGAAAAACAAATCAAGGAAAAAATAAAAAAAACGACAAGAAGAAATGCGCTCTTTGGCATTTGCAGAGTTGAATCATATCCAGTTTCAGAAATACAGCTAGTCGATGTCCTCCTTGGTTCGGTCGCTTTTGCTTATAAGATTAAATTAGGCTTAATAAAACCATCCAGTCTAAACTAAACATCGATCTTTTATCGCAACAAGTAAATTCAAAAATAAGAAACGGAATCGAGTTTACCATAGAAGAGTTTTTTAAAAAGAAAGATGGCGCAGTGGACTCGATAGTCAACTAGGACCAGTCCACGCTCTCCATCTGTTGGTATGGTAGCAAAATTGTTTTTCAAAGTCAACCGTCAAATTTCGTGCTTAGAATTAATTTCTATATCAGTTTTCCGCCCCCGAGAAGAAGTTGCAGAAGAAATTGAATCACCGGCCCGGTCAGATAGAAAATCGGGGCGGTTCCTCCCCAAGGCAGAATCATCATAATCAATAGAATAGTTCCGAATTGAGCCTGGATTTGTTCCAATTCACGGGCTAAAGACAGGGGCAGAATTCCGGCTAAAATCTTGCCTCCGTCCAAAGGATGAATCGGGACGAAGTTGAAAACTGCGAGGACTACTGAAATGATTATAAATGGTTGGATTGTTAAGATGGTTAGGAGATTGTTGGGCAAAAAGCGCAACAGAATTGCCGCCGCCGCCGCCGTCAATAAATTTGAAGCCGGACCGGCGATGGAGATCAGCATCGTATCCCGTCTCGGATTTCTTAAATTAAACTGGTCGAATTGGACTGGTTTTCCCCAGCCAAAGCGGAATAGTATCAGCATCAAAGTTCCGATCGGGTCAAGATGGGCGAGGGGATTAAGCGTTAATCGTCCCTGAAGCCGGGGAGTCGGGTCGCCAAGGCGATCGGCGGCCAGAGCGTGGGCAAATTCATGGATCGAGATAGCCGCCACAATCGCCAAAAGCGACGTCAAAAACGATAATGGAGAACTGATAAGATTTTCAATCATTTTAGCCTTCTAGCCTTTTAATCCTTTTAACCTTTTTAACCTTTCTAGCCATTTTAGCCATTTTAACCATTTTTTATGTTATCATATCCCCATGTCTTTAACTTGCGATAATTGCGGCAAAGGCAGGCAACGGGGCCACCGCGTTTCCCACGCCAAAAACCGCTCAATCCATTTTTTTAAGCCCAACTTGCACCGCCACCGAGTACTAGAGAAGGGGATTGCCGTCATCCGCGTCCTTTGCTCCCATTGCCTGAAAAAGCTAAAAAGACCAACAAATAGGGAAATCGTAAAGGCTAGACCTTTACGAAGATATCAATATGAGTTCGTCCGAACACTGCAAAAACTGCGATAACGATCATAATTTGTTGACAGCCAAGACTGCAGACGCTTACTTTTTCTGTCTCGCCGGAATCGGCGAGGCATGGTTTAAAGATTTAGGCCCTAGCTGTTTGGCCTGTGCTTTGTTGGCTGAAACCGGACACTATCGCCCCATTAATTACTTAGAACTGCGGAGGAAATTTCCTCTCCTGGCCGCGACCACCGCCACCGGCAACAGCAGTGAAACTTCCTCTCCTGCCCTTAACGAAGGCTGCAACGGCTTCATCTGGTCGAAATAATCTTACTTGTTAATTTATTGCGATATTTGTGATACCATCGTTTCGTCATGCCCGAATCAGTCCCTGATAAAGAATCTACTCCCAGTCCCTACATTTCTCCGGAAGAAGACAAAGACAACGCCGGCCGGCTAAAGCCTGATGTGGCATATCAAGTTCACCATGACATTCGCCAAGAAGCCAAACGACAAGGTTTAGAAGTTAAGCCCGATGATTCCCCGGAAGAAAAGGAACGCAAAAACCAAGCGCTCAAACAACTCTTTGAAGAAAGGAGCGACAGCGATTTATCCGACTATCAGGCCACTCAAATCGTCGATCTCGAAGAAAAAGCTAGCCGAGACTCGTTGACAGGACTGCTGAATAGACGGGAATTTGGGAGGTTATTTAGCGAGCTCCTTCAACAATCAAATGAATCCGATCAGCCGATTCTTTTTTTGATGATTGACCTGGATCATTTCAAAAAAATGAACGATACTTACGGTCATCGGGTTGGCGACCAAGCTCTCCAATACTTGGCTCGGACATTGACGCAGTCCGTCGAGATCGGCGACTTGGTTGCTCGCTGGGGCGGCGAAGAATTTACTATCGCCGTCAAACCTAAAAGCGGTCAGATCCTTGATCTAGACAAATTATTCATTATCGCCGAGCGTATTCGGGGAAAAACTATTGATTTACTATCTAGAGATAAATATCAACTTACGCTTGGGGCCCCGGAAGAAACACTTCCCGACAAGATTACTTTAAGCGTCGGCGCCACTCTTACCAAGTCGGGAGATACCCTGGAGACCGTTTGTCAGCGGGCGGATGAAAATTTGTATATAGCTAAAAAGTCTGGCCGCAACCAATTATTCGGCGATAACGGCAAAATCATTTTGACTCCGTCCCCGGGCGGCCCGCCAGAAACGCTCCCGCGAAGCGGGATTTCGCCGACTCAACTTCCTGTGAGCTGAAGAAAGATTTATGCCAGTTTTGTGTTAGGATGTCCGGCTAAGAATTGCTTCCAGGACACTGAATTTTTGCCTGGGAGCTGGACTTCGTCGATGACAAAAGAATGTTGAATGTTGAATGTTGCCCGCCCTCGGCCGAGCCGAGGCGAGGCCGGGGAATGTTGAATAAAGGAAAGATGGGTTTTTTTGATTGTAATTTCTGATTGTTTCCATTCGTCATTCTTCATTCGCCATTTAACATTGCTTTTTGCGCCGGGCCACGGCGTTACCGCCCTAATAAATCTTTCTATCTCAACCGGTGATTTTTCCCAGTCAATCCGACCGGAGTCTTTGGTAAGTCTATGGGTGTAGGGAGTCGGAGATTTTAGCGGCTGCTTAACTTTATTTAATTGTCCGTTTTCTATCTTTTTTAGCGTTTCGACAATTAATTTACCACCGAGTATTCCTAGTTTTTTTGTGAGCGTTTCGCGGGTGTCAGATCTTATAATAGTTTTTGCTTGTCCCAACACCGGCCCCCGGTCTATTGCTTCAGTCATTTTCATAATGCTCACTCCGGTTTCTTTGTCACCTGCAGCTATTGCTTCAAAAACCGGAGATGCTCCGCGCCAGCGGGGTAAAAGCGAGGCGTGAACGTTAAGACAGCCGTATTTTGGCCACTTCAAAACTTCGGCCGGCAAAAACGGCGGGCCGAAAGACGCCAAAACGATGGCGTCGGGTCGCGCAAGGCTGAAAGCGCAAGGCTGAAAGCTGAAGGCGGACGTAAGAGAATTGATGGATATGTCTTTAGGCTGTTTCGCTGGAATGATCTGAATTTTCTTTCGTCTTTCGTCCTTCATCCTTCGTCCTTTATCAATTGCTGCTTCACCCTTGGTGACAACAATTGGTACTTCGTGCCCCGCCTTCAATAACGCCTCCAACACCGGCGGGGAAAACCACGGATCCGAGCCAAAGAAAATAATATTCATAATTTGAATTATAGTATAAGATATGGATTTAACAGTTGTCATTGTCCCGGTTCCGCCGAGGATCCCGCTTAGCGGGACGAGAAACATTACTTGGCGGGCGACGCGGCAATCTATATCAAACAGATTCCCACGCCCCGATCAAATCGGGACTCGGAATGACAAAAAGTACGGATTATTATGAAAACTCCAGCTGAAAGGAAAGAAACAGCCAGGCAATTTCTAAAGGAACATACCGGTTCCGGTCAAAGAATAAAGACGCGGGCATTTTATGACGATGATCAGGATGAAATAATTCCCCAGCACGGCCGTAGGGGTAAAAAGACGGTTCATATAGAACTAAGGCAGGAAAAGTTAAAACATTCTACAACTTTTACCCGCCATTTGGTTGATGATGCTGAAAAAGAGTTTTCTTTCGGCAACTGGAGAAATGGTGTCGGCACCAGATCGGTGGGAAATCCTTTGGTACCGTTGGTGGTTGTTGACACCAGCGTTATCGTTCGGGCAATTGGAACAAATCAGATGAAAGACTGTCGAAAGATTGTTGATTTAGTCACGGACGAGAAAATCAGGCCATGCGTCATTCACTCTTTGGTTCAAGAATATCGGTGGGTCATCGACCGCGAGAGTCTTCCCGGTGGTATCCGATTTGACGAGCAAAGCCATCAACTGTTGGATGAATTCCTCGCCCGCTGTCTTGTTTTGTTTGGCTGGCCGGAAACCTTCCCGGCTACGATTGAAGCAGATCCATCGGATGATATTTTGTTAATCGCTCAAGCCCTGGCCCAAGAGCAACAGGGGAAGCCTTGCGCCATAGTATCTCGCGATAACCACGTTCTTGGCCTCCGCAACGCTTCGGAATTAGATATCATACATCCGATCATATATCTTGCCCGACTGGTCACCGATCTTCCCCAATCTCTTTTGTCACCCGATAACGATTAAGGATATTCCGTTGTCGGCCGGCAGATAGTCGTCACCAAATCGCCGAATCCTTCTCTTCTTTAGGCGAATGCCAGTCCGACGACCATGACAATGCACCTAGCCTTGATCACTCAATATCCAAATTCGGGAGGAGATGGGGGGCGTTATTACATGCCCAATCCTTTTGCGCCGGCGTCATGTCATTCCACCGATCGCGAACCGCGTATTCCGCGCTTCTTAAGTAATAGCCGGAACTTGTCACTACTGTATTTTTTCCGGCAATGACGTGCTCAACAAATCCAGCCGGTTCAGTTGTTTTGTATGAGACTGTATCTGGAGGGAGGGAAGCCGCCTGCGCATGGCAATAATCAACGCTCTGTCTGATTTCGGCGGTGTAATCACCATGGACCGGAGCTTGCCGCACTGCCCGGTCGACGGTTGTGTCGATAGCCCGGTTGACCACCTGCGTCTCGATCTGTCTAGCCAGGGGAATATTCGTTAGCGGTTGTTTATCTGTTATTAACCCCAGCGTTGCCAGAGCCTTCATGAAAAACCAGGGTTGAGGCATTTCAGTCTCGGATTGCGCATAAGCCAAAGCCGCTTCCTTTGGCAATTGAGCATCAGGTAAAGTATTAATTTCGGTTCTCGCGACAGGTGGTGAATCAGATCGGGGGTGGGTATTTGCCGCAATCGCGCGGACAGTGGCGGTTGGGAATCCGGCTGGACTGGTGGTTGCTTGAATTTCTACGCGAGCTGTGTCACCGATGGCCAAACCCATTGCTTGCCTCACATCGGTATAAACACGGTGGCGGGCGAAATGTTCCAAATCAGCCGCTTTATCGAGTAGATGTCTGGCTACATTCCCAGGAGCAGTTGCAGCCGCGGACCGGTAAGCATTGGCTCTATCAATGAGGCCGGATATTTGCCTGGCTGCTGTTTGGCTGATGTCTGTCGGGTAGGTTCCAAAAGCGATTTTTTGGTCAACGTTGCCTCTTGCCATAATTAATCCTCAAAGGTAAACGTTATTCCGCCGGATACGGAAACTTCGCTTGAGACAAAGGTTGATGAGGCGGCAACGACCCCTGGACCTGGCCCGCCGATAACACCAACGCCGTGTTGATAGATATGAATTGTTGGCGGAGATCCATCAAAGCTAACTCCAGCTCCGAGGTGTTGGACAGCTTGGGCGCGAGCAGTAATTTTTGGGTGAACGCCGGCGGTAATTTTCTGACCCATTAACTCGGTTTGTATTCGGCCCAGCAGATCGCCGAAAGATTGAGCGAATGTCTCCAGCATGCGATCGGCGGCTTGCAGACCGGTTTGCAAATTAACGGCCATTTGTGTTTGAACCGCCGCGTCCAAAACAGACATGTTTGGGGTAATCCTGCTGGTTATTGCAGCGAATGCATCTTGAAGTCGCGCTGATTCCGCCGGTTCCTGGACATCCGGGTACGGCTGGTCATGTTTGATAATAGCACCGGGAGTGACAGACGTAGGCGGAGCCGGGAAAGATCGACGAACAATGGCTTTTAGCGCCAGATCGCCGCCGCCGCTTTGGTAAGCATTGGTTAGCATTAGCATGGTTTCTGGTGTCCACCTTTTGGTGTAATCGCCAGTGGTTTTGTCTCCGAATTGCCATAAGTCTGCTTCGGGAGAATGAGCGCCGATGCCGTCTCTAACTAAGAGGGAAACGGCATGCAAGCGCTCCAAGACCTCTTTCTGACCTGGAGCTAAATCTCCATAATGAAGCGCGGCGTAAATTTCACGATGAATTTGATCATCGGGATTGAATAGCCTGTGAGTAATAGCATTGCCACGGCCGACAGCACCATCAGTCATTCCTCTGGTAAACTCACTAATATTAATGGTCATAACAGTGCTTTATTGTATCCAAATTTAACTTATCAGTCAACCCCCCGCGGTATAATTTTATCGCCTTAACCGACATTAATTGTCAACATAGTTTTGCTGGATGAGCTAAGTGGTGGAGCTTATTTGCCTTTTGCCCCGTCGAGTAAAGCGACTGAAGATAACCGTGGGAATGGTTCCTGCCAATAAGCCCATAAATCCTCCGGTAAGAGTATTTTGCCAAAAAGTTTCAGTAGTAATAGGATAACCATGTTGGAGGGAGAAATAGGCGTAAAGCAGTGCTCCGGCAGGAGTGGCGATCGCAACCGGGATAGCTGCATCCGGCAAAACTTCAGCTCCCCAACCAATGGCAGAATGGGGTAGAGAAATAACTACCCCTATAATTCTGGCCAGAACACTCCCCGAAGTATTAATGGCAGAGCCGACGCCCCTATCTACCAATTCAGCCATACTGACCAAAGTCTGTTCTCCTATTGCCTCTGTCAACTTAATAGCTTCAACTAGAGCCACTCGAGGAAACACCATCGTTCTCCTGCCGGAATTTTCTACCTTGGCAACAAAGAGATTAGTCTCGGCTTGCATAGCAGGCAGTTCGGCGATGGCAATTTCTTTTCTGGCCTGCATGGCCGTAACGCCAGCGCACACGGTGCGTTTAATTCCGTCAGCCACTAGATCAAAGAGCTGATCTTGAGGCATACCTTCGGGGATTTGGATCACCCCTTGTTTTTTTAGGCCATCAGCCAATTGAGCGAAGGCGTCAAACCTGGCTAAAGTTACTGTCGTGGCGCGAGCGATTCTAGCGGGAGCGTCCTTGCCTCGAATATCTTCAAGAATCCGATAGAACAAAGCAGCTGCTATCTGCTCACCGCCTTCGACGCCCCCGAAAGCTCCACCCACAATAGTTGTCAGCGCTGACCCAAGGAGAGACTCTGCTTGAAGAAAGATTTGGGAATATGAAGGTCTAATATTATCCGGTTCCAGAGTTTCCGTCAATAATTTTCTGCCTGGACTCATCGCGTCTCCGACACCGATTCCAGTTGTTGGTCCGGTTCGACCTTCTTGTTCGAAGAACATAAGCCTTGTTGATTTAACCCAAAACTCCGCTAAATCTAGCGGAGTTGATGCACTAGTTGTTTCCAAATCTAGTTTGGATTACTCCAGTGTATCATTTAGTAATCTCTCTTTCTCGTTAATGCCGATCATCCAGGCAAAACCGCCAATGGCATAAATGGCATCAACCGCCAATCTTGCCGTCCCCAGGCCGATTAAGGCATCACAGACGATTAAACCTGGTCCGCCAAAACCCGCAGCCATCCTCGCGCCCTCTCTTACTGCCTGAACCCAGGGGTTAACCCTCTCAATGCGATGAGGAGCAAATTGAGCCTCCACATTTGCCTCTACCTGTCTTGCGACTAATTCCTCAATCGTCTCACCTTCCTCCAATCGAAGTTTGCCAGTTGCTTTCAACCCTGCTATTTTCTTTATGACTTCAGGTTCTACTCCTTGCTGGATCTGTTGACGCAATTGCGCATTCTTAGCCCTAACGGTTCTGTCATACCACTTGGAGCGTGTTAAACCAAAACTCTGTACAGCACCGCCTCCAAAGGCCAAAAATTCAATCAAAGCCGCCGGAACCCATTCGGCTAGATCAGTACTTAACGTAATCCCGGAGGCAACACCTGGTGCGGCCTCCGCATTTTTAGCGATCAGTGCCACAGCTAATCCGAAGAGTACTCCCCAGGCAGGAGTGGGAAGGCGAGACCCTCTCTCTTTGGCAGCGACAAACATTTTTTCTATATTTTCATTCATTTTTTCCTCCTTTGATTAATTACTTTGTCTCTTCCGCATGATCAACGAGTCTAACTTCGCCTTCAACAATTTCCGGTTCATTTGCTTCAGAATTCTCTGTGAACCGTTTCCCATCGAAATAGGAAGAATTTCTCCGCCGATCCAACCAGGCAACAGCGGTTCCTATTGGAACGGCTATCATCAGACCAAGTACGCCAGAGAATCCTACAGTGAGTAACTTTTCTCCAAGAGTGGCTGCGGGAATCAGACTGCCCGCGGCAATTAAAACGGAGGTGCCTACTGGAAAAAGCGCGAAGGCCGCCATCCCGGCGGCAGCTCCCGGAGTAATTTCTTCGGTGACTTCTTTAATGCCATCGGCAATTCCTTTGAACGGCCCAACGATTAAAGCGGCGGTTGTCCTTCCGGGAATTTCTGCTCCTACGGCCAAGGTTTGAGCCAGAGCCTCCATCATTCCCGGACCGATTTCCTTAGCTAATTGAACGGGAAGGCGACCAAAGATTTCAACAGCTGCTCCGACAAAGGGTGCTACCGTTAATCTTCCTGCGGCTTCTGCCTGCAAAACCATGGTTTTTAACTCAATATCCAGAGCTTCCTGTTCAACTTTGGCCAGCCTTTTTTCTCCCCCGGCTTCTTGTTCCCGCAGGGTAGTAACAGCGTTCATGAAGCGGGCGGCCACGACGACGGCTTCTCCGGGAGCAGTTTCTTTTTCAAAAACGCCGAGCCGTTTTAGCTGTGTAATGAGCTCCATTGCTGATTGGGCGTTAAGTAGGGTATCACCCCATTCATAGACAGTTCGCCAGAGTTCGGCTCGGCCTCGGGTTTCAGTTAGGCCCATCTCTATTTCCTCCACGGTGCGCATCAGCCCGCCTTTATATCCGCCTATTGCCCCGCCAACTGCAGTTGTGGGCAAACTGGCCAAACCAGCGGCCACTTGCTGGACAAATTCTAAGGGATTAGTGCCAATTCTTTCGGTTAAGGCGTCAACAGCGGTTTTAACTGGAGTCGGGACAACTTCTCTTTGATTGACTAGGGAGATGGGGCCGTCTCCGATTAGTGGTGGTAAATCATGACGTTTTAGTTCTTCGAAGTCAACTTGGACAGAACTAACGACTACTGTCGATTCTGCTGGAACTGGTAATCCTGGTGATTTCTCTGGACTTAGACCCATTTTAATCTTAATCTGGACAGGAAAATATTTGGGAAGAAAAATTTGTTAAGCTGATAATATCATTTCTCATTGTTATGTCAAGTTTCAGGTTATAATCGCCTTATGCCAGCCGGATTTAATTTAGCAAAGACCACAATTCTTCCAAACCTTAGCCAAATTCTAGCGGTCAATGGTTCTGATGGGGTGCCGGTTTCTAATCAGGCGGAACCTAATTAAAAACGTCAATACTTAAAAGCGATAGCTTTCAAGTATTGACATAATGATAAATTATCTGTACCATTTTTTTAAATGGGAAGAGCTAAAGAAACCGCTCGGGTAATTTCTAAACTAACCGGCGAAATCGCCGTTACAGCTCTGGATTTGGTAGTGCTTGCCGCAGCTGCCGCCGGCGGTTTCTTTTTATACGGCCCTAGTGGAAAAGATCTATATGTTGATTATAAAACCAAAAAAGCCCTGGCCGCAGCCGATCGTTTTTTTACCAAATGGAATCAATCTAATTTTCGTCGCGCGGTCGGTCGGGCAGCCGGGGAGGGGTTGATAAAACGGATTGCAGGTGGTTACGAGCTAACAGAAACCGGCCAGGAAAAATTAAGAGAATTGCTCCCGAATTACAAAAAACAGCGCCCCTGGGATGGCCGTTTATGGTTGATAACTTATGATATTCCCGAAGATACAAAGGAGAAAAGAGAAAAATTTAGAAAATTCTTGAAAGAAATTGGTTGCCGCATGGTTCAGAAATCTGTCTGGCTGTCGCTGAAGGATCCTCATATCTGGTTAGTCGTCAGAATAAATTCTCTCCGTCTTCAGGGGAGGGTGATTATCTCCTGTTTGGGCAAAGATGGGAGTTTAGGAGATGAAGGGGTTACCAAAATGGTTTCTCGGATATTTGACCTGAAGAAAATAAATAGAGAGTATCGACGCTGGGTAAAACATGCTTTGGTAACTGATAAAGCAGGCATTTTCCATCACGGCTTGCGTTTTTTGGCGATTTTAAGAGACGACTCCGTGGTTCCCAAGGAATTGTTGCCTGTCGATTGGATGGGGGAGCAAGCTCTGAAAATATTTGAAGATAAATTCAAACCTCAAATGGGTCTGATAGGAAACTATTTGGTTAACGTCAATACTTCAAAGCGATAGCAACAGAGTATTGACTACTAATGTAAAAAATCAATATAAGTCAATCAAATATAAGTCAATCAAAATTTAGGGATAGAATTTTGTTATCTCTTCGGCCAGTTAGGCGGATGTGTCTTAACAACAGCTATCGATAAAAAGATTTATGTGAGTTACTCTGTCAAAGAAGTAGTTGACCAAATAGATCGACTCCAACACGAACTGGTTCGTGAAGCGATGAAGATAATGGGAATAAAGTCGGGAGAGGTGTGGATATTTAGGTTGGTTTGACCGGTCAAGATGACATTTACTGCGGGCACTGGTAATTGGAAGGTTGACAGGTTGCGTTGCAGCATTTGCTGCTTTGGCATTGGGAGTTGGAACTACAACTTTGTCCATTGGGTTTTCTAGTTGGGGTGGGAGTGGGCGTGGGCAGCGGGTTTCCGCAACAGTAACCCCCGGAAGGGACACAAGTCCCCGAGGCGGTATATTTTCCCAACTGGTAGCAACTGACTCCGTAATAACACTGCCCTGTACAAGTTGAAGCCGGAGTGGGAGTGGAAGTAGGTCTCGGTGTGGGAGTGGAAGTAGGACGAGGAGTAGGTGTGGGAGTAGGCTTTTTGGTCGGTGTGGGAGTAGGCTTTTTGGTGGGTGTGGGAGTGGAAGTAGGTCTCGGTGTGGGAGTAGGGGTGGGTGTGCCAATGGTAAATCTATTACTTGCTGAAACAGGGACTAATTGACTATCTTGCGTGAAAGAATTGGAGGCATAAACACTCCAGTAATATTCGTGACCACGGATGAGATCGAACACATTACACTCGATTGCTTCTTCAGCGGGGGGGTTGGAGTAAAATCTTTGTTCGCATGTAGTTCTGGTTGTGCCGCTGGTTACGTCATACAACTGATAATAATGGCTAACAGGCCTATAACAATTGTGCCAGATAATTCGTGAATTAAGATGTACATCTTGCACGTCAGGGGGAAATTTGGTGTAGTTCGGCGGGTAATCAAGGATAATTTCCGGTTTCTGTCCTGGACAGGCGTTAACACTGAAATTTCTGGTTTCAGAAAGTAATTCCAGGTAGGTTCTACTACTGGCTTTCACTTGCCACGAGTATTCGTTGCCCCAAGAAACCGGTACTGAACACTCAAATTCCCAAACTGATTTTCCAAACTCGTATGATTCACAGGATGGGATGGTAGTACCGGTGGTTAAGTTGGAAAAGACGATATAGTATCTTGTCTCTTCCGAGCACTCCTTAATATCAAAAGATCCGGTAAGTTTAACCATACTTGTATCATCGGGAAAAGAGAAATTATCTGCCGGGGTAGAGAGAGTAATTTCAGGGAAGTCTCCAGTACAGAGCGGTATAGCTGGTATTGGCATAATTGATTTGGAGGCCAAGGAATAGATTCTTTGGGTATTTTGAAAAAGAAATATTCCTATTACCAGACCAATTGCCAGACCAACACCGAGTCGAAACAGGACAGTTAGATTTCGAGAATCGAGATTTTTTTTGAGTTTTTTGAGATTATTTTGAAATTGCTTCATTAGCATCAGTATTATTAGTGTTTCACTTGGCGACATGAATGTCAAGGGGTTGACCCTCGGATGCTTGACGGCGCGATAAGAAGTTTGGGTGAATTGTATCTAAATTTTCCTAGATTCCTTCCAAAGCGATCAGGTCGTGGTTATTTTGTTGGTACAGCTGATGGCCTTCACCCAGCGTGTGGTCAACAAACAACACGCCGTTGAGATGGTCGATTTCGTGTTGAAAGACGCGGGCCGATAAATCCGTCAAAGTAAAGTTTGACTTTACTTTACTTGAGATATCAGCTATTGAGGCGGAGTAAATGTCTGGATCGGTAAGGTCTTTTTCGGATAATACAACGGCCCGGGCGGTGATAGTCGGCCAGCGGAGCACCGGGCCGAAGTAACGGGGAATCGACAGGCAGCCCTCAAGAAACGGTTTCCCATCTTCGGTCAGCTCATCACCCAAGGTCTTTTCTAGGCTATGATCGGTGATTTCGGGGTTAAGATAGAAGTGGAGCTGGGGCCTGGCAGTTTTCGCTCGCTGGATTTTTCGGTTGGTGGCAGCTCCACTGCTTCGGCCTCGAACTTCACCCAGTGCGGCCCACTTTGCCGGAGCTCCAGCGAGGCGAGTCTGCCACGCGACCTCGGACGCGCTCGCTTTTAAGTTGAGGTCTTCTGGTAGCAGGGTGGCGAATACCCGCAGCGGTTTCCCGACTTGAATTGCCGATAATCCCACTCCTTGCGGGTCGTGCTGGCTCTTGAGGGTTTGGCCTAAATCGATCAGAAAATCGATAAATTCCGCGTCAATTTTTCCTACCGGTTCGCTTTTGCGCCGCAAAATTTCCGTCTCCTCCGGCACAGTCAAAATTCTCATAGACGAATTATATGCTAACAGCCTGTTTCAAGCCTATTTCTATCCTAGTGCAAAATATCAGATACTTTACACTTGAAGAGTCATAAATTCAATATTCGGAATTCAGTATTTTTATCGCTTCCGCGTAATCCGGTTTCAATTCCAAGGCTTGGCGGTAAAGATTTTCGGCCTTGGATTTATCGTTCAATTCTCCATACATCCGGCCTAATAAATAGTATCCCCGGGGGTCGGTGGGGGATAAATCAACGGCTTTTTGAGCCAGTTTCAAGGCTTCATCAGTCAGATTTGGATCAATCTCCTTCATCAAAAATTCCATCTGGGTTTGAGTCCTGATAAAAGTCAAATTATATTTTGATTGGGCGGAAACGACTTTAAAATTTTTTACGGCTTCATTTTTTATCTCAACGGCGCGGGTTTCATTGTTGTTGGCCCAAGCCGAAATTGCGGCTACAGCCAATGATTCTGCCAGTTCGTTACGGAAAACCGGTTCATTGGGGGCTAAATTAACCGCTTGAGAGAGTGGTTCTAAGGCTTCCGGAATATATCCGGCTGAATAATATTGTCGGCCGAGATTGTATTTAAGATCAGCCTGAAACCGATTAAATATTCCGGAAATTACCCCAAAAGTAATAATGGCTATGATTGTTAGTAAAAAATACTTCCACCATAGCAATTTTATAAAGGAGTCTCCTTTAAGGATCTTCCCTTCTGTCGTGAAGACAACTGTCAAGCTCATAAATAAATATCTATAAGTCTCGGTGGTAACTGTGGAGAAACCGAAAAAGTTGACGGTTTCAACCCCGAGCAGGGCCGCCAGAATTGCGACAAGAACGTCATTGCGAGGAGTCCCGCCTTTGGCGGGACGACGTGGCAATCCCGATGGGATCGCCACGCTTCGCCCGTCAGACTGGCTTGCTCGCGATGACCTAACTATCCAAACTCCAAACCATCCCAACAACAGTAAATGTGTCCCTAATCCAAACAATCCCGTATTCGCCGCCAAATTCAGCCATTCATTATGAGCCTTGTTATATAAAAAATTCCATTCCGAGGTTTGGTTTGCTTCTTTGTGCCGGACTTGCCAGTAGGTCAGGCCGAAAGTCTCCGGTCCGGTTCCAAAAATTGGATTCCTCTTGGCAATTTCCCAAGCTCCGTTCCAAACTATGCGGCGGATATCTCCGGATTCGGTGCCGCCTAGCTCCGACTTGCGGAGATTAATTGCTAATTGTTGATTGCTAATTACTGATTGTTCAGATTGATTTTTTACCAGCTGAATTGTTTTGAAAAACCAATCTCTGGCGGGATTATTAGTGATGAAAACCAAAATCAAGATGATTGAATGAATAAAAACAAAGGATTTGAGATTTTTGCTTTTTGCTTTTTGTTTATTGTTTATTGCGAACACGGTGAGCCAAAACACAACATCCATTACTGCAAAACCAAGAAGTCCCGAGCGGGATTTTGTGAAGAGGAGGGCAGTAAAAAAAACAAAAAACAAAAAACAAAAAACAATCATATTTTTATTACCGTTCTTTGCTTTTTGCTCTTTGCTTTTTGTCATGAGCATCCATGTAAGCGGGATGATCATGACGAGGAACCCCGCTAGCCAGTTCGGCTGTCCCTGGGTAGAAAAAACTCGGGTTGCGACGTCCTGAATCCAGAAATCGCGGTCAATCCCGAAATGTTGAAAGATGGCGTAAAGGCTGACGATAGTGGCGGAAGAGAGAATAGCAAATATCGGAACACTCGGAATACTCCGAAAACCAGAAAAATCAGAGAATCGGAGATTCAGAGAGCCCGAAGCTCCGGTCTTCTGATTATCAGATTTTCTGACCTTTCGGCTCTCCGAGTTTTCCGAGTTTTCCGAAATATTCGCCACAAATGCGTAATACAGCACCGTATAGCTAATCGTGCTCACAAGCCCTCCGTTAAATCTTCCGTACCAGCCAAACCACGAAATATGATGATCTATACTATATATAGTACTGACAACCTGTGACAGTAAAAATAGCAGAATGGGAATATCCAGCGGGGTCCAGCGCAAAATAATCCGGCCCGCCAAAATCATTCTTATTGTCCAGACGGCTATTATCAGTGTAGTCATTAAATACACAAACAGCATTTTGGGAAATTCAAACACTTCGCTGCTTGGAATCCAAAAGATTAAGGGCAAAAAGAAAAATAAAGTTATAAACAGGGCGCGAATGGTTAGTTGCAGGGTTCTATCAAGCCGGATAAACATTAAGTTTGATTTTAGCAAGTCTCCTCGAAGGATTGTAAAGTATCTGATAGTTTACAAGTTTACTAGTTGAAAAGATGGGTTTGAGGGGTTAAATCACTACATCATGGGGAAGGCTTTCTTTCCATCCGGCCGGAGTGACGCGGATAAATTGGGCGTTGGCCTGAAGTTCCCGAAGATTTTTGGCTCCGCAGTAGCTTAAGCCGGAGCGCAGCCCGCCCAGATAACGTTCTATCACTTTCTCTACCGGCCCGCGACAGGGGATCAGAGCTTCTACGCCTTCGACTCTTGACCATTGATCGGCTATACTTTTGCCGTTACTTCCGCCTAATTTAAGACGGTGATTGGTAGCTCCCATAGTGGAGGAACCGCGGAAATGCTTGTATTTCTGCCCATTCCGGATCACGATTCCCCCCGGGGTTTCGTCACAGCCGGCAAAAATATTTCCTCCCATGATAGCGGTGGCCCCCGCTGCCAATGCTTTGACGGCATCGCCGGGTTGTTTAATACCGCCATCAGCCACCAATCCGATTTTCCGGCGGCGGAATTTTGCAATTGCGGCGGCGGCAGATTGAATGGCAGTAAGCTGCGGAACTCCGGCTCCGGCAATAATTCTGGTGGTGCAAGCCGACCCGGGCCCAACTCCGACTTTGATGGCGTCAGCCCCGGCCGCAATCAAAAATTCGGCTCCGGCGGCGGTGGCAATATTACCGGCTAAGATAGGAATTTTAGGAAATCTCTTTTTGACGGTTGTGACGGCTGCGGCGACAAACAGTGAGTGGCCGTGAGCCGCGTCAACCACTATCAAATCGGCTCCGGCAGCGATCACAGCTTGAACTCGTTCTATTAATCCGTTGGAAATGCCTACGGCGGCGGCTACCGGCAAACGACCAGGTTTAGCTGATTTTACCCGGGCGACTTCGGCGGCCTCATTTTCCGGGGACTGAAATTGATGAATGACCCCCATTCCTCCCAATTTGGCCAAGACTGTGGCCATTTGAAAACCAGTGACAGTATCCATATTAGCGGACAAAAATGGAGCCGGCAGTTGCAGGGCCGGGGTAATCCAGCCGGTGGTATCGGCTTCGGATCGGGACCGCAAGGGTGTCAGTTTCGGCACCAGCAAAACATCGTCATATGATAAACCCAGGGGAATATCCACAAACAGAAAATATAGCGACTTATCACCCGGATGTCAACTAGAAGTTTGGTCAGAATGACTCCGGCCGGTTTCCGCGAATCTCAAACCCACAATATTAATGAAGTTTAATTAATTGAATGTCAATACTTCATTGCTATAGCATTAAAGTATTGACAGTTATTGGTTTGTCCTTCTTGTCAATTTGTGTCAAGATAAATTTTATGAATTCAATTATTTAAATAATTGAAGTATTTATTTACCTCAACCCGCCAACTACCTTTACCCGGTTTAATAATTCCGGATTTTCCAGGACGACGGCGCAGCCGCGGACGACTGTTTCCATGGGATTTTCCGCTAGCCACACCGGCATTTTTATCTGATCGGCTAGCAATTTTGTCAGCCCCTTGAGTTGCGATCCGCCCCCGGTCATAATTAAACCATGTTTAATCAGGTCGCTAATTAATTCCGGCGGGGTTTCTTCAATGGTTTCGCTAACGGCGTAAACTATCTGATTGACAACTTGCGATAAGGCTTCCCTGACTTCATTGGAAGAAAATTTAACCGATTTTGGCAATCCGGTTTCCAGGTCGCGGCCGCGAGCGACGAAGACCAAATTCTTTTCTTCTTTGTCAATCGGAGCCGCAGAGCCTATCTTAATTTTCATTTCTTCAGCGGTATTTTCTCCGATAATGAGGCCATATTTTGATCGTGAAAAACCGACCAGTGAGTCGGTCATTTCTTCTCCGGCCACCCGTAAAGATTTATTAACGACTATTCCTCCTAAAGAAATAACAGCTATTTCAGTGGTGCCGCCGCCGATATCGACGATAATATGTCCGGAAGCTTCGGTTACCGGAATTTTGGATCCGATAGCCGAAGCCATAGGTTCTTCCACCAAAAAAGCCTCTCGGGCTCCGGCGCTTAAAGCGGCTTGCTGGACTGCCCGGCGTTCAACCTCGGTTACTCCGGACGGAATTCCGACCGCGACTCTGGGGCGGGGGATTTTAGGAAACCAAGACGAGCCGGTATGGATAACTTTTATCCAGTGTTTCAGCATGGCGGCGGTAGCGTCAAAATCAGCGATTACTCCGCCCCGGAGGGGTTTGATGGCTTCGATCGTCGCCGGAGTTTTTCCCAGCATTTTTTTGGCCTCTTCGCCGACAGCTAGGACAGCTTTGCCTTTTTTGGCCCGGGCGACCACCGAGGGCTGGCGAATGACGATCCCTTTGCCGCGGACATGGATCAAGGTGTTGGCGGTTCCCAAATCGATGCCGACGTCGTGGGTGATGAGACCTAATAACTTACTAATCATAGTTACATTTAGATTTCTTGAAGATGGATGTCCTCGAGGTTCTTGAATTTGACGCCTTGATTTTTTGATTACTTGATCAATTAGTCAAATTATCAAGAATTCAAGATCAAGAATATCCACTTTCCATCTTCAAGATATCTAGTTTGAATTCTATCAAAGATGATAGATTTATCCTACTAGCATTTTTGTCCTATTTATGTAATATTGTGAGATAGAGAATAATTTTCAATTCTCAATTTACAATAAATTTACAATGAATCAATACTTAAATTTTCAAACGTTTGAAAATTAAAATATTGAAAATTCAATGAAAATTGTAAATTGTAAATTAATTCCAAACTGATATTAATAAAGGTGAAAATCAAACCGACCCGGAACCAGATATGCATTGCCAAACTCATTTCCCGTGTATTTGATCCGGTATGGTTAATTCCAGGGATGTTGGCTACGGCCGCCGGTTGGAGTTTAATTAACGATTTAAGGTGGCGATTTATAGTTATATTACTTTTAATTGATGGGTTAATCCCTTTTATATATTTTGTTCACCTTCTGTCAACGAAGGAGATTTCGGATTGGGATACTACTAAGCGAGAGCAAAGAGTCAAGCTATATGGGTTTACTTTGGTGGCTCACTCAATCGGGGCCATTTTGGCGTTGTTATTGGGAAAGATCGTTCTGGCCAAAATTTTATTTTTATTTTTGATATTGGCAGCGGTTTTTACTTTGATAACTTTCAGGTGGAAGATTTCGATTCACACCGGAGTCTCGGCCGCGACGGTGATTTTTTTGACATTGATTTCTAGTTCACAATGGCTATGGTCATTTTTGATAGTGGCCTTAATAGCCTGGGCAAGAATTGTGATGAAAAAACATACTTTTTGGCAAGTTATAATCGGGGCCGGATTAGCCGCAGGAATTGTGGCGTTGGGATTTTATTTATTGGAAATTAACTCTGAATCAGCTATAAATTCCAGCCGGATTTGCATATTGGGAAAATGGTGCTAATTCTATGCAGTTATCAAAAATATTGTTTGTTTTCACCGTCGGCTTATTTGTTAGTTTAAGCCTAATGCTTTTTGATTCTTTTGGAAAACTATCCTGGTTAAGGGGGGGAATAGAAACTTTAGCCGGGCCGGAATTGAAAACAGCCCTCTTGATTTCCGGAAAGTACAATTCGTTGAGACAGGCTGTCCGGAGCGCCTTGGGAAAAAACCAAGAGTCTAAAAATATTCTGAATAAATTGGCGGGATTAGAGGAGAACTCGCTTGAGATCGAAAAATTGCGCCAGGAAAATGAAAGTTTGCGGAAAATTTTGGGAGCGGAAAAAATATCCGGGCTAAAATTAGAGCCGGCGGAAATTTTATCTTTCAGCAGCCAATCTTTAATAGTTAAAAAAAGCTTGGTAATTCCGGGTCAGGCTGCGGTCAGCCCTGAAATGGCCATTTTAGGAATTGCGGGAAATTCGGGGAAATGGAATTCCAGCGTTAAATTATTAACCGATCAATCGGTTAAAATTTCAGTTAAAATTTTATTGCCTGATCAGACTCCGGCAGTCGGAGAGGCCATCGGGGAATTCGGTGGCCGGATTGTTTTGGAAAAAGTATTGACTTCGGTGGAATTACAAGGGGGCCGGCCGGTGTTCACCAGCGGAACCGACGGATTGCCGCCCGACCTTTTAGTCGGTTGGGTCGGCGACGAGATTCGCAAGGCGGAATCGGCGGTTTATCAAAAAGCCTATATTCAACCTGCTGTCGATTTTGCCGGCCTTAACACTATTTTTTTCATATCAAATGAATAATATTTTTTTGTTGGCGCTGACTTTTATAATCTCCGGGGCAGAACCATTTTTGGGATCATTTAGTCTGGCTGCCATTTGGGCGGCGGCGCTGGGAGTAAAAAAACAGGATATTCTCGGGGCATTGTTGACATTTATATTAGGTTTGGTTCGGGATATACTATTGATTAATAGATTGGGACAATCGTCAATTATTTTATTGGCAGTTTGGACTTTAGCCGGAATAATATCTTCCAAATTGTCAAAAAATTTATTTTCAGTTGCAGTCTCGGCCTTTGGTGGATATTTAATCTTAAGTTTAGTAGAAATAGGGACGATCAATATTTGGGGGACGTTAATTACGGTTATAATATCAATATTAATTGTTGAAATTTGGACGCTGAAAGATTCCCGCGAATCGGGAATTAAAGTCAGATTGTCTTCATGAAGTTTGGACCGTTGGAATTATCAATCGCTGATAGAAAACAAAATTTTTTGCCGCTGGGAATAATGGTCGTAATTATGATGTCCGCAGTGGGTATAATTTTGGCCAGACTGACGGAATTGACGGTTTTTCGCGGAGGAGAATTAAGGCGCCGGGCGGACGAAAACAGGATTTTGGTTAGGGTGGTCCCGGCTCCCCGGGGAATAATTTTTGATAAAAATGGAAAGGCATTGACTCGGAATACTCCGGATGGCAGAGCCTATCCATTTGACCGGAATTTTTCTCACTTGACCGGATATATCGGCGAAGCTTCAGAGGAAGAAATTAAAAGCGATTCATCTCTAAACCCTGGTAATATTTTAGGAAAAACCGGATTGGAAAAGCAATACGATAAGGAGTTGCGCGGAATCGATGGAGCTGAATTGATTGAAGTGGATGCAAATGGCAATTTACTTGAGGTTTTAGAGGATCAATTACCACAGGCGGGAAAAGATATTTATACTTATTTAGATGTGGATTTACAAGTTGCCATGACTGAAAATTTAGGGGGAAGAAAAGGGGCGGCTGTGGCAATTGATCCGGTGGATGGCTCAGTTTTGGGATTGGTTTCCAGTCCGTCGTATGACCCGAATATATTTCAGAAAACTCTGAATACAATCATTCCGGAAAACTCAGAAAACTCGGATGGCCGGAAAGTCGGAATGTCAGAAAATCAGAAAGTCGGACCCTCTGGTTCTCCGAGTTCTCCGAGTGTTCTGGACTTATTGAATGACACCGTCAATATGCCATTATTTAACCGCGCCATTTCCGGCGAATATCCGCCGGGATCTATTTTTAAATTGGTGACGGCGGCAGCGGGATTGTCAGAAAATAAAATTAACCGCCAAACTTTAGTTAGGGATACCGGTGAGATCAGAGTCGGAGACTTTAGATTCGGCAATTGGTATTTTGATCAGTATGGAAAAACCGAAGGCGAAATCGGAGTGGTCAGGGCTTTAACCAGAAGCAACGATATTTTTTTCTATAAAGTCGGGGAATGGTTGGGGCCGGATCTATTAGCAGGATGGGCTAAAAAAATGAAACTGGGTAAAAAAACAGGTATTGATTTATCCGGAGAAGCCGATGGTTTGGTTCCTGACCCTAAATGGAGGGAAAAGGCTACAGGTGAAAGATGGTTCTTGGGAAATACTTATCATATGGCCATCGGTCAGGGTGATGTTCAATTGACTCCATTGCAGGCGGCGGTGATGACCAGTACGGTGATTACCGGCAAACGCTGTACGCCGCGGATTAAACAATTAACAATCAGCAATCAGCAATCAGCAATTTCTTGTGAAGATACAGGAGTTTCTAAAAGTAACCGCAATTTAATTCTTGAAGGAATGGTGGGATCCTGCAGTCCGGGCGGGGTGACCTTTCCGTTTTTCCCTTGGAATCAATCCATTGAAGGTCAGACCTTCAATGAAGCCATACATCAATCAAACGGTATGAGCGGTTATCCGGCTGTGGCGTGTAAAACTGGCACGGCCCAGCATGGTGGAAAACAGACTAAACCGCACGCGTGGATTGTAGTCGCTGCCCCAATTATTGAAAGCCAACCATCAGTAAAATCAGCAATTAGCAATTCTTCTTATCAACTCGATTTAGACTCTCCCAAACGAATAATTTTAGTCGTTCTTGTCGAAGATGCCGGCGAGGGCTCCTACGAAGCCGCTCCTGTGGCCAAAAAGATTTTGGAAAAATGGTTTGAAACCAATAAATAATCGTGTTAAACTATCATAATTAATATTACAACAGCAGTATGTCAGAAGCCGAAAATTTTAATGTCGAAGCCAATAGGTTAAACTTTCTGAAAGAGTTAAGAGAGAGAGTTGATAGCGCTCTTGCTAATCGAAAGAAGACAAAATTTGTTTCTGGTGGAAGAACAGATATCGGTTCAGCATCCAAATCCGGTCAGCTCAGGTTCCACAAAAATAATTATCCCCTTCGCGACCACTAACCAGAATAGCGAAATCCGCGTTTCCACCGAGAACTATATAGATTCCGAGTAATCGCTGTAAATCTTAGAAGAAAATAGGGGAAGCCATTGCCTTCTGGCGGAAAAGCTTTACTTCAATTATTTAAATAATTGAAGTGTTTTTCTGGAAGTGCCAACGTCCCGACTTCTCCAATTAACTCTGATCTTAAGATGACTCTCTTGGTGATGCCTTCCTAGGCGAAGCGATATGATCTGGTAATTTTAGAATTTTTGAATAATTCCCCTTGAAAAAACTGATTCAAAATCATCATCAAAACTGGCAAAATACTTGATATGGTTGACTTTCATGGTCAGTAAATGAAAGGCGTCGCGGCATTTTAATTTGAATTTTTTCATATAAGCCGGAATCCTCAACAAAGAAACCGGCTTGATTGGGGAATTTACAATTTCCATCAACGGAATCCGAAAGACCCTTTTCAATATCCGGGAAATTTTTGCCTCCGGAGCAACGACGTGATTTAAATTTAAATCTCTCAAGATAATATGAACCATTTCATTCAACACTAGAGGGGAAACGCAAATCGTCATTTTTTGCGTCATCGCCTTAACAACTATTTCAACAGCTGACTGGTGAAATTGATGAAGTTCTTCAAAAAAAGCAATCAAGACATTGGAATCGAGGTAGCACTTATTATTCCCCATAAATGTCCCGATCGTAAATTTTATTCATTTGAGCAGGTGACAAATTTGAGCTGATTTTTATTCCGCCGGCTAACTTTTTAACTAAGCTCAAATTCCTGGCAGTCATTTTGGCTCCGGCATCGGCAGTTCTATCAATGGTAATTAAAATTCCATTTTTCACTTTCTTAACTTTAGTTCTAATCCCGCTGGCCACATTAAGTCTTGCCGGCAGGGTTATTACCGTACTGGTTCCCAGAGTAAAAGTCGAAGCCCGATAAATTTCCATATATACGATTATACTTGACAATATATATTTGTCAACGGTGGGAATGCTAAAGAGATTCCTGATAGAATTGTTAGGAGTTTCATCTATACATTATGACTATCGATGATCTGAAGAAAAAAATCAAGAAGTTAGGGTTAGAGATTGACGGGGATAACGGCCGGGTGCTGATTGAGTGGAAGAAGGTTCCGTTTGTCGAGGCCGATCGGCCTTATTGGGCGGGGTTATCCTCAATAGACGGAGTCGGCCCGAATACTTTGCCGCTTCTGGTTTCGTGTTTTGGATCGGCTGAAAAGGTGTTGTCGGCGGATAAGCAATTATTGCAACAGGCGGGGTTGCCCGAGAGGGTTGCCGGAAGTATTATCGGATTTTCCGGCCGCAGAAATATTAGCCTTTGGTTTGATAAAGCTTTGCGCCCCGAACCCGATATTAATTTATCTTTTATGGTGCCTAAAGATGAGGAATTTCCGGAGAGGTTAATGACGATGACCGGAGCCCCAAGCCATTTGTGGGTTTGGGGTGATAAAAAAATACTAAATCAGAAGCGGATAGTGGCGGTGGTGGGCACCAGAAAAATTACCCCATATGGCCGGAGGGTGACTGAAGATTTAGCCGAGGCGCTGGCGATCCGTGAAATGACGGTGGTTTCCGGCTTAATGTACGGAGTGGATGAAACAGCTCAAAGAGCGGCGCTGAAAAATAGAGGGAAAGTAATCGGGGTTTGGGCCGGAGGGTTAACCCGGAAATCTTTTGGCAGCCGGTCCCGGTTGGCTTACGAAATAGTTTCAAATAAAGGCGCGGTAGTCTCGGAATTTTCATTCGATAGATATCCGTTTAAAGGCACATTTCCTGCTCGGAATCGGATCGTTTCCGGGTTGGCCGCCGGAGTGGTGATTACTGAAGCGGCGGTAAAATCCGGCAGTTTAATTACCGCAGATTGCGCTTTGGATCAGGGAAAGCCGGTGGGAGCGGTTCCCGGGCCGATAACCAGCCGATTGTCGGAAGGCACCAACGAATTATTGAAAAACGGAGCCGCGCCTATCACCAATGTTGTCGATATTCTTGAGATGTGCGGTTTTACCTCTAAGGATCTTGGCGCGCCGATCAGTTATCTGTCCAAAAATGAAACAGAAAAACGGATTCTCGAGTTTCTGTCAGATCAAAATATGACGATTGATGATTTAGTCAGGATGTCATCAACGCCTATTTCTGAAGTTTCCGAAACTTTAACCTCATTGGAGTTGTCCGGAGCGGTCGGACAAGTAGGAGAAGAGTGGAGGAAAATATTCTAGAGATCTTGAAGATGGAAAATGGACATTCTCGAGATTGAATTTTTGATGTTTTGAAATTTTGATCAAGATATCTAAGGCATCAAGATATCAAATTCAAGGGTATCAAGGATGTCTATCCTCAAGAAATCTATTATGTTATTCTTCACATTATGAAACTCGTTCTCGTTGAGTCTCCCACCAAAGCCCGGACGCTAACTAAATTTTTAGGCGTAGATTTTAGAGTTGAAGCCACGATGGGCCATTTGCGGGATTTGCCTAAAAATAAAATCGGTTTTTCGGTTGAATCCGAAGATGGCAAAACTAAATTTTTGCCCGAGTATGAGGTGGCGGCGGAGAAAAAATCCAAAGTTGGGGATTTAATAACGGCCGCCCGCGGGGTAGAAGGGATTATTTTGGCGACTGATCCTGATCGGGAGGGAGAGGCGATTGCCTGGCATGTTGCCGCCCTCTTGGACGGCGAAAAGACGAAGGAATTTTCCCGGGTGGTTTTTCATCAAATTACTAAGGACGCGATTCTGAAAGCAATGAAGCATCCGCGGAAATTGGATATGCATTTAGTTGACGCCCAACAGGCCAGAAGGGTTTTGGACAGGATGGTGGGCTATCAATTGTCGCCGTTATTGTGGAGAAAAATCCGTCGCGGACTATCGGCCGGCCGGGTCCAAAGCGTGGCAGTTAGGATGGTGGTAGAGCGGGAAAGAGAAATTGAAGTTTTTGTGCCGGTTGAATTTTGGGAAGTATTCGTAAAAGTACAAGAAAGTACAAGAAGGTACAAAAATGTACAAGAAGGCGAATTTGTTGTGAAGTTGATTGAGGTTGATGGAAACAAGGGAGATTTATCGAAGAAAGAACAAGTTGATCCGATTGTTGATGATTTGGAAAAAGCTGAATACCAAGTTGAAAAAGTTGACAAAACCGAAGTCAAAAAACGTTCTCTGGCACCGTTTACCACCAGTACTTTACAGCAGGCGGCATCTAGGTTATTCCGCTGGAGCGGCAAAAAAACCATGAATATCGCTCAAAGATTATATGAGCATGGTTTTATCACATATCACCGTACCGATTCGACTAATTTGGCTAAAGAAGCGGTGGAGATCGTCCGTCAATTAATTATTGCCAAATTCGGCCTGGAATATTTGCCGCCCGAATCAAGAATTTTTAAAACCAAAAACACTTTGGCCCAAGAAGCCCATGAGGCCATCAGGCCGACCAATCCTGACGATTTTTATACTCCTCATAAATTGGAACAGGAAGTCGGGTTTATCGCCAAAGACGCCTTTCGCCTTTATCAATTGATATGGAAAAAATTT
Organism: Candidatus Collierbacteria bacterium; assembly: GCA_016183365.1. Taxonomy (GTDB): domain Bacteria; phylum Patescibacteriota; class Microgenomatia; order UBA1400; family JACPES01; genus JACPES01. The sequence continues at coordinate 51,006 of JACPES010000002.1, forward strand.
GTCGCCAGTCAAATGGCCGATCAGGTTTATGACCAAACTACTATTAAAGTTATAGCTCAAGGAGTCAAAAAATATGGCCTGAAGGCGGTGGGAATGGTGGAAAAGTTTGAGGGATGGAAGAAGTTATACCAGTCGTCAGTTTTCGGTAATCGGTTGTCGGTTATGGGCCAGTCGGTCAATCGGTTAACCGGTCAACTGACAACCGATCAACAATTACCCCAAGTCTCCGTCGGCGATTCACTCCAACTTATTAAAATAGACCCGCAACAAAATTTTACCCAACCCCCTGGCCGGTTTACCGAGGCGATGTTAATTAAATTATTGGAAGAAAAGGGAATCGGCCGGCCATCAACTTACGCTCCGATTGTCAGTACGATTCAAGACAGGGGGTATGTGGAAAAAATGGAAGGAAGATTTCATCCTCTGCCGGTGGGGTTGGTGGTAAATGATTTTTTGGTGGAACATTTTCCGGCGATTGTGGATTATGATTTTACTAAAAATTTGGAGGAGGATTTCGATAAAATAGCCGAAAATAAAAGAGGCTGGAATGATGTTTTGGGAGAGTTTTATTATCCGTTTACGGAAAGATTGAAAAAGGTTGAAACAGACGCGGAACGCAAAAAAATTCCGGCAGTGGAAACCGGAGAAGCTTGTCTGAAATGCGGCGAAGGTCGGCAGGTAATCAGAACCGGAAAATTCGGAAAGTTTTTATCCTGCTCGCGGTTTCCGAAATGTGATTGGAAAAATAAATACGTGGAAAAATCCGGAGTTAAATGCCCGTTATGCCATAACGGCGACGTAATAGTCAAGAAAACAAAAAAGGGCCGCCATTTTTTCGGCTGCTCCAATTATCCCGATTGTAAATTCGCCAGCTGGCGAAAGCCGGATGGAAAGGCCGGAAGTGAGAAATGAGAAATGTGAAGCTGGATAATGAAACGGAATATTTTGAAGTGAGATTTAGATAATCAAACCTCACATTTCGCACTTCGCATTTCTTATTTTTAGTATATGTTTAAGCGTTTATTTGGAGGACACCGGAACAAAGTTTACAAAACTAACGGATTTGTGAAGGTCATATGGAAAGATGGTTTTAGAAGACAAAACCAAATCCGCGAGGGGGTTAGCTTAGAAAATTTTGTGGCGACTCATATAGATATTAAAGCCCGGATGTTAGTTGACAAGTCTAAGCCGGTTGAAGAAGAAGACGGGGGATTGGTAACCTATTTTCATTACGCCGAAGGCGAGATCCGCTATCCATGGAATTTGGATGAAATTGCTTCGGCGGCGAAATTGCTTACTAGGTTTCATCAGCATTTAAAGGCCTGGCCTTCGCCGCGGGGGCCAGGCCTTATCAGACAACTCCATCTGGATTTTGCCCGCGGCAACGTACTATTTCAGCCCGGATCCTCGAACGCTATCGGCGTCATCGACTTCGAAACCACAGCCATTGGTCCGGTTGAACAAGATCTCGGCCGCACCCTAAGCTTTATTTTAGTTGATTCGCCCATTAATTTAAATAGGGAAGATCCTTTAAGGAGTATCCTTCAAGGATCTTCCTTTTTTGAGAGATGGAACACCTTATTGACAAATTACTCTCTGACATTTAGAAAAGACAAGGTGATAAACTGGACCTTGCGGTACTTGACCGACGAAGACTACGGGAGTTTAAACTACATAAGAGATAAAGCAATTTCATGGCTGCATGACAGTGTTGTTAACAATTTAACAATTTAGCAATTTAACAATTGATTTATGCCAAACCATTTTCAAGAAAAAATCGCCGATAAAATCGTTAAATTTGACGATCTTTCCGCTCTAGCCAAAAAACTTCGCCCCAAGAGAGTCGTTTTTACCGCCGGCGGGTTTGATTTGATTCACGTCGGCCACACCCGGTATTTGGCTGAATCTAAGGCCAAGGGCGATATTTTGGTAGTCGGCGTTTCCAGCAACGCCGAGATTAAATTACTCAAAGGCCACGACCGGCCAATTGTGGATGAATCCGCCCGGGTGGAAATGATCGCCTCGCTGATGGTAGTTGATTTTGTGTTTATCATGCCGCCGCTAAACGCCGTAGTTTCATCAATTGTCACGCTGTGCCCCAAGGTGTTGGTCGTCCCCGACGACGACTGGAATACCGGGTACAAAGATAGTCCCGAGGCTTTAGCTATGGACAAATGCGGCGGAGAAGTGGTGATGATTCCTCGTCAAGGGCCGTACATCAGTTCTTCCGGGATGATCGAAAAAGCCGCGGCGGTGATGATCAGGACTAATTTCCAGAGATTTTTTACTCCGGAGATGATGAAGGAGCTTAAAGGGTAATAAAAATCCATGTCATTCCCGCGAAAGCGGGAATCTATTTAAATAGATTCTGGATCAAGTCCGGAATGACAGTGAAATTATGAAATCTGAAATTGTTAAAGATCCTCGCACCGCTCGTACAAGCACCGACTACTGGTATGAAGAAGCGTGGAAAAATGCAGGTAAATGCGTCTTTTGCGACCTGAAGGATAAATATATTATTGCTGAAAAAGATAATGTTGTTCTCACGGTTAATCTATACCAATATCTTGACGGTCATCTGATGGTTATTCCCCGCCGTCATATCGAAAGTCTGGCGGAAACTAATCAAACAGAATGGCAAGCAATATTTTATTTATTGAATTTAGGAGTGAAAAGGCTTCATGACCAATTAAAGATTAATGATATATATATTTTAGACAGGCCGTTGTCAGGTTTTAAAACGGGTAAAACTGTGGCTCATAGCCATTTTCATATCATTCCTTATAAACCGGAATTGGTGAGTTGGCACTATCAGGAAGTGACTATCCATCCGGAAGATTTGGCGAGAAAATTACGATAAACAATGTTAATAAAAGTCTACGATCGTAAGAAAGTATTAACATTTGTTTTGTTGTGAAGTTAGTTTAGAATATGACAGATATTGAATTAATGCGCCGGGCGGCCGAAATTGCCGGAAATACCAAATGCTGGATCGGAATCGGATGCGTGATTGCTAAAGACGGACAGATTATTTCAGAGGCTTGGAATGAAACGTTGAAAGGGGAGGAATACTGTCTGAAATTTCGAAATCGTGAAGTCAAAAAAGGCCCGCTCCCGCTCGGCGAGGCCGGGCCTTATCAAAACAGAGGCTGCGTTCGCCATGATCTAGGACTTTCACAAGGAAAAGAAATCGAAAAAGCTTGTTCCGTCCATGCCGAAGTTAACGTTATCTCCAAAGCCGCTCGGCAGGGTATTAAAGTCGAAGGCGCCACAATGTTTGTAACTAGTTTTCCCTGTTTAATTTGCATGCGTTCCATTATCCCCGCCGGGATAAAAAAAGTAATATATATGAATGATTTTTATAAGCCGCACCATTTAGAATTATTTAAAAAAAACAGAGTTGAAGTTAAACAAATTCCTGAAAATATAGTTTGGAAATAGATTTTGTTATTTTGTTATCTTGTTATCTTGTTACGAATCAAGATAGCAAGCTAGCAAGATAGCAAGCTAGCGATTATTCTTGAACTGGCCAAAGTATTTTAAAGATCGCCTCATCGTCGGCAACCCCGACTCCGACTCTGCCATTGCCACTCTGTGGACGCCAATGAACGTGGTGGCGAAAATGGCGGATGCTTCAAAAATATCGATCATCGGCCAACTGTATACTAAAAGGGGAATAAATTATTTGTTAAGGAATATTTTTCTAAACCCGAGGATCAAACGAATTCTTTTGACAGGAGCAGACTTGATGGGAAGCGGCGAGACATTGTTAAATATGGCCTCAAAAGGTGTAACCTTGCATGGCAAAGTTACACCTTATCAGATGGATTGGCTGGATGAAAATATTTCTATTGATGGGATGAAAACCTTTATTAATAATGTCGAAATCGTAGATCAAATCGGGACAGTTTCGCCGGAGAAAGTATCCGTTTTCGTCGATGAAAGTAGCATTGGGAAAAAATGGTCAAAACCGATTGAATTTCCCGAACCGGAAGCGAGCGGGAGCGGGGGATTGCCGAGCGAGGAAACTGTCTTTACGGTCCGGGGCCAAAAAGTTTGGCAAACTTGGATCAGATTGTTGCGGGAAGTAACGCGGTTTGGGCGGCCCAGCCCAATGATCCATCATTACGGAGCCGAGAGAATTTCTGAAATATTTAATCTGACGGCTGTAGTTTATAACGAGAATTCTGACATTCCTGATTTGCCGATGTGGCTGCCTTATACTAATGACGACATTAAAAAATATGCGGCCGGATTTTTATCGGCTTCACGAGGCGATGAAGCTTATACTTACGGTGAACGGATTAAGGCGTATCCGTTAGAACTTTATCAAAAGGAATGGTTAAATGATTCGAATCATTTAACCACCTCTGACAGTAAAGGGTTTGTCCGATCGTTAACAAAAACGATAACGGATAAGGGGCTAAATCAACAGGAATTGCTTGCTAAAAAACTCAAGAGCTTTCCGGAAAATAAGGGCGCGATTGCAATTCTATGGGAGCCGATTATAGATAATTTTGGATTGAGGGAGATTTGGCGGACGCCGTGCTTGGTTTTAGTCCAGGCCGTAATCCGCGACAAGAAATTATTTTTAACGGCCTATTTCCGCAGCAACGATATGTACGGAGGCTGGTTTCTGAACGCCTTTGGATTGTTGGCATTTCAAAAAGAACTGGCCGGAATGATAGGTCCTGATATTAAGTCAGGGCCGTTAACAACTATTTCTCATTCAGCCCATATTTACGAATCCAGTTGGCAGTTGGCGGAGAAATTAATCCACGATCATTGGATTGACGTGTCTTGCGAATGGGATCCGAGAGGAAACCTTAATGTCGAAACCGACGGCAAGTTTATTGTCGTCAAACATCTATCTCCGGACGGGATCTTTCTGGATGAATGCCGCCAAAACGGGATGGATGAAAAGGCCGCCAAAAGATTATGTTTTACGCTGGAATCGGCCGGATTATTTTCTACCATCGGAAACGCCATGTATGCCGCCCGTCAAATCGAACGGGCCGAAACGGCGATAAAGTTGGGAATAAAATTTACTTCAGACGAATCCTTGGAACTTGGTAAATCCAAAAAGGTTACACCTTAAAAGATGTAACCTTTTTATGACAATGAAAATTCCGGATTGGATATCAACAATCAAATTTTTGTGTTTTGACCTTGATGGAACGCTGTTTCAAAACGTCGAAACAGCTTGGAATGCGATTCAGGAGCAAATTTATAAAACCGTAATGAGGCAGAGGAATTTATCTTTAACCGAATCTGAAAATTACGTCCGCCAAAGGTATGAAGCCTTGGGGAGTTCCACCAAAGTTTTGAATGAGTTAGGGGTAGACGGTGAAGAGTTTTTTGTCAAGGCTTTCAAAAAGATAGAACTAAATAAGTTAGTTTCTAAAGATGAGAAAATCGCGCGTTTGATATCAAATCTTAAGAAAAAATATAAAATCGGAATGATCAGTAATACCCATCGGTCTATCGCCAAGAAAAAACTAAAGGCGATAGGATTGTCGTTGAAAACATTCAATCCGCTAATTACGACTTATGAATTAAATACTTATAAGCCGGATCCAGGGCCATTTTTAAAAGCATTGGAAATGGTCGGAATGTCTCCCGAAAAATCCGTGTATATTGGCGACAGCGTTGAAAATGATATTCTTGGGGCTAAGGGGGTGGGGATGAGGACGATTTTGGTGTGGAGCAAAAGTCCGGAAGCTGACTTGTCATTGCCAACAATCTATGACCTAAAAAAGATATTCTTAAGTCAATAAAGGCCTGGCCTTATAACAACATGACAATCACGATTTGCGGTTCCATCAAATTCATGAATGAAATGATTTCTGCTCAAAAGATGCTGAAAAAGGCTGGCCATAAAATATTTATGTCGGTCAAGGCCCCCGGGGTTGACTATTTTGTTTTGCCCACTACCGTCGCAAAAAAATTTATTTCCTCAAACTGCAATAGACCTTTGGATTATTTGACTGAGGACTTTTTAAGGTAGAAAACATAACATCGCCAAACGCCACAAACATCGTCAGTTTGCCGCCTACAAATCTTATCTTGACGAAGTCCGTCTCAACATTACCCCAACATCGCGGTGGAAATTCTCTCGATAAAAGTTGCCACCGCCTCTTTGCTGTAAGCGATTTCCAGTGCGGTTAAATGTGAAGTTAACCAGTCGTGTTGGGCTTTCAGGTCTTGAGGGTCAAATAATCTTAAATGCCCCCCCAGTTTTTTCGCCGCCAGATAAGAGTCTTCAACTCTAGCCGCAGGAATTTCGGCGTATGATTCAAGGTATCCCGCGCCGATCGTACTTTCACCGGCGGCAGAGTCGTTGAGTCCCATAACTATCGATCTCCCCCCAACACCAAAAGCTCTCCAACAATTGATCTAAACGCCTCGATTTCCCTCATGGCGTCAATTGGAGTATCGCTTCTATGTATCAAATTATTTGGCAGCATGGAATCTCTAGCATGCCGGCCTCGGATTGAATCCGGTCTAGCTTGGCTGGGGCGCGTCGCTCCCACGATTTCTTTCAGCCACTCGACCGCGCCGCCCGCCGACCGCGAAGCCAACATCATTGTTACCGGATCGGAGGTAATAAAACGCAGATAGCCTTCGGCCACCGATTCGCCGGCAACCTCGCTTGGGATTTGCGATAAGCGGGCAATGGTTTCTTCGCCGTAGAATCTTTTGGTTTGGCTTTCATCTAATAACGTGTGAAATTGAAGCGGAACTTTTTCCAATCCAATAGCATCAATGATCGCCAGCGCCGCTTCATCGTCAGTGTCCGGCAAACCGATTCCTTCATTAGTTCTGGGCTTAATCATTCCCAGAGTCATTTCGTTATCATTTACAAGTTGGCCTAAAACAGCCGCCGCCAACAGCCCGTCTAAACTTTCCAGCCGTTCAATATCTTCCGGAACAAAAACTTTTTCGTCCCCTCGTAATTTCTCAACCGTAAGTTTTGCCGCCGCCCTGCTGGAAAAGCCGGTTGGAGGTTCATAACCTCTTAAAGCGTCCAGAAATTTTTCTTTTTCCGATTTATCCATAAATAATCGGGCAGATTTCGTTTCGCATGTTGATTATACCCGATTAACAAAATGAACATCAGTGTATATTTGTTCTGTCTGTCTCGGGAATCGAATTTAAGAGTCGCATTACTTTTGAAAAAGTATTACTTGACAAAAAAATCATTCATATGATAAAGTAAGAATATGTTTTATCCGACTACAATTACCTCAAAGTGGCAAATGACTATTCCCAAGCAGGTGCGAAAAACTCTTGGACTCAAAAGGCAGGGAAGAGTGGTTATTGGCGTGGAGCCAATCAAAAAAACATTTACCATTCATCAGCCGCCGTCAATCTTTGATCTTGCGGGGACATTCACGCCAAAGGACAAAAGAAAGATTATCAACGCGGTGAAAATTCGAGACTACATGGAGACGCACTATGAGCGTACCTAACCGAAGATGGATGGTTTTAATTGATACCAATATATTTCTTCGGATTTTCGTTAAGGAAAATGAACGCATGTTTCGAGAGTGCGGAGAAATTCTCAAATTGGCTACTCGTGGAGCAATTGCGGCGTACACAAATACGATTGTCCTTACGGAAATTCAGTTCGTTCTCACGACAATCTATCACTACCCGCGAGATAGAATTAAAGAAGCATTGGAATCCGTTCTTTCCGTCCCTGGCTTAAAGATCACTGATGATACCGATGCCCGTTTGGCAACAGACGCGTATGGGAAAACAAATATTAAATTCGCCGATTGCCTGCTTGCTTCATCGAAACTGATTCAAGAGAAAAAAGCAGCGATTGTCTCTTACGACCGCGACTTTGATAAGTTGGGCGTTCGCCGCCTTGAACCCAAAGATGTAGTAAAATAACCTCTTATATGACGATTCCTCAACTTATCGCATTGGAGAAAAAGCGCCAGCGGGAGACGCTGATGATGATCCCGTCGGAGAATTACACGTATTCGGAAGTTAGACGGGCAATTGGATCGGTGCTGATGCATAAATATTCGGAAGGATATGCCCACCGCAGATATTATCAGGGTAACGAAATCATTGATAAGATCGAAGATCTAGCGGTTGAGAACGCTAAAAAATTGTTTAGAGTTCCATACGCCAATGTTCAGCCGTACTCCGGATCTCCGGCTAACGCCGCGGTGTATTTTGCCCTGCTTAATTCCGGGGATAAAATCATGGGGTTAAAACTTTCCGGTGGCGGGCATTTGACTCATGGACATCCCAACATCACTTTTTCCGGAAAATATTTTCAGTCTGTTCAATATGACGTCGAGCCGGATGGACGGATTGATTATGATAAATTAGAACGTTTGGTTAAAATTGAAAACCCCAAATTGATAGTGGCCGGAACCACCGCCTATCCGCGAATTTTAGACTGGAAAAAATTTGCCAAAATAGCCGATAGCGTAGGTGCGATTTTAATGGCGGATATTGCTCACATTGCAGGTTTGGTGGCAGGCGGAGTCCATCCATCTCCGGTTCCCTATGTTCACGTTGCGACTACAACCACTCATAAGACTTTAAGAGGCCCGCGCGGAGCAATGATATTGGTTACTAAAAAAGGTTTGAAGTTGGATGAAAAAATGGGAGAGAAAATTGATAAGGCGGTTTTCCCCGGATTGCAGGGCGGGCCGCACAACAATACCACCGCCGGAATCGCCATTGCTTTGGAGAAAGCCTCTCAAAAATCATTTGTTCAATACGGAAAAGCGATTGTTTCCAATGCGAAAGTGTTAGCCGAAGAGTTAATCAAGCGCGGATTTAAACTCGCCACCGGGGGCACCGATAATCATCTTATGGTTGCCGATGCCCGACCGTTTGGCATCGATGGCAAAACGTTGGCTATCGCTCTTGAAAAAGCGGGAATTATCGTCAACGCTAATACCATCCCTCATGATCCCAATCCTCCATACCGCCCCAGCGGTATCCGTCTTGGAACTCCGGCGGTAACGACTAGAGGAATGAAGGAAAGGGAAATGAAACAAATCGCGGTTTTGATTTCTACTGTGGCAGAAAAGGTTGGCGACCCTAAAATTATTTCTCAGGTTAATAAAAAAGTTAAAGATTTGTGCAAAAAATTTCCTGTTGAGGAATAATTTTATGGACAATGTGGAGCGCAAGGAAAGCGCGTTTATTTCTTCGGATCAACCGTTAATGTCTGCAGCAAGCTTGGAAGCTTCAGAAGACCCAGTTGGTTTAATTGCGATTAATGTCTATAAAAGAATGACTGATGATCAATTAAGGAAATTAGCGCGAATTGTTGGGAATCAAAATAGACAAATCCCGCCAGATCTCCAGATCATTTTACTTGGGAGGGGAATATCATAAATGATTATCGATGGGAAAAAATTAGCGGCCGAAAGAGAAAAGAAACTAGCGGGAGAAGTTAGCTTGCTTACGAAAAAAATCGGCCGTCGGCCAAAACTTCTGGCGGTGGAATTAGCCGATGATGAGGGGAGCAGGTTGTATCTTAAATTAAAGCGAAAAGCGGCAGAAAGGTTGGGAATAGAATTTGAAGTTATAAAAAGGCCAGGCCTTTCCGGGAAAGGCCTGGCCTTTTTGACTGGTTTTGATATAGATGGGGTGTTTGTTCAGCATCCCAGGGGTTATGACAAACAAAAATGGCAGGAATTGGTCGATCAAATCCCGCCGGAAAAAGATGTTGATTGTTTGACCAGTGAAAATCTTCAATTGATTAAAGACGGCAAGCCAAGATTTTTGCCGGCTACCGTTAAGGCTGTTGGCTACGTCATTCTGAGCGTAGTGAAGGATCCCGTCGGGCCTAATCCTAAATGGGATTCTTCAGTCGTTTCACTCCTTCAGAATGACGGGTTATTAAGGCATTTCCTTCTCAACAAGCACGTCGTCATTCTCGGTCGCAGTCCGATTCTTGGTTTACCCCTCTTCTGGTGGTTCAATAGTTTTGGCGGGAAAGTGACTCTGTTGCATTCGCAAACAAAAAACAAAAAACAAAAAACAAAAAACTCCGATATTCTTATTTCTTCCGTCGGCAAACCCGGAATTATCATCGGCAAAATGGTGAAAGAGGGAGCGATTGTCGTTGATTGCGGTTCGCCTTCGGGCGACGTAGCCTTCGGCGAAGTCGCCCCCAAAGCTTCTGCCATCACCCCGGTCCCCGGCGGCGTCGGCCCCTTAACCGTGGTAAGTTTGATGGAAAATGTGGTAAAATCGGCAAAAGACACATATGCCAAAAAAAGACGATAAACCCTTGATTGGTGTTTCTTTAGAAGAATTGCTGGAAGCCGGATGCCATTTTGGCCATCAGGCTCGCCGCTGGCATCCTAAAATGGCTCCGTATATTTGGGGCAAAAAAGACGGAATCCATATTTTCGATCTGGATAAAACCAGACAAGCCATATTCGAAGCAATAGATATGGTCAAAAAAATAGCCGCGGAAGGGAAATTAATTATTTTTGTCGGAACTAAAAAACAAGCCTCGCAGATTATTACAGAAGAAGCAATTAGAGCCGGAATGCCGTTTGTGGCCAAACGTTGGTTGGGCGGAACTTTAACCAACTGGAAGCAGCTTAAATTGAGCGTTAATAAATTAATAGATCTTAAGATAAAACGCGAAGCGAAAGAATTGGATAAATACACCAAGAAGGAAAGAGTTTTAATCGACAAACAGATTGAAAGGCTGGAAAAATTTGTCGGCGGTCTGCAGCAATTGACAATTTTGCCGGCTGCCATATTTGTAGTTGATATCAGAAGAGAAGACGCGGCGGTTAGAGAAGCCCATATATTGAAAATTCCGGTGATAGCTATTGTCGACTCCAATTGCGACCCGGAAATGATAACTAAAGTAATTCCCGGAAATGATGATGCCATTGGGACGATTAGATTAATCACTTCCAAAATTACCGATGCGGTGTTGGAGGGGAAAAAACAAAGAGCAAAAAACAATGAACAAGAAACAAGAAACAATGAACATAAAACAAATTAAAACTCTTCGTGAGCAAACCGGTGTAGGCGTGATGGACGCCAGAAAAGCTTTGGAGGAAAGTCATGGGGATATAAAAAGAGCCGGAGAGTGGCTTAAAAAAAATGCCGTCGCCAAAGCGCTTAAAAAAGCAGATAGGGTTACCGGCGACGGAGCGATTTTTTCCTATATCCACCAAACCGGGAAAATTGCCTCATTGATAAAGTTGGCCTGCGAAACTGATTTTGTGGCCAAAACAGACGATTTTCAGAAGTTAGGCAAAGAACTGGCGATGCAGGTAGCCTCGATGAATCCGAAAGATATTGCTGGTCTTTATTGTCAAGATTGGATCAGGGATAATAAAAAAAATATTAAGCAATTAATTGATGAAGTGATTACTAGGTTGGGAGAGAATATTAAAATACTAGAGATTGCGAGAATGAAAATTTAAAAGGTTACAGGCTGAAAGGTTAAGAGGCTGAACAAATTCGTTTTTTAACCTGTTAACCTTCTAACCTTTTGACCTATCTTTTATGTTATCAACCTTTCAACAGATAGACTCTTCTTTCTCCGGCGTTCTTGAAGTGGTGCGCGATGATTTATCTACCGTCAAGACCGGCCGGGCCAAACCGGACTTGGTCGCTAATATTTTGATTCCGGTCCAAAGCTATGGGTCGATTCTTAAATTACTAGAATTAGCCAATATATTAGCCCCGGATTCGCAAACATTATTAATTTCTCCATGGGACAAAAACGTTATAGAAGATATTTCCCGCGGAATTTCCAAAAGTGAACTTAATTTAAATCCGGTGATTGATGGCGAGACAGTTAGGATTTCGATTCCGACATTAACCCAAGAACGGCGGATTGAATTAACTAAAATGGTGGATAAAAAAGTTGAAGCCGGAAAAATTTTATTGAGGGAAGAAAGGCAGAAAATAAAAAAGGAAATAGATTCTGAAAAGGGCGGAGCCGGAGTTTCGGAAGATGATATTTTTAAAGCAATTGAGGAATTGGATAAGAAAACAAAAGAGTGGGAATTAAAAATTGACGATCTGGGCAAAGCCAAAAAAGCCGAGTTGCTGGCGGTTTAAATTTTTTTAAAGAGACCTTGATAATTTTCTGATATTTTCAATTCCCCAGTTTATCCAGTATTTCCAAGACAATGGCAAATCGTGAGCCGGAAAATAAGAAAATTGTCCGCCTCCGAAGCCGCGTTTAAAAAGCGATGGTCCGGCAAAACGGTGTGCCGGCTGGTACATCGCGAAGCGGTGAGTCCGCCAGCAGGCGGATAATTTATCGTCCTCAACATCTCCCCACAAATTATAAGTTTTCATCCCTAGTTTTTTGGCTTCCTGAATTATCGCCCATTGGATCGCGTAGGCCGCCGGAGTTTTTCTGGCTTCATCACCGGAGGCAGCGTAATGATAAACTGCCTCTTTGCGGCAGAAGATTGCAATTGCCATCGATAAAATTCTTGATAAGGCCTGGCCTTCCCGGGGAAGGCCAGGCCTTTTAACATAAAAAAATTTCACCGCGTTCTCGTTTTTAAACGCTTTGAACTGTTCCGAGAGAAACTTTCTTGAAAACGGCACAAAACCTTCTCGTTTTGCCGTCTTTGTCTGAAGCCTAATGAAATCATCTATTAAACTTTCGTCTTGCGATTTTTCGACTATTATTCCCATCTTCCCTGCTTTCTTAATCTCATATCTGGTTGATTTCCGCATTTGTCTTAAAAGTTCATCATCGGATAGAGATAAATCCAGAATTCTGGTTAATTGGGCGTGAAGATGCATCGGGGCGGGACGGAATCCGTTTTGTTTGATAACAGAGGCCAGGGCGTCGGAGTTCCCGGCTTGGGGGCGGATTCTGACGAAAGAACATTTTTCTTTTAAGGCTATTTCTTTCATCAGCGAAACCGCTTGTTTCCATTGAGAAGAAGAAAAATAATCTTTTAATAATGGTCCGCCCGGAACTGTTAAATACCGGCCTCTTTTAGCCGGTTCAACGATGATCTGAAACATGCCTTGATCAAAACTGATTCTATAAACAGGGTGATTTAATTTTAAGTGAAATTCTCCCCAGGCCCAAGATTGCAGAAAGTTGGCTTCCGGGAATTTATCGAGATTATTCTCCCAATCTTGTTTAGTCATATATATATCAAACTATTGTAAAAAGGCCAGGCCTTTATGATACTTTATGATATAGTTTGTTCTTTTTGAGTACTTGTTAATCAATTCAGCCAAAATTTTTGCTTTATTCTGATCGATATTTATATGTGTCGGCAGATTTAAAATATGCAGGCTTAAATTTTCGGCGTTGCGACAAGAGCCAAGTCGGTATTTGACTCGAGAATTATCAACCCACTTGGGAGATACAGGCGCGTCATACCAGTGATCCATAAGATAAAAACCGTGTTTGGTCAATTTTTTTTCCAATTCATCGCGGTTGCCTACCCAAACCGGGTAGCGTAAATTAGAACCATTTTTAATATCAAGAGCAATTATCAACTTGAGCCTTTTATAAATAACATGATCATAAATTAAGGCAATATTCCGGCGGTGGACAATAATTTTCTCTAACTTGCTTAGTTGGTTTAGGATCAATGCGGCCAGAGCGTTTGGCAGGGAAGTGAGTTTGTCAGGCGCGTCTAGAGAAGAGGGGAGAAGGTCTAATTCTTTGCCGACAAAATGGATTATTTTTCCCAATCCAATATTGTAAGTTTGCCGTATCGTCGAAGTCAGCAGGGGATAGAAAAGACTTTTTGTAATATTAATTTTACTCCAATTAATTAATTGATTAATTGATTGGAATGATTGGCGATGAGATTTGAGTGATGAAATTAATGCCCCTCCGGAGACGCCGTCGATAACTTTGTCTTGGGAGAAGGAAAGAATGATGGCGTCGGGACAAATGGGATGATTAAGAGTGTTAAGAGTGTTAGGATGGTGAAGTAGATTATTGTCATCATAACCATCGTAATCATCTAACCATCTAGCTTCAGCGCCGAGCGCGTGGGCGAGGTCTTGGATGACAATAATCTTGTGATTCCGGCACCAGTTTACGATTTGATCGTTTTCCCGGTTGAGATATCCCAAGGTATGTTGGAGAATAAGGGCTTTAGTTTTGGGAGAAACTGATTTTTTTATTTGCGCCAAGGATGGATTGAGATTTTTGGGACCGACATCAACGTAAATTGGAATAGCCCCTAAATCCAAAATCGGTTGAACCACGGCCACACAGGTAAAAGCTTGGACAATGACTTCGTCACCCTGTCCGATTTTAAGAATTTTCAGGGCTTCATAAATTGCCTGCCTGCCTTTTAGAAACAACCGTATGCTGACATCATTGTTTCGCCCCGCCTCGGCGGGACGAAACTTCACAAACTTCGCAAGCAGTGTTTGCTCAAGCAAACTTGTTTCTTTACCCTTTAGCCATTTCCACGGTTGGAAAAGAAGTTTGATGGCTAAAGTTAGATCCGCGGACGAGTAGTTTGATCCCAGAGAGTTGGTGATAATCACCCTGATATCATAACCAATTGGTACAATTGATTCTATGAAACTGCTTAGGATGAATCTGGAGTTATCCGATCTGGGGACTAAAACCCATGTTTGGTTCCCATTGCCTCAACGGACGAGTGGGGAACCGCAGGAATGGTTGAGCTCGACAGATTTTAAGATCATAACCGACAAAAAATTTAATAATCGATCGGCGTATTTTCTAACTTCTTTTTCCGAATTAAAAGTATCGGCGGCATTTCCACTGATATCGTTTCAAAACTCATTTTCGTCATTGCGAGGCGCTAGTCGTCGTGGCAATCTATCTTCAAATTCCATGGTTCAGTCAGATCATCCCGCAATAAAAAATATAGCCCATTCTTTAGTTTTAGGTCAGACAAGTACGGATGACAAGGCTAAAAAATGTTTTGATTGGGTGGTGAGATATTTGGAATACGCCAATCCCATCAGGGGGCTTTACTCGTCGGTTCAGGCTTTAACCGATAGGAAGGTGGATTGCGGCGGATTTTCCACTCTATTAACGGCTTTACTCCGGGCCGCAAAGATTCCGTCAAGATGCGTTTTCGGAGGGGCTGTAAAATCAAAATTTGGATACCACGCTTGGGTGGAATTCTTTGATCAACAGAAACATTCCTGGATTCCATGCGATCCGTCGGTTGCCAATTTAGGGAAACGGACAAAACTTGACGCCGGTTTTGGATTTATAAACGATGAAAGAACGGTGTTTTCCGTAGGAGAGGATCTGAATTTGGTAGGGGACGATATTGAGTGGAATGTTCCGTTACTTCAATTACCGGTGATAGTATCACTCGACAAAAACGGCCCCCCCCAAAAGTTTATTGAGAAGTTAGCCTGGAATTTTAGCTAATCTATTAACCCGAGAAAAACTTCAATTATTTAAATAATTGAAGTTTTTGAAATGCTAGGCGTTTTTTATCCCAGAATTTTCCGCGGCGGCAGAGATTAGAGATATCCGATTTGTTTTCTAGCAGCGTCTCGACCACGATCTCTAAAAAAATCGTGTTTTGAGATCCCTTGACTAAGATTATTTCTCCGCCGGAGATAAATTCGTGCTTCTCAATTATGGAGATTTGTCTGGCAGAGCCGGATCTCGCTCCGCGAGACGATCCTGCCAATAAAAACTTGGCCGCTTCTCCGGCAGTCAAAAACCATTCGACCGGCAGTTTCGACTGTTTGATTATCGGTAGAGCGTATTGTTTCATCAATGGTCCGACGAGGACTATTTTATCCGCGGTTTTCACCGCTACCTCAGCTATTTTTTCGTGTTCTATTTTAGCCTGCGAACCCAGTTCGCGCATGTCCCCCAAAACCGCGATTTTGGTTTTATTTCCTCCAATATTTTGAAGCATTTTCAGACTGCCGATTACCGTTTCCCGCGAGGCGTTATAAGAAGAATCAATGATGGCGGTATTTTTAATTCCCGGAAAAATCCAACCGCGCCCCGATGGTAGTTTGAATCCTGCCGAGATTTTTTCGGCTATGGCTTGAGGATCTTGACCCAAACAAATTCCGGTGGCGAAAGCCGCCGATAAAGTGAATCCGTAAAATTCCGGCAAAATCATATTTTTTAATGAAATTTGATATTCCCGTTGTTTAAATGAAAGTAATACCTCTGTTTGAGAAAGCGAAGGAATAACGTTTAAAATTTTAACATCGGCTGCCGGCGATTTTCCAAAGGTTAAAGTTCTTGCTCCAGCTGATTTCGGTTTCAGTGAATTTATTTCCGGTTGATCGGCGTTTAAAATAGCCCATTGCAAATTTTGATTTTCGGTTATAAGTTTTCCCTTCTCTGCGGCGATGGACTCTATTAAGGTCAGACATTTCCGTACGACCAGGTCTGACCTTTCAAACTGTTCTGTATGTACCGGCAAAACGTTTAAAATTACAGCTATATCCGGTTTTAAGATTGTCAGCAAATAGCCCATGTTTTTGGGCGAAGTCGGTTCGTCGATGCCCATTTCGACGAGATAACAATCGAAAGAATTGCTAATTGCTGATTGCTGATTGTTAATTGTTTTAATAGCTTGAATTGGCGCCAATGCGAGGATGCGTAGCCAGTCAAAAATAGGATGAACCGACTCGCCGAAATGAAGGCCGAGAATGTCGGCCGGAATGCCGGATTCGGAATTGGCTTTTTCGGCAACTTTAAGATTTTTAAATTTTAGTTTTAATACCGGCGCGATTGCGTCTATGGCGCTGGATTTTCCGGCCGAACCGGTGATTCCGACAATAAAAGGATTGCTTTTCTTAAGCGCAAACAAGGCCCAAAATCTAAGCCACCATAAAATCGGCCAACGAAAAATGCGTTTCATTGAATTTTATTATAGCTTGTTTAAAGGCCCGGCCTCGCTGCGGCAAGACCGGGCCTTATTAAGATCGCTTCGAATGTTACAATCAACAAAGTGTTGACTGTTTTGTTTTTTTTAATTCTGCTTTCGGTTCTGGTTTTAGTCCATGAACTGGGGCATTTTATCGCCGCCAAGAAATTGGGAGTAGTGGCGGAAGAGTTTGGTTTGGGTTTGCCGCCCAAAGTCAGGCGGCTTTTTGTCTGGCAGGGGACGGAATTTACCCTCAACTGGCTGCCGCTGGGTGGGTTTGTGAAGATGAGAGGGGAAGATCGGGAAATAAAAGACAATGAGCAAAAAACAATGAGCAAAGAACAAAAAGCAAAAAACAAAGAGCAAGGATTTTTCTTTGCGCAACCGCCATGGAAGCGGGCGGTGATTTTGGTGGCCGGGGTATTTATGAACTTGGTTTTGGGAGTGGCGGCATTTACCTCGGTTTATACCGTCTTGGGAATTCCGGAAGAAAGAGACGTGGTGGTTATCGACGGAGTGGCGCCAAATAGCCCGGCGGAGCGGGCACAACTAAATCAAAACGATGTTGTGAACGAGTTCAAAGTTCAAAGTTCAAAGTTCAAAGTTAACGACACCAAGCAATTCATAGAATTAATTAATCAGCATCGAGGGGAGGAAGTCACGCTCATTATTAAGCGTGGACAAGAGGAAAAAGAAATTGTTGTTACTCCGCGACTTGAATCCGAAACTCCAGAAGGCGAGGGAGCGCTGGGGGTGGCGATTTCCAATATCCAGTTTATCCACTATCCCCGGTGGCAGATGCCGTTTAGGGCGTCCGTGACTGGGTTTAAGGAAGCTTTGGCATGGGGACGGAATATTATCGGGGGTTTGGGGAAAATGGTTTTCGATCTGGCGACTCACGGCAAAGTCCCGAATGATTTGGCCGGGCCGGTGGGAATCGCCAAAATTACCGGCGAAGTGGCCAAGAGAGGTTGGATTCCGCTTTTCCAATTGGCCGGAATTTTATCAATCAATTTAGCGGTGGTTAATATCCTGCCGATTCCGGCTCTGGACGGCGGCAGGTTGCTGTTTTTAGGGATCGAAAAACTGAGAGGAAAGCCGATGGATCCGAAGAAAGAACGTTTGGCCCATCTGATCGGCTATACATTGCTAATCTCTCTTTTAATTTTGATTACCATCAAAGATTTAATCGGCGGAGTCGGATAAAAAAGGAATACCCATCTTTTCGATCGAAATCTTTTGCAGTCAGCATCATGGTGTTTATTATTCAACCATTGACGATGATGTTTATCAATGTCCGGTTTGCTCCCGAATACCGCTCGAAGAGCGGCTGGTCGGCGGGCAGGCGGGGGTCGGAAAAGACGGATTAAGCGAAACGATGATGAATAAATCCGGTAGGGGATTTATCTGTAGTTTGAATTTATGGTTGAAGAGTCAGATGTTTGCCGCCGGGATGAATTTCTTCCAAAGGCATAATCCGTTTTTCCAGATCGGCTAAATCGGAATGAGACGGTGTCAAAGTTAATTCCTGTTCAATCTTTTCCATTTTCCCCATGAGTTTATCCATACTGACATAGAATTCGTCTTTGGTCGGCAGGAACTTGATTTTTTCATCCAGTCTTTCTTCCAGTTCGTCTAGTCTGAAATTGAATTCAGACTTAGTCACAAAATGTTCTGAAAGAAGGTCAATATCTTTTTTGGTCAACGCCATAAGCATATCTAATCACTTTAAATCTTCAATTGTCAAGGTGCGAAATATTTGTCACTCGGATCGATACATCTCCCTGACACATCGCCTTAGACGGGAGAAGTGATATGATTTGAGGTAGTTTTCCGCTTAAGGCGGAGACTATGGGGAATAAATCCGGCAGGGGATTAGAATGGAAGGAAGAAATTGAATATTCACGAGGTTATCAATGAATCCAAGCCCGAAGAATTATCAACTCCGGAACTGCGGTGGAAATCTCTCCAACGGGCATTTATCGCCCTACGCGATATTCCGTACAGTTGCCGTAAATCTTCAGGTCGGGTACGGAAACTCGATGAATATCTTGAGAATTTTCTCGCCCAAGAAAGATGTACCTGCGCTCAAAAACACCTTCTGCTAGGATTGGTGGCTGAATCTCTCGGCTTGCGTGTCCAATATTTATCGTATCAATTCTACTGGCAAAATCTTCAGGTCGAATACCCGACTGAACTTCGCGCGCTCCTGAAAGAAATGCCCGCCCAAATACATACCGCGCTATCTGTATCGTTGGACAACGATGATCAGGGTAAATATTATGTAGCCGATTGCACTTGGGATCAACCGTTAGAATCAACCGGTTTTCCCGTAAACAGCCCTGGTGACGCGCCGCATGATTGCGACTTAGGAGTTATTCCTCATACGTTGCCGGTTTTACATCATTCAGCGATAGACCAATGGACATATCTTCGGGAATTAAAATCAGCTATGCCGCCAAATAAATCCGTTCCTTTGTTTTACGACAAGTTTGACGAGTGGTTAGTTTCATTAAGATCGGAATTCACCTCTTGCGACCGACAAAATAATAATAATTCTCCCAAGATTGATTGCCCTTCATTGACTGCAGTTGCTCAATTTGGAAATTACTAAAAAATCTTATCAGCCGCTGTTTTGTAAAAGAGTAATGTATCACTCCTTTTTCTTTACCTTCTCTTGGAATATAGGTGTAAGGCGCAATAATTTCGACCGGTAATGTGTTATAGGTAGCCATACCGATTCTCACTTTCCGGCCGAATATTTTCTGGACAGAAATGACAACGTATCCATTCGGTTTAAGAACTCGATAAATTTCATTGATAACCGAACAAATTTCGCTATCTGTCCCATGATTTAACACTCGTAGACAAACAACACCGTCAAAAAAAGAGCTTTTAAACGGCAGTTTCCGCTTCATTGAGCCAACTGTAAAATTTATATTTACATTCGCATCTTTGGCATTTTTGGACGCTAATTTGATCGCCTTCGGCGAAATATCCAAACCCGATACGCGGTATCCGCATTTGGCTAAATCAATAGCATGTAATCCAACTCCGCATCCCAAATCTAATACTTTCACTCCGGCGGCTCTTTTTAACTTTTTCTTTAGCAATGTCAGCGGAGCAATCGGACTGACGAAAGCGTTTTTTTCTTGGCTATAAAGCTGGTTCCATTGATGTTTCATTTTTTTACTGCCAACATATCAATTCTTCTCTCGAATGGCGAATTTATGGTGTTGACAAAAAATCCTGCTTCTCGTAAAGAACTCTGAAGCTCATATGTTGTCGGGAAGTACCAATGGCGGCCATCCATGAACGCATATCCGCGAGCGAAATCTAATTTATATTTCAAAAAATGTTTGAACAGGTTTTTGTGGCTCAAGTCCAACTTCTTCTATAATTTCTGTATTTATCGGTAATCTCTCAAGTGATCGTGGTTCAACTTTTACTGCTCCCGATCCATAAGATTTTCCAACTAATTGGAGATTCGAGATAGTTTCAGGGAGTTGTAAAATTGTCCATAACTTTTCTATATCATCTTTTTCAGTAGATATTGGATAAATACAAAGAAATCCAGTAAGCGGAACAACATTTGCTTCATTTTTTATAAACCGTGCATTACGTCTTCCAAGATAAGCAAATAGAAAACATGGCACTTCCCGCACTTCCATTTTATACCAAGGTTGTCTAGTTGAAATTAACGCCCGTTTAGATAGGCCAAGCTTTTCACCTTTTTTAATGTATTTTCTGACCGATTCAGGCATATCTTCCCACCTAACTCCATTTGGAAAAAAAAGTAGAGTCGGACGACCTTTTTCCCTGAGTTTTTTTAATGTTTCTTGAGTAATAACTGCTTCATCAGCGTCTCTCGTTCTTCCAATTGCCGGTAAAAAGAAATGATCGGGAATTTTTAATTCTCTCGCTTGATCTCCAGTCAGGAAGAAGAATTCATTAGCTCCCGTAGCAATCCCGCGCATTACACGAGCAAAATCTGATAGAGTATATTTAAAATCATGGTCTTCTCTTGGCACTCTGGAAAGCCCGGACGATAAAGCTTCCGATAAACCTCGATCATAAATATCTAGGTCTTCATAATTTTCTCCAGTGAGATTATTTTTAACAAAATTAAACAACCCTTTGCTTTGTGGTATTAGACATTTAACCCATTTTAATTTATCTTTCGGCGGTTTGTTTTCTAACAAAAAAATTACAGCGTTTGTATCAACACCAGGAAAGGGTGTAGCCTTGGGGTCAAAAGTAATTACCCCATCAATGCAAAATTTACTTGCAATCCAATTCCAAAGTTTTTTCGAAAAAACTCCTTCGCAAGTATCGGCAGGCATGATAAAAGCAAGACGCCCGCCCCTATCAAGTAAACTCAACGCTTGTATTAAAAAGTAAATATGCAATCCTGCACGACCGTCAAGTGTATCGCCAAGATTGAGTAAACTTATTTTACGAAAATGATTTTTCTGTTCTTGTGAAAGACGATGATGTCGAATATATGGCGGATTTGCCACAATAGCCCTAAATAACTTTTTGGGAGGGTTTAGAATAAAGTCTCGCACCTCTAATTCAGCGTTATCATCGAAAATACCTTCCTGCCTCGCTACCGAGATAATTTCGGGATCAATATCTGTACCCCAAAATTTTTTATTGGGTGCAATTTTTTTTAAAGCAACATAAAATGCTCCTTTGCCAACCCCAGGATCAAAAACAACATCAGCAATTTCTGATACATAAGCAACCATTGCTTCTGCTACCCAATTAGGAGTCCAAAATTGACCTTTATTGCGCAACTTTTCGCGTTCGCTCCATTGCTTCGGCAATTTTTGATGAGTTATTGTTTTCATAGGGAGTCTAACACCTCAATTGCTTCTTTTCGGAGTTCTAACTTTCCACCATCAAATTTTACATATGGCAAAATATGTCCGTTTTTATCTTCAATATA
This sequence comes from Candidatus Collierbacteria bacterium, assembly GCA_016183365.1. Lineage (GTDB taxonomy): Bacteria > Patescibacteriota > Microgenomatia > UBA1400 > JACPES01 > JACPES01. The sequence goes on from JACPES010000002.1 coordinate 72,798, forward strand.
TGCCGATACAAGCGACGGTTCTTCCGTCGCATCGCCAAGCGGGTATGCGTATCGGTAGTATATTTTATAAATTGCCTTTTTGGTTGTGGCTCCACCCGGTGCTTGAAATGTTTGAATTGTAGGCCCAATTAAACCCCTAGAGAAAAGGCTCTCAGCTTCATCTAACGAAATTCCAAAAGCTTGATCATAAAAAACATGCCAAATATGGATTTTGATACCGCTTTGTTTTTGCCATTGTTTTAGTGGTTCACGATCTTCTTCTTTTATTATGATGGTTGGTAAGACGGCCGCTTTTTTAAGACCCAATTTCCCACTAAGCCGCTTTTGTGGGGATAATTCAGTGTTGTAATCTGGCATTTTTTGGATTTCCATAAACTATTTTCTGATTCAACCGCAACCACAGCTTTTTCGAGAAGTAGTTTTAATTTTTCTTCGACTAAAAAGGGGAGTTCTTGAACACCACCTATAGTTTCCAAAAATTTATTTATTATAGCTTCATCTGATTTTTTGAAAACAAGTATATCTGGTCTTTTAATATTGCCTAAGCCTGCTTCTTCTAGTCTCTCAAAATATAATTCAAAAGCCCGTACATCATCCGTGGGAGCAGTACTACTTGGTCCATAAGGAATCGCATAATATTTTCCGCTCTTGTTCACGGCTTCAATTAAACGATTTTCACTCCAAACTCCTTGAGACCAACGCATTAAAAAGTCGCTTCCACGAAGACGGCGAGGGTTCAATAAGAAATCAGCCCAAGGCAAAAGCGGAAAGTCTCGTAATTCGAGGGCAATGTTTTCTTTTGAGACGCTTAAAACTTTTTCAAATGGATGCATCTCGTTCATAAAGATTATTTACATTATAAATCATAAGTTCATTTTTTTAAGCCATTTTCTGAAGCATTGTCGGAGAAGATACTTTATATTCCCGCCTATAATATAAATAAAAAGATGTATGTCGGACAACCGCTCTCTGTTCGTGATCGTACCATTTTTCCATGCGCAATACAGTATAATGTCTTAGTGATTAAAGCAATCATTTTTGATATTGGCGGAGTGGTAACTTACAACATCGGCGGTTATATCAGGAACGATATTATTAAAGCCCTCGGTGTTACGAAGGATCAGTATGAAGGAACCTGCCATATTTTGGTACCGCTTTTAAGTACCGGCAAAATTACCGAAGAAGAATTTTGGCAAAGATTTAGAACTATAACCAAAACCACCAAAGTACCTCCGGAAAACTTGTGGTCAAGAGAGTTTTCAAAAAGACGAAAATTAAGAAAAGATGTTGTTCAAATAATTAAAGAGTTGAAAAAGAACGGTATTAAGTTAGCGGCTTTATCGAATGTTATTCGTTCTCATTCGCAAGTTAATGATGAAAAAGGTATCTATAGACTTTTTGATGTACGAATTCTTTCTTACGAAGTTGGCCTTAAGAAACCGGACCCGCAAATTTACATGCTTACTCTTAAGAAGCTTGGCGCAAATCCGGAAGAAACAGTCTTTATCGATAATAAGCTGCAAAACGTAAAAGTCGCCGGAAACCTAGGGTTTAACGGAATTTACTATAAAAGTCCAGGGCAATTGAGAAAAAGCCTCGAAAGACATAAACTTATTTGATATGGAAAAAAGGACGGCGAATTTCAAGGCAAGAAATGGTTGGTTTGGCTTAAGTGGTCGGTAAACGCAAGCGCTGATAACTTTAATTTTCCTATTTCGTCTTTTTCTAAAATCGTGATTGAGCAGTCTTTAATATTCTCGTCTAAAGAAGATGAAAACCCAGGCATGTGAAGGTTTAAATAAGAGTCATCGAAAACATTCCGTAAAAAGTCGGCGATTATTCCTCCGTGGCTAACCAGGACAATATGTTCCGACGGATGTAAATCCAATGATCCAATAAATGATTCCAGACGCCGACCGGCTTGGAAAGAAGAGTCTCCAATCGGCGGCTGCCAATTTCGTTTCATTGAAGACTTTTTCAACATCTCCAAAAATTCTGCGAAAGATTGCTTTGGATCATCTCCCCAGTTAACGCGTTCCCTCAACAATGGGGTTGGTGAAACCGGAATTTTAAAAAACTTCCCAATTTCCGCCGCGGTTTGTTTTGTCCGTTCTAGGGGACTGGAAAACACGGCTTTGACCGGGAATTGTGATAGGTATTTTGCCGTTAGCTTGGCCTGTTTTACCTCTTTAAGACTAAGAGGGGGGTCGCCCGGCATTTTCTGCTTTTCTCCGTGGCGGACTAAATAAAAGTATTTCATAAACAAATTGTAGCAAACTCATTCGTCCGGAAGTTCCCCTACACCTCCCTGACATTGCTTTCGAGAGGGGGAGTGATATAATGTGAGGTAGATTTACGGCTTGGAAATATTATAGTATGCCTTCAAAATCTGAAAGACAACAGGAAACACCTTTTCCTATAACAACTAACAGAGCAGATGCCTCGTGGATTGAACGACCGGCAGTTGGCCCCGGCGGAAAACTCTTTTATCACCTGAAAGACGGGAAACGGCATTGGGCCGATAATCTTCCGCAAATAACGGAACCGGTATTTTCTTCTGACTCCTTTCAAATTACTGCTCCACTGAAAGTTTATTTTGACTTTACATATCGATGTAATTTAGAGTGCCGTCATTGTATTACCGAGTCTTCGCCGTTAGTTGATATATCCACGGAACTTTCCACTCCGCGGATTCTTGAACTTACTTCTGAACTCGCAAATATTGGGGTATTAGAAATCGCTGCTGCCGGAGGTGAGCCATTCATGCATCCAGATTGGAAAGACATCTTTAAACAAGTCAAGTCGGTGGGAATGAACCTGATAATAACTACTAATGGCACATTGTTGACACCCCTGAAAGCAAAAGAACTTAAACAGATTGATCCAATGGAAGCACGAGTAAGCCTTGAAGGAGGACCATCATTTCACGATAAAGTTAGAGGAAACGGCGCATACTCTCGAGCGATGAGGGGATTAGGGAATCTGGTGGAAACTGGAATTAAATCTACCGCTAGACTTACACTCTGTCGCGGTGCCAATGAAGAGCTTCCGGTTTTATTTGCAGATTTGACTAAAATCGGTGTTCAAACTGTTAAAGTTGCGGTGGTTAAAAAAGCGGGAAGAGCAGCGGTGGAGTCATTCGGTGAGTTATGGGATTACGTTCCCGACGCAGAGGCGGCAATGTGGTTGCTGTCGCTTGGGAAGAAGCACGACCTTGAAGTGCAACTTTCCGCTGATGATTTTCCGGTGTCGGATCAAGACGCCAATGACCCGAAGTTACGATGTCCGGAACGCAGCAATTGCGGCGCCGGATTTGAAAGCTGTTATATCTCGCCCAACGGCGAAGTTCTTGGTTGCGTCACCATGCCGGATTTAGCATTTGGCCTTTTGCATTCGGAGTCTTTTTTGTCGGTTTGGCAGGGAAAACTGGCCGAAAGTTATCGCCGGCTGGCCGAAGCCGCGAGCGGGCGCAGGTTATGCGATTCTTTGTGTAATCCAAATGATAAACTACGCGGGGAAAAATAAAAGCTCGAGACTTTACTAAAACTAATATGACAGAAAAATGGCAACGAAAAGCAAGAAAAACAGTTTTAGAATCACCTTGGATACGGGTGCACGAAGACGAGTACGTTCTCCCGGATGGACAAAAAATACCACACTACTACATTTGGGAAAACAGCGACTCAGCATTATGTGTTTGTAAAGTCGGGGAAGATAATGTCTTATTAACTCGTCAATACCGTCCGGGTATCGAGAAATTTACTGTCTGTCACCCCGGCGGACGCTTGGAGTCGTCAGATGCTTCTCCGGTTTCGGGAGCATTAAGAGAATTACTTGAAGAGACTGGGTACACTCCGCAGAAAATTACTCCTCTAGGGAGGTTTGGTCAGATTCCGGCAATCACTCCCAACAGGGTTCATATTTTTCTCGTCCAATGCGAACCTTCGTCGAACCAGTCAGCCCCGGAACCGTCGGAGAAAATAACCGTCGAGTTGGTGCCGATCTTAAATCTTAAAGAAATAATCGCTTCTGGAGATATGGATTGTGTCGCTTGCGTGGCAGCCACCTATTTGGCTTTTAGCTCCATAAAAAAATAGAGATTTGCCTTTATCAGCCTAAATCCTCAATTTCTACACCTCCCCTACACATCGCTCCGGGGGGAAGCGGGCCGCCGGTTACACACTCTCTACGCATCGAAAACCCGTAGCGGTTTGATATAATAACCACAGTTTCCCCGTAATCATCGGGACAAACTATATACAGAATCAGATGTCTTGAAGATGGAAGATGGAAGATGGAAGTTGGAATTTAAAGATAGACGTTTTGAATATTTGAGGATCAAAACATCAAAAACTCTATAATAATATTATGTCGCAAACATTAGCCTTGGAACGGGGTTTGAATTTGGGAAGAAGCGGATCATTGGCGGTTGAGCCGGAAGCCCGGCCGGCGACGTAATGACTAACTTAGCGAAAATAAGAAATGTTGACGCTGCCATTAAGGAAGTCGCTGATATTCATTTTGCTAACAAGCTAGTCGAAACTTTCTGCGTGGTGGGTTCTTATGCAAAAAAGAATGGTGTGTTATCAAATGACATTGACTGTCTTATTATTGTTAAAAACCATACTCAAGACGACGACTTAATACATCTTGTGAAGTCGCTCCCCAATAGCGTTCCCCTGGAAAAATCTGACGACACTTACAGGACATTAATTTCGGGGATAGAATTCGGTTTAGCTTATTTTGAATCTAACGATTTTTATAACTCCATAATAGGCGGATTTATTAAGGGAAACGCAAAGTCAATTAGCATTATTAACCGACCTTGGGTAATTGGCGGCAAAATACCGGAAGTTTTATTAGGCGATATTGAATTATCCCAGATAATATTTGATAGATCTATTAGAAAGCGATTTACCCATCTTAAAAAAACACTGTCAATTAGTTATCATCCTACCCTGAGAAAAACACTTCTGAAAGAACTTAGGCAAGAGATAAATATAAAACTAAAGTTAACGGAAAGAGCATTGATGAATCGCGATTGGATGTTATTTGAAGTTGGTCTTACTGATGTTTCAATTGCCATAATCAGGTATGTCTATGCAAAAGACAGCCAATACATGCAACCGCTCAAACATATTCATCATGGTTACTTTCATGACTTAACGGTTAAAAGATTTAGACAGATTGTAAAGAACGTCATCGACATTTTCTGCCTTGACAGTAGAAATGATAAACTTCTGTCCGTAACAAATATAAGCAAAAAAATATTGGAGGGAGAAGATCAGAAATGAAAGAAAAAAAGCTTAATAACGAAGTGGTTTGGCCGACGGAATCTCCTATCGTGGTCCGCAACTTCCTGCAGACTGGCGTTGATCTGTTAAAAGAAAAGATCGGAGCTTTATCTCAAAATCCAAATAATCCATTAAGCCGGGTATGTGTGGCCAATTCATGTTTTTCGTTGGAGCCAGTAAGAGGCTGTCCTTTAAGCTGCGCTTATTGTATCGCTGGCAACGATTGCCGAAATTTGATAATTGATGAAAATTCTTACCATAAAAATATAACAGAAATTGATCGTGGCAAACTGATTCCTCGAATACCGGAGATGCTTTTTCCTGGTGAAGTTTTAGCTGAAACAATGATAAATCATCCGGGATTTGTTAAAGATAAATCTATTGTAAGTGTAGCGATTGGATCCTCCGAGGCTTTTTTGCCTGGCGTAGAACAAGAAACCTGGGCGGCAATGAAATATTTGGCTGACCATGGTTATATGAACCCCTTTTGGTTTGCTGTAAAGCTCGGAATTACTGATCCGTTAATTGGCAGATGGTTAAAAAGATTCAGATTCTTAAAAAAGAAGGGGATAAAAATTGCAATTTCTGTTTCCGAATCTAATGCCCCAGCTTGGTTGGAACCATACCGCGGCGACAGGTTTCGTAATCTGGAAAAAGTAAAAGAAGCCGGCGTTCATATTACTCATCATTTAAGACCGGTCATCAGAGGAATTACCGATTCTACCGAATCACTTTCAAGTGCTTTAAATAAATCATTAAAAATATCAGAAAGTGTTTGTATTGGCGGACTTAGAATTGATCCAGGCATAGTTTTACTCTGGAAACATATTAATGGTAAAGATCCTAATTTACTTCCAAAGTTTACAGATACAGAAAAAGGACTGCCTCCACGAAAAGATCTTCCGGAAAATGTCATCACCAAAGTAAAGAAACTCATCAAAAAGAAGGGTTATAAAACTCCAGTATTCACCAGGTCGTCGCATATTTTGTCTTACGCTTTTGATATTCCCGATGTCAACCTTTATAAGTATAGGGTTGAAGATGATTCCGTCTTTTTGAGAATCTCACTCACAATTCAGTCGTCGGTGAAAATGAAGCAAGGAAAAGAAATAGTCGAAGCTTTTAGAGAAATTGCCGGAAGTATCGGCTTGCCCATGATAAGATTTAAGGCTGAAGCTGAAAAAATCTTTGTCAAACAGCGCCTTAATTATCAAGAACATCATTTGTTAATCCATGCGATTAGTCATTCAGGAGTTTTGCCAGACTAATGAAATTTTCTTACAGAGTTAACACGCTAGAAGAGAATATCACAGAAAAAATTTTAGCTTCCGGCTTCGGTGAGTCCGGAATTATTTCTTTGGCAGGAGGCACTCCACCACTTGAAATTCCCAGACAGTATTTATCAAGATTATTTAATCTGACAGAAAAAAATGTGAAAATATCGCAATATTCTTCTGATCCTCGGGGCATCAAATCTCTAAGGAAACAAATTGCTAACGATTTATCGGAAGAATTCGGTTTTGACATCAGTTATCGGAATATTCTTATTACCAATGGCAGTACGGCGGGTTTATTTGCTGCCTGCCAAGCCTTTATTAATCAAAGCGATGAGGTACTTGTATTTTCCCCACATTGGTCCGTTTATAGGAGTCAGTGCCATTTGGCCGGAGGAGTAGTAAAAGAAATTGCTTTGAATGAAAATTGTGGATGGGAAATTGATTTTTTAACTTTACATAAAGGTTTGACAAATAAAACTAAATTAATTGTCATCTCAGATCCGGTTAATCCCACGGGAACAACTTTCTCTGAAAAATCTAAGAGGCAACTATTATCTTTCGCTAAAGAAAACAAACAGTGTATCTTGTTGGTCGATGAAACATATCGTCACTTATTGGCTCCGGGGGTTAAATTTCAAAGCTTGGTCAAATTTTCCAAATCCACTAACAAGATAGTCTTGTGTAGAAGTTTTTCCAAAGATTTTTCGATGAGTGGATTTAGATTGGGGTTTGTTTATGCTCCTGTCGGCTGCATCGAAAATCTGGCACGGATTCACTTGGCGATGAATCTTATGGCTGCTACTTTTTCACAAGAATTGGGTAGAATCCTTTATAAATCCAAAAAACAAATTACCGATAAATATGCGGAAGAGTATCATAAGCGAAGAATTTTGGTTTGCGATAGACTCGATGAACTATCTGATTTTTTCAGCTACGTTGAACCAATCGGCGGATTTTTTGTGTTTCCTAGATTCAATTTTGAGATGACTTCGATTGAGTTTTTCCAAAAGGCGCTGAAACTAGGAGTTTTAATTCGACCGGGGCTTGAATTCGGCGCCGGCGGGGAGAAACATATTCGTATCTCTTTCACTAATTCTACTGTCAATATAAATAGAGCTTTTGATAAACTAAAAGGGTTAACAATGATATGAGCAAAGAATTAATTAGTTGCGAAACCCAGGAAGGTAAAAATGTGTCGGTCGAAACAAGGAAGCTGGATATGCGGATCAGCGCTTACGGCATTCTGGTTAAAGGAGACAAAGTATTAGTGATTCAAGCTCACCTGCCGCTATGGGAATTTCCGGGAGGGGGAGTACATCCGGGAGAACCGATCACGGCTTGTCTTGTCAGAGAGTTTCGTGAAGAAACAGGACTGGAGGTAACCCCTGAGAGACTTTTGCTCGAAAGGGAGTCATTTTATCTTTCTCCGTCACAAAAGGCTTATCATTCTTTCCAGCATTTTTTCGTTGTCGCACAAATCGGCGACTCGCCTATCGAACCGAAAACTAATAGAATCGGAGCAACTTGGATACCGATCAGCCGGCTGTGCCAGGAGAAGATGAATCCGGGAGCCCAAACCGCTCTCGAGAGTTACCTAGCAAAAAAGGCCTGTATCGAGTTCCTGCCGCTTAGAGAAACTTAACATGGTATCTGACAGAACTTTGATCGGAGTCACCGGTGTTCGCGGAGTGGGAAAAACTTCTGCAATTAAGAGTATATGCGAGCAAAAACCAGAGATGACAGCTGTTTACATGAGCGAGAGATTAAAAGAGTTTAGCCTAAAAACAACCCAAGCACCGTTTTTTAACCATGATATTTCTACCCGAGACCAGATACGAAGTCAGTTTGGAGCAGAACTAACCGAGTCGTTAAGAGTACTATCGGGTTTGATTTTGATTGACTTTCACTTGACTGACGTCAGAGAAGGAGCGGGAAAAATCATTCAGCCGGATTGTATATTAAGGGAGATTAATGACTATTTATTTCTTGACGCATCAGATGAAACAATCATAAAAAGACGAAAACTGGGAGAACTAAGAGGAAGGAATTTAGACGTCAGAGAGTTAGCAGTAGAGAGAAACGCCGAATTGGCCGCCTTACAATTAGTTACGGGTTTATACGCAAGTCAATTGTTATTAATCCAGGCTGAGGGAGCCATATTTGAGGTTCAAACAGAAATTTTTAATGCTCTGGCTAGATTTGGCTTAATAGAAGAACGCTGTCAATTTGCTATGGAACGCCTGGGGTAAACAAAAACGAATATGATTAATTCCGAAATTCCTCTATGTTCGTTGGGAGTAGAAAATTACGTTGCGACTTCATATAAGGAATTCAGGATATTGACTTTTCTCGGTGAAACTCTCCGAGAAAATACTCAGAAATTTGTCCCGGCCTTATCATTATTAAACAGCTTGGCTTTTGGCTTTCAAAACATAACTCCCTATGAAGAGACGGAAGGGCGGTTGTTATTATCCGATACTTTAATGCTGGCAACCCTATCAAATTTAGTAATCGGTTTTGCCACTTATCAGATTATTGACCGTGGCGGGAATAAAGTTGTTTACCAATCAAGAGGAATAGTCCCTCAATGTCAGAGCAGTGGTTTAGGTCGTCAGTTTACATTATTAGCCTGTCATCTTCATAAACCGGATATTGTGGCCGGACGAGCCCAAAATCCGGTTTCAATATGGTCCACCATCAGATCTGGAGTTTTTAGAACAATATATCCATTCGATATCCCGTATACTGAATCAGAAGAATTTAGGAGCGTATTAGCTGGAGTAACCATTGCTAGGGGTCATTTCGGGAAAGTTGATTTAATGACCGGGATTCAAAAACAAGCTTTCCCCATGGGTAGGCTAGGCAACTACAATATTAACCCAAGACACGAAGGGGTGTCTAAGATCGAAAGATATTTGCGGGAAGCAGGATTAAATAGGGAAAACGGAGATGCAATATATTTTTTAGGCGTTGTGCAAAATAGTCGATAGGAGTAGTTCTCTACTTTCCCCTACACCTCCACTACACATCGCTCCCGAGGAGGGAGCGAGGAAGGGTATGCGGCATAAATCCGGCGGGGGATTGTGATGTGCTATCATAAATACATGAAGCAAACGATCAAAACGATTCAAACGCAAATTAAACATAAATTGCCGGTTTTAGCTCATGATTATCAGGTCAAGCGTTTGGGGATTTTCGGGTCTGTAGCCAGGGGGAAAGATACCGCTAAAAGCGATGTGGATATATTGGTAAGTTTTTTTCGCCCCCCGGGACTTTTTGACTTCGTTCGACTGGAAGATTACCTATCCAGTCTTCTCAAACGCAAAGTTGACCTAGTCACCAGAAAGGCTATCAAACCGGTCATCAGAGATAGAGTTCTCCGAGAGGTAACTTATGTCTAGCCGCCCGATTGAACTGTATTTAACCGACATCAAAGAAGCTATCGGTAAAATTGAACGCAAGATATTCCCAAACTGAAAAAACAGATCGCCAAGATTAAAGAGTAATTGAGTTTCTCCTGCATTTCCCTTCCACGTCGTCCCAGATCAGAAATCAGAAGTCAGAGGTCGGAAGTCCCTTAATTTCTTGTTTCAGTCTTTTTTCCAACTCGTCAAGTCTAAAATTGAAACCGGGTTGAGTAACAAATTGTTTTGAAAGAGGGTCAATATCTTTTTTGGTTAACGCCATAGAGGGAGATGGTTAATTTTCTGAGTGGTTACCCATTTCAGCTATTGTTTCCCAAAGAAGTTTCGCATGTTGAAGTTTGACGAGAAATAATACGAGTTTAAGTAATATAATCAATTGTATGTCAAAGACAAAACTAAGCAACGAAATCTTGCCACGGGTTGGGGTGGGTGGGCTGATCTCTGACAAGAAAAAGGATTAAATCTGGCTACACATCTGCTATGCATCGCTAAAAATCTGGTCGGGTTGGTATAATTCCTCCTCAAGATGTCGTTGTCCGCTCTCCGAATAGAAGGTGGGGGACTGCGCCGCACATCTGCCCGGCTGCGCGGATCTGATCTTGACCCTGCTGAAGGCCTGATCGGCGGGGGTGTGCCGATGCCAGAAGTTGAAGCCGCGGCGATCTACGACGAACTGGCCCGAGCTCGCCTGAATTCCCCTTCGGGGTTTCAACGGCGAGCGGAAATCACCAGAAATAGCATCCAGTTAGCTTTGGTTTTGGCGTTGACTGGCTGCGCTAACTTGATTATTCCGCAGACCGGTGAGACAGCCCAACCGCCACTGGAAAAGCCGACGGCCACGTTGCTGTCGCCGCCGCCGCCGGAAACCACGACACCAACACTGGATATTGCGCCAACTCCGGATTTAAGAATTCCGTTATTGACCGCTGATCGAGTACGCAGTTATCTGGACGTACCTCTGTCGGATGTCGTCTCGGCCATCCCGGGCCGGCCCTACATAGCGAATGTGTTTTCCGAGAAGTTTCTGAAGGAAGCGTTCCAGTCGCCCGATACCCCGCCGGAAACACTCCGGTTGTTCGCCGACTTACTGGTTCAGATTAACACCATGCGGGCGGCGCCGGGGGTGGGGGAGCAATGCAGCTCGGATTCGCTGGTGGCCTGGAATGGGCGGTTTGAAGATTATTTTCGAGCCATGCCCCTGTGCATTACTCCTGACGGCCGATCAATGATGTGGTTGGAAGGCGAGGGTGGAAAACTTTCGGCGCATGCATCGGTAGCTGTCGGGGTTGATCTGTCAACTTACCGCTGGGTGGCGCAACCGCTGCCGGAAGGCGTCACCCCCGACCAACTGACGGTAGTGATTGACGCTGGCGCTTTGGTGCCGGCGGTGGCAGCCGGTAAGGGAGGAGGAGTTACCAGCGCATTTTCCCCCGAGGCGAAAGCATGGATAGATGGCTCAACCATAGCTGCCGAAAATCCCACCGCTACTCCCACCCCGGAACCCGAAATTACGGTTACCGTTACCACTGACCCTGATGGAAGGACAACTTTCACCCCAAAGCCGGAGACTGGTCGTATAGAAAATGGTATCCGCTTCACCGACCCAATTGAGATAGCTCCGGGCGCGTTTGTTGAACTGGGTACAGTAGCTACTACAGCAGAAACTCCAAGCTTATACGATAAACACGTCAAGATTGGTAATCGGTTTACACCTCAATTGTGGGAAAGTTTGCGCCGCTCAAGTTTTCCCCAATTTGCCACCAATGAAGCCCTGATTGTCTACCTCCAAGGACAGGGTTATATCGCCGACATTGACATCCCGTATCCTTTGGACAGGGTAGATTTTGACAGACCTGAATCTTTTAATGTAGGTTGGAAGACGCTTGAACGAGTTGATCTTTCCAATGTAAAGGTGCTTATATATGACACTTCAAAATGGGACCAGGCGCCTTTATTTACACAAGAAGACAAACTTATAGAAAGTTCTCGTAAACAAAGTGTGTCTCTTTCGAAAGATCCATCGACCGGTGGACTCGTCATTACGATATTTGAGTCAGGACTTACCGGGGATAAAGATATTGATAGTTATTATTTTGCTCCCGGAGTTATTAGTTACCGGGGTTATTTAGTTCCGCGAGAGTCGCTCGCTCGCCTTTTTAAGGCAATGCAAATCCGATACACTGTTTCCGGTGGAGAGCAATACGCCTGGGCAGCCGTTACCGCTTCGGGGTACGGCAAGTACGCCAGCATTTTTAATTCTATTTCCGCTTCAAGCTCACTTCTTTTGATAGGGAACTAACTCTTGATTTCATTTTAAAAACCCCTATCATGTATATACCATGCGCTTTTGGGTTGGTATACCAATTGTCATCTTCACTATTGCTCTGGTTTCCGTTTCTATTTTATACCGCAGTCAATTAGCGGTTTTGCTTCCTCAAAGCAAGACGTTTCAGGTGGCTTCAAAAATATCGGCTGCCCGTTTTACCATAAATCCTGTTGAAATGCAAAAGGCAGTTGATTCCACAAAACTTTTTGAGGGAAGCTCTCTGGGAGCGGGTCTTAAAAAGATTCAAATTGAAATTCTTGATAGCCCAGGTCTTGAGGTTCTGAATTACGGAGTGCTGGTAAACTCGAAAACACAGGCAAAGAAAATTGCCTACGGTTATCATATTGATCGACAAAATAAGCTTCTTACAATACAAATAGCAGTCGATTTTTCTGCCTACCCAAACAAGGGAGATAGGGAGGCGATTTTAAATAAGTGGGTTTTGCTGGCCATAAAACAGATTAGCCAAAACCGGTTTGATCGGGAATCAATGGTTGAAATACTTAATGAGTCTATGAGTCTTGAGCCGGCTCAAATTCCCAAAATTATCACCCAAGTACAATGAAAAAATTATTACTGTTCGCAGTATTTGTTTTTGCCCTGTGGTATCCGGTCCGGGTTTATGCCCAATCATGCAGCGGGACTACTCGTTGTGCCGACGGCGGATCGGTCTGGTCTTGCTTTAATGGACCAAATGCAGGTCAGGATTGTCAGACAAGTTTTGATTGTGCAGGTTTTGACTGTCGAGCTTATCCGTGGTGCGCCAACACCCCCAATGGACGGACCGGGAATTGCGGCAGTCCATCGTCTTGTTCAGCCGGTGGTTGTGGTGGAACAGATTGCGTATTCGACAACAGTTGTAGATATAATCCTCCCGGCCCCGGCCCCACTTCCACTCCGCCCCCCGCTCCTTCGTGCAATGAAAGCTCGTGTACCGGGTGGTCGCCGAGCGGCACCTGCGGAGCGGAGGGAGCTTGCGCCAGTACCGAAAAGCGATATACCCGCACTTGCACCGATTCCGACTGTTCCACTAGCGAGTGCCAACAAGACGATGCCTGTAGATCCGGCCCGACATTAACCGTAACTTTGTCCGCCTCTCCGGCTTCGGGACTCGCTCCTTTGAACGACGTCGACTTGACCGCGAACGTGGGCGGAACGGCCACGGGGAACATCAGATATAGGTTTGACTGCACCAATAACGGGTCGTGGGATCATGACGTGACCAACACCACCGACCCATATACTTGGGGGGGGGCAGGAGTAAATAGCTGCGACTATCCTTCAGCCGGCACATATACGGCTGAAGTGTATGTCAATAGAGACGGAGTGACGGCCTCTGATACGGTGACAATTACAGTCAAAACGTTAACCGTAACTTTGTCCGCCTCTCCGGCTTCGGGAATCGCTCCTTTGAACGACGTCGATTTGACCGCGAACGTGGGCGGAACGGCCACAGGGAACATCCGTTACCAGTTTGACTGCAGAAGTGACGGGTATGACCGTAACACTGGTTATATACCAGACGACCCATATACTTGGTTAAATGGTTGTGACTACTCTTCAGTCGGCACATATACATATACGGCTAGGGTGCTTGTAGACAGAGATGGATTGACAGCGTCAGCCACGACCACGGTAACTGCCACTCCGACATTAACCGTAACTTTGTCCGCCTCTCCGGCTTTGGGAATCGCTCCTTTGAACGACGTCGACTTGACCGCGAACGTGGGCGGAACGGCCACGGGGAACATCCGTTACCAGTTTGACTGCACCAATAACGGGTCGTGGGATCATGACGTGACCAACACCACCGACCCATATACTTGGGGGGGGGCAGGAGTAAATAGCTGCGACTATCCTTCAGCCGGCACATATACGGCTAGAGTTTTTGTAACCAGAAACGGATTGACAACGTCAGCCACGACTACCATAACCGTGAATGTGCCCACGTTAACCGTGACTTTGTCCGCCTCTCCGGCTTCGGGAATCGCTCCTTTGAACAATGTCGACTTGACCGCGGACGTGGGCGGAACGGCCACAGGGAACATCCGTTACCAGTTTGACTGCAGAAGTGACGGGTATGACCGTAACACTGGTTATATACCAGACGACCCATATACTTGGTTAAATGGTTGTGACTACTCTTCAGTCGGCACATATAACGTTAACCGTAACTTTGTCCGCCTCTCCGGCTTCGGGAATCGCTCCTTTGAACGACGTCGACTTGACCGCGGACGTGGACGGAACGGCCACGGGGAACATCCATTACCAGTTTGACTGCACCAATAACGGGTCGTGGGATCGAGACGTGATCAGCACCCTTACCGACCCGTATACTTGGTTAAATGGTTGTGACTACTCTCCTGCCGGCACATACACGGCTATGGTTTTTGTAACCAGAAACGGATTGACAGCGTCAGCCACGACTACGGTAACCGTGAATGACTCCACTATTACTGTTTCCGGGACGGTTTACGATGATCCGACAGGGGCAGCCGGAGGGCTAAACAAATGCATTGGTCCATATGTGGCTCCGCTGAAACCGGGCGGGGGTAGCGTTAAAGTCTTGGTAAATCCGGATGCCCGGGAAGGTCCGGTGGAGGGAAACGGAACATATCAGGTGAATCAGGTCTTGGAAGTCGGGGCCAAAACTATTATTTTGCAGAATATGGATCCGGAATACCAATGTACTTGTCCCACCGGCTGCCAATACGCCAGCGCCAGTGTGGCCGGAGGGGATAATTCCGGTTGGGATTTCTTCGTCAGCCAAATCAGGCCCAGGTGGCTCAAAGTTTTTGGGGGTTCAGCTCATGTCCAGGGAAACTTAATCAGCAATGCGCCTTCGGGAGATGTATTCATGGCCGATTTTGCTGGTGACGGCCCCGGAGCTTTGACTAAAAATTCAGGTTCCACAGTCAGTTTTGGTGCAGGTTCCCTATCTTCTCAGCCTTCGTGGAACTTCACCGACCAATTATCCGCCGGCGCCTGGAAATACGGCTATCAGGCCATGTGGTTAAGAGCCGGCAATCCGTCCACCGATCCCGGCGACGGCGCCAATCCTCCGGCCGCCGGGGTTTACCGCAAATCCGGCAATTATGTTATTTCCGGATCGTGGGGGAATTTGGGCGGTTCCAGAGCGATCTTTGTCCAGGGCGACGTGACTATAAATACCAGCATTACTTTATCCAATGGGGCGTTTTTGGCAATTATCGCTTCCGGCAATATAACGGTTGATCCTACGGTTGGTAATGCCACTTCCAAAGCCAATCCAACCGCGGCCGACGCCAATTTAGTCGGAGCTTTCTTTGCCAATGGAAATTTCACTGGCGGCACCACCGGAGTCCAGACCGACAAGCAATTGGTGATTTACGGCTCTGTCGCCGCCGATGCCGAATTAAACGGAGCCGGCAAGGTCAGCAGTCAACGGGATCTGGGGATAGGCAACGCTTCTTTTCCCGGAACAGCTTTCATCTGGAATCCCTTTCTTATTTAGTTTGTGGTATACTTCTTTCTCAAATGTCTTTACATCTAGAATCGGGAATGACGAATTGCGAAATATCAACTCTACCGGAGATGACATTAATCCCAAATGGTTTCGTACGCCTAGGCAGTACTGACAAAGAAATAGATTGGATAATCGGTGAGTTTTATCATCACGACCGATCATGGTATGAAGACGAAATCCCACAGAGAAAAATAGAGGTTCCGGCTTATTTTATTGATACTTTTCCCGTTACCAACGTTCAATTTAACGAATTTGTCGAGAGCACAAGTTATATAACACTCGCCGAGCTTCGGGGATTTAGTCATATCTATGCAGAGCAAGGGTGGAAAGAAATAGGTAGAGCGTATTGGAAGTACCCAATCGGCAACGGTTCTACGATTCTTGATAGACTAGATCATCCGGTGGTTCATATTTCTTATTATGATGCGCAGGTGTATGCGAAATGGGCAGGGAAGAGACTACCAACTGAAGCGGAATGGGAGCGCGCAGCAAAAGGCGATCAGGATATGAGATGGCCGTGGGGAGATGAGTGGGATTCAAAAAGAACTAATTCAGCTGAATATTGGGCTGGAATAGAGATCAAAGACCTGGCGGTTTGGAAAAAGTGGTGGGCTGAAGAATGTTTGCTTAGCGGTGGTATGCCAAAGACTACTCCTGTTGGCCATTTTTCACAAAACGGCAGTTGTTTTGGAATCTATGATTTATCCGGGAATGTCTATGAAATTTTGCAGGATAATTACTATAGATATGACAATGGCAGAAAATATGACGAGATGTACGAGTTTTTATTTGGCAAATACAAGTCGATGAGAGGCGGTTCATGGATGAACTTTAGATATCAGGTCCGCTGTAATGAGCGGATGTCTATTGACCCGGGGTTTTCGAATTTTGCAACCGGCTTTCGATGCGCGAAGGACTATTATGAAACAACAAATTGAGTCTACAGAAAACAGCGTTCATTCAGATAAATTGCTTCAAGGGAAAGTTGCTGTCATAACCGGCGGCATGCGAGGAATCGGCTTAGCGATAGCTAAGACCTTTGGGCTGAATGGTGCCAATATTATTGGAATTTCCCGTAACCCGGACCATTACGCTTCCTCGAAGGCATTTTTTGATGAACACAGGATTATATTTAACTATTTTCAGGGTGACGTCACTAACTCCGATCGATTGAATGAAATAGCTCTCGAGATTAAACGCATTTATCAACGTGTCAACATTTTAGTTAATAATGCAGGCTCGGCATCGATTCATTCCGGGATAAAAACAATGACAGCCGGAGAGTGGAAACAAGTCGTCGACATCAATCTAAATAGCATGTTTTATGTCACGAGTTGCATGCTTCCTCTGTTGTTAAATAAGCCAACTCGCGAAAACGCATCCATCATCAATATTTCTTCCATTGCCGCAAGAATTGGTACCCGCAAGGTGGCGTATACGGCAGCGAAAGCCGGAGTATTGGGTTTCACTAAGGGGTTAGCGGTCAGCTTGGCAGAGGATAATATCCTTGTAAATGCAATTTTGCCTGGGGCTGTTTCGACAGATTTAACTTCTGGCTGGAGTAAATCTCAGAGAATGGATATAGAAAGGAAAATACTCCTTGGATCGATTGCGGAAGCAGCAGAAATTGCTGATGTCGCTTTGTTTTTAGCGTTGCCGCTTTCAAGGTATATTACCGGTCAATCACTCGACGTTAATGGCGGTTGGGTCATGCCATAAACCATAAATGTTATAATACTAATATGCTGGAAACAGAGCAATTATTTCAAAAACCAGAATTTGCAGAAATGCCTCGACCGATGAGGCGGCCGCTTGTCGAACCGTGTAGAATTATCCCAACTAAAGATGCTATGGGAGAAAATAACGGAGTAGTAGTTGAGGTTGCCAAAAATTACCAAGAGATACAAAAAAATGCCGTGGAAGGAAACCGTTCAAGTGAAACGACTGTTTATATGACAACTGTTTCCCCTGGAAAAATGAAGGGATATCACGGTCATCTGTTACGAACGAGCACCTATACTCTTGTTGGCGGAAAAGCAGAAGTACACATGCTGAATCTATTTACGCAAGAGTTATTCGTTTATAAGATAGATGCCGATTCTGCACCCTATCGAACGATTACGGAACCCGGATATTTTATTGCTTTAAAAAATATTGGTGAATCGGTGGCGACGTTCATTGGCGTACCAAATCCCCCGTATAACCCTCAAGTAAATGAACAGTTAGAATTGAAATCGCACGAAGTAGAAACAGCTATCACAAACAAAATTGTTAAAGTCAAGAGATTTTCGTGTACCACGGAAGGCGTTAGCGAACTACCGAATTATGACGTCTTTTCTGTATAACTGACAATCTTTTGCTTTTTGAATACAGCAGGGCAACATCTTGGGCAGATAATCAAGAGAAAAGTAACTAGCTTCTTTGATCTCTTTGTTGGAATGAAACTTCTTGATATTTAAAATCTCGCATTCGAAGAAAAAAATAATTGGATGAATTTTGTTTCCGTTTGGGTATGTAAAATCGAATTCCGGAGTCGAGTAAATGGCAATAAGTCTCATTGGTACGATATCTGCATTGATTTCTTCTTTAATCTCTCGTTTCAGAGCCTGAAATATTGTTTCATCCGGTTCCACGCCGCCGGCAGGAAATCCCCAGATGCCCGATTTGCGTTTCCTGACAAGAAGAATTTCATTTTTCGAGTTTTTGATACAGGTCGCGACGACAGGATATACCAGGAGGTCATTTCCAATGAACTTTCGGAGTTCGAGATAGTAGGACGGTTTACGCATGGTTAAGTATTTTATATTTTGGAGATCGAAATATGACTATAGCATGTGTTTCATTCCATGGGCCGCCGCCCTAAACTTCCAAGCGGCGAGTAATCCCGATAGCGAGTGGAAACCTCAGGACTGTAAATATTAATTCCTGGTCTTAATATTCTTCTTTCTACTGGATCACTTGGCGGGTTTTCAATAATTTCAATCTGATCCCATGATGCCGGAAAACTAATCGGAACTAAACTTGGGTCGACACCTTCAATGTATATGCAGTTTATCTGTTTTTTCTCTAAAAAAGCGAGTAGGGTACGGTGAAGTCCGTCAACAACAAGCGGGACACGATCTGATTCACTCCATTCAACAATTGGGGGAGAAATAATAATTTTTAACCCCAATTCTCTAGGAGTGAAAGAAACGGCGCAATTGAGATTAAAAACATCCCAACCAAAACTTGCTAGTTTAGCCTGAGTCGAACGAATTCTCTCAAGCGTTTTGTTAAGAGCGTACAGCGCGATTGGATATAAATTCAGCGGATCTTGTTTGATTATTTCGATATGTGCTTTCTCATAAATTGGAATCCCGGTCAACGTCTTTAATTTTCTAACCGTTTGTAAAAGTTGAATTTTGGAAAGTAATTCTGAAGGTGGTTGAGAAAATTCATTTTCTCTTGTATGCCCAGTATTTGATTCGGTCATATATCGTATTTTACCGGAAACAGCAATTTTCTGGCGGTTATCGCCTCCGGCGATATCAGTGTTGATCCGGATGTGAGGAACAGCGTCGTCGCGTCTCCGGCCGCCGCCGACGCCAATCTGGTCGGAGCTTTCTTTGCCAATGGAAATTTCACTGGCGGCACCACCGGAGTCCAGATCGACAAGCAATTGGTGATTTACGGCTCTGTCGCCGCCGATGCCGAATTAAACGGAGCCGGCAAGGTCAGCAGTCAACGGGATCTGGGGATAGGCAACGCTTCTTTTCCCGGAACAGCTTTCATCTGGAATCCCTTTCTTATGCCGCCCGGCGGGCGGCCAGTCCCATTTCTTGCCTGAGTTTTCGATTTTTCAAAAGCAACGAGACGGCTTTAGTTAGCGGTCTGATTTGATTAGGGTGAATTGAAAATCCGGTTTGACCATCGGCAATCAGGACTGCCAATCCGCCCACTTTGGAAGCCACGACAGGCGTGCCGCAAGCCATTGACTCCATGGCCACCAGACCAAAAGATTCGTAGCTTGAGGGGACGATAGTCAATTCGGCCGCGGAATAATAAAAAGGCAGGATCTTTTGATCTTGCTGCCCCAAAAACTTGACGCGGCCGGAAATTTTTAAATTCTCCGCCAATAATTTTAATCGGCCTAAATTTTCATCCCCGGATTCGCCGCCGATAATCACCAGTTCAATCGTTTTGTCGACAATTTGCTTAAAAGCCGAAAGCAATACTTCGACGCGCTTAACTGGATCCAGCCGGCCGACAAATAAAATCAATCTCCGACTCTGGGGGATTTTGATTTTTGTTTTAGCCGCCAAACCGGGAATCGGACGGAAGCGATTGACATCCACTCCGGGCGGGATGACGGTAATTATTTCAGGATCCGCTCCGTATAAATTCTGCAGATGATCAACTTCATCGGCAGTAAAAGCCACAATCAGGTCAACTTTTTTTACAAGTTGTTTTTCGGCGGAAATTCGGGCTAGGGGTTCAGTCAGGCCGGGCAGAAAACGCTGCTTGATTAATCCTAGAGTATGAAATGTTTGAACCAGCGGGATTTTCCAGGCAGTTTTTAATTTCAATCCCACTAATCCCGATAGCCAATAATGGGAGTGGATTAAATCATAGTTGGTTTGGTGTTGGCGTTTGAAGTTCATAACATTGGCGGTAAATTCGGGAAGAAAAGAAAAAATTTCCAGCGGCGCCAAGGTTTTGGAAGGACCTGACGGAATGTGAATAACATTGACATTCGGTCCCAGGCGTCTGACTTCCGGTGAATCCAGCGATTCGCAGCGGGTGAAAATATCCACTTTTATACCTTTGTGGCCTAATTCTCTGGCTAAATCCCGGACATAAACATTCATCCCGCCGGTTTTTTTCCCGCCCAAAGCCGCGACAGGGCAAGTATGGACCGAGAGTATGGCGATGGATTTGAGTTTTGACATTATTTCAGATAATTATCGGACAATGGTCTTTGAGATAGTTCAATGATTAAATCAGAATTATCTTCGGGCGAGCTGTCGACTACGGTATCTTTTTTGCAACTCAAACATTGGTGGACGATTCTCCATTTACCGTTTTTCTGGACTACTCCGCTTGGCTCCATTAACGATTTACATTTTGAAGCTCTGTCGCCGGGAATTTGATCGTCCAAATGTTTGCTCCATAGACAATGAGGGCAGTGATTATTATATCTGCCGCCAATTATAATTTTTCCACAATGACTGCAGGTATATTTTTCTGTTTTCGGAACTATAAAATTTTTCATTATTTGATTATAACCATTGACAGGAGGAACCTATTTGCTATCATTAATTTATGTTGACAACAAAAGATGTAAATAAAATAATAACTGCTGTTGAAAAAATCTTTGATCGGAGCATCGACGATAAACTAAGGCCTCTTAAAAATGAATTCGGTGATTTCAGAGGAGAATTCCGTGAATTCAAACAGGAAATGTATGAATTCAAACAGGAAATGTATGAATTCAAAGGGGAGATGTACAAATTCAAAGGGGAGATGATCGAATTTAAAGACTCGACTCAAAAAATACTTGAAGCCATATTTGATGATTTACAGGGAAAACATCAAACAGAAAGACAATTCGAGGTTAGATTGGCGGAGCTTGAAAAAATTCATCCAGAACATTATCGTGCTTCAGCGCTGTAGATTTAGTTAGCTTCACGCTTTTTTAGTTATTGGTTGGGCTGGTATCGTTTTGATGGTATGATAGACAGGAAATATATGAGATATTCTAAATTGGTAGGAAAAACGGTCAGGAACGCCCCGGCGGATGCGATTTTCGACAGCCATAAATTATTGTATAAAAGCGGATTTATCCGTGAGTCTACCGCCGGAAGATATTATTTTTTGCCTCTGGGTTGGCGGGCGCATCAAAAAATTGCCAAAATAGTCAGGGAAGAAATGGACCGAATTGGCGGTCAGGAGATGATTGTGCCGGTTCTTCAACCTTTACACTTATGGCAGGAAACCAACCGGACGGCTTCGGTCGGGTTTGAATTGATGACCATTAAAGACGGCCGGGAATTCCAATTCGCTTTAGGGGGAACGGCCGAGGAAATGTTTGTGGATTTAGTCCGCAATCTTAAATTAAGTTATCGGGATCTGCCGTTTAATATTTATCAGTTTTCCACTAAATTCCGGGATGAAATCCGGGCCAGGGGCGGATTATTGCGGGTCCGGGAATTCGTGATGAAAGACGCCTATTCGTTTGACCGCGACGAAACAGAATTTAAAAAAACTTATCGGCAGATGGCCGAAACTTATACCAAAATTTTTAAGAGGTTAGGATTAGAAACGCTTAAAGTCGAAGCCGACAATGGCTACATCGGCGGCGAATATTGCCATGAATATCAGGCGGAATCTCCGATCGGGGAGAGCAGATTTTTTGTGTCCGAAGACGGAAAATATTCGGTTCACGCCGATGTCGCCAAATTCAAACGGGATGACAAAAACATTGGCGAACAATTAAAACCTTATCGCGAGATAAAAGCTGTCCGCGGCACCACCATGCAAGACGGCGTCAAACTTCATGGGCTTCCCTTATGGCAGCAAATCAAAGATTTTATGGCGGTTGACGAAAATGGAAATTTAATTTTGGCGGTCATTAGGGGAGATCTGGACGTCAATGAGATCAAACTCGCTCACGCTGCCGGCTGTCATCATCTTCGCCATGCTACAGCTGAAGAAATCCACGCCCTTGGCTCTGAACCCGGCTTTATCTCTCCGGTTGGCTTAAAAGGCAAAGTCAAAATTATCGGCGATCCATCCCTAAGAACTATCCGCAACGCTTACGGCGGCGCCAATGGTCTCCACCGTGACGCCGTCAATATGAACATTGACCGCGATTACACCGTTGACATTGAGGCGGACATCGCCATGGCCCAATCCGGGTTTTCCACCGAAGATGGGAAATCTAAATTGGTGGAAAAACGGGGGATTGAAGTTGGGAATATTTTTCAACTGGGATATCACTATACAAAGCTGATGAAAGGGGCTAATTTTATTGACGAAGACGGAAAAGAAAAACCATATTATATGGGTTGTTACGGGATTGGGATTGGCCGGACCATGGCGGCGATTGTGGAAAAATATCATGATAAGAAGGGGATTGTTTGGCCGGAAGCGGTGGCGCCTTACGATGCGCACGTCGTAGAAGTAGGGAGTAAGGAGTATGGAGTAAAGAAAAAAGCAGAAGGAATATGTAAGCAATTAGAACAAGCCGGAATTGAAGTTTTATGGGACGACCGGGATTATGTTTCGGCCGGAGTAAAATTTGCCGACGCCGATTTGATCGGAATTCCGTGGAGAGTGGTGGTGAGCGAGAGGCTGGGGGATAAGGTGGAGCTGAAGGCAAGAAATTCGAGTCTGACAGAAGAATTGACTGTTGATCAGTTGATTTCAAAACTAAAAGTTTAGTGATTTACGATTTAAGATTTATGAATCCGAAATCCATAATACAGAAAATGTTTTTTTCGTAAATCATAAATCATTATTCATAAATCAATGCTATCGTTATGAAAACTATTGTCACTCATATCAATCCAGACCAAGACGCGATTTCTTCGGTTTGGCTGGTTAAACGGTTTTTCCCGGGATGGGACAAGGCGGAGATTAAATTTGTTCCAGCCGGGAAGACTCTAAACAGCGATCCTCCGGACAACGATCCCGAAATTATCCATATGGATACCGGTTTGGGGAAATTTGACCACCACACTACCGGAGACAAAAAAGTTTGCGCGGCGATAAAAGTTTTAGTCGAGATAGAAGAAAAAAATTATATCAAGGACAAAATAACTTTGAAGGCGTTGGAAAGAATGGCGGAAATCATCAGGAGCATGGACCACGCCGAGGAACGGTCTTGGCCGAATCCGGTTTCGGACAGATGGGAGTTTATGCTGGAAATGATTTTGGACGGATTAAAGACCAGATACGGCCGATTGCAAAATCAGGAATTGGTGGATTTCGGGATGACGGCTTTGGATGGAATTTTGGCAGGAATGAGAGAAAAGATCTCGGCCAGCGAGGAGATTGCAACTGGAGTAAAATTCAATTGCAGGTGGGGGAAGTCGGTGGGGGTAGAAACAGGCAACGATATGGTTCACCGTTTGGCCGAAAGGATGGGTTTTTCGGTGGTGGCGGTCAAGGATCCCAAAAGAGGCAATGTCAGGATATACGGCCATCCCGACAGTCAAGTTGATTTAACTGAAATTCATTTAGCGGTGATGGCCGGGGATAGAGAGGCTGATTGGTTTCTGCACGCCAGCAAAAAGTTATTGTTAAATGGCAGCCGGGCAAATCCGGCTATGAGGCCGACAAAATTGACTCTGAATGAAATAATCAAAATATTATCGGGAGAAAAGTGAATGAGGTAAAGTAAAGATACTTAAAGCGATGCGAATAACGACAATATGCGATACGAATAACACGAATTAGCATACGAATAACACGAATATTCGTATCATTCGTATGAATTCGTGGATTAGTATCGCGAGGGGAGGTGTTTCAATATGGCAACAGTAGTCAAAGCGCATGGAGACGAAGACATCAGGTCGCTTTTAATGAGATTCAAAAAACAAGTAATGAAAGAAAACATTGTGGAAGAGGCTAAAGAGAGGAGGTTCTATAAAAAGCCTTCGACAGTCCGGAAAGAGCGTCTAGCCGCCAACCGGCGGGGTGGCGGAAAATTCGGAGGCAGGTCGTGAAAATCGATATTTTCGGAGATAGCCGGTATCCGGTAGACCGCAAATATCTAAGGCAGGAAGTAATCTCGCTTTTGAAAGAATTTGGCTTTAACGAGGCCGATCAAGTATTCATCGAAGTTACCATGATGGGAAACCGCAAAATTAAAGAATTGAACCGGAAGTTCCGGCAATTGGATGAAAAAACAGACGTTTTGTCTTTTCCCTTGGAAGACCGTAATCCCGGACCGGACGGATTAATCAGATTAGGCGACATCGCGGTCAGTTTTCCGGAAGCGATGACTATGGCTATCAGGACTAACAGAATAGTGGACAAAGTTATAGCTGAACTTGTTTGTCATGGAATCAGACATTTGATGGGAGAACACCACGACTGAAAGTTATCAGTTCTCGGTTCTCGGTTATCAGATTTTAGTTAACCGGTTTTCAGTCTGCCAGTTTCAAAACAGGCGAACCGAAAACTGATAAACTTGTAACTGAAAACCGAAAACAGAAAACCGATAACCGACGCAGATGACATTCTATCTAAAATATCGCCCCAAAACTGTGGAAGAATTGGATTTGGTTAAAGTCAGAGACAGGTTGTCGGGGATAATCAAAACGGGTAAATTCGGCCACGCTTATTTGTTTTCCGGTCCCCGCGGAGTCGGAAAAACTTCGGCGGCCAGAATTCTGGCCCGTTTAGCCGGAGCCGAGGGAATTGATATTATCGAAATGGACGGGGCCAGCAACCGCGGGATTGACGACGTTCGGGAATTGCGGGAAAAAGTCGGTCTGTCTCCGCTATCGGGAAAACGGAAAGTCTACATTATCGATGAAGTCCACATGTTGACCGCGGAAGCGTTTAACGCCCTCTTAAAAACTTTGGAAGAACCGCCGGAACACGTCATCTTTTTTCTGTGCACCACTGAACCGCAAAAACTCCCCAAAACCGTTATCAGCCGTTGTGTCGAAGTTAAATTTGATAAAGCCGCTAATCAGGAAATCATCGATTCGGTTAAAAGATCTGCAAGGAGCGAAAAATTGGGAATAACCGCGGAAGCTTTGGAAAGAATAGCTAAATCGGCCGATGGCAGTTTCAGGGAGGCCCAAACGATTTTAGAAGAAGCCGCCGAAATATCAGGATCAAATAAAATTGATATATCGGCAGTAAATTCCGTAATCGGAGTTTCGTTGGATAGTTTGGTAAATGATTATGTTGAGGCGGTGGTTGCCGGGAAAACTACAATAGCACTCCAAGCGGTAGAAAAATTGCTATCTTCCGGCGGGGACATAATGGCATTTGCCAAAGAAATTCTGGAAGAAGTCAGAAAGCGGTTGCTTAAAAGTTTTGACGCCAGATTGTTGACGGTGGCTAAAGTTTTGGAAATAAAAATCAGAACCTTAAAATATTCCGTTCTGCCGCATTTGCCTTTGGAGATTGCGGCGATTGAATTGGGGATGGGAAGGAAAAGCGGAGAGGTTGAGGGGCCCCAAAGTATGCTTGCCACGAGCCAGAGGCTTCCAGCCTCGCGCTCCCGTGGAGCGCAACTTCGGGGTTCGGATGTACCAACAGATTTTTCTAAGAAGAAAAATCTGGGTCCATCCGAAAAAACCGACATAAATAAAGAATCATCCATTATCCATCATTCATCATCCATTAATCTTGATACTTTTAGAAGTCAGTGGCCTCAGTTGCTGACTGAAGTCAGAAAAAAGAATCATGGCATCGTTACGTTGCTGTCTTTATGTCGGCCGGTAGAGGTGGAAGGCTCGGCCGTGATTGTCGAAACCGCTTATAAATTCCATATGGAGCAATTAAATTTAGACCGATTCAGCCAGATTATTGAACAGACGGCCAAAGATATTTATGGAACTCCGGTTCAATTGAGGTACCGTTTGGCTGACAAAACAGTTGAAACATTGAAAAATAACTCTCTAGATGATAATATTGTGGCGGTTGAAGAAGAATTAAGCGTTTCAGCAGAAGAAATGTTTTTATCATGAATAATCCTTTACAGTCTCTAGGCGATTTAAACAAGATGCGCCAGCAGGCAATGAAAATGCAACAAGCTCTGCAGGGCAAGCAGATCGCGGTCGAAAAAGGCGATGTCAAGGTGGTTATCTCCGGGGACCAGAAAATTTTGGAATTTTCGGTTCAGGGTTATTCATCCCAGGACGCGATAGATGCTTTAAATGACGCGATTAAGCAATCTCAAAAGATGGCGGCAGAAAAACTAAAAGAGATCGCGGCGGAAATGCAATAACCTGATTTACGATTTATAAATTATGAATTATGAATGAAAGATAAAAAAATTTAAGAAATGTATTATTCGTAAATCATAAATCATTATTCATAAATCACCTAATAATTGCGAATTCCCAGAGCTATCTCCGATCTTACCAATCAGTTCGAAAGGCTTCCCGGCATCGGCCCCAAAACCGCTCAACGCTTAACTTTTTACCTTTTACACGTCCCCCAAAATGTTTTGGATGAATTTTCCAAAGCCGTTGCCGAATTGAAGCGCGGGACAGTCCAATGTTCTGTTTGTCAAAATGTTGCAGAAGTTGATCCGTGTCCGATTTGCGCCGATTCCGGCCGGGACGATTCGGTTTTAATGGTGGTTGAACATCCTTTGGATGTTTTTGTGGTAGAACGGGCCGGGGTGTTCGGCGGAGTTTATCACGTCCTCCACGGCTTGATCTCGCCTTTGGAGAACATCGGGCCGGATGAATTGTTTATTAAAGAACTGCTTGAGAGGCTGAAAAATGATAAAATACGCGAAATTGTCCTGGGGTTGAATCCGACGATGGAAGGCGAAGCCACGGCGTTGTATCTGAAAAATAAAATCAACGAGTTACGAGCCATGAACCATGAGCTAAAAATCACTCGTCTCGGCCAAGGAATGCCCACCGGCGGCGACATCCAATACGCCGATGAATCAACCCTAAAACAGGCGATGGAAGGAAGAAGGGGGTACTAGAATGAAAATATTTTTTAATGCCTCTCTCACCGGAAAAAAATTATACAAGTCAAATTATCTGGCCATAATCGACCAGTTGGAAAAGCTGGGTCATACCATTATTTCCGCCCCGGTCAAAACCGGAGAGATCACCAAAGTGGTCCAAGCGTCTCAACAACAAGCTGAAAAATATTACGAAGACTTAATGAAATCAATTGCCGCGGCCGATATTAATGTCTTCGAAGTTTCCTATCCTAGTACCGGCATCGGACACGAAATCGCGGTCTCGCTCCACAAGGGTAAACCGGTGATTGCCCTCTACGTTAAGGGTAAAAATCCGTACATTTTTGACAGCGTTATCGACGAAAAACTGCAAGTTCTGGAATATCAAATTAACGAACTCGGAACATTACTCAAAGACGCGTTAGAGTATGCAACAGATCAGCAGGACGTTCGTTTCAATTTCTTTATTTCTCCCAATATCCAGCAGTATCTTGATTGGGTTGCCAAGTATAAACGTACTCCACGTGCGGTCTATCTTCGCGAGCTTTTAGAGAAAGACATGAGAGAAAACAAAGACTGGAAGAAACAGAAATAAGAATGGTTGAAATGGCTAGAAAATTAAAAGGTTAAATTAAATCTTCGATCCAATCCCAACATCTGGTCAAAATCAAAGGCAACAAACTTCTATTTGAATCCAAGCATAGAATCTTGCGGGCAATTTAGTTGTAATAGCTTGACTGGGAAGTTAGAATGTTGCGGATATGGGATCAAGATTAGAAACGGAATCTGGAGACGGTTTGAGCGATGATAACATAGATATGATAATTTCGGCTTTTCCGATTGCGGTGGTCGGTGAGTTAATGTCCGAGGGAAATGAAGCCCGGGAGGAAGACGGGGCGGAGGAGGATGTGGGGGATATTGAAGATGTGGGGGATGAAAGGGATGGAGTGGAAATTTATATTAAACAGGCGGGCCGGACTCCCTTGCTGACGGCCCAGGAGGAGATAGACTTGGCCAAGAGAATGAAAGAAGCTGAATATGCTCGTAAAAAGATGGCCGAAGGCAACTTGGGTATGGAAAAAAAGAACCAGCTTCAAATAATAATTAATGATGGAGGGGAGGCCGAAGATCATTTGATAAAGGCAAATACCAGGCTGGTTATTCATATTGCTAAAAAGCATATGGGCCGCGGAGTGCCTTTGCTCGACCTGATCCAAGAAGGGAATATCGGGCTTATTCGGGGGACTAAAAAGTTTAATTACAGGCGGGGGAATAGATTTGCCACCCATGTTACTTGGTGGATTCGTCAGGCTGTTACCCGGGCTATCGCCGACCAGGCCCGGACTATCCGAATCCCCGTGGGTAAGATTTATCAAATAAGCAGATTAGCAAAGGTGTCAGATCGGCTGTCTCAGAACTTGGGACGGGATCCACATCAGGAAGAATTAGCACAAGCATTGGGAATAAGTGTTAAGAGGGTGGAGAGACTGATGGAAATTGTCCGTCACCCGCTATCCTTGGAAGAACCTATCGGCGGAGATGACGACGAGACTGAATTGGGAGATTTTCTTACGGGTGATTCGATCTCTCCAGATGAGGCGGCAAGCCAAAAAATGTTAAGAGAGCGAATAGAAAAAGTTTTCTCAAGCTTGCCTGCCAGAGAGGTCAAGATACTT
This sequence comes from Candidatus Collierbacteria bacterium, assembly GCA_016183365.1. Taxonomy (GTDB): domain Bacteria; phylum Patescibacteriota; class Microgenomatia; order UBA1400; family JACPES01; genus JACPES01. Next base: position 101,951 of record JACPES010000002.1, read on the forward strand.
CAACTGCGATATGGGTTAAAAGATGGAAAATCTTTTTCCTTGGAGGAAGTGGGGAAGAAGATGGGGATTACGCGGGAGAGAGTGAGGCAGATTGAGGCGAAGGCTCTGGGCCGGATGCGGGGCTATTTTTCGCAAGAAGATTAGATATAATAATTCGCGCTTCATAGAATTTTGTCCATTAATTCCAATATCCCAGTCTCTCCATCTGCTGGGGTTTCCGCTGGCCCGCGAACTAAAATACCTGGTATTAAAAGGGCATCCAGCGGGCGAAAAGTACTTAAATTTGAGCGTCGGTCATGATTTCATTTTAGCAAAGTTGAAATTTCCGGCTGACAACTTTGGACCATTAGGAGAGTCTTCGATTTTGTAGCCGGCTTTAAGAATTTTATCCCGGAGCTGGTCAGATAATTGCCAGTCCTGATTTTTGCGGGCTTGCTCGCGGGATTTGATCATTTGACGGACATCTTCCGGAAGATCTAAAAAGGTTACACCTTTTAAGGTATAACCTTTTTGGGGGTTTAGTAAATCCAATCCTAATACCTGATCAAAATCGGCGATAAGATCGTGTTTATCCGAAGAAGGAATATTGGATTTAGCTACTTCCCAGACAATCGCCAACGCTTCCGGCATCTGGAGATCGTTTTCTATAGCTGCCTTAAATCGTTCAGAATAGCCCTGAATTTTGGCCAGCTTTTCTTCAGATAAAGTTTGGCGGCCGGTGTGTGAAGTTTCGTAAACTTCACAGCAAATTTTGCGGAGATTATTCAAGCCTTCTTTGGCTGCGTTCAAGCTTTCCCAGGTAAAGTTTAATTGTTTCCGGTAGTGGGTGGTTAAATACAAATACCGCAAAGCCAGCGGCTCGAAACCCTTGGCCTCTATATCTTCTACCCGATAAAAGTTATTCAGGCTTTTGCTCATCTTCCGTCCATCCACCATCAGAAACGCGTGATGGACCCAGAATCTGACAAATTGTTTACCGGTGGCCGCCTCGGATTGGGCAATTTCGTTTGGATGGTGGACCGAAATATGATCTTCGCCGCCGGTATGAATATCAATCGTTTTCCCCAGATATTTCATGCTCATTGCCGAACATTCGATATGCCAGCCGGGGAATCCGTCTCCCCACGGGCTCTTCCAGTGCATCGCGTGATCGGCAAACCGGCCGACTTTCTTGAACCATAGCGCAAAATCGAGCGGATGTTTTTTGTGTTCGCCTTTTCGCACATCGTCGCGCACGGTCTGTTTCTCATCGAGATTTTGGCCAAACAATTTTCCGTAATCGGAGAATTTGCTGATATCAAAATATATCGCTTCCGGAGTATCGTAGGCAAAATTCTTATCCATCAGTTTTTTTATCAGCTCAATTTGCTCGGTGATATGCTCGGTGGCTTTGCAAATAACGGTCGGACGGAGAATATTGAGTTTGTCGAGAGAATCGTAAAAGTGCTGTGTATAGAAATCTGCAACTTCCCATACAGTTTTCCCGGATTTTTTTGCTCCCTTTTCAAGTTTGTCTTCACCCTCATCGGCATCGGATACGAGATGTCCAACGTCAGTTACGTTTTGGACGTGAGTAACAGCAAAACCTAAATACGACAGGGACCGACGAAGGATATCGTCATTGACGTATTTCCGTCCATGGCCGATATGCGTGTAGTCATACACCGTCTGGCCGCAGGTGTACATCCCGACTTTAGGGGGATGAAGTGGAGTAAATTCTTCGATTTTTCGGGTCAAAGTATTATAAAGTTTCATATCTGCTTGCCCAATTTTATCATTAATGATAGTATGGTTTTTATGCCTCAACCGGTGTTAGGAAATCAGGTTTTGCAGGATACTTTTGAGAAATTGGGTGATCAGGTTCAAGATGTAGTTTCCGGCTTTAAAGATTTGGCGACAGGTGGAAATGACAGTATAGGAGGGGATAATGGGATTGAGCAATTATCTGGTCAAAATGATCCGAAGTCCGGCATAGCCGGATCTAACTCCGTGGGACAAACTGCCGATCCTCAAAGGTTAGCTCAAAGACAGGCCGAAGAGCAGGAAGCGGTTAAATTTCACCGGGAACAAGTCCAAAAATGGGATGATAATTACAAGCGGATGAAAGAAGAAGATGAGGTCGAAAGCCGCAAAAAAGAGGAAGAAGAAAAAAAGAAAGAAGAACAAAGAATTTTCCAATTGCGGGAACAGGATGCCAGGTCGGCAGTTCTAAATCCGGTTAAACCGGGCACTGCCAAAGGGCCGGGGAGCGCGTTTGCCACGCAGTCAACAAAATCACAGACGGAATTTTCAAAAAGCGCGACACAATGAATTGGGAAACACTTGAGCGAATCGGTTTAGTTTTAATGCTGCTGGGCTTTGCCGTTGTCGGTTGGCTGCAATGGGGGACGTTCAGTCAAAATTCTGAAGTCCTGCGGAGGTTGACGGTGGTTGAACAAAGGTTGGATAGCGTGATAAAGAGTTCGTTAACCGTTAATCGTCAATCGTTAATGGCGACGGAAGAATGTGATCGTGAATGCGTCAAAAATTTAGTCAGCGAAGCGGTGGCGACTATTTCTGGTTTGTCCCAGCCGGCTAAACAACAGGTTATAGAAAGAGTGGTAGAAAAAGTCCAAACCGTGTCCGGCAACTCTCCAAAAACTCAATATGTGTCTTTGGGCGCGGGTGAAACTACTAGCACAGAATGGGTTACCCTTCCCGGAGCCGAAGTGACATTTAACATCAACGATTTCGGCAAGGTGACAGTGGTCTATTTTGAAGGTCAATTGCAAAGCGCTTCCGGGAAGGTTTATGCCAGATTGTACGATAAAAACGCCGGACCGCTTCTTGAGTCGGAGATATCTCACGCCGCCGGCGACGCTAAACTAATCAGCGCTAGGGTCAATATTTCCGGCGGGGGCCGCACAATCGGAGTTCAACTGAAAAGCGAAATTCAACAGCCGGTGAAACTCTTAAGCAGCAGGTTGAGGATAGACACAAAATGAAAAGTGAAATGGTTACATTCGAGCCATTTTTTAAGTTTTTTTGTGTTACAATATCTTTATGCCTAAACTCAAAAAAACAATCAAGACAATAAAGAAAGTTGTTAAAGTTGAAACTCAACCAATTGAACTCCGGGATTATGATTTAGTGGTAATTGTTTCCTCTAAGGTCAAGTCGGAAAAACGCCTTGAAGTTATTGGGGGAGTTAAAAAGGTAGTAGAAAAACTGGGCGGGGAATTAAAAAAAACCGGCGAGATGGGATTGCGGGATTTGGCTTATACTATTGCCGGTGAACAAAGCGGTTGGTATGCCAGTCTGGAAGTTGGCCTTAATCCTCTTACCTGCGCCAAATTTGAGGAATCTCTTAAACAGAACAAAAATATCCTGCGGCATTTATTAATAAAAAAATAATGAGTTCCAGAAGTTTAAATAAAGTTTTATTGATTGGAAATTTAACCGTTGATCCGGAATTGCGTTATACCCCGCAGGGGACAGCCGTAGCCACTTTCAGTGTGGCCACTAATCGCAATTGGACGGATCAGGCTGGACAACCTCAAGAAGCAGTTGAATTTACCAGATGCGTGGCTTGGGCTAAATTGGCCGAAGTCTGTTCTAAAATTCTCAAAAAAGGCCGTAAAGTTTATGTCGAGGGTAGATTGCAAACCAGGGAATGGGAAGGCCAGGATAAAACCAAGCGCCGGACTACCGAAGTGGTCATTGATAATATGATCGCTTTAAATCCGTCGGGAACTGCCGCCGGCGCTGGAGTTCCCGCAATGCCGGTAGCTCCATCAGCTAAACCATCAAAGAAAAAAGCGGTTCAACCAGAAACAGATGAGGAAGTTCAATCCGGGAATAAAGCCGAAGACGAGATAGTGGCGTCGGAGGATATTCCATTCTAATCAACTTATTTTTATGATGAAAAGACAAAGACGTCCAATCAGAAAAATAAAAGTTCCAAAAGCATGTCAATTTTGCAATGGTAAGTTTGAGCCGGATTATAAAGTAATTTCCTCTCTGGAAAGGTATACTTCGGACAGGGGGAAAATTTTAGGGAAAGACAGGACCGGAATTTGCCGGAAACATCAAGACAGACTTGCTACAGCCATAAAAAGAGCCAGACATTTAGCTTTAATGCCTTTTACACCAATAGCTTAAGTGACGCTTCAAAGACTTCGAAAGACTATTTATTACTGTTCTTTCCTGCTTTTGTCAGGAGGGATCGGGTATTGGTTTGGACAAAGGGAGATTGCCATCAAATGGCAATCTTTGAAACCAGAGATTCTAATTGTCAATAAAGCTTTGCCTCCGGAGAATAAAGATATAAATTTTGGCTTATTTTGGGAAGTGTGGAATAAATTGGAAAAAGAATATTTAGATGAAGCCGCCGTCAACAAACAAAAAATGTTTTACGGGGCTATCTCCGGTTTAACCGCTTCTTTGGGAGACCCGTATACGGTATTTTTGCCTCCTCAAAAACAAGAAGAATCCAAAGAAGAGCTTGCGGGGGAATTCGGCGGAGTGGGAATCCAGTTGGGATTTAAAGAAGACAGATTGGTGGTTATTGCCCCTTTAGACGATACTCCGGCTAAACTGGCCGGAATTGAGGCCGGAGATTTTATTTTAAGGATTAAAGACGAGAAAAAAGAGATTGACCGGGAGACGGATGGGATAACTTTGCCGGAGGCGGTGGATATCATTCGCGGCCAGAAAGGCGATCCGGTGGTCCTGACTATTTTCAGGGGGAAGCAAAAACCTTTTGAAGTGTCGTTGAAGCGGGATACCATTTTAGTAAAAAGCGTGGAAGTCGAGTTTGTCGATTGGCCTTTAGACGGCGATAATTCCGTGAATAAAAAAACAGTGGCCGTAATAAGGTTGTCTCGATTTGGGGATCGTACCGTGTCGGAGTGGAATAAAGCGGTAGACAAAATTATTAAAACCGCCAATGATAAAAAGGATAATTTTGGCGGAATGGTTTTGGATGTCCGGAACAATCCCGGTGGATATCTAGAAGCGGCTATTGCAATTTCCTCCGAATTTTTCCGCGACGGGACGGTGGTTGAACAAAAAGGTAAAATTACTTCTCATCCGTTCAATGTCGAGCGTCCGGGAAAATTGATTGATATGCCGTTGATAGTTTTGATCAACGAAGGTAGCGCTTCGGCTTCGGAAATTGTCGCCGGCGCTATTCAAGCTCGGAACCGAGGCGAACTGGTGGGCAAAAACACTTTTGGCAAGGGGACGGTTCAGGATGCCATGGAATTAACCGGCGGAGCCGGATTGCATATCACCACCGCCAGATGGTTATTGCCCAACGGCAATTGGATTCATGATGAAGGATTGAAACCTGATGTCGAGATAGATTATGATCAGGAGGCGAGCAAGGATCAGAAGTGGGATAATCAGATGAAGAAGGCGATGGAGGTATTGGTAAAAGGTTAAAAAGGTTTAAAAGGTTAAAAATGAAACGTTTTTTTGTCGGATTCGCTATTGGCGTTCTCGTTGTCGTTTCTGCCGTCGGCGGAGCATTGACGGATCGGCTTTATAATTTGCCGTTTATATCTAAATTCGTTTCGGGGAAAACCGGTTCTCAACAGAAAATATTGGAACAAAAAGTGCTCAAGGAAGAATCGGTAGTGGTTGATATCGCAGAACAGGCCAGTCCTTCCGTGGTCACGGTTTCCGTCACTGCGGAAAAACAAACATTGGAACCATTTTTCATTGATCCTTTCGGACTGTTTGAATTTAATCGTCCCGGCAGAAAAGAACAAGTTAAGCAGGATATCGGCACAGGTTTTGTGATCGACGGGGGATTAGTGGTCACCAATAAACACGTGGTTTCCAGCACCGATGGCAAATACCGGGTAATTACCAAGGACGACAAAGAGTTTCAGGTTAATAAAATTTACCGTGATCCCACCAATGATATTGCAATTTTAAAGGTTGACGGAATGTCGGTTACGGCGATTCGCTTAGGAGATTCAGGGAATCTTAAAGTCGGCCAGTTCGTGATCGCTATCGGCACCGCCCTGGGAGAATTCAGGCATACGGTAACCACAGGCGTGATTTCCGGGTTGGGACGGGGAATTCAGGCAGGTGATCCTTTCGGGGGAAACGCCGAACAGTTGGACAATGTAATCCAAACCGACGCGGCCATCAATCCCGGGAACTCCGGTGGTCCGCTTCTGAACAGCGCCGGCGAGGTCATAGGCATCAATGTAGCGGTAGCCCAGGGCAGCCAAAATATAGGTTTTGCTTTACCGATCAATTCCGTTAAAGAAGTAGTCGATAGTTTCCAAAAAACAGGCCAATTTGAGCGGCCGTTCTTGGGAGTTCGGTATAGAATGGTGTCTCAAAAAGCGGCGATTTTAAATGATGTTCCCCAAGGAGCATACGTGGAGGACGTGGTAGCCGGATCTCCGGCTGATAATGGCGGGATATTGAACGGAGACATTATTACCAAAATCGGCGGGAATAAAATTGAAGGCAAAGATGATTCAGGCCTGGCCAAGGAAATTGCCAAGCGCAAAGTGGGGGATACAATAGATATAGAAGTATGGCGCGATGGCCAGACTAAAAACCTCAAAGTGACGCTTCAGCAGTCGGAATAATTCAATTCTCCGAAATAATCGCTAGTTTTCGTTTAGCTATTTAATTCTTCTTTGGAGATTTTGCTTTCACGAAGAATGGAAAATAGCGTGCCTTCTGGAATTTCCCGTAAATGAAACGGTACATTGGCGCGAAGATTCGTTTTTGGATGTCTGAAAATCATATGGCTACCGGTGGTCCTTTGTAGAATAAAGCCCAATTTTTCCAACTTACGGATAAATTCTTTGGGTTTGATGGCCGGAAGTTTTCCCATGTATCAAACAGCTACTTGAGGAAATCTAAAATCGAGAACAGACAAAAAGGATTGATCGTCAGAGGGGATTTCTTCCCCGTCTTCTCTCATACATTCTACAAATCCACCAATGGCGTCGATAGCCATTCTTCTGGCCTCATCCAACGTTCTGCCATATGTCACACAACCCTGCAAACTGGGGACAACTACAGTATAACCCCCTTCAGGCTCGGGCTGAAAAATAACATTAAATCTCAATATTCTTTCTGAAATTTTATTCATATACCTATTTTACCACGCCAAATAATTTGTTACTTTAGAGTCACGCTTCAGCAGTCGGAGTAGCAGCCTTTGGGATTTTCAGCTGGCAAGTTTGGGTAATATCGCCTATATTTCCTTCTAAAATTTCCTCCAAATTGTGCCAAGAGCGATTGATCCGGTGATCGGTAACTCTATTTTGGGGCCCGCCGAATTTTAGCACTCGGCTTTAGGTTCTATTCGAACACGTCTCGTGCTGCAATTTCTGGCGGGCTCGCAAAGTCAGTCAAGGAGTTGTTGCACTTCACTTATGATTTCTTCTAAACCTCCCTCAAGAACAACATCGAGGTTATGCCATGACTTGTTAATTCTATGGTCGGTAATTCTATTTTGCGGGAAGTTGTAGGTTCGGATTTTTTCGGCTCTGCTTCCACGACCTACCGCTGTCGTCCGTTGCTGCTCTAAAGTTTTAAGCGTCTTTTCTTGTTCTATTTCCCACAATTTAGACCGCAATAGCTCCAGAGCTATGGATTTATTTTGTTGTTGGGTTCTTTCTTGTCTGACGGAAATAACCAGACCACTGGGAATATGGGTTAACCGGACAGCCGTGCTGACTTTATTTACATTTTGACCGCCTGGTCCGCCGGAATGGGAAAAAGCCCACGCCAATTCATTATCTTTGATTTCAACTTCTAAGGGAGTGATTTCCGGCAAAACTACTACCGATGCGGTCGAAGTGTGTATCCGGCCGTGGGATTCGGTTTGGGGGATCCGCTGGACCCGGTGAACGCCTGATTCGAATTTTAATAAGCCATAAGGTCCAACCTGTGATTCTGAATTCTGAATTCTGAATTCTGAATTTGGCGCGCCGGCAACTTTTATTATGCCGTTGTCTATAACGACGGTTTTTAATCCAATAATATCGCAAAATCTGCTGTACATCCGCGCCAGGTCTCCAACCCAGATTTTAGCCTCATCTCCTCCGGCTCCGGGGCGGATTTCGATGGTGGCGAAACGGGACAATAATTGCTGATTGTCCCGGCTTTGCCGAGTATCCCGCTTCGCCCTGTACCAGACGGTACGGGGCTCCGCGGGATTAATTGTTGATTGTTGATTGGAGGATTGTTGAAAGTTAATGCTTTGCCCCAAAACCCGTTTTTGGTCTTCCAATCTTTGTATTTCTTCTTGGGCCAGAGCCGATAATTCCGGATCATTTAACAATTGCCGATTGCGGGAGATTTCAAATTCTAGTCGTGAAATTTCATTCTGAAGATCGTTCAATTGAAATTATCGCGATCCCAATCTACGAATTTCATCCGAATGTTCCGAATGGTGAAATTCGGATAATTCGGATGTTGATTCGGATTATTCGGATCGCCCCTTTGCTTCCGACAACATTTCCTTCAAAGTTTTTTGGGACACGTCGGACCGGAAAGCAGTCTTTTTTTGTTTTTTTCTATATGAAGATGAAGCCGTCATTTTAGCCTGAAATTTTTCCACTCTTCCCTGGGCGTCAACGAATTTCATCTGGCCGGTATAAAACGGGTGGCAAGCTGAACAGACATCGGTTAGAATTGATGGTTTAGTCGAGCCGGTGGTAAACTTATTTCCGCAAGCGCAAGTTATCGTCGCTTCCGGATAATATTGAGGATGAATATCGGTTTTCATGAATTTGAATTCGATGTCTTGAAGATAGAAGACGGATATTTTTGAACTTGAATTTTTGACTTTTTGATAACTTGATTCAAGAATTCAAAAACATCAAAATCAAAAAATTCAAGAATTTCCAACTTCAAGAAATCAATTAATTTGATTTGGAGAATTCCATTCTGAACACTCCGAGAATTATTATACCAGTTGCCGCCAGAAAGGCTAGGCTCAAAGGTTCTTTCAGGAATAATATCGAAACAGGTATGCCAAACAGGGCTTGCATATAAAGGAAGCGGGAGGCAATTAGAGGCCGAACTAATTTGGCGGCGGCTTCAAATGCCATAAAGCCCAAGACAGATGAAATTAAAGATAAATATAAGATTCCGTACAGCAAAATCTTGGGAGTGAGGGTAAATGACAGTGGCGTCAAAATATAGTTTGGATTAATAAAATAAATTATTGGCGCCAAGGCCATGGTGCCGCCAAGAAACGCCAATGCCATCAGAGTGATCGGAGAATTCTGCTGAATATTTTTGGCGTATTTGATTTTAGATAGCCATGTAGAAACCGCCCAAACTATGCCGGCTGATAAAACTAACAAATTGCCGGTAAATCGCGGGTAATCCGAACTGCCTTGTAGCCACAAGGGTTCGAATATCACGATTATTAATCCGGCCACGGCTGCAAAAGTGACCGGGTCTGCCCGCAACGCTTCGCGTAGCGATGCGGGCGGGGAAACTTTATTAATTTGCCGGTTAAACCAATTTAAAATCACCGCGGTAATCAATGGGTTTAACGACATGATCAAAACCGCCCGGCTGGCATAGGTTAAATTCAAACCTAGATAAAGCAAGATTAGCGAGGCAATTGGGCCAGAAATCCCCAATAAAGTTATCAGCAAAGTTCTGCGGAAAGATAAATATTCCCCGGAAGTTTTCCAGCTATAAAGGGCCAGTGGCGCAAAGATTAAAGAGGCAATGCTCAACCTATACCACAGCAGAGGAAGCGGCGGTAAAAATTGCAGCGAGGCTTTTATGATCGGGAAACTAATTCCCCAGATTAAACTGGTTAAGAGCAACAGTTGAATCGGTTTTCTATTATTATTATTTGTCGGCACTGATACTTTAATTGTATCCTGACAAGCCAATATGCAACCAATGTGTTGTCAGACCCTATTTCTTTTCTCCGGTCAGGACTCCGATGCCAATCAGGATGATTCCCAAGATGGTTAGCGGCGCCAGACTCTCGTGAAGAAATATCAGGCTGACCGGGATGGCGATTAAAGGCTGTAAGTAGGTAAATAATGATGCTTCCGAGATCTCGATTAAATTTTGTCCGGCCAGATAAGTAGTCGCTCCGATGATGGATCCAAAAATCGCCATATAAATTACCGGCCCCAGAACTTGAGTTTGCAGGATTTCAGGCCCCAAAAACGTCAACGGATTTCCCGATGGCAAAGATAAAATGAAGAAAGTTATAGCGCCTATCCAAAAACTAATCATAGTTACGGCTAGTTTGGAGGTTTTCCGATAGGTTTTTTTAGCCATTGCCAAATATCCAGCCCAGATGATGTTTTGCAATAATATTAAGGCGTTTCCCAGGAAGTTGCCGGATAAATATCCACCCTGGTTTATTAATGGTCCAACGGTGATAATCAATGTTCCCAACAGAGCTAAAGCCAGTCCTTTCCACTCTTTCTTGGTTTCTTTTTCCTTTAATATAAAAATTCCGGTCAAGGTGACAAATAGGGGTGAAACCGAGGCTACCAGCGAGGCCTCAACGGCCGAAGTGAATTTGAGGGAATAATACAAAATCCATAATATTAAAGTGGTTCCGATCAACTCCAATAGGCTGATTTTTACTAGGGTTTTTAAATTCAACCTCCATTTTTGCCAGTTTAACGCCAGAAAAGGAAGGGTAAGTATGGCGGCTAACAAAAACCGGTAAAACAGAAATCTTTCCGGAGCGGTAAACGACAGGGCCGGTTTGACGATCGGAATTGCCAATCCCCAGACGATGGTATTGATGATCAATAATAGGTAGGCGAGTTTGCGTTTAGGGGACATGGGAAGGGAGTTCTTCAATTGAAATTATCTTCTGCGTTTTTTCCTTCATATTCTTTAGAGTCACCACATTTTTTGCCGCTTCTTCCGGCCCGATAATCACCACGTACGGAATTCCCTTCCTGTCTGCGTATTTAAGTTGTTTATCCAATTTTGCTTCCGGCTCCAGATAAACCTCCGCGTTGATACCTGCTTTACGGAGATTGTTTGTCACTTTAAGAGATGACTGGTAAAAATCCGGATCGAATACGGTAACTAAAACTTTGGTTTTGATTGTCTCCAATTTTGGATACTTTCCGTTGGCTTTAAGAATTTCTTCCAAGACCATATCTCCCATCGCAAAGCCGACTCCGGGAATTCTCTGCCTGCCGCCGATTTCTTCGGTCAAATTGTCATATCGGCCGCCCCCCCAGATAGATCTGAACTCTCCCTTAATGTCCCAACCCTCAAACACTGTCCGGGTATAGTAATCCAGCCCCCGGACAATCGTCGGATCAAACTCGACAAATTCTCCCACCCCCATTGTCTGCACCAGAGATAGAATTTTCGATAGCCATTCGGAGTTGACATATCCTTGTTTGTCTTGAAGAATATTTTTCAATTGTTTTGTTTGAGTCGGGTTTAAGCCCTCTTGCCCTAGCATCTTGTCGAAGACGACGTCGGGAACTTTTGATTTCTTGTCAATAACTTTAAAAATCGCCGTCATTTTTTCATCACCTGCACCTATCAACTCCAATTTCTCCCGGATATATTTCCTGTCATTTATTTTAATTCTGACTTCGGTAGGGGATAACCCTAGACTTTGATACATCTTTGCCGCTACCGAAATTACTTCGGCGTCGACCTCCGGATTTTCCAATCCCAAAATATCCACATCGCATTGAAAAAATTCTCGTCCCCGTCCCCGCTGGGGAGTTTCATAGCGAAACCGCGGCCCAAAGGAAAACCATTTGATCGGAAAAACCAGGCTTCCGGCTTTCTTGCTTACCATCCGCGCCAAAGTCGGTGTCATTTCCGGCCGCAGCGCTAAAATTTTCCCAGATTTATCCGTTAAAGTAAACGCCTGTTTTTTTACCAATTCTTCGCCGGACTTAGCGGCATATAAATCAAGGGTTTCCAACATCGGCCCTTCGTATTCTTCAAATCCAAAGCTTTCGGCGATAGACTTAAACTGTCGATACAGCCAATTCCGAAACGCCATCTCCAGCGGATAAAAATCCCGGAAGCCTTTGAGTAGTTGTGGTGTATTCATAGTTTGCATTGTATCAAAGCTTTGATGCTGACAATAGCCCTAGGGCTGCAGACATGCGTTGTTTTTCATTGCCTAAATCGGTTCGGTTAGAAAGAATAACCACTGTAAGTTTTTCCCGCGGAATTTTCAGGATAATGTTTCTAAATCCGGCCCATGATCCGCTCTGATAGATAACTTTTGTTTTAAGTCGTTTTCTAATTAACCAGCTGAATCCTGCTTTGCCAAATTTTCCATTTCTCCCGGTTAACCAGAGTTTCTTCGTCCCATGCCCGACTCCACTTGACAATATCTTCGATGTTGGAATAAACTCCTTCGTCTCCAACAATATAATTCAAGGGATCATAATCACAAAGCCTGAATTTATTTTTTGGCAGTGATTTATAACCTAATGCCAGATTTTTAATTTCCGGTTTTGTTTGATTTAGAACATCGGAGTTATTCATTTCTAGCGGCTAAAAAATATTTTTTTTTAAAAATTTCCGATAAGTAATCATTGAAACTTGTTCAATAATTAAAGCCAGTAAAACATATCCAGCGTCAGAATATTTATATTTACTTCCCGGCGAGAATAGGGGAGTCGGCCGACTTTCCACTACTTTCAAAGCGTCCGTCATTTTTCATCTTTGTATCGCAGTACTTCAATTATTTAAATAATTGAAGTAATTTACTTTTTTTGAATCTCATTTTTCCATTTGTAATACGCTGTCATTTCTTGGTCAGAAATTGGGGTAATAACAGAAAGTTGTCCTTGGGCACCGGCAAGAATGGTTTTAGCGACGCGGAATTCTTCAAAATTTACCAAAACTACTCCTTGTTGGTCGTTATCTTTAATATCTTTTATAGTCTTTCCTTCTCCGGCATACATGCCGAAATATCTAATCGAAGAATCTTTGATTTCGTTTGGGTCAACCTTTATTTCAATTTGTTGAAAATACTCAACTTCTCCGGCTATGATTTCCGGCAGTTGGGCTTGGAAACCAGGCAAGTGATTGGTTTTGGTAATGCCTGGTTTAACTTATCAACGGCCTCGTCAACAATCGTTTCCCGCTCTTCTCGTGTCTGCGCATATCTCCAAACTCTTTCTGAGGTCGCTTCGGTTGATGGAATCATGACAATAATTTCTGGATCGCCAATTTTAGCTAGTTCTGTTGTCATCTTCTGGATTCTTGGAAGATTGAAAAGAACAATAGATGTTTCCGGTTCGCTCTTGACTTTGCAAACTGGATATTTTCCCGGAAGATCTTGCTCCCATTCAAACGTGAGGCAGTTCCAAACGATGAAATCCGTGGATTTACCTTGCGAGAATTCCATCAGGTCTTTTGCCAGAAGTTTTTCGTTTTGTTGCGTATCGTCTGCCTCAAGAATCCAGCGTCTCCGGCGCTGGTTTTTAAGCCAATCGATAAATATTGCCACCTCAGGACTTATTTTTGGCGGTTTTTCACTGCCGTTTAACGCTCGCTTGATAATTTCTTTTGAATAACGCAGCCCCGTTTGTTGTCGGATTTTTCTCACTGCGATTTTAAACGAGTCCTTGTCGTTTGGGCTAGCGATAATGGCTTGAGCAGAAAATTCATCCTGCTCTAGCCGCTTAAGAAATGATTGAGAGATTTGTTCTATATTGATTTTCATATATTCAGTAATAGATTCTTTTTAAGAATTTTTATTTTTCCACCAATTTCCGCAGAGACTTCTTGTTTCAAATTCTTTACTCTCGCAATCAGCTTTTTGCCAGATGGTTGGAGAATAGGAATCTCAAGAGTGTTTTTTGATTGTTTAAAAAACTCTGTCAGAGCAACAGCCGTGGTTCCGCTGGCGCAGGCAGTCTCGTAAAACAGAGTTTTGATATCGCGGACCCAAACGACAGGATCAATTCTCAATATGTTGCTATCGCGTGAAACAAATATGACTCCGGCAGCCGGAACAGAGAGGGTTAGGCCAAGTTTTTTGAGGATTTTAAGTCCTTGGAGTTTAATTTCTTCTCTAGAACTACTTATTATGGGCCGATAAGTAATTACTTGGGTGATTCCTTCGAGAGCTACAATGAAGGTAATCACCGGCCTCTCTGACGTAATCGCGGTTTTTTAATATGGGCATTTGAGCCCAGACCATACTTTGTCGATCGATTCTGGCTTTTAAGTTTTGGTTTGTCCCGGAAACAGAAATGCTAACCTTCCCCGGTTTTCCTTTAAGGGTTAAAAATGCCGCGCATCTGGTGGCATTGCCGCAAAATTCTCCTCCTGCCATTACCAGGCGAGTAGGGGAATAGTCAATAAATCCTACTTGTTCGACCATTGAAAATTTGGCCATGATTTTTGTCGTTAATAATTTTTCTTTCATCAGAAAACCTATTGATTCCTTTGACTAAAGCGGTGATATTCCTGCCGGGATTTAGAATGGTAAGGTTAATTTTTCTGTTCATAGTTTCTTCATTAAAAACCCCGCTTTTTAGCGGGGTAACACCCAAAACTTCAACACTTGCTCGTGGTGGAGTTTTAGGTTGGCAGCAAAAATGGTCAGCGATTCTTCGTTTCATCATGTTAATACGTTAATTTATCAATACATCACTTTTGAAAATCTTGTCAATAATCAATTTGGCTTTGGAAATCATGTAGATTGACAATGCTATAGCATATCGAATTTACAAGGTTGATTTAACTTGATCTTTTAGAAATACCGAAAAGACGGGTAAGGATTGTTTTATATCCGTTCATTCCCTGATCCAGCCAGTGGGCGACGCGGGTTACGGTAGTCGTCGAGCCGCCGGTTTTTTGGTGATTTGTTTGTAAGAAAGATCTGTGGTCCACAGAAGTTGAGCCATTTGCCAGCGTTTTGCCGCAGCGTCAAACTCGCTGATTGTCAATAGGTCGCGGAAAAACGCGTTGGTTTCGGTCGGTGATTTCAGTTATAGAATAGCTCGAAACAATGTCTTATGTTCGGCGTCAGGATAGGTCATATTTACTACGCCGCAGCGTCGTTTGGAGTCAAAAGCCGATTCATTTAACCAGTTTAACAGCTTTGGCTACTTGTTGTTTATCGGTTTTTCCCGGAATAGTGATGACTATAATTTTATTTTCCAAATTCAGCTTGGTGAGGTCAACCGCTGTTTTAACTGCTGAAAGTTCAATCGCTTCCGTTCCTCCCAATTCCGCCGGCCGGTTGGTGGTGATTGAAAAAGTATTTTTATCCGGATTAATTTTAGTAACTTTCCCCCAAATAATTTTAGTTTTGCGGGATTCGGGTTCTATAGTCGAAGCGACTACTCTTTTGGCGTCGAGACTGTCGCGGACGTCAGCATACCCCATGGCGATGATGAAATCTCCGATGGCCAATTCATTAGGTTTGGCGGATTTCCCATTCCGCAATATCACAGTTTGATCGGTTATAGCCGCCATTCTGGTTGACCCGCTTTTGAGTTGAATAGTGATGGCTGAACTGGTAATATCTTTAATTTTTCCAATTAAAGCAATTCTGTTTTTGGCGCCCAAAACTTTTTTGGCTTCATCGGATTTTTCCTGAACAGCCTTTTTCAATCTTTCCTGGGCGGATTCAATAATTTCTTTTGCTGGGGTGGGGGATGCAGAAGGGGTAGGGGAAGCCGTCTGGGCGAAAGACGATGGTGGAAAAATAACAATAAAAATAAATACGAATAAACGAATAAACGAATAAGCTGAAATAAAGTTGTTTATTTTGTTCATTTGTTCCCCTAAAACTCTGCCGTAGTATAGACCACGGTTAGAGTAATTTCTGCTTGTTCTTCATTTGGCGCCAGAGAAGCTATTTTGATCTCGTTAACTCCGGTGACAAGCTCAATTTTTTGAGAAAAAAGACCGGCCTCATCAGATGAAGCGAAGTATTCATTTTTTTCACTCACAATGGCCAGAGTGGATTCCGGAGTGGTTTTACCGGAAATCATCAATTCGCTTGATGAAACCACCGAATTATCTTCCGGTTGGTCAATTGTTACGGAATGTTTTGGCGGGGTAGGCGTGGCGGTGGGGGAAGCGGTAGATAAAGAAGTGGAAATCGGCGATGATCCGTTAGCCGTTCCTTCCGATCCGGCTTGATGCTTTTCTAGAGCCTGTCTGGCTATGACTATTCCGACTACTATCAATAACCCGACGATCAACCCTAGGAAAATTGCGACTACAAATTCTTTTCTCATAGAGCTTTGCTTGAAGAGCATTTGGTAGTGTACCATATGATATATTCTATCTACTATGGATATTACTTTTTTAGGGCATTCGAGTTTTAAAATCAGGGGAAAAAACGGAATAGTGGTCTGTGATCCTTTCTCTTCTAAAATAGGCTTCCCGTTTCCTAAAGTTTCAGCGGATATAGTTACAATTTCCCACCATCATTTTGACCACTTTGCTGTCGATCAGGTTTCAGGGACTGCTAGAATTGACAAGCCATATGTGATTGACGCTCCCGGCGAATATGAGCTGCTGGATATCGCGGTTTCAGTTCACCCGTCTTTCCATGACGCGGAAAATGGCGCCTTGAGGGGCAAAAACAATATCTCGGTAATTAGGATTGAAGGGATCGCCATCGCTCATTTGGGCGATTTGGGGCACATCCTTTCCGATTCCGATATCAATTCTTTAGGGGCAATTGACATTTTAATGGTTCCGGTCGGAGGGGAGTATACCATCGGGTCTAAACAGGCTGTGGAAATAGCGGAAGCGATAGAGCCGTCAGTCATTATCCCCATGCACTACAGAACTGACAAGCACAGTTCGGAATTTGCCTTACTAGCGACGGTAGACGGGTTCTTGAAAGAGATGGGTAAGACCGGAATTGTTCCGGCAGAAAAATTGTCTTTGACGGCCGGAAGCTTACCCGCAGAAATGGAAGTGGTAGTTCTCAAATAATAATAAATTGCTATATTGCTAAATTGTTCTATTGTTTGCTGTCCGCCAATTAACAATCTAATAATCTAATAATCTAACAATGAGTTCTCTTAAAGTTCCGCCTCATTCGGAAGAAGCCGAGAAATCAGTATTGGGCGCGATTTTGCTGGACAGCGAAGCCATCGTTAAGGTAGCCGAATTTTTACGAGCTGAACACTTTTATGATCCGTCGCATCAATCTATTTTCGCGGCTGAATTAGCCTTATATGAAGAGCGCAGCCCGATAGATTTGGTGACAGTCTCCGATAAGCTTAAAAAGCTTAAGCAGTTGACGGAGATCGGGGGTTCTGACTATTTGGCTAAATTGGTGAGTGGGGTTCCGACGGCTGCCAATATCGTCAGCTATGCCAAATTGGTTAGAGACTGTTTTACCAAAAGAGAATTGGTCCGGCTTTCCGGGGAAATGTCCACTTCCGCTTTGGACGAAAGCCGGGAAGTAGTCGAGATTTTAGACGAGGCGGAGCAGAAAATCTTTTCATTATCCCAGCAGCAAATGCGTCAGGGATTTATTTCGGTTAAGGACGCTTTGGCCGAAAGCTTTGACCGGTTGGACGAAATTCAAAGAGCCGGGTCGGGACTGCGGGGAGTGGCTACCGGATACAATGAATTGGATGGAGCTTTGGCCGGACTGCAAAAAAGCAATTTAGTGGTTTTGGCCGCCCGGCCGGGAATCGGGAAAACTACTCTGGCTTTGAATATTGCCCAATACGCCGCGGTTACCAGTAAAGTTCCGGTCGGCTATTTTGCTTTGGAAATGAGCCAGGAGGAAATGGTGGACAGGATGTTGGTAGCTCAAGCGGACATTGACGCTTGGAAATTCAAGATAGGAAAATTCAAAGACGAAGATTTTAACCGCTTGTCGGAGGCTTTTGGAATTTTGGCCGACGCCCCTTTTTATATTGACGATACTCCAGCTCTATCTATTATGGAAATGAGGACCAAAGCCCGGCGGTTAAAGTCAGAACATCAGGTGGAACTTCTGATAGTTGATTATTTGCAGTTAGCCCGGTCGCGTAATCTGGAAAATCGGGTTCAGGAAGTTTCGGAAATCAGCCAAGGTTTAAAAAATCTGGCCCGGGAACTGAAGGTGCCGATATTGGCGCTGTCGCAATTGTCCCGGGCTGTCGAACATCGGGAAAGAAAAAGACCGCAACTGGCGGACTTGCGGGAGTGTTTGACCGGAGACACTCTGATTCTCATGGCCGATACCGGTGAATTATGCAAAATAAAAAATTTGGTTGGTAAAAGCGGATTCAAAGTGTTTTCTTTGGGTAAAGATAATAAATTAATAATTAGCAAAGTCAAAGAGGCAATTAATAGCGGCCAGAAAAAGATTTATTCGCTTTCCACCCAATCCGGCAGAACAATCCGCTGCTCTTTGAATCACCCGTTTTATACTTTGCTGGGATGGCAGAAGTTAGAAACGATTAAAGAAGGAGAATATATTGCCATCCCGCGCGATTTACCAATTGATGCGAAAATCCGGCCCAAGCTTTTGGATACCGAAGCCAAAATAAGACTTTTGGGACACATGTTAAGAGACGGCAGTTTTATTCCCAGACGAATTTTGCAATATACATCCGTAAATTCGAAAAATCTGAAACAGGTGAGCATGGATGCCAAAAATTCATTTGCAGTTAACACCAGAATAGTGAAAAAACGAAATTGGTATCAAGTATATTTTACGAGTGTCCGACGGGTAAGTAAGAATTATAGAAATCCCATGGTGCAGTGGTTGGATGATTTGGGTATTTGGGGATTGCGTTCACCGCAAAGATTTATACCCGGCGATGTATTTCTGTTGCCGCTTGACGATATCAAATTATTTTTACGGCATTTATGGGCGACTGACGGATGCGTGTGGATTGCTGGAAATCAAATCCGGGTAAAGATTTATTACGCCACGGCCAGTAAAATATTTGCCAAAGATGTCCAGTCTCTTTTATTGAGATGCGGCATCTTGTCAAATATTCACATAAACAGGAAAAAAGGATTTGGAGATGGATATCATGTTTGTGTTGATAGCCGGGAGATGCAGACAAAATTTATCCAAGAAATCGGAGGGTTCGCCGACAGATTTGACCTAGTAAAAAAAGCCAAATTGATATTAGCCAAAATCAAACCCAATCCAAACTTGGATATTATTCCCAAACAGGTGTGGCCAATAATTGATCGGATGCGTAAAGCTAAAAAAATAACTTGGCGGGGCTTTGCTGAATTGTTAAAAATGTCTTACTGCGGCTCAACATTGTTTAAGTCAGGAATTAGTCGAGAGAGAATAAGAAGAATGGCGGTTTTCTTGGATGATTCAAAGATTTGGAATTTGGCGGATTCTGGAATTTATTGGGACAAAATTTCTTCGGTGAGATCTGAAGGAACTGAAGATGTTTATGATCTTCAGGTTGAAGGATCGCACAATTTCGTGGCCAATGATATTTTTGTGCATAACAGCGGAGCGATCGAGCAGGATGCCGACGTGGTGATGTTTTTGTACCGCGAAGACGAAGAAAATCAGGAAAATTTAATTTTAGATATCCAAAAACACCGCAACGGCCCTCTACGTCGGATCAATCTTTTCTTTAGAGGCGACAGAATCAGATTCTACGGGGTGGAGCGGGGAGCGGATAGGGGCGAAACCAAAGCCAAGCCGGTGAAGGAAAAAGATAAAGATTAGGCTGCTAAAAGCAATGCAAAAACCAGCCATTGCTGATGATTAGCGCGAAACGGGAGTGGCTAGAGATTTAGAGTTATCTCCCGCGACAGGAATGAAACCGGCGCCGCTATCGAGAAAACGTTCAACAGAATCGAAGAACCTGCCAGCGTTTTGACTATCTATTCCGCCGTTACTATCCGCACTGTCTAAGCACGCTATTGTAGGCAGAGCGAGTGCCGCTGCCGCCAACGCGATTCGTAGAGTTTTTCTTTCAGAATTCATTCCTTATATTATACCACAAAGCCTCCAACGAAAAATGACCCCATTTACCTCTATTATATCTTTACTCGGTCCTAAATCCCATTCATCCCCATCTACCCCAATTCGTGCGCCTGGAGTATGACCGGGTCGATCTCGATAGTCATGCACGGTATAGTTCACGCCGCCTATAGCAAAGTGAGCATCGAATCCTTCTGGTACAGTACCTGAAGGTGCAGGTCTTAATCTTCCTCTAAAACCATTTATTGGCACACTTAACGCTATCGATTTTGGCGCTGGTTCTATTTCTACAGGCATAAAAAATTATTATACCACAAAATTGGTGCCAGGGGCGGGAATCGAACCCGCAAGAGCTTTGAGACTCACAGGTTTTTGAGACCTGCGTGTTTACCGATTTCACCACCCTGGCGATTTATACTCATATTCTACCAGCTTCTTGTGGTAAGATAACTTGAAGTTTGGATTTGTCATTCTGCCGGAATCCATTTATATAGATTCCAGCTTTCGCCAGATTACCGTACGGTATCTGGCTTTCGTTGGAATGGCAGAGTAAATCAGATTACTTATGTTGTCAGCTAATGAATTGCGCAACGGGACGGTATTTTCTTACGAAGAAGCGCCCTGGAAAGTCGCCAAGTTTGAGCATTCGTTCAAAGGCCGGGGGAGGGGGAAAGTCACCGTTAAAGCCAGGAACCTTAAAACCGGTTCGTCCAGGGAAATTTCTTTCCAAAGCTCTGAAACGGTGGAAGAGGCCGATGTTCAGCGCCGCCAATTGATCTATCTTTACCGGACCCGTGATGAGGCTGTATTCTCCCGCGAAGCCGAGTACCGGCCGGTACCCGGCCAAGCGGGATCCTCGGCAAAGCCGGGAGAGGATGAACAAATATCTATACCGATAGAAAGAGTAGAATGGGAGATTCAATTTTTAACTAAAAGGCAAAAAGTCTGGACGCTTTTTTTTGAAGACGAACCGATCAGCATCATTTTGCCGCCGACGATAGAATTGGAAGTTAAGGAAACCGACCCGGGAGTTAAAGGCGATACTGTCAGCAATACCTTAAAACCGGCTAAGTTATCCACAGGATTGACCGTCAAAGTTCCGCTGTTTATTCACCCCGGAGAAAAAATAATAGTCGATACTGAAAATGGAGAATATCGCAGTCGAGCTTAAATTGTCCAGCTCTGCGGGAAAAATTGTAAATTGAAAATTACTAATCAGTGTCTATAACTTTGTTCGGTATATCAACTGCGTTAGGATTTTTGGTTTCCGGTTATTATCTATGGTTAAGAGCCAGAGGCGAAAATTTGCCGGAAGATGAAGTTTTCGACATTTATATTGTTTCTGCTATTTGGGCTTTGGCAGCCTCACGGGCCGTTGAAATTGCCATCAGATTTAATGAATTCGGTTGGAATATCATCAGGTGGTTTTCGGTGTTTGCTCTGCCCGGATTAAACGGCTTGGCCGCGCTTTTAGCATTTATGGGTTTGGTTTATTTGGCTGGAGTAAAGCGCCAATGGGAAGTCTGGAAAACCTGGGATGTTTTTTTGCCGTCTTTAATATTTTGGCAGGGGATAATCTTCTTGTTTTTTTCGCTGCCGGCTGCCGGAATATGGATTTTGGGATTTGGAGTTTTGGTTTGGATAGAAAGAGAATATAGGTTGTGGAATTGGTTTAAGGGCCATCGCAGCACCGTCAGGACCGGACTGGTTTCGGCAGTGTGGCTGGGGCTTGAGGTATTGGGAATTTCGTGGGTTGCGTTGCAAACTAAAGGTATGGTATTCTCGGGAGTGTTATCCGCTGTCGGGATTCTAACAATGATGATACTGGGGTACAAAAGATCGGGGAGAGTGCCGGAATCAGATATTAACAGCTTAAAACATCGGTTGGAATCCAGATCAAAAAGACGCTAAATTTATGAAATCAATAATTCAATTTCCGGCTAAACTTCTAACCCCATTGCGGGAATATTTGCAACACCAGCAAATGAAATTAATGAAGAGTAAAAGTGAGCTGAAGCGTGAGGATCCTTTTGCCGACTCGTTGAGAGTAGACGATAACGCTGACATCGGGAAAGAAGCGGCAGAACAATTCGGACACCAAAGGAGCGAAGCATTGCGATTGGAAGTCGATAAGATGTTGATCAATATTAGAAAAACCTTGACTAAAATTAAAATCGGAAAATATGGATTGTGCGAAAAATGCGGCTATTTGATTGATACCGATAGGCTGGCAATTAACCCGACCGCTGAAATGTGTATGAATTGCCAAAAAAAGGCCGCCACTGTCCGCCGTCCGGCTACTAAAATTAAGCCTAAAAAACCCTCCGGCCAAAAATTGTGAAGCAAAAGTTATTTATCGCGGTCTCCCTGGTTTTTGTGGATCAAATTTCAAAGTTGTTATCTTTAAAATTTTTACGGGCGGTGTCTAACAGCGGGGCAGCCTTTGGAATTGGCGAAAATATTCCGTTCTGGCTGATAATGGGAATATTTTTGGTCGTGTTTTTGTTAGCTTATCAAGACGGATTCAAACCAGGAGAGATGATTTTACTGGCCGGCGGAACCGGAAATATTTTTGACAGATTAATGTATGGGAAAATAATCGACTGGATTAAGCTTGGAAATCTGTGGTTTAATTTAGCGGATGTGTATATTACGATTGGAATTGGATGGATGATGTTGGCAATGATTAAAGAAAGAAGAAGGAAAATGACAAGATTAACATGGATATAAAAATTCTTTTTGAGGATGAATATTTAATGGTTATCGATAAACCCTCCGGGGTGGTAGTTAATCGAGTGGAGACGATGGAGGCGAAGACGGTGGCGGATTGGTTAGAAAATAATTTTCAAAATTTGCGGGCGGGGATTGTCCACAGGCTCGACAAAGAGACGTCAGGATGTCTGATAATCGCCAAGACGCCGGAAGCGTTTACCGAACTTCAACGACAGTTTAAATCCCGGGAGGTGAAAAAAGAATATTTGGCCTTGGTTCATGGATTAGTTGAGCCAAAAGAGGGGACGATCAAAGTCCCATTGGTCAGATCACATCACGATCGGGATAGATTTACTGTCTCGGCCGGCGGCCGGATATCAGAAACAGGTTACGAAGTTCTGCGGATATTTAAAGGCCTGGCCTTTGTCGCCAAAGGCCAGGCCTTATCTGAATTATCGCTTCTCCGGGTTTTCCCCAAAACCGGCCGGACCCATCAAATCAGAGTTCATTTTAAGTATTTTGGCCATCCGTTAGTATCTGATGAAAAGTACGGTGGCAAAAAAGCCCCTGAAGACCGGAAATGGTGTCCCAGAATTTTTCTCCACGCCGCCAAAATTGAGTTTTGTCATCCGGTCAAAAAAAATAAAGTTTCCGTTGTCTGCGATTTGCCGGCAGATTTAAACGGAGTTTTGAGGAATCTTAAACCTTTAACCTAAAGGGCTTGATGACTTTCCGGCCGTTTTTTAAGGTGGTGGTAACGGTTAATTTGGCGTTGGTGATGCCGGAATCATAACGGCAGACGCCGGCGGAACAGGTGCCGAAAATTACTTCGGCGGTATTGGTGTCGCCGGAGATCTTAACCGCCCCGCCGGCGTTTTGAGTAGTTCCGCGGGTATCGTAAATCAAGTCATAGCTGACACCGGAAGCGGCTGATAAATTGCCAAGATTAAGGACTACTCCTTTGCGGTCAGACCGGAATTTGACTTTAACCGTGACGTTGGAAGAAGTTGATTTAACCGCAGAGGCAGATTTAAGCGCTGGCAATTTCCGTTTGGCCTGAACTGCAGTTGGTAAAATAAACAAAATGCCAAAAACGAAAACTGTAACAGTTGTCATTGCGAGGAGCCGCAGACGACGTGGCAATCTCGAAACCAGATTCCCAAGCTCATAGTCCTGAGCGAAGTCGAAGAGCCCCGATTTCATCGGGATTCGGAATGACGGAAGCGCGAAATTTGAATTCATTAAACTTTTCATTTGGTATTGATAATGTTATATTAGAATTTAACTTATGTCAAAAAGGGGATGGATAATTTCAGGGATAATAGTTTTGACTTCGGCAATTGGTTTTGCAGTTGCCACTTATTTTATTTCCACCGACCGTCAGGAAACTCCGTTAGTTTCGCCGGAAACCAAACCGTCTTCATTGGTTCCTTTGGCGGTACCAACCGAATCCAGCGCGTCCGAGCAAATTTATGAGGACAGCGCCGGATTTTCCTTTAAATATCCCGGAGAGCTGGCAGTTTCCGATCAAACCCCGGATGATATCACTCACTATTCTTTGCTTTATTTGAAAAATAAAGCAGGAGAAACTACCAGAATCAGAGTTAAAGATGTAGCTTATTCCACATCAGATCAGTGGAGTACTACAGAAAAAGAAGTTCCGGCCGGATCTAAACCTGTCAAGAGTCTGATCCTATCCGGGCTCAAAGCCGATTATTACCAGACTCCGGCCAAACTTATTACCATGGCTATCAGCCAAAATATTTTATATGAGATTATCAGCCCGAATACTCCTTATTGGCAGAAAACACATTCTCCTTTAGCTTCAAGTTTTGTGGTAGGGGCCGGATCCTCTGGTGAAGCCAGATCGGGTTCCGCTGGACGCTCCGCCGGACAAAGTTCTTCCCCGACGGACAACAACACCACTTATGAAGCCGAAGAAGTAGTGGAATAATAAATAAATGTCAGTTTTTTCTTTCAAAGTGGTTAAAGAGCTGGGTCAGGCCCGTTTGGGAGAGCTCCATACACCTTGCGGAACAATCGATACCCCGGCTTTTGTTCCTGTCGGGACTCAAGCTACAGTAAAAGCGGTTTCCATCGATGATCTACAGAAATTGAAAATCCAGGTTGTTTTGGCAAATACTTATCATTTATATCTTAGGCCGGGAGTAGAAACTATAGAGTGTCTTGGTGGTCTGCATAAAATGATGAATTGGAATGGGCCGATGATGACGGATTCCGGCGGATATCAAGTATTCTCATTGGGGTGGGCGATAGAACATGGAGTGGGTAAAGTTGTTAACTTTTTGGCGGATGATTCCCGGGAAGAAGAGGAATTAAAACGTCAAATAACCGTTAAAACGAAGTCAATTATCCCCAGACAGAAGTTATGTGTGGTTGATGATGAAAAAGCTACTTTTATATCTCACGTGGATGGCAGTTTGCACGTATGGACGCCAGAAAAATCAATTGAAATTCAGGGAAAACTGGGGGCCGATCTGATTTTTGCCATGGACGAGTGTACATCTCCGATACATGACAGCGACTATACAAGGAATAGCATGTATAGAACGCATCTTTGGGAAGAAAGAAGCCTTGTGAAGTTTCGTAAACTTCACAATAAGTTTCAAGAAATTTATGGGGTTGTCCAGGGCGGGCCGTTTGAAGATTTGCGGATTGAGTCGGCAAAATTCGTCGCCGATAATCACTTTTTCGGAAACGGTATTGGCGGAGCCATGGTTACAAAGTCAAAAATGTTGGAGGTTTTGGACTGGATAATGTCGATACTCCCGGCAGACAGGCCGAGTCATTTATTGGGAATTGGCGGAATAGACGATATTTTAAATACTGTCGGTTACGGAATTGATACTTATGATTGCGCTTTTCCCACCAGACTAGCCAGAAGGGGAGGGTTGTTGATGTTGCCTGAAGACGGAGGGAAATTGTTAAACAGATGGACGCTAAATGTTGTTAGAGAAGAATTTAAGAATGACAATTCTCCTCTTAGCCAAAATTGCGAGTGTGAACTATGTTCAGGTGGATATAGCAAGGGTTATTTGCATCATTTATATTGGGCTAAAGAGCTGTTGATTTTTCGTTTAACTACCATTCACAATTTATACGTCATGGAAAAGTTGATGTCGGAAATCCGGGAAGGGATCGCGGAGAATAAATTGGAGAAAGTTAAGAGAAAATGGTTAGGATGAATCAAAAAACAAAAATAAAGGCAATTATTTTTTGGTTTTCCGCATTGCTCTTTGCTCTTTGCTCTTTGCTCTTTGCTCTCTTCTGGTTTCGCGGTTGGAATGGCAAAGAACCAATAAATGTCGTAGTAGCGTCCGGAGAAAAGATCTGGGTTTTAGGGGTAAGGGCGGCAGAGAAACGATTAGTGGAAATATCTGTTCCGGGAAATACCATCGTGACCGTGGGTAGAGGAAAGTGGCAGGCCAGATCTTTGGGGAGATTGTCCAAGTTGGAGAAGTCTCCGGATGTTTTGAAATCGGTCGGTTGGGCATTGTTGGAAGTTCCGGTTGACTCTGTGGCCGAAATTTCTGACTATGAAGGAGAAAACACTGGTTATTTCAGTCAATTAAAATTATTAAGCAGGTTTAATTTTACGTCTTTAACGGAAACGATTAAGTTGATCCGTTTTATTAAGGGTTTAAACGATAATCAAGTTTTGAAAATAAATATCGGGGAGACAATGGTGGCCAGAATCATAACCGATCCAGCCGGAACAGAATTAATGGAAGTCGATTCTGAAGCTTTGTCTTTGCAGTTGGCTGAATGGTTTAAAATCGAATCTTTACGAAATGAAGGTTTGGCTGTGGCTATCATAAATACCAGTGGAAAAACTAATGCCGGAAGTAAATTAGCCCGCCAGTTGGAGCACGTGGGTTTACGGGTGGTGTCGGTTTCTTCCGGAGAGGGGACTCCCGGAATAACAATTAAGCAAAAATCTATAGCCAACTCTGAAACTGTCCGGAAAATATCCGGTTGGTTAAACTTAAAACCAATTGTAGCTGATTTTGACGAAAGGGCGGATATTTTGATAGTGATAAAATAGTAAATAGAATGCTTGAAGATAGAGGATAGATACCCTTGATCTTGAATTCTTGAAGCATTGATGTCTTGATCAAAAATTCAATAAATCAAAGATATCGAGGTCAAGAATTTCAAAAATATCCATCTTCAAGAAATCTAAACTATATGAGCGGACATTCAAAATGGTCCAAAATTAAGAATCAAAAGGCGACCGCTGATATTAAAAGGGGGAAGGCTTTTTCGTTGTTGGCCAGATCAATAACTCAAGCGGTCAAGGAGGGTAAATCCGGAGATCCCAATGACAATCCCAGGTTAAGGATGATATTGGAGAAAGCCAGAGACATAAATTTGCCTAAAGAAAATGTTCAACGAGCCGTAGATAGAGGTTTGGGCAAAGGCAGCAGCGGGGCGATGACGGAGGTGGTGATCGAAGGCTACGGGCCGGCCGGCGTCGGGATTATGGTTATTGCCGTTACAGACAATCCGAATCGGACTAAATCAGAAATCAAATCTATTTTTGAAACTCATGAAGGGTCAACCGGAGAACCCGGATCGGTGGCTTACGTTTTTGTAGGGAATGACGGAGCCCCCTCCTATACTATTCTACTGTCTCCTCAAGATGAACTTAAAATCAGATTATTATTAGAT
This sequence comes from Candidatus Collierbacteria bacterium, assembly GCA_016183365.1. Classification (GTDB taxonomy): domain Bacteria; phylum Patescibacteriota; class Microgenomatia; order UBA1400; family JACPES01; genus JACPES01. The sequence goes on from JACPES010000002.1 coordinate 129,243, forward strand.
GCTTTGGATGAACAGGAAGATGTCCAAGATGTTAAACATAATGCGCAGATTCAATAATTGTTAGATTGTCCTGCAGAGCAGGATCTCGCTTCGCGAGATTAGATTGTTAGATTGTTTATTTTTAAGGTTTAACCGAAGCAATCTAGCAATTTATCAATATAGCAATTAAGTTTTTCATTGTCCAAACGAAAAAAATTCGCCCTAGTTTCATTTTTATTAACATTGGGACTCATCGGACTCCAGTTTATTCCTTTGGACCGGCGATACGAGGCGATTATATTTTTTTCCGGTGTTTCAGTCCTTTTATCTGTTTGGGCTTTGTACTCCGACCTTAAAGGCATTAACTGGTTCACATTGATGATTTTGCCGGCCCTATATCCGGCTTCAGTCGGATTATTTTACTTCTTGTTGCCGGTCAATATTTTTTCGCGGTCGATTCTGTTGTCTTTGTTCGGAGTGGGGATGTACGCTTTGTTACTAACGGAAAATATTTACGCCGTTGCGGCTAACCGAACCATCCAGTTAGTCCGGGCGGCTCACGCTGTTGGTTTTCTTTTGACGATTATAACCGCTGTTTTTTTAATCGGGACGGTATTAGGATTAAGGTTATCATTTTGGGCTAACGGGATAATGGTAGCTGTAATTTTATGGCCTTTATTTATAAAAGGATTGTGGTCCGCGACTATTCAAAAAAGTGATCCCTCTAAAATTTGGTTGTATTCGGCGGTTTTATCGATAGTTGGGGGAGAGATAACGATGTTTATCGGGTTTCTGCCGATGACGCCTTTGGTAGCGGCCATACTGGTTTCCGGCTACTTCTACGTGACTTTGGGATTGATGCAACAAGATTTGCAAGAAAGATTATTTTCTAAAACGATTCAGGAATATGTCTGGGTGGGGATAATCGTATTTCTAGCCGCGTTACTGGTTACATATCGTTAATAACAGAATCTAGAGTAGAGGATAGGAGGCTCATAAATCAACTTTTCACGGATATATCATTATATTTTCACAAGCTGGCAGTCGGGATGGAAAAGTGATAGTTGATATAGTTTGATAATGATATCAGGATGTGGATAACTGGTATGTAGGATGACAGAAAAAACCCGAAGAGGGATTGGGATCTTCCAATTATATAGATTCCGGGTCCCTCCAGAGGCGGGCAGACGAGCCAGGAATGACAAACGGATTCCATGTCAAGCACGGAATGACAAGAGAATATAGGTTCTGAAACTATACTTCCCCGCGATCAGAGTGGGAGACCAATCTATATAGTCGCACAATATATCTTTTACGACGTTATTCCAATATTGTCCGGAGAAGTGGCAAAGATGTCATTTTCCGCCTTTGGCGGAACTATTTATATAGATTCCGGCCTTCGCGGGAACGATAAAATTGTTTTGTCCCCCAACAATTCTCAAGGTCAGCTAATTTTAGCCGCTCCAAAAGTTACCCGAATTTTTAAAGGTATTTATATAACCCCATCTATTATCCCCAGAAAGCTTTCTAGGGGCATTCTACGAGGCCGGTTTTTGAAAGCCCATACCTTATAGACGATAGATGGTGGAAAATAAAAGGTGGTGATTGAATATCGAAAATAGAAGATAGATAGTTTCCATTTTCTATTTTCAATCTTCTAACCCTATCTTCCATCTTTCTATCTTCTATCGTCTTAGAATTTACGAAAGCATTGTCGCACAATGTTGACATTAAAATAATATTCTGCTAATCTTAATTAATGTAGGTTAAGAGTTAAGTTTAAAATTGCCCTGCGGAGCAGGGTCCTGCTTCGCAGGAAAAATTTCGAATGGCTCCCCTACTCTGTCGGAGACTCCCTGTGAAACATTACGCGAAATATTTTCACACGGAGGGAAGCGTCAGGCGTATTTAATAAGTAAAATATGTATCATTAGGTTTATATATCAATATTTATTTGTTGAAGACCACCATTAGCAAGCTTGAGGCATGAGTGATAATAATTTAAAAGAAATTGCTGGATTGATCAGTGATTTTTTAGAACATCTGGAAGTAGAGCGCGGTCTATCGTTATTAACTGTTAGGAACTACCGTTTTTGGTTGATGCGATTTGCTAAATGGTTATCAAATGAATTCCCGGGGAGCCGAGTGGCGGATATCGACTTGGAGAAGATCAGGAAGTTTCGTTTGTGGCTGGGAAGACAAAAAGGCCGCAGAGGTTCGCAGATGTCGTTGGTAACCCAAGGGTATCACGCCATTGCTTTAAGGAGTCTGTTGAAATGGTGTTCAAAAATGAGTATTCCGGCTCTTAGCCCGGAAAACATTGATGTTCCCAAAAGCCGTAGCCGGGAATTGTCTTTCTTACTCCCAAGTCAAGTCAGCGATTTATTAAATTCTGCCGGGTACAATTCTGCACCCGGCCGTGCCGGTCATAGTCTTATACCCGGCCGTGGGATGTACCAGACGGTACGTCCCTGTGCCGATGGAACCAAGCTTAAAGACTTGCGGGACAGAGCCCTTTTGGAAACGCTTTTTTCAACCGGCCTAAGAGTGTCGGAATTGGTTAAATTGAACCGTGACAAGATTAATCTGGACCGGGGCGAGTTTTCAGTCATCGGTAAAGGCGGCAGAGCCAGGGTGGTTTATTTGTCGAAAAGAGCCATAGAATGGATAAATAAATATTTTGACAAAAGAAAAGATCATTACCGGCCGGTATTTATCCGGGTGGGCGGTAAAAAACCGGAAGTGGTTACGCCGGATGAAGAAATGCGCCTGACTCCCCGTTCGGTCCAAAGGCTGGTGGAATATTACCGGCTTAAATCCGGAGTCCCGATTAAAATTACTCCACATGGTTTGCGTCATTCGTTCGCCACGGATTTACTCCAGGGCGGAGCGGATCTGAGGGCCGTTCAAGAATTATTAGGGCATAAAAATATTGCCACCACCCAAATTTACACTCACGTCACTAACAGGGAATTAAGAGAAGTCCACCAGCGGGCCCATAGTGGGAACAGATAAGAGGAAAACTTAATATGCAAAACGAAAATTATAATATGTAGAATAACTCTGCTATAGCATAGTAAAACTACATATTCTAGAATATTGAATAATTAGAATGGATGTTAATGGACGTTAAATGCAAGGTTAGGATAATTCGAAAATGAATAGAGAAAAGTCAATTCGCGATACGCATCGGCTGGTGAAAGAAATCAGTCTGGGAGTTTGTGGAAATCTGGTTGACATTACCCTCTTTTTGGTATGTTTTGCGGGCGGATATATTTTAAGCAGTATGAATACTTCTAAGGGAAGAGTTAATTTGGAGCCTTTAAAGATTTTGCTCAAGGAATATCCTCAATTGAGATTAAAGCTTAGGAATGTTTTGCGTTTGGCTAAAAGAGATGGATTGATAGATGGCGATGATGGATTGACCAGCGCTGGATTTAATAAATTAAACGAAATATTGCCCAAGATAAAACGGTGGCCTAAATGGTCAGGATCTTTATGGTTGATAACTTATGATGTGAGCGAAAAAAGGAAAAAGGATCGGGAGATATTTCGCCGATTTTTACTTGATCAGGGATATGGGAAACTGCAGGATTCTGTTTATGTGTCTCCGTTTGATCCAACCAGATTAGTTAGGAGTGAAATAGAAAAAAGACAGTTCAGAGGAGAAGTGATTGTCTCTAAAATGGGAGTAGATGGACATATCGGAGAAATGTCGGTAAAAGAGTTAATATCCAAAGTTTACGATTTGGAATCAATTTCAGTTGATTATCTATCATATGTTCAAAGTGTTTCTGGAGACTTCCCGCTGGAAAAGGCTCCATTCTTATTTTTGGAATATTTGTCTATATTAAAATCAGATCCTCAATTGCCGGAAGAACTTTTGCCGGTTGACTGGCCGGGAAAAAAAGCTTTTGAACTGACAAATAAGAAATTACTCCCCTATTTACAGCATGATAAAAGAATTGAAGATTTGGTGTTAAGGAATATAAATATTTACAGTTTAAAAACCATGTAGATTTGATTTGCTATAGCAGAGTCAATCTACATGATGATATTGGTTAATATTTAGGCTGTTTGAGTGTAACGGGCGCTCAGCGGAAATAAGTAAGTTTAGGAAATTCTGTCGACGTGAAGTTTTACCGCCGAAGAAATTGCATCGGAAACTATTGTTTCGGCAACATCAGCCACGCAAACTTCGAAAAAATCAAAACCAGCTTGAGCGCAAAACTGCCGGAAAGTTGCTAATTCATCTTTTGGAGCTTGATCTTTTTCTCTTAACCTATTTACCGTCCAGAGATAATTGGTCACACTTTCTGTTCCGTGATCGACTGCCATCGTGGTTAACAGACTGGCCGCTTTTTGATTATCATTGAGGGCAAACAAAATATCATATGCCGCCATGGCCGTGATTCCGGGATATGCAACTAATTTTTCAGCCAAGCTTCTCCCGCTGTAATCGCAAATTATCTATTGTTCGTCCGGATCTGGAAAAAGAGCAAATTTGTCGAAATAATTCAATTGGCTTCATTGAGGTTAGTCTTCTTTCTCAATCGTAGCTACGGCGGCGACGAAATCTGTTTTGTCTGACAATCTGACTAGGATAACTCCTTGGGTTGGGCGCTTTAAGACCGGAATGTTTTTCAACGGCAGTTTTATGGCTTGGGCTTTGGAGGTGGTAATGACTATGAATTCGTCTAAATCGGTAGCTAGAATAGCGGCGGCGACATTACCGGTTTTATCGTTTATGACAGCCACTTTTACTCCTTGTCCGCCGCGGTTTTGGACCGGATATTCGGTGATAGCGGTCCGTTTCCCAATCCCCTTTTCGGTGACTACCAACAATTCACGGAAAACCTTGCGGCGTTTATCCGGCGAGCTAATAGTCGAGGACGGCAGAACTGTCATTGATAACAGTTGGTCGGTTTTGGACATTTCTATGCCTTTAACTCCTTGGGTATCCCGGCCGGTCGATCGGACGTCTTTTTCCGAAAACCTGATGGCTTTACCGTTATATGTCGCTAGTAGAATATGGTCATCGTTGGAAGAAGCCATCACTTTTACTAATTCGTCTCCGTCTCTCAAATCTATGGCGATCAGGCCGGAACTTTTGATATTGGCGTATTGGCTAATGGAAGTTTTTTTGATTAATCCGTGTTTGGTAGCGGCCACGATGAATTTTGTCTGGCTGTCTTTAGAAATTGTCAGAGTGGACCTAATAGATTCATCTTGTGATAAATTCAATAAATTGACAATCGCTTGGCCCTTGGCTAGTCTGCCGCCTGACGGAAGTTCGTAAGCCTTTAGGCGGTAAACCTTGCCCAAATTGGTGAAGAAAAGAATATCGTCATGAGTATTGGCGGTCAGGATGGTAGAAATAGCGTCTTCTTCTTTGGTTTCCATGCCTTTAACCCCTTTGCCGCCGCGGCGCTGGGAGCGGTAAATGTCAGACGGCATTCTCTTGATATATCCAGTTTCAGTGATGATGATGATAACCTCTTCCTGCGGTACCAGATCCAAGTCCGAAAACTCGCCGATTTTTCCTTTAATCACTCTGGTTTTGCGGCCGTCTGCGTAGGTTCCTTTTAGATAATTCATTTCTGAAATGATTTCCGCCAAAATATTTTTGGGGTCAGACAGCAGAGCGGTTAATTTCAAGATCATTTGCTTGATGCTTTCGTACTCGGCGACTAATTTCTGTCGTTCCAGGGCGGCCAGTTTCTTTAACTGCATTTCCAAAATAGCGATGGCCTGGAGTTCGGAAAATCCGAATTTGCTGATTAAACTTAATTTGGCCTCATCGGCATCTTTGGATTTTCTGATTGCGCTTATGACTTCGTCTAAAATATCAATGGCTTTCAGCAAACCTTCCAGGATATGATTGCGGGCTTTGGCTGCTTTCAGGTCAAATTGGCTGCGGCGGACGACTACGACTTGGCGGTGCCTGACGAATTCCGATAAAATTGTTTTTAAATTCATCAGTTGCGGAATTCCATGAGAGGTCAGGGCGACAATATTGGCCGGAAAAGTTGTCTGCAATTCAGTGTATTTGTAAAGTTGGTTGAGGATGGCTTTGGGGACAGAATCCTTTTTTAAATCCACGGCAATTCTTAATCCGTCGCGGTCAGATTCATCCCGCAGATCGGCTATGCCTTCAATCCGTTTTTGTTTGACTAAATCGGCGATTTTGGCCACTAATCTGGCTTTATTAACCTGATAAGGGATTTGGGTAATGATTATCTGGAATCTGCCTTGCCTGGTTTCTTCGATGGCGGCTACCCCGCGGACGACAATACTGCCGCGGCCGGTCGAATAAACATCGGCAATGATTTGGGCGTCATAGATGATTCCGCCTGTCGGAAAATCCGGACCTTTGACAAACTGTAGCAAATCCGAGATACTGGCTTCGGAAGAGAAATCACCGGCAATTAGCGATGGATCTGCAGTCTCGAGTTGGGATATTTCCGGTACACTTTGAGTTTTCTGAATACTTCCCTTCTCGATTAACTCGTGTATTGCGTCGCAAACCTCGGTTAAATTGTGGGGCGGAATTTTAGTCGCCATCCCGACCGCGATTCCGTCAGACCCCATCAATAACAGATTGGGAACTTTTGCCGGCAAGACCGTCGGTTCTCTTTGGCTGCCGTCGAAGTTATCCATAAAATCCACGGTTTCTTTTTCTAAATCTGCCAAAATTTCAGCGGTGATTCGTTCCATTCTGGCTTCGGTATAACGCATGGCGGCCGGCGGATCACCGTCGATTGATCCGAAATTTCCCTGGCCGTCCACCAGCCTGTATCTCATCGAGAAATCCTGGGCTAACCGGACCAGGGCGTCATATACCGCCATATCTCCGTGGGGGTGATATTTCCCCAAAACTTCTCCGACAATTCTGGCGGTTTTTTTGTATGTCGAGCCTTTGGTCAGCCCCAGGCCTTTCATCGTATACAGAATCCGGCGATGGACCGGCTTTAGGCCGTCGCGGACATCCGGCAGGGCCCGGGCCACTATAACGCTCATGGCGTAGTCCAGGTATGATCGTTCCATCTCGGTAGTGATAGCCACGGATTTGACTAAGCCGTAATCGGTTTTGGTGAGTTGATCTATGATTGAACTGTTATCCATACAATCTTTTCGAAACACTCGGAAAACTCAGAAATCCGGATAATCGGATACTCGGAGAGTCGGATTTTCAGATAATCTGATTGTCTGAATTTCTGGCTATCAGAGTATTCTGAGTGTTCTGAACTAAATTAAGCATTTCTCCAGTTTCTTCAACGCCTTTGCTTTCCCTATCCAATTTCTAATCTTGACCCATTTCCCCGGTTCCAGAGTTTTATAGGTTTCAAAGAAATGCCTGATCCGGTTTTTGAGAGCTTCAGGAATATCGGAAATATTTTCCCAAACTCCGTAAATCGGATCGACTTTAGCTAAAGGAACACCGACGAATTTATGATCAATCCCCTCTTCGTCTTCCATCTCTAGCATTCCGATAACCTTGCCCTTGATAACACACCCCGGAACGACAGCTTGGCTGGACAAAAGGACGATGTCAGCCGGGTCTCCGTCTTCAGCTTTAGTTCCTTTGATAGATCCGTAATTAGCCGGATACACTTCGGAAGTGAACAGAAACCGGTCGGCCACCAGTTCGCCGGTTTTCTCGTCAACCTCGTATTTTACGGACGAACCGGCCGGAATTTCGATAAAGAATTTTAGATTATTTAAGTCTGCCATGTTTTCACCCCCGATCTCAATGCTATCCTAATCTACGAATTCATCCGAATGCTACGAATAGAATTCGGATAATTCGGATCGCTCATATATCCAGTGTTGCTAATTTCGCGTGCGTTTGAATAAATTTTCGCCGCGGCGGGACATCGGCTCCCATCAATGTTTCAAAAACTAAATCGGCTTTTTGGGCGTCGTCACTCATCACCTGTTTCAGGATACGGTTTTTGGGGTCCATCGTCGTTTCCCATAGTTGTTCAGCGTTCATTTCTCCCAATCCTTTGAACCGCTGGATGACTATATTAGCATCCTTATCGTCGGCCTTAATTGCTTCGACCTTGCTGTTTAGTTCATTGTCGGTATAGACATAAATGTTTTTGAATTTATGCAGAATTTTATAAAGAGGCGGCTGGGCGATAAACAAGTAACCGTTTTTAATTATTTCCGGCAGATGGCGGTAAAAGAAAGTTAAGTTTAAAGTGGTGATATGTTCGCCGTCAACGTCGGCGTCGGCCATTAAAACGATCCGGTGGTATCTTAACTTTTCGATTTTAAATTCCTCCCCTATCCCCGCTCCTAGGGCAATCAGCAATTCTTTTAAAGCCTGGTATTCAATTATTTTGTCCAATCTGGCCCTTTCGGTATTCAAAACTTTCCCCCACATCGGCAGAATGGCCTGGAAACGCCGGTCTCTCCCCTGTTTTGCCGAGCCTCCGGCAGAGTCTCCTTCAACTACGAAAAGCTCTGATTTAGCCGGATCCCTTTCCTGGCAATCGGCTAATTTACCGGGTAAACTTGCGCCTTCCAGCGCGCCTTTACGGATGACAGCTTCTTTGGCGGCTCTGGCCGCTATTCTGGCTCTGGCTGCCAACAGAACTTTTTCGGTGATTTTTCTACCTTCTTGAGGGTGTTCTTCCAGATATTCATCCAGTTTTTCTCTGACAACCTGATATACGGCCGATTGGGCTTCGGGATTATTAAGTTTTGCTTTGGTTTGGGACTCAAACTGAATTTCATTGCTGGACATTTTAACGAAGATTACCGCGGTCAAACCTTCCCTGAGATCTTCTCCGGTCAATTCTTCATTTCCCTTGGCGTTGTTTTTCAGATAGCCGTTTTTAAGCATATAATCCTTAAAAGCTTTGGACAGGGCCATTCTGAAACCGGTCAAGTGGGTGCCGCCGTCGACGGTTTTAATCACGTTGGCAAAACTTTCAATGGTTTCCGAATAGACATCGGTATATTGCAGGGCGACTTCAACTCCAATCTGCGTATTTTTGTCTTTGATGGACCCTGAAATAAAAATCACTTCATGTATAGGTTTTTTATTTTGATTTAATTTCGCCACCAAGCTTTTAATTCCGCCCTCAAAGTAAAAATGTCTTTCGGTATCGTGTTCTAAATCAACTAAATGGGTGCTAAGTTTAGCCAGCAGATATGATCTTTCCCGGATAAACTCGGCGATTATATTCTGATTCCATTTAGTGGTTATTTTGAAAATGGCGGGGTCGGGAATGAAACTGGAAACAGTTCCGGAAGGCAGGGTGAAAAAGGCAGGAGGTAAAAACGGAAATAATTTTTTAATTTCTGGAGAAGAAGTTGGTTTAACGGGTGATAGCGGATGGCCAATTTTATATTCCTGCGTCCAATATTTATTATCCCTTTTGACGATTACCCGCATATGGGATGAAAGGGCGTTGACGGCTGATGCTCCGACTCCGTGCAGTCCGCCGGATGCCTGGTAAGCGGTTTCTTCGAATTTGCCGCCGGCGTGAAGGCGAGTCATGGCTAATTCCAGAGCGGAAACTTTATATTTGGGGTTCATATCCACCGGAATTCCCCGGCCGTCGTCTGCTACCGTAGCGTAACCCCTATCGTCCAAAAAAACCCAGACGTTTTTGGCGTATCCGGCGATGGCTTCGTCGACCGAGTTATCGACGATTTCTTTAATCAGATGGTGGAGGCCTTTTTCATCGGTGGAACCGATATACATTCCGGGACGTTTGCGGACCGGTTCTAAGCCTTCCAAAACTTTAATCTGTTCGCCGGTATATGAAGGTGATTTATGAGCCATTAAATAAAGCATCCATTGCCAGATGCCTTGAATCATTCTACCAGCCTGAAGTATGAATGTCCACGTCTAGATAGGATGTTGAATTCAGTTTTGAAAGTGTAAATAAAAGCTTACGATCGTGAGGGAGTATTAACATTCTAGTGAACAGTATTATTTCTTAGGAATATCCAGGACGAACTGCTGCAGGGCCAGCTGGACGTTGAGGTTGTTTTTTAGGCGGCGGTGGGATAAACAAGCTGCTACTAGGCAGTTTGTTATTGAGCGTTGAGCGTTGAGCGTTGAGCGTTGAAGGCCAGGAGTTGAATACTGAAGAAGTGCCTGATGCAAGTTGACAATGATATTTTCCATAAATTTCAGGGCATCGGGGCGTAGGATAGTACTTTGATACGGAGAGAATTTTTTGGCGGAAAATTCGGATAGCAAGTCGTAAAGAATAGTTAATTTTTCAGACGGTGATTTATTCCCAATTTCTGTCAAACTATGTAGAATGCCCATGCTATAGCTTGTTGAATCTACATTGGTTGCTGACGCTTCGGTGGGTAATCTGATAATCTTGCATCTTGACCTGATGGTCGGTAGCAGTGAAGATTCTGAATCAGCAATTAGAATAATATAGTTATTTTCTCCGGGTTCTTCCAGAATTTTTAATATTGCGTGTTGGGCCGGAATGGTTAAGGTTTGGGCCTGATGGATAATTACCGCCCGCTGGTCGATTGTCTTTTGCGACAACCAGTTAGTAATAAACCTGACGTCTTCAATCGTTAATGTTGGAATTTTCGAGGCAGCTTTAGCCGAAGGATTCAAGTCCAGCCTATTTTTCGGCTCAATCCTGCCGATACCCAGGCGGGTACCGGGCAGATCTTCAACCCGTTCCTCTACCCTATTTTGATTTTGGCCACAAACTATGAATGCGTGCATGATTTACTTTTTGGCTTATACATTCTATATTATAAGGAGAATATGAATGCGTCTACTGCCCGGGCTACCATCTTAGATATCCTATTATCCGGAGGAGTTATAACCGATGATCAGTTTAACCGGGTTAAGTTGGAGTCTATCAATACCGGAATTCCGGCTGAGCAAATACTGATTAACCACAATTTTGTCGACCCTCAAAAATTAGCTCAAGCCAAATCCGAGCTGTATAACGTTCCTTACGTCAATCTTTTAGAAAGGGCGGCATCTCCCGAGGCCTTAAATACTCTACCGGAAATAGTTGCCAGGCGGTATTTGGCGTTTCCGCTGTCTCTGGATAAAGACGCCGGTGTTCTATCAGTCGCTATGGTAAATCCTTTGGATTTGTCGGTGTTGGAATTTTTGGAAAAGAAAACCGGATTTAAAATTAAGCCTTTGATGGCCGCCGAAGTTGACGTCAAATTAATGATTGATGAAAAATATTCCCAGAGTTTATCAACCGAAGTTACCGAAGCTTTAAAAGAATCTGGCGAATCCGCACAAAAAGTTATCTCTGTTACCAGTTTAACTTCCGGAGTGGCTGTCAGAGAGGCCCCGATTACTAAAATTGTGGCCACTATTTTGGAATTTGCCATGAAATCCAGGGCATCTGACATTCATATTGAACCTCAAGAAGATAGGAGCCAGGTCAGATACAGAATTGACGGTATTCTGCATGAAAAATTGATTTTGCCGCGGCGGGTTCATGACGCCGTAATTTCCAGGGTCAAAATTCTGTCGGAAATGAAAATCGACGAAAAGCGCGTTCCCCAAGACGGCCGGTTTACTTTTCGGGCCGGGGGGGAAGAAGTAGATTTGCGGGTTAGCTCTCTACCCACGGTTCACGGAGAGAAAATTGTGATGCGGTTGCTGAAAAAATCCGGACACATTCCGAGTTTGCCCGAGTTAGGGATAAGAGGCCGGGCCTTGAAAAACCTAGAGGACGCAATCGCCGTGCCTCATGGGATTATTTTGGTTACCGGTCCGACCGGTTCCGGCAAGACTACTACCCTATATTCGATTTTACACAAAATCAACACCCCTCGAGTCAATATAGTTACATTAGAAGATCCGGTGGAATATCAGATTGCCGGCATTAATCAGGTCCAAACCAATCCTCAAGCGGGGTTGACTTTTGCATCCGGTTTAAGAAGTTTTTTGCGCCAAGATCCGAATATTATTATGGTCGGAGAGATCCGCGATTCCGAAACCGCCGATTTGGCTATTCAGGCTTCCTTAACCGGGCACTTGGTTTTTTCCACTCTGCACACTAATTCGGCTGCCGGAGCCTTGCCGCGGTTATTGGATATGAAGGCGGAACCGTTTTTGTTAGCCAGTTCGATGACTTGCGTTATGGCCCAAAGGGTGGTTAGAAAAATATGCGAGCATTGCAAGGAGGACTATCAACCTTCAGCCGAGGTAATAGAAAATGTCCGAAAAGTGTTGGATAAACTGCTTCCGGCCGGAGAGTTTAAGCTCTACCGCGGCCGGAAATGTCCGGAATGCGGCGATACCGGCTACTTTGGCAGAATTGCCGTATTTGAGGTCTTGCCTATCAGTGAAAAAATTGGTAGATTGATATTAGAGCGCCGGCCGGCGATAGATATTGAACATCAGGCGGTGGAAGAAGGTATGGTTTTAATGAAACAAGACGGATATTTAAAGGCTTTAGAAGGAATAACTTCGATTGAAGAAGTATTGAGGGTGGCCCAGACATGACAATACAAGAACTACTAGATATTGTTATTGCCAAAGATGCTTCAGACCTTCATATGGTAGTCGGGTCTCCTCCTTCAATCAGGGTTGACGGGTCGTTGGTTTTTTTAAGAAATGAACCGTTGACTAATGACGAGGCGATTCAGTTAATCAATTCTCTCTTGAGTTCGGAACAAAAGGATCAATTTCAGGTCAATAGAGAATTGGATTTGAGTTATCAGTATGCCGATAAAGGCCGATTCAGGATTAACGCTTATTTTCAACAAGATCACCCCTCGGCGGCTTTAAGACTGATTCATTCCAATATTAAAACCCCGGAGCAATTGCGTTTGCCGCAAATTGTTCACATTTTTGCCGGATTGAAACAGGGATTCGTGATGGTTACCGGTCCTACGGGACACGGAAAATCTTCAACCCTGGCGGCTATTATTGAAGAAATCAATCAAACCCGGTCTGACCATATTGTCACAATTGAAGATCCGATTGAGTTTGTTTACACTCCCAAAAAGTCAATTATCTCCCAGCGGGAGATGAAATATGACACTCATGGGTGGGATATCGCCTTGAGGTCGGTTTTGCGGGAAGATCCGGATGTGGTCCTAGTCGGTGAAATGCGAGATTACGAAACCATCGCCGCCGCTTTAACTGTGGCTGAAACCGGCCATTTGGTTTTTGCCACCCTGCACACTAATTCAGCCGCCCAAACCATTGACAGAATTATCGATGTTTTTCCGGAAGAACAACAGCAGCAGGTCAGGCAACAATTGGCCGGCAGTTTAGAGGCGGTCATCTCCCAACGCTTGATTCCGGCTATCCCGGCCGGCCGGGTCCCGGCGACGGAAATTCTGTTGGCGACTCCGGCTGTCCGGAACCTGATCCGAGAAGGCAAAAGCCATATGATTGATAACGTCATCCAAACTTCAGGAGCTTTGGGAATGATGACCCTGGAAAATTCGTTGGCTGCCTGGGTTAGAGCCGGGGCGATTACCCTGGAAATGGCTAAAACCTACGCTTTAAGGCCGGGTGAAATTGAAAGGTTGGTACACGGTTAAACCAAAAATTAAATGCTTCTATTTTCCTATAAAGCTAAGGCGGTTGACGGACAGACTCTAAAGGGCCAAGTGGAAGCCCCGACCCGAGAAATGGCGGTGGAAATTCTGCGCCGCCGAAAATTGTTTGTAATTTACGTCATAACCGTTAAACCATCCATATTTGCTTTAATATCCAAAAAACTAAAGAAAGTCGGGTTGGACGATGTGGTAGCTTTTACTCGGCAGATGTCGACCATGGTTGCTTCGGGACTGCCGTTAACTGAAGCCCTAAAGATACTCCGCAGTCAATCAAATCCGGTGATGTCAGCCGTTATCGGAGAAATATTGCAGGATGTGGAGGGTGGGGTTAGTTTGGCCATGGCATTGGAAAAGCAGCGGGGGGTTTTTTCTCCGGTTTATATATCGTTGGTCAAAGCCGGAGAGTCGGCCGGGGTCCTGGATAATATCTTAACCCGTTTGGCGGTTAATCTGGAGAAAAACAAAGCTTTTTCTAATAAGGTTAAAGGCGCCATGATCTATCCGGCGATTGTGGTGGGGGCGATGATAGTCGTTGGTTTTATTATGATGATTTTTGTGATTCCAAAATTAATGCAGATGTATCAAACCTTTAATGCCGAATTGCCTCTCCCAACTAAAATTTTGATTTCCAGTTCTACTGGGATGAAGAATAATGCCATATTGGTGTTCGGGATTTTGGCGGTGGTTGTAACCGGATTTTCGATGTGGGTTAAAACCGCAGACGGCCGACGACGGCTTGAACTGTTTATTTTTAAAGTTCCGATTATCGGCAAGCTTCAAAAACAAGTGATTATGACGGAATTTACCAGGACTATCGGCCTTTTGGTCGGAGCCGGAATTTCGATTATTGACGCCTTAAAGATTTCGGCTGATTCGGTCGGAAATTCGGTTTACCAAAAAGCTCTTTTATTTGCCGCCTCTTCAGTCGAAAAAGGCCTGCCGTTGGCTGTGCCGATTGCCCAGAATCCATATTTCCCGCCGATTTTGGCGCAAATGATTTCGGTGGGCGAAGAAACCGGCAAAGTCGACGAGGTGTTGGCAAAATTATCCCTCTATTTTGAAGCGGAGAGCGAGCAGGGAGTGGCGGCCTTGACAGCCGCTATAGAACCGCTTATTATGATTGTGCTGGGAATAGGAGTTGGTTTTTTGGTGATCGCGGTTATCCTGCCAATTTACAATTTAACCAGCGCATTTTAGAAAATGAAAAAATATTTGCCCGCCTTGCCTTACTACTCGCCTTTTACATCCCGATGTCATGTCGGGGACGGCTCGTGGAGCAGCTGGTCGGCGGGTCGCACACTATATTGTAATTATATTGTAATTATATTGTAATTAATAAATTATATGAGTGCGAGAGGAGGTGAAAAAAATGTTAAGAAAGGGTTTTACTTTAATTGAATTATTAATCGTCATTTCCATCTTAGGAATTTTGGCGGTGGCTGTTTTATCAGCCATCAACCCGGTGGAACAGCTCAAAAAATCCCGGGATGCCAGACGCAAATCCGACGTGGCTGAACTTTTAAACGCCCATGAGCGTTATTTCACCACTTTCGGCTGTTATGTTTGGGATAACTATTCCGGTGTCTGCACTAACGGAAACAATCCCAGCGCCACGATAGTCACCGCGGCCACGTTTGTGGCCGGCAGTGGAAACATCAACGGCGACTTACTCACTAAAGAGGAGTTAAAGGCTCAATTTTCTTCCCGGCAGACTGTAACTCTTGGCGAAATGTTTCTAACCGAATCTGCTACCAATCAGGTTTCAGTTTGTTTCTCGCCGGAGAGCCAATCTGCCAGAGCCGGAGGCTTGGGGCCATTGCGGACCCAAACCAACGCGACGGCCGGAAGTTGCGGAGCTGCCTACGCGGTCAGCGATGCTAATTGCAACGTGTGTGTGCCGCAGTAATCCAAACATGGGTGGCCAACTTGGATAATGTTAGTTAGAAGGTCACCCATGTTTTGGTCATCTAAACAGATGGAAGAAAAATCAAGGACAGCTCTGTTTTGGGATCTGAAATGGATAATTTGGTTGGTGTTGGGTGTTAAGGCCGCGGTAATTGGAGTATTGTTTTTGGCTTATTTTAGTTTGCCCTATTGTCAAAAATGCCGAGAAGTTAACTTTTGGTATTATGCTAAAGGTGAGAAATCAGCGGTCTGGCCGTTGACCGCGTGGGATGCCCAACATTACATATATCTTGCGGAAAAAGGATATGGCCCGGGCGAGATGAGCAACGCTTTTTTTCCGCTATTCCCATTTGTTATCAGCTTATTCAATTTAATCACCGGTAATTCCGTATTTGCCGGTTTATTGGTTTCGGGAATTTTTGCCATCGGCTCGGCCGGACTTTTTTATTTGCTGGTAAGAAAAATATTTAATCATAAGATCGCATTTTGGTCGCTGGCGCTTTTTTTGTCTTTTCCAATCAGCATGTTTTTGCACTTGATTTACTCCGAATCGTTATTCTTATTTTTATTATTGTTGTTGTATTGGGGATATTTTTCCGGAAAGATTGTTTTGATCTACGCAGCCGCTTTTTTCCTGCCATTGAGCCGCTTCCAGGGAGCCATAGCAATGCTTCCGCTTCTTTTAACAGCCATCATCCCTGGTGAAAAAGAAAAACTAAAGTTATCTTTTCCAAAGCTATTCCTGACCCTGGGTTTTTTCGGCGGCGGAATTTTAGTTTATCTGGGTCTAATGAAATTTTGGACAGGGTCAGGCTTAGGAGGATTTGAAGCCTTAAAATTGTACGTTACTCGTTATTCGATAACTAATCTGTTTAACCCGTTGCAATGGTTTATAGGAAATTTTCTGACGCTTCCTTATTCGCTACATGGTTTTAACACCAGCCTGATTGATCGGTCGTTTTTTATTTTCTTTTTGATTTGGTTGCGGCCGTCTTACCGGTTATTGCCCAGAATACTTTTTTGGCAGATGATTGTTTTGGGACTTTTGCCGGCCATGGCTGGATATTTTATGTCATACCCCAGATATCTGTTGGCGGCTTTTCCGATATTTATTACTGCCGCTAAGATGATGAAAGGAAAAACGATTATTTTGGTGTTTCCTATGCTATTGATGCAGGGATTATTTACCGTCTGGTATGGATTAAATTACTGGGTAGCGTAAGGATATGAAAAAATTCCACCGGCAAAAGCGGAAAGCAGAAGCCGGAAAATATTGGGTCCTGGTTTTGGCGCTTTTTATGCTTGTTCGCTGGAATAGTATTACTGCTCCGTTTGAGCGCGATGAGGGAGAATACGCATACTCTGCGTGGCTTTTGAGAAATGGCGCCAGGCCTTATGTTGACTCGTTTCTCCAAAAGCCGCCAATGATTGTTTATACCTATGCGCTAGCCCAAGCAATTGACGAGAACTCTGTCTGGCCACCCAGGATGTTAGCCTCATTATTTTCTCTGGCAACCATTGTCTTGGTTAGTTTGATCACCCGAAGAGATTTCGGAGAGAAAGCGGGAGTTGCGGCCGCCATCATTTTGGTTCCGATGTTAATGATTCCTCCATTATCGCCGTTTGCCGCCAACACCGAACATTTTATGCTTCTTCCACTAATGGGGACAATAGCTATTGCGGTTATTCACAGAAGAGATAAGCATTTATGGCCATGGTTTCTCGCTGGCAGTTTGGGAATGTTTTCTGTCCTCTATAAACCAATCGCTCTACCGCCCCTCCTCTTTATGTTCATAGTTTGGGCAATTGAAAATTATATTTTATCCCGAAGTATAATTAATACCTTGCATCAATTAATGGTGGCGATTTTAGGAGCGGAAGCAGTAGCTGCGATCACCCTTGGATATTTTTTTCTTACGAATAGTATTGGGGAATTGTGGAAAACAGTAGTTGTGTTTAATCGCTACTATGTTGAGTCGTACGGATTTACCTTCTTTGCTTTACTTCGACTATTCCGTTTATTTCTCGCTCAATGGTGGATGTTATTTTTTCTTACCTTTTGCTTTTTTTGTTTCTTGCCGCGAAGATGGTGGTACTATGCGGGATTATTCTTTACTTCTCTTCTGTCGGTGGCTCCAGCTCCGTTTGAGCATTATTTTCTCCTCCTGATGCCATTTTGGGCAATCTTGGCGGCCGTGTCTATTGCTAGATTGGCTAAGTTAAGCAATGAATTGTTTGACCCTCATCCAAGTAATAGCGTACAAACGGTTTCTTTATACTTGCTGACATTTCTGACAGTTGGATTGATACTATGGCCGAGCCGCGGCTTTTTTCTTTTATCTCCATCACAACTAACAAGTACGTTTTATTGGGGTCCGGAACATCCGTTTGTCGAATCACAAATAGTTGGTGAACATTTGAAAGCGGCAACGAAATCAACAGATAAAGTGTTTGTTGCTGGATCGGAAGCGCAAATTCTCTTTTATGCTCAACGACGCAGCGCTAGTCGGTTTGTGATTACATTTCCCCTAAACATTGATACTCCTTTGCGTGAAGAGTATCAGCGGCAAGCGATAGATGAGTTAACGACATTTCCACCGGCGGCAATTGTTTTATCCCGAAGAGCAACAAGTAACCTCTGGAATTCTGGGAGTCCGAGGATTTTCGTTGATTACCTGAATAAAGTACTTCAAGACGAATATACGTTAGTGGGAGGAACAGTGTGGGAGGGATTATCATGGCATTGGCAGGAGTTGACAGATACGGAAATTCCTCGTTCGAGCAGTTTACTTCTTTTTGTACGGAACAAGTTTCACCGCGAGGGTAATGTATGAGCCAAATTCCACCGAAGGCTCGGAGCTCATATTTCCGAAAACTTATTTTACCCATAGCTTTGTTTAATGTATTGGCATTCAGCGTGCTGGGGAATTTATCTTTTCCTTTGCTTTGGAACGATGAAGCTGAAACCGCCATGTTTGGGCGACAAATTCTAAGGTTCGGTTATCCAAAGGTTTATGACGGAAAAAATGTTTTGAACTTATCCGAGTTTGGCGAATTGCTGATTGACCAAAAAACCGATTCATATTTAGCCATGATGTGGGGGCAATATTTTTTAGCCGCGATTGGGGTGGCTTGGTCGCAATTGACCCGTGACATATACCTGAAAACCGCTCTGGTCCGATTGCCATTCGCATTGGTGGGAATAGCCGGAATTTACTTAATAGCCAGAACTTTAACTCAAGCGATAAAAAAAGATAACGAGCGGATTTGGCTTTTTACACTTTTTATTCTTTTAGAAATAATTTCAGTTCCGCTGGCTCTCCATCTCCGTGAAGCCAGGTATTATTCATTGACAATTTTTTTGACAGGAGCAATTTTGTATCTTTTCAGCCGTCGAAGCATCCTCATGTCTTTTGGTTTGAAACTCTATTGGTTGGAAATGACCATTCTTCTCTATCTTATTTTCAACACTTTCTCACCGGCTTACTGGGCATTTCTGTTAATGTTGGTATCCTGGGCGTTTACCAGGCGTAAGGTCGGTCGGTCGGTTTTTCTTGATCTGGTCCCGGTCGGACTGTCTTTATTATTGGTTTTACCCACCGCGAATTTTTTCAAAACTATTGTTCAGTTCGAAAGTATTGCCGGAACCCATGGGATTGGGGTAATTAAATATGTAGCAAACATTGAGGCCGCGGTACATTTTTTTGGTCGGTATGACCTATTAATATTTTACGCGTTTCTAAAATTAATCCTGTTTTTTTCAGGGATCTACGGGGAAAGGAAAAAAAGGATTGACGTTACTCTGATTCAACCGTGGCGCCTGTCAAAGTTTCTATTTATTTCTTTGGCTAGTTACACCGCAGTCATAGGATTGATTCCTTACTATTTATTTGAGAGATACATTATCCCCATGCAGCCGATACTAACTGGGGCGATTGCGATTGATTGCTATCTGGTTTATAGGATCATCCGTGGCCGGTTTCGTAGTCAAAGCATTGGGGCAATTTTTCTCTTGATTCTGTTTGTGGTTTCTTTGGGGATCAGGGGCTTTTCAAATATGACGGAGCCGATTAAAGGCCACGTCTATGAGTTGACTCACGTGTATAAAGGCCCCATAGACGATGTAATTTTATATCTGGCAAACAGATTTGAAAATCCGGATCAGTTAATTATAGCCACAAATTATGAAGAACATGCTTACATGTTTTATTTGGGGAGCAAGACAATTATTGGATTTGTCGGCAACAATCTCGAAAATGACTTAAAAGAAAATCCGGACGTAATTATTCCCAGAAGGAATTCGGGGCGTAATTTCAAGGCGCTGGCATGGTTTCTTTCCCGCGGGCAATACCAGTTGATACCTTTTCCGTACAGAGATTTACCGGTTAATAATATACCCGAGATCAGAAACAATATCGGAATATTTCACCGTTATAAAACTGAAATCACCGATTGGGAAGATGAAAAAATTGAGGTTTTTATTCGACGCGACGCCAGATGACATTTAATCCCACTGTTAACAACAGCGCCGCCGCCGCCATTGGACCAAATTTATGTAGATAACTCGGTGTTTTCCACGTCAAATCCACATCCCCCCGGGCCCACAAAAACATATAGCCTGGAGTCACCCAAACTGGTTGGGAATAACTTCCGTTTCCGGTCGCGACCCAGTATGAGCTATAGGTAAACTTTATAAATATCGGCGCGGGATTAGGGGAGTCGACAGAAAAAGAAATTTTGGTCGGTTCGATTTTAAGATTGTTAATTTCCGGTTGAGTAAAATTAACTGCCGGCGGAATTTCGGGCAATTCTCTAACAATTAACTCTGATCTGTCGCTATTGATCCACCATTCACCCAGGTTGACGTTTTTGTCTAACCGGGGAACTTGAGATAAAGCTTCAACTAGAGGTTTAGTAGAAATTGTTTTGAGGTAATAGCGGGCTTGAAGTTGAGAACCGTCAGGTTCATCTAACATCAGTTTGGCAAATTCCGTGGCGCCTTCCGGCAATTCATCCTGTCCGTAGATGGTGGCGGTAACCAAGTTTATGCCCAAAATATCAGCAGTTTTGCCAATATCCAGCTCTAATTTTGGCCGTTTATCTAAATCACTAAAATCCGTTTCGTAGGTTCCATTTTTTCGGCTGTAGGGATCAATAGAGTTTTTCAGATTGTAATAAATCAATCCGTAGGGCGAGGATTCAAAAAACAATCCGGTGGTGCCGATTAAATTCTTGTTTTCTGCCGCTAGAAAATGTTCGGCAGCGTGAGGCAGTTGAAACACCTGGGCGTGACGCGAAACATCTATAACTCTTTGGGTGGCATCCCGGGCAGGGAAATCCAGCCAATCCAATTTCAGCCTAACTTTTGGGTTATAGCTTCTAATTAGAAGAAGAATGACACCTAAGGCGATTACTCGCTGGGCCGCCGCAGAGAATTTTAAATCCGGCAGGTTTTGAGCGATTACCAGAGGGACAAATAACTGAAAATACCAGGCGAAGCGATAGAAATGAATTCCCCTGATGCCGATTGATTGGAGGGAAATCGCGCTGACCTTGTCCAACGCCGCTAAAACGGCTAGAATTAATGTTAAAACAGTCAAAGGCCGTTTTAGAGATTGAGAATTAATCGCCAAAATTAAGACGGAAAAAGCAATTATCCAGTGGATCAGAGGTGGGACTTCGGTCAGATTAAAGGCTCCGGCGGCGAAACTTGGGTCCAGCATGACCAGAATCCAAGGCAAACCGATGATGGCAGAAACAGTCATGGTTAAAATCCATTTTTTTATCTCCTCCTGGTTTTTGTTTTTATATTCGGTTATAAATGAGATCCCCAGAAAAATTAAGGCGACTATGGCGGTAAGCGGATGGGTTAGGAAAATTAGTCCCAACAAAACTGCCCGCTCGGGCCAAGTTTTGATAGACATAAACAGAAGCAATAACGCGGTAGCCAAAAGAGCCGGACCGCCGCCGGTATAGACGGTGCCAAGGTAGGAGCCCAACATTCCGGGGCCGGAATAAAGAAACACCAATTGCATGGAGACTGCGGCTAAAATTCTTTTAGATGGCGAAATTTTAAACTTCCCTGTTAATTTCCAGATGCCCAGCGTCAACAGTAAAAAACTAATGATTGTTATCGCGGCCGCGGCTGTTTTTTCTGATTCCGAAAAATTAATCAAAATTTTGAACAAGTAGTGGTATCCCCAGGGATACCGGCCGGTGGGATATCCGCCCCAAAAGCCGGTATCCCAGCCATTCTCCCAGGGAATCCAGTATAACTGTTGGGCTTTCTGGATATGTCCAGGCCAATCCCAGTACCAGATAAAATTGGGGTTTTGGGAAAAGAACATCAGAGTTTTGCCGACAATCAAAATTGCTGTTAGAATATAAATGACGTTAGTTTTTTTGAGCCTAGTCGAAGAAACTAGCGAGGCAATGAATTTTTTCACCTCTGTATTATACATTGAAGGCGCCGTATTTGGAGCGGCTATCGGGAGTTTTTTGGGAGCGGTGATAGAGAGAGCAAAAAACAAAAAACAAAAAACAAAATTACTGTGGGGGCGGAGCTGGTGCGGCAATTGTAAAAGACAATTAAATTGGCGGGAAAATATTCCGTTGATTTCTTTTGTGTTCTTAAAAGGTAGATGCCGGACGTGCCGCTCCCCTATCCCCTACTGGCTGCCGTTGATTGAGTTGGCGGGGGCCGCCGCGGGCGCCGCTGTAGCGGCGCAAATAGGACTCATAAGTCTCATAGGACTTATAGGACTTATTCTCGTAGCCGCGGCGCTGATTTGGGTGTTTTTTTCTGATTTGGTCTACGGGGTAATTCCGGATTTGGCGGTGGGGATCGGAGCCATAGGCTCCGTAATTTTCAATTTTCAATTTTCAATTTTCAATTTTGTTATAGCGGCACTTGGCGCGGCGGCATTTTTCTATTTTTTGGTTTTAGTAACCCGCCGCCGGGGGATGGGAATGGGCGACGCCACCCTGGCCGCGTTTTTAGGCCTATGGCTTGGTTGGTCCAAGATTTTATTGGCGGTGTGGCTGGCTTTTATTTTGGGAGCCGTAGTGGGATTGATCTTAATAGGGTTAAAATTAAAAAAGTTTGGACAAACTATTCCGTTCGGACCGTTTTTAATCGCGGCTTCTATAATTGCCGCCATGGCCAATGACAGTTGGATGAATATAATCGGATTATGAAAAATAATAGGATCGGCTTTACTTTGTTGGAAGTGTTGTTGGTTGTATCGATTGTGGGATTGTTGTCATCTGCGGTTTTCATCAACATTTCCCTCCAAATCAAAAAATCTCATGATGCTAAACGTAAAACAGATGTTCACGAGTTACAGGTGGCTTTGGAAACATACTATACTGATCAAGGCTATTATCCGTCTGGTCTGCCCCCCGCTGGTCAGCCCCTGACCAGTCCGGACGGTCAAACGGTATATCTGTCAAGAATCCAAAAAGATCCGATGGAGAAGGATCCTTTACTCTATGTCTATAACGCCACTCCAAGTAGTATGCCTATCAGTTACGATATCTGTGCTTTTAAGCTGGAATCCATTCCCGACGATCGGACACCGGGGAAAGACGAATCCTTTTGCTTGACTAATCGTCAGTAAATTGCTATATTTGGTAATTGTTAAATTGTTAATTGTTAATAGAATGCAATTAGTTCTGCGAAGCAGGATTTGGCTCTGCCAGACAATCAGCAATTAGCAATCAGAAATTTTGAAAAAACACGGCTTCACCCTCATTGAACTCCTCGTCAGCATATCCATTATTTCGGTTTTAACGGCTATAGGTTTGGCTAATTATGCCGTTAGCCAGAAACGGGCCCGCGATGCCAGACGGCAAGCAGACTTGGAATCGGTCAGATCGGCTTTGGAAATTTATCGGGCCGATAATTTGGCCACCGGTTACCCCAATACTACTTATGCCGGTTTATCAGCGACCTTACTCCCTAACTATCTTTCTCGGTTGCCGTTGGACCCTAAAAATACCGCTCCGTATATTTATGCTTATACCGGCGGCGGGAACACTTATACAATCTGTGCTACTCGGCTGGAGGGAACCGAGACGGCTTATTGTTTGACGCAGCCATGACGCGATCCTAATAAATCCGAATTCATCCGAATGCTCCGAATAGTATAGTATTAAATAGTATTAGGATTATTCGGATGTCATTCGTAGATTTTGATCGCCATCGTGGTTATTCTCTAATAGAAGTTTTAATTGCGGTAACCATCATTGGGATTTTGACCGGGTCCAGTTTGGTGGGATACAATCGGTTTCAAGGCCGTCAGGGGTTAAAAAGCGCCGGAGAACAATTGGTTTCAGACTTAAGGTTGACTCAACAAAAGGCTTTATCCGGGGAAAAACCGGATAATTGGTGTAATGGATCGGGTCAGACCTTAGCCGGTTGGGGATTGGAATTTATCACTCCACTTACTACATATAAGATTAAAGCGATTTGTTCCGATGTGTCAGTTAATCCCTCTACTGATAAGACCATTATTTTGCCAAATTCAGTGACTAAATTTGGTGGAGATTCATCTGTTGATTTTGCGGCGGTTGATGGCACAGCCAGCAATGCCAGTTTTATTTTAAGCCGGCAATTGGGGACATCTTCATCGCAAATTACGGTGACGACCACTTCTGCCGGACTGATTTTTTTATCGCCGATTACTGATATTCCATAAATTAAATATGGAGAACCCGTTTCAAAACTCTTATTCTGTCATTGCGAGGAGTCTGCGACGTGACAATCTGAAGCGAAAGACAGATCGTCACTCCCTTGACAAACTCGGCCTCACGATGACTTTTGAAATAGGTTCGAAGCCTAAACGCACAGGCCAATCGCTGATAGAAATTTTGATCGCCATTTCGGCTATCACCATAGTTCTAGTTTCATTGGTGGCGGCCGCCACCCGGTCTCTGTCGGGATCTGTTTCAGCCCGGACTCAAGCTTTGGCCACAAAATCTTCCGAAGAACAAATGGAGAAGATTAGGGCTTTTAGGGATCGGAATGGTTTGGCAAATATTACCTGCGCCGATAAATGCTTTCTAGATGATTCATTAACAAAATTAGCCAGCCCGCAAAATATCGACGTTCTTTCGGTCTGGTTTACGGTGGTTGTCCCCGGAAGTTGTCCGGTCGGAAACCGCCAAGTTACTGTCATATCGCAATGGACAGATGGGGTCGGAACGCATCAGGCAAAATTGGTCAGTTGTTTTTCAGTATGGAAATAAGAAAAGGATTTACTTTGCTTGAGTTGTTGATGTTTGTGTCTTTGGTTAGTTTGATATTGGTCGGAATCACCCAAGTTTTGGGAGCCACCCTGGCCGGATCCGGCAAATCTCAAGCCATGCAACAGGTAAAGCAAAATGGCCAGTTCGCGATATCCACAATTTCCCGTTTATTACTCCAATCAAACGAAGTCACCGTCTGCGCCGGCAGCCAGCTTGATTTTACGATTTTGGAAAATGGTTCTACTTCAACATATAGGTTTGAAACAATTTTATTTAGTGAAACAAATTTATTTAGAATCCGTAAAACATATAACGGAGTTCAATCTTGGCTGACTGACGAGAGAGTAAATGTGACTAATTTTGAGTGTAATTTGATACCCCCAGGGAATGGCCAGCCGGGCATCATCAATTTTTCTTTCAATATCGGTAAGCCGGGATTGTCAGTTGAGAATATTATTGCTAATATTAATTTTAGAGACAGCGTCTCTTTAAGGAACTATTGAATTAAAGTCCCGGAATATGTATGATGGGAATATGAATACTTTCAGGAGAAATGGCCAAGTGGCTATGGTGGTAATTTTGGTGGTGTTGGTGGGGTTGACTATCGGAGTAGCGATTTTAGGTCGTGGAGTTACCAATGTGGGGTTAAGCAACCAGGAAGAAGAAAGAGCCAGATCGTTTTCCGCCGCCGAAGCCGGAGTGGAAGATGCTCTCCGCCAGGATTTATTGTCAATTGTGGCAGGATCAGGAGGAGGGCAATTTAATGTTGGCGAATCGGCGGTGTCTTATACTGTGGCTAAATTAACCCATGTGACTTCTGAAATTAATCCGGGGGAAGTGGTGACGGTCGACTGGAGCAAAAGCGGCGCCTCGTCATTTAGCGTAGCTTGGACCGGAAGTACTTGTTCTTCTAATTTGGTGGCTATTACTATTACTTCTGCCGGAGCGGTAGTCCACTCGGTTCCGTCCTCTCCCGCCACTTTTCCTAAAAGTCCAGGCGGGCTAGTCAGGATGAGATTTGCCGGTTGCCGGACAAATGTAACAATTGATGGAATCGGAGGAGACTTGTCTTTTTTTCAAGTTGATTCCGTGGGCACATTTGGGGAAGCGCACTCAAAAGTTGAAGTGGTCAGGTCGGCCCCGGCGGCTTCAGGATTGCTTGATTTTGCCGTCTTTTCCGGTGCGGATATTGATTAATAATATGGCTGAAGAAATTATTGGATTAGATATCGGCACCAGCAGTTTAAAAGCGGTGGCGGTTAAAGCAACCTCCAAAAGTTTCGCGGTGAGGAATATATCTATCGCCACCAACCCCATTGGGCGGGTTTTGTCCGATTCTCCCGCCGAGCAGGATAAATTAGTGGCTCAAATTAAAACGTTGATTAAAAATCTCCAGCCGGTAAGCAATAAGATTAGGGTGGGGCTAGCCGAAAATCAGGTTTTTACCCGGGTAATCTCCGTCCCGGTTCTGTCAGAAGCTGAATTATCCACCGCTATCAGATGGGAAGCAGAGCAACATATCCCGGTGCCGATTTCAGAAGTTCAACTGGACTATACTGTTTTGTCCCGTCCCGCCAAAGGGGTTAAAGAGGGTTCGATGGAGGTGTTGTTGGTGGCGGCTAAACAGGAAACTGTTAACAGATTGGCCGATATGATGTCTTTGGCAGGTATGGAAGTCGTCGGTATAGAACCCGGACTTTTGGCAAGTTCTCGATATTTTTCTGGTAGCGACGGCTCTCCTTTATTATTGGCTAATATCGGCGCGACCACCAGCGATTTTGCGATTATTTCTGAAAATCGATTGAATTTAACCTATTCAGTTCCGATGGCCGGGGTAGCGCTGACCAGAGCGATTGAATCAAATTTGGGTTTAGAGGTATTGCAGGCGGAAGAATATAAGCGGGCTTATGGGATTGACCCCAGGTTAATGGAGGGGAAGGTCAGGAATGCCTTGATGCCGGTATTTTCGGCCATAATGTCTGAAGCCAAGAAAGCCATAAATGCTTTTGAATCAACCAAAAGAAGTAAGAAAGTCCAGCGGGTAGTTTTATCGGGCGGATCGGCATTAATGCCTGGAATTTCAACCGAAACCGCCAACCAGTTAGGGGTGTCTGAAGTGATTTTAATAAATCCCTTTCAGGGTTTGGAGTTAAGCATTGGTTTAAAGATTCCGGCTGAAGCTGCAGTTTATTCAGTCGCCATCGGACTGGCAATGGGGGTTTAAATGCCCATGAAAAATATTATCAATTTACTACCCGAAAGCGCCGTAGAGGGCAGTCGGCGGTTATCGATCTTCAAAACTCTGCAGACTATTTTAATAGCAGTAGCGATGGTTTGTTTAGTTTTGACTATCGGTATATGGTCTTTAAGTTTAATAACCGGAAGAGAGATAGCTGTCGCAAACCTTAAATCCAAAGATTTGGAAGAGCAAATCGCGGCTTATTCCAAAAAGGAACAGCAATTTTACCTGTTAACCCATCAACTCGATAAGGCCAATGAATTATTAAATTCCAGAACCCAAATAGAAAAAAAATTGAATACGGTTATGACGGCGTTTCCGCCCGATGCCAATTTGTTGTCTGCTAAAATTGATGCTTCCGGACAAAATATTTCTGTTAAGTTTTTGGCTGACAATTTTGAGAAAATGGTTAAGATCGTAACCGCGGCTAAAACCAAGCCATTCTCGCTGGTTAAAGTCAATGATTTTTTCCGGAACGCTACAGGACAATATCTAATTGATTTAACTGTTGAGTTATTATGACGCCAAAATTTAGCCATTCTTTAAGCTATCACGAATCCGCCAAGCTTCAGACCGCTTATTTACCGGCTCTGATCGGAGCCATGATATTTTTGGTAATTTTTGCGGGATTTGTCCCGGGATTTAACTCATGGAAACAGAATTCTGTAATTTTAAAACAAAGACAAGAAATAAATTCCGTTCTGTCAAGTAAAGCTTCAATGTTAACCAGTCTTGACTCAACCGAGCTCCAGTCTAAGCTGGATTTAGCGACCAAAGCCTTGCCGATAAAATCTCCCTATAGGCAAACTTTGGCCGCGATGTCGGTTTTGGCGGACCGCCATAAAATCATAGTTGACGGGTTAGAGTTTATTAAGCAAGGAGAAGGTTTGGGAATTAAAATTATTGCGGCCGGAACCTACCCTGATATTTATTCATTCTTACAAGCTGTTGAGAATACCCTGCCTCTGGCTTCTGTCAATGTTGTCAATCTAAACGTCAGATCGGCTGCCTCCGATTTCGCGGAAAAGACATATTCGGCAGAGCTTAATTTCAGTTTTTATTTCCAATCGTCCCCCAAAACGTTTGGGAAATTGACAGAAAAACTTCCGGTAATTTCAGTTGTAGGCGAAAAGAATTTACGTGAACTGCAAGGATTTGAATTTTTTGACCTGAAATCCGCCGCCTTATCTGTAGACGGGAGTAATAGAGCTACTAAATTGTTTCCGGATTAAGCGTTTCCACCCCGCCTTCGCAAGAAAGCCACGCGTTTAGGCGAGGGGCTCCACATTAAGATTACACCGTTTTTGAGCTTTAGAAGCCAGGATCTTGACCAATGACCTGATGGAGTTGATTGTTTTTCCGCCTTTACCGATCACTTTGCCCATATCGTCGGGATTTAATTTGGCGGTAATTGTTACCCATTCCTCATTTTGCAGAGATTCAATTTTCAGGTCGTCAGGGTGGTCAACAATTTTATCGAGGATATATTTAATCAGTTCTTCCATTTTTTATGATTTTTTATAGAGATTCCTGACTGTGTTGGTCGGTTGAGCTCCCTGGTTTATCCAATAGTCATACCTTTGTTTATCCAAGCAGATGAGAGGAGGGAACATTTGCGGTTGAAAATTACCGATATTTTCCACGCATTTTCCATCGCGTTTGGATCTTGCTTCTACAATGACAAAACGGTAAGTGGGTTGGTTTTTTTTGCCGGTGCGGGAAAGTTTAATTTTTAACATTATTAAAGTTTAGATATCTTGAGGATAGATGTCCTTGAAATTCTTGAACTTGATTACTTGAGATTTTGATTTTTTGATCAAGCAGTCAAGTTGTCAAGAATTCAAAATCAAGGATGTCAAGAATTTCTATCTTCAAGTATTCTAACGAATTATATCATCAAGTGCGGCTTTGGCCGCTTCCTGTTCGGCTTCCTGTTTGCTGGCGCCTTTTCCGGAAGCCGCGGGTTTCCCGTTAACGACTACTTCCGCGGTGAATATCCGTTGATGATCCGGCCCGGAAATGTCAACTATATTATATGTCGGAGAATAAAAACCTTTGGCCTGGACGATTTCCTGAAGTTTGCTTTTTGAATCAAGCATAATGGCGGTTTTTATTTTTTTGTCAGCGTCCACCAATAGAGTGGAATAAATAAACTTTTTGGCAGCGTCCAATCCCTTATCTAAAAATATGGAACCGATTACCGCTTCTATGGTATCCGCCAAAAGTGAGGCGTTGTATTCTCCGCCCTCCTTTTTCTCTCCCTTGGAAATGAAAATACTTTTGGGGATGTTTAATTCATTGGCCAATTTAGCCAAAGTTTCGGTTCGGACCAAAGCCGTTCTAAATTGAGTTAGTTTTCCCTCCTGAAAATCGGGAAATTTAAGATAAACAAATTCGCTGATCACTAATTCCAAAACGGCATCGCCTAAAAACTCCAGTCTTTCATTGTGCGACTCCCCTTTTCCTTCATTAACCGCGCTCCGGTGAGTTAAAGATTGTTTCAGTAAATTTGGATTATTAAATTTCGGTAAATTCATACTGTTGGTTTTTTCGGACGAACCCTGAATTTTTGCTTTAGCGAAAATTCAACTGGTACGCCCGAACCCCAAAGGCACGCTCTTCGACGGCGTGCACGGAGAGCACGGATCGAAGTAAGTGTACTTTGGGGCTATTTCAACTTTTTCAGTATTGCCCCGAGGATTCCATTCACAAAACCGGGACTGGATTCGGAACCGAACTCTTTGGCCAGTTCAACGGCTTCGTCAATTATAACTTTTGGCGGGGTTCTTTTTTCGATTGCCAGTTCCCAAATTGAAACAATCAGGACAGCCTTATCGACTTTATTGATTTTTCTGGTCTTGCCTTCGACGGCGGCCTGCGTCATAAGCGATTCGATCAAATCAATATGATTTAAAATCTTTTTGGCCGTAAGAGAGTGATTGGTTAAATTATGAAAAGCGCCTGAAAAAAATTCCTCCACCAACCGTTTTCTTTTTAAGTGGCGTTTATCGGTTTTAGTTTTCACTTATTTAGTTTTTTTAAAGAACAGTTGGCGCAGACAAAATGCGGCCGTTTAAGATTACCGCATTTAGAGCATTTAGTTAAAGTCGGCAAAACAGCCACATGTCCCTGACGCCTTTTTCCCCGGCGGTAGGTGCTGATTCTGCGTTTAGGTAGTGCGCCCATAGATGCTTATTCTAATTCAAAGCGACCTGTTTTTCAAGCATAGAATTTATTACGGTTTTAATTTGAGGATATTCTTCCAGATTATTGATAATTTTCTCGGCTATCAGGCGGATTTTATTCACTTTTTGAAAATCTGCAATATCGGCGATTTTAAACTCCGGCCACCCATGCTGCAGGGTGGTCCACATGCCCCCGGGCCCGCGCATTTTCAAATCCATTTCAGAGAGTTCTAAGCCTTTGCTCGTTCTTTCTAAAATATTTAATCTGACATTTGCCAGATTATCGGTTGAAAATAACAGACAGTAAGATTGAGAATTGTTCCGGCCTACCCGGCCGCGCAATTGGTGGAGCTGGGCTAACCCAAATCTTTCCGCTCCTTCAATCACGATAATTTTGGCCCCGGGAATGTCTATTCCGACTTCGACAACAGGAGTCGCCACCAGGATATCAATTTTTCCGTCTTTCATCGCCGATAAAATACTTGTTTTTTCCTTAGACGGGATTCTGCCGTGGACTAGACTTAATTTCAATCCGGGAAAAAATGTTTTTAACCTTTCGAATTCGGAAGTTACGGCCTTAACCGATTTTAAAGTTTCGATGGCAGAATCTTCCACGAACGGGCAAATAATAAAGACTTGAGCCCCCTGTTTAACCTGATCAAAGATCCATTTGTAGGCAGAAGAACGTTTGGTGGCCGGAACAACCCAAGTTTTCACCGGAATCCGTCCGTTTGGCAAGTCTGTTAAGGTGCTGACGTCCAAGTCGGAGTATAAAGTTAAAGCTATGGTCCGCGGGATTGGGGTGGCGGTCATAGAAAGAACGTGAGGAAACAATCCTCTGGATATTAGTTCGCCGCGTTGTTCAACCCCAAAACGGTGTTGTTCGTCGATGATGACGAGCGCCAATCTTTTTGTGTCGATTAACGACTTTGCCCTGTTGTGTATCAATGCTTGAGTTCCAATGATTAAATCTGGTTTATGTTTCGGAAAACTCGGAATACTCGGAGTACCGGATTGTCTGATATTCAGATAATCAGATGGTCTGACGCTCTGGCTATCTGTGTTTTCTGGTCTGCCCGCAACGCTTCGCGTAGCGAGGCGGGCGGGGTGTTCTGAAATTTTAATTTTGGTAGTTCCGGTCAGCAACGCAATTTTAATTCCGAAAGGTTTTAGAAGATTCGTTAACGTGGCGGCGTGCTGATCTGCCAAAACTTGGGTTGGGACCATGAGGGCGGCTTGGAATCCGGCTTTGATAGTGGATAAAGCCGCAGCCGCGGCTACCACGGTTTTGCCCGATCCCACGTCTCCTTGAAACAAACGGTTCATAGGGTGGGTTTGATTTAAGTCATTCAGGATTTGATCGACTGCGGTAGTTTGGCCCGGGGTTAATTTAAATGGCAAAGATGAAATGAATTCGTTAATTTCTTGTTTGTTAACGGGAATTGAAATTGCAGTTTTTTCTTCCAAATGTTTTCTCCTGATTAAACCGTTGGCCTGAAATTTAAAAATTTCGTCAAATTCTAATCTATTTCTGGCCTTTGTCAAAAGTTCTTCCGACGATGGAAAATGAATTTCTCTAATGGCTGTTTTAAGGTCAAGCAAAGATTCGGCGGTCAATATTTGCGGCGGGAACCAGTCTTCAATTTTTATCTCCAATGTGCTAAAGATTTTATTTCGGAGCCATTTGGAAGTTAGCCCCTTAGTTTCGGGATAAACCGGAACCAGTCTGGCTGTATGTATTAATTTATATGTTAATACTTTCTCACGATCGTAAGGAAGTATTAACAAATTGGTTTTAATAATTTCAAATTCAGGATTTTGCATAACCAGCGACTTTCCCTGTCTTTCCACTAAACCGGCAACGGCTATATTGATTCCGGGCGAAATTATATTTTTCAAGAATTGATGGTTAAACCAAACAACTTTGAGTTTTCCGGTTTCGTCAGCCATTTCTGCTTGTTGAATCGTAAATCCCTTCTTCCGGGTAAATTTGTGGGAAAAAGAAGTAATTTTGCCGATAATTGTAATTTTTTCTCCCGGCTGGAGGTTGGAGATCGGAGAAATTAAAGAGTAATCTTCATAACGCACCGGATAGTAATTAATTAAATCTTCGATGGTTTTGACCCCAATTTTTTCAAGGAGTTTCAGATACCGACTTTGGACAGAAGTATGGATTATGTTTTTGACGGAATCGTTCAGCCTAATTGTCATTATTATTTAAAGGGCCGAAAATAACGGAAGCAATGACGTGGCCAAAATTGCCAATGTGGCGATAATCGTAATAATTGTCCAAATCCCCCGTTGTTTTTTAGTTAATTGCATTGTTAATTAAATAATTAAATACTAATATATAAAATGTTATATAACATTTAACTTTTCAAGCTTTATCCAGTTCATTTAAATCTCCTTTAGGGATTATCCTTAAAGGAGACTCCTTATTGAACTAGTTTGAGCCATTTACGTTTGCCGATTTTAATTATATCGCCGGATTTTAATTCAGAAATTGAAAATTGTCCCGCGGAGCGGGATCCGGCTCTACCGGAGTAATTGATAATTGGTGATTGATTAATCGAGACAGCCTTCTGATCGATTAACCTTCTTGCCTCTCCCTTGCTCGTGACAGATCCAGATTGTACAAGAAGATCAACTATGGTAGCACCTGAAGTTAACGTCGATAAACTAAAATTTGGAATATCCTTTGGCGCTTCTCCTTGTTGAATAGTTTTTTCAAAATTTATTTTGGCAATTTCAGCCTGATTTTTTCCATGGAATCGGGAAACTACTTCTATCCCAAGTTCTTTTTTGGCGTCCATCGGATGCAGTTTTCCGACAGCGATTTCAGATTTTACTTGACCGATTCTTGTCAGCGGAATATCGGTCACTAACTCCATGTAAGGAACAATCTGTTCATCCGGAATACTCATAAGTTTTCCGAACATATCTTCGGCTGTATCCGTCAGCCAGATGCAGTTGCCACTGGTTTTGCTCATTTGTTTGCCGTCGGTCCCAAATATCATCGGCGTCGTCAAAACATATTTTTCTTTACCTTTCATTTTCTTCATTAGTTCTCTCCCAACCAGCATATTGAATTCCTGATCGGTACCGCCGATTTCCAAATCAACGTCCATCGCTACCGAATCATACCCCTGCAGCAACGGATACATCGTCTCGTGGTACCAAATCGTATCTCCCCTGGCGATTCGCCGTTGAAACATTTCCCGCTTAAAAAGTTGAACGGCAGAGATGTTGGAAGCGATATTAACAATGTCTTTAAGGGTCAATGGAAGCAACCAATCGCCATTTTGTTTGACACTAATTTTTTCAAAGTCGACAATTTTTTCCGCTTGTCTTTTCCAGTCATTGATGTTTTCGTCAATTTCCTGTTGAGTAATAAGTTTTCTCGCCGAATCTCTTTGCGATGGGTCCCCGACTAAAACCGTTCCGGTTCCGAATAGAAAAATTACCTCATGTCCGGCGTCGGCAAACTCCATCAGCTTTCTTAGTCCAATCGAATGTCCCAAATGCAATTTTGTCCCCGTCGGGTCAAACCCTTGATACAGACGTATCTTCCGTTGAAAAATCGACTTTTCTAATCCCTCTCGGCTCGGCAAAATCTTTTCTACTCGGCGAGTGAGTAGATCGTTATGTGGTTTCATTGTTCGTTAAATATTTTATCATAGTAAGATCGAAAAATTCTTTTTTTTCGCAGTTACAGAATAAGCGGTTTTGCATCAATTAAGAAAAATTCCCAGTTTATCGAGGTAACGGAGATTTGTCAAAAAGTAGTTTCATTGCCGCGTTAACTATCTCGTCAACTATTGTGTACTCGACAGGTGGTTTATTACCGGTATTTGTACAGTATCTACGAATTCGCTGTTTCATGGTAAACATTCTTGCTTCAGACATCTCGAAATTATTGTCTCACCGGTCTTGAATTTGTCAAATTGGTTTGGTAGGATGACTATATGGACTTAACCAAGAAGAATTTAAAGGACATTGGGGAAATCGTGGCGGTAACTATTTCCGAATATCATCGTTTGGACGTCAAGCCGGAGTTTGATAAGATTCATAAAATATTGGATGAACATGGTGAGATTTTGGCTAGCCACTCTGAGATTTTGGCTAGTCATAGTGAAATTCTATCTAAACACACTGATTCTCTGGCGAGACTAGAGTCAGGTTTAAGCGATGTTAATCGAAGGCTGACGGATTTAAGCATGGATACTCCTTCCAGGAAAGAATTCATAAAGCACGGTCATAAAATTCAGCGGTTAGAACACGAATTAGGATTCGTTTGAGATCTTGGTATACTCATCTTCAATGGATTTTGCCAGAGTGTTTGAAGCCAGAAAGAAGCGCAGATTTTCAAGATTTACTTCCAAAATTAAGTGGTTTAGATTTTTAGTGGTGGGTGGATTGGTAGCGGCCGTTTTGGGAATAATTTCTATAATAGCAGTTTTTGCCTGGTTTTCCCGCGATTTGCCGTCTCCGGAAAGGATAGTCAGAAAGTCCGGCTTCTCCACTAAAATCATGGCTCGGGATGGAGAAGTTCTATACGACGTTTACGGCGACGTACAGCGGGAATTGGTAAATTTAAGTCTGGTTCCGGATTCTTTAAAGCAAGCTACAGTGGCTGTAGAAGATAAAAACTTTTATTCCCATCAGGGGTTTGATGTAACCGGGATGGGCCGAGCGGTATTCAATATTATTATCCGCCATCGGTTGGAAGGCGGTTCAACTCTAACCCAACAGTTGGTAAAAAACGTTCTCCTGACGCAGGAAAGATCTCTTCCTCGGAAACTCAAGGAATTTGTTTTGGCGGTCCAACTGGAAAAGAGATTTTCCAAAGATCAAATTTTGCAGATGTATCTGCAGGAATCCCCTTACGGCGGCCAGGCGGTAGGAGTCGGAACCGCCGCTTCAGTCTATTTCGGTAAACAGGTGGAGGAATTGGTTCTAACAGAATCAGCTTTTTTGGCCGGCCTTCCCCAAGCTCCGACCAGATACTCCCCATACGGAAAAAATCCGGAGGCTTATATTGCCAGAACTGAACACGTTTTGCGTCGGATGAAAGATGACGGTTACATTACTGCTGAACAGGAAAAAACATCCGTAGAGGAATTGAAGGATCTTAAATTTAAACCGCCCGGAACCACTATAAAAGCTCCGCATTTTGTGATGTACGTCAAGGATATTTTAGCCTCGCAATTCGGAGAAGATATGGTGGAAGGCGGAGGGCTCAAAGTTACCACGACTTTAGACCTTAAATTGCAAGAGAAAGCGGAATCTATTGTTTCCGAAGAAATTGAAAAAGTAAAAGCCTTAAATATTTCCAATGGAGCGGTTATGGCCATGAATCCCACAAACGGAGAGATTTTGTCGATGGTCGGAAGCCGAGATTTTCATTCGACTGAAATTGATGGTCAGGTAAATGTCACCATCAGGCCCCGACAGCCAGGATCGGCGATTAAGCCGGTGACGTATCTGACGGCTTTAAGAAAGGGATTTCCGCCTTCTTTCATGATTGTCGACAATAAAACCAGTTTCGATTCCGGCGATCCGGAAAAGCCATATGAACCGGAAAATTATGACGGAAAGTTCCGCGGTCCGGTGCAGTTGAGATACGCCTTGGGCTCCAGTTTGAATGTTCCGTCGGTTAAATTATTACAGCTGGCGGGACTGAAGGATATGTTGTCGGTGGCTTTTGATTTAGGTTTGACGACTTTGGAGCCGACTGCTGCCAATTTGAGAAGGTTGGGATTATCGGTGACTTTGGGCGGCGGTGAGGTTAAACTACTGGATTTAGTATCGGCTTATAGCGCTTTTGCCAATGGCGGCGACAAAATAGCCCCGGTTTCAATTCTTAAAGTTGCAGACTCCGATGGAAAAATATTATTCCAATATCATCAGGTCAAAAGCCGTCGGGTAATTAGTCCCCAGGAGGCTTTTTTGATTAACAATATTTTGACTGATAATACTGCCCGCCTTCTGACATTCGGAGTGAATTCATTGCTGAATATGGGATCAAGGCCTGTCGCGGTTAAGACCGGAACCACCAATGACCGCAAGGATAATTGGGCGATCGGTTGGAGCCGATCTGTTATTGTCGGAGCCTGGGTCGGTAACAATGACAATGCTTCCATGAAGGAAGTGGCCTCCGGAGCATCCGGGGCTTCACCCATATGGAGAAGGTTGATGCTGGAGGCTTTGACTGTCTACCCATCGGAGAATTTTGAAACTCCGCCGGGCATCGTTTCCCGTGATGTCGATATCATTTCTGGGTATACGACTCATGATGGTTTTCCTTCTCGCCCCGAATATTTTATGGAGCAGTCAATTCCCGACGGCCAAGATCCCATTCACGTTAAAATCCCGGTTTGCAAGTCGGATGGCAAAAAGGCCGGTCCGGTGGAAATTGCCAAGGGCGATACAGAGGAAAGAGAATTTATTCTTTTAGAAGCTCCTAAAGAACTGTTGGAAGCAGACCGGAAAAAATGGCAGGAAGGGATTGACGCCTGGATTGCCGGTCAGGGAGATAACAGATATAAGCCGCCGACAGAACAGTGCAGTTCAGGAGAAGAAGCGGTTATTAAGGTAAAACAACCTCAAGATCAAACTAAAATCAATAATAATAGTTTCGATTGGGAAGTGGAAGTTGTCACCGGTAAAAAGATAGATAAGGTAGAGGTGTTTGTTGACGGCCAAAGCCGCCAAACCTTGACTTCTTCTCCCTGGAAATCTACTTTAAATCTGCCTAACGGTTCGTATAAATTAAAATTTAAAGCCACCCTTGAAGGCGCAAAAGAATTCGAATCCGGAGAAATTAAGATCGGGGTTAATCAGGAATGGAATCAATCCCCGACTCTGACGCCGACATTAACTCCGACGCCGACTCCGTAAATTACTCCCCTGTTTTGAAGGACACATTGAATTCATTGGAGAGACCGGCGATTATTTTATCTTTGACCTGATTAGCTTCGTTTTGAGTTAATTGCCTGGCATCAGAATTAAATTCAACATTAACCGTCAGTGAATTTTGCCAGATAGTCGATATGGAAACTGACGCCACTAGTTTTGTATTTTTGATTTGGTCGATGATTTTTCCGATCATGGTATTTGGCGGCACCACTAAAGTGATGTCTTCGATGATCGGAGAATATTTATATTGTTTGGGATATTGAGCGTTAATGTCGAATTTGGAATTAATGGCCGAAATATTTATAACCGCGAAGATGATTTTATCGTCTTCACCGGGAATGATTTCAGGATGAATCCAGCCAATAGATCCGACAATTTCAGCGTCACAAACAATTTTTGCCTGCTTAAATGGATGGAGAAAAGGAGAAGGATCGTTTTTTATCGGCTCAAAACTTAAATTCAGGCTTAGTTGGTTAAATATGAATTCCAGATCTCCTTTGACCTGCTCATAACTTTTACAATTTGTGGCTATAGTTAATTCCTGCGGTTGAGGCGGAAGCTGATCGGATTTTCCGGGATAAAAAACCGTTCCCAATTCAAAAATTGAGAATTCGGTGTTAGTAGCAAGGTTAGCCTCAACGGCAGGAATTATGGTTTCGGCGGTGGTATAGCGCATGTATTCAAAATCTGAAGACATTGGGTGCAAGACCTTAAGATGGTTTTCAGGATCCATTTTTAGTTTTTCAATCAGGTTTTTGCCGATTAAAGTTGAGGCGTAGGTTTCGGTATAGCCCTGAATGGCTATTAGCTGTCTTAATTTGCGGTCGTAATTTACGGCCAAAGCGTCAGAGTTAACCGGAATTTCTCCTGCGGGTAAAGTTTTTTTCAGATTGTTATATCCGTACAGCCTGACTGTTTCTTCGATTAAATCGGCCGGGATAGATAGGTCTCTGCGCCAAAAGGGAGGTTGAAAGACGAGATTGCCACGTCGCCCGTCAATGAGTCTCGTCCCGCTAAACGGGATCCTGCTTCGTCCTGTACCAGACGGTACGAGGCTTCGCAGGACAATGACCGAACAAATTCCGACTTTTAACAAAATTTTAGAGATCTCTTTTTCAGTTAGAACCAAACCGGTATATTTTTCCAAAATTTGAGGGGAGAAAGAAATGATTGTGGGTTTAATGGCGGGAATCACCGTTTTAATGGCGGAGCTTTGTTTGCCGCCGAACCCCTTAGATATTAAATCCAAGGCTTGCAG
Organism: Candidatus Collierbacteria bacterium; assembly: GCA_016183365.1. Taxonomy (GTDB): domain Bacteria; phylum Patescibacteriota; class Microgenomatia; order UBA1400; family JACPES01; genus JACPES01. The sequence goes on from JACPES010000002.1 coordinate 167,518, forward strand.
GGTGACATTCTCGGTTTGGGTCAAATCAATTTTTTTCTCAAATCTGGTGGAGGCTTCGGAACGAAGTTTCAGGAACTTGCCGGCGCGTCTGATATTGATCGGAGAATAAATCGGAACCAGCAAGTATACTTTAACTGTTGAATCTGATATTTCAGTGTTTAGTCCGCCCATTAATCCGGCCAGGTCCACCAGTTTTTCTTCATCCTCGATAATGATCTCTCCGCCTGATAAAATTCTAGGCTTATGGTCCAGGGGAATAATTTTCTCGTCTTTTTCGGCCGAACGCAAAGTCAAGCGACCTTTAATTTTATCGGCGTCAAAAGCGTGCATTGGCTGGCCGGTTTCCAGCATTAGGAAATTGGTGATATCCACGATGTTATTTACCGGCCTGATCCCTGACATCTCCAATAAGTTCCGAATTTCAAGGCCTGACGGTTTAACTTTTATCGAAGATATTTCAACCGTGGAATAAGCCGGACATAAGTTCTTGTCTTTAACCTTCAAAGCAATGGGTTGGCGCTTTAGTAATTTTGTCTTAGTTAATTTAGGCAGTTTCAACTCCCGGCCGAAAATGGCCGCGGCTTCTCGGGCTATGCCGATGACGGATAAAGTATCGGGTCGGTTGGAGGTGATCTCAAATTCAAAAACAATACCGTTTTTGTGTTTTTGGACCGACTCAACCTTGTTGCCGGCAAAAGTCATTTTTTCGGCAAATTCCTGATCGGAGATACCGTTTAAGTCAACTAATTTTTGTAGCCAAGGTTTAGGTATTAACATAAATTAGGATTTAAGAATTTAACGTCTCCGGCATACAGGCTGCGGATATCCGCAATCCAGTATTTCAGCATCGCTAATCGCTCTGCCCCCATGCCGAAAGCCCAGCCCTGAAATTTTTTACTGTTTATGCCGCAGTTTTCTAAGACCTGCGGATGGACCATGCCGCAGCCCATTATCTCCAGCCATCTGCCGTTTTCCATCTGGACCTCGATTTCTAAACTGGGTTCGGTATAGGGGAAATGGTGGCCGTAAAATCTGACCTTCCGTTTGGCCCCGAATAATTGCTTGGCAAAATGTTCCAGTATTCCCAATAAATCAGTCAAGACGGTTTTATCGTCCACCATCAAGCCTTCAATTTGGTGGAAACTGGGCAGGTGGGTGACGTCAATTGTATCGCGGCGGTAAACCCGGCCCGGAACCACAATCCTGATTGGGGGCTGGTGTGATTCCAAATATCTGATTTGGACAGAGCTAGTATGGACTCTTAACAATTTTTTTTCGTCAAAATAATAAGTTTCTTGGGTATCGCGGGATGGATGGTCCGGTCCCAGCAAAAGCTTTTGAAAATTGATTTTATCCCACTCGACTTCGGGACCGGTTGCGATGCTGAATCCGAATTTTCCGAAAATATCCTCGACTTCGTGGAAAATCTTTGTTATTGGATGAAGGGCGCCTGTCGGGGCCGGTTTTCCCGGAACCGTCGGATCAAAGAATTCTTGGTTGATTTTAACCGTAGATGACTGTTTGGTTTTCTCATTAATCGCCATTTCAATTTGATTTTTGGCTTGGTTGACGGCAGTCCCGTAACTTGAACGTTGATTCGGGTCCAACTCCGGCAAAGCCTGAAGAAGTTTGTTAATCTCCCCTTTCCGCCCCAGATACTTAATTCTTAATTCTTCCAGTTCTTCCACTGATTTAGATTGCAAGATTAAAGCAATGACGTTGTTCTTTAATGACATTATTTCTTCTGAATTCATAGATTTGATTCTAGCAGGTTATTACTTTGACGATTTTTTTATCCCACGTTAATTATCTGACCTTTGACTTCTACCACCGTGTTTGATGCTGCGCCAATCCAAGCGTTCCCCAGTTTTTCGTAAGGAATAAGATCTAATTCTAGAGCTATCGCCATAGGCACTATTCCATCATTATGTTCTCCTGCTGCAATAAGTTTGCATAACGCGCATCTTGCTCTGTGATAGTTCAGATCATCTCTATGATTTAATTTTTCTGCTGTCTGACAATAAGCCATATTACTCACCTCCTTTCGTAATTTAACTCAAATAAACACAAAAAAGCTCCCCAAAAGGGAGCTTGTAAACACTAAACGCGCTCCCCTATTTACCGGAGGGTAAAAAAATAGAACGCGGTAAAAATACGTGAGATTGTCATTCGTAAAAAGGTAGTATAATAATAACCATGAAGAAAGTCAAGAAAGAAAAATTACTGGAATATAGTGTTTTGTTCGAGCCGGCCAAAGAAGGGGGCTATGTGGTAACGGTGCCGAAACTTTATGGCTTGACTACAGAAGGAGATACTTTTGAAGAGGCAAAAAGCATGGCTCAAGACGTCATTAAGGGTTATATAGAAAGTTTAATAAGCCAAGGGAAAAAAGTTCCGGTAGAAAAATCTGACAAAGCGTTTGTCTTTAATATTCCGGTGTCAGTCCCGGAATATTCCCGATACGTTACCGCGTGAAACTCCCAGCATTAAAATCCAGAGAAATAATTCGGGTACTAAACAAGGCTGAATTTGATGAAGTCAGACAGGCTGGTTCGTAGCGGATTTTTAGTCATCCGAACCGTGAACAAAACGTCGCGGTGCCATTTCATAATCGTGACTTAAAAATGGGTATGTTGCGAGGGATTATTAAACAATCAGGGATGAGGCCGGAGGAATTTATTAAGTTACGCTAAGGGTCATCGCAGTTTTGGCGGCAACGTCAAATATGGCTTTGAAAGTTGAATTATCCTCGGCTGCCAGATGGGCTAAAATTTTGCGGTCGATTTCGATATTGGCCTTCTTGGATAAATATATAAATTTAGAATAACTCATCTTTTCGTCAATCACCCTTAAGGCGGCATTAATTCTGACTATCCACAGGTTCCTGAAATCGCGTTTACGGCGTTTTCTGCCGGCGAAAGCATATTGGCCGGCGTGAAGATCGGCTTCCCGGGCTACCTTGAAAAGCCTATTCTTGGTCATTCGCATGCCTCTGGTGCGGTTTAAGACTTTTTTATGGTGGCGGTGGCGGGTTACCCCGGTTTTGACTCTCATGACTAAAATAACAAAAATCAAAGAACAAAAAACAATACAAGCTAGGACTTTTTGCTTTCTGCTTTTTGCTTTTTGGTTCGTATCCCCATAACTCTTCTAATCTTGGCGGCAAATTTGCCTTTTAATTCCTTCGGGACGCTAAACCCGCGGATTGAACTTTTGCGCTTTTTGCGGCGCAAGTGCCGGCTATTTTGGGTCATATGCAAAACTTTTCCGGTTTTAGTTATTCTAAAACGGATTTTAAGCGAGGATTTGGTCTTGAGTTTTTTGTTTTTCATTTGATTTAATAGGTTTGAACACGACTTCCAGATTTTTGCCTCTCAATTTAGCTTCGGCTTCCGGCGCCCCATATTCAACCAACGCCACCTTGCACTGTTGTAGGATATCATAACCGAACTGCTTTTTGGTAATTTGTCTGCCTCTGAAGAAAACTACCAGCCTGACTTTATCCCCTCCGCTTAAAAATTTCTTAGCCCTTTCCAACCTGACATTTAAATCATTTTCGGCCATAAACGGGGTTAGACGCAGCTCTTTTAATTCCTGTGATTTATTTTTCTTTTTACTGGTTTGCTCCTTTTTTTCCTGTTGAAATTTAAATTTAGAAAAGTCAATTATTTTAGCGACAGGAGGTTTGGCGTTCGGGGCTACCAAAACCAGATCTAAATCCATCTCTTTAGCTTTTTTCAGGGCTTCCGCCTTAGACATAACCTCGATTTGAGTCCCCTGTTCGTCTATAACCCGCATATTGTCGACGCGGATGTATTGGTTAATGTAATAAAACTGTTTAATGGTTTTGATCCTCCGAATCAAGATATTGTAGCATAAAATCTTTAGAAAATGGTTAAAATGGCTAGAACGGTTGAAATGGTTAGAAGGCAGATTCCGAGAATTTATCCAGTTTCATGAAGCAATAAATATTCTTTGGGGAAATAGGCCATTTAACAACTTAAATATAGCACAATTTATGTATTCACCTTCTCGTTGATCTCTTTACGAATGTTAGCAATAAATTCGTCCAGCGAATGTTGCCCGTAATCTTTTCCGCTTCTACCACGTTCCGATACAGTTTGAGAGTCTTCTTCTTTTTTCCCTATAATCAGCATATAGGGAACTTTCTGCATTTGGGCGTCGCGGATTCTGGCCCCCAGCGGCTCGTTTCTGTCGTCCAGTTCGGTTCTGATATCAGCAATTTTAAGTTGTTCCAAAACCTTTTTTGCATAATCCAGCTGTTTGTCGGTAATCGGTAAAATTACCGTCTGGACCGGCGCTAGCCAAGTCGGGAATGTCCCGCCAAAATGCTCGATTAAAAATCCGATAAACCTTTCGTGCGACCCCAGCGGCGCCCGATGAATAATCACCGGAGTTTTTTCACTGCCGTCTTTGTCAATATATTTAAGTCCGAAACGCTGCCCCATATACAGATCAATTTGATTGGTGGAAACGGCGAATTGCCTGCCGGTTGATGAATGGACGATAAAATCTATTTTCGGGCCGTAAAAAGCCGCGCTCCCCTCTTCTTCCACCATCTTAATTTCCACTTTGCTAACCGTCTGCCGCATCAATTTTTCTGCCAATTGCCACATCTCTTCATCGCCATGGTATTTTGTTTTATTTTTAGGATCCCGAAGGGCCAGCTCCAAGTGATATTCGGTAATTCCCAATGTCCGGTAATAATATTCGTGAAGTTTCATTACTGCCACAAATTCTTCCACCGCCTGGTCTAAAGAACAGTAAATATGAGCGTCGTTTTGGGCCATTCCCCGGACTCTCATCAATCCGAACAATTCTCCGGAACTTTCGTATCGGTAAACCGTGCCGTATTCCGCAAGCCGCAGCGGCAAATCCCGATAGCTTCTTGGTTTGGCGGCGTAAATCATATGGTGATGGGGACAATTCATCGGCTTGAGAAAATATTCTTCACCGTTATCAAGTTTCATTGGCGGATACATATCTGCTTTGTAGTAAGGAAGATGTCCTGATGTATAAAATAATCCGGCTTTGGTGATATTAGGCGTTGTTACGCGTAGGTACCCCTGTTCAGTTTCGGTTTCTTTTGCCCACTGTTCTAGTTGCTCTTTGAGGATATTTCCCTTTGGCAACCATAGAACTAAACCTGGTCCGACTTCTTCTGAAATTGTAAATAGTTCCAGCTCTTTACCGATTTTTCTGTGATCGTTCTTTGTGGCTTTTTCTTGCAGAGCCAGATATTCATCCAACTCTTCTTTGCTCGGCCATGCCGTGCCATAGATCCGCGTCAGCATTTTATTTTTCTCGCTCCCCCGCCAGTAGGCGCCGGCTACCGATAACAGCTTGAAATGTTTCAGCATCTCGTTTGGCCGGTCAACGTGGCCGCCATGGCAGAGGTCGGAAAATTCTCCTGATTTATATATGGTTAATTTTTCGCCTTTTTGATAAAACTCGTTGATCAATTCCAACTTGTATTTATTATTTGAGTACATTTTTTGCGCAGTTTTCACATCTATTTTCACTCGTTCAAATTTTATCCACGTTTTAACTAATTGACGCATTTTATCCTCGATTTTTTGGAAATCTGTTTCTGAAACTTTGATGCTGTCGAAGTCGTAATAGAAACCGTCGGCTATCGCCGGACCGATGGTGGGTTTGGCGCCCGGCCATAATTCCATTACCGCCGCTGCCAAAAGATGGGCCGCGCTATGGCGCAGGAAGTCAAGGTTAATGGGTGATGGTTGAAGTTGGTTCAATTTGTTGCTATTTGCGCAGTCAGCTCTAATTTTGATATTCGTTTTTCATGCGATTGGAATGAATCGGCAATAATGATGGCGAGATCTTCAAATTGCTTATTCATTTCATTTTTAGTGGGGAATTTTGCGTCAAACCTTTTTTCCATCGCCTCCAATTTATCATCCTGTCTTTTTTCCATGGCCTCCAATTTATCATCCTGTCTTTTTTCCATCGCCTCCAATTTATCATCCTGTCTTTTTTCCATCGCCATCAAATCCTGCTTGGTCATTAATCTTATGCGTTTTTCCATTGCCGCCAGATCTTGCTTGGTGGCAAACTTTTCGTCTTGCCGTTTCTCCATGGCCATCAAATCTTTCTTAGTAGCAAAGGCTTTCAAATCGTCTTTAGTGGCAAAGGTTCCTTTTAGGAGTTCAATATCGGCTCTATTTAAATTCGGCTTCATGATTTAAGAATAAACAAATTGATTAGGATTGTCAATCAGTGTGGAGCCATGTGGACTCGAACCACAGACCTCCTCAATGTCAATGAGGCGCTCTAACCAACTGAGCTATGACTCCCGAATTAAATGATTTTATCATTTTTCTAGACTGACAAAAATCCTGTTACACCGCCCGTTCTCTCAGGTTGGGCTAAAAAAGCGGCTGCCATAGAATTTAAAGGCTCGTGACCCGGACTATTATCAAACATTCCCCATTCTCGGGGTAACAGTATATCCTTTTTGGCAATTTTCGGTACGGTTCCGCCGGCGTAATAAGGTTTACCGGCTTTGATTACTTCTGTTTTTTTATTCGGCATTGATTATTCACCCCCTTACAACAAAAACCCCCCATTTTTGGGGGTTTTAGGTTTAAAAATATTTTTTAATCTTTTATTCCATTACCCCCTCTTTGGCCTCGGTAATGAGGTTAATGCGGTTAATAATGGTAATGGATAAAAAACTTTGCGATGTCATTAGCTTATCCCGGGGCCATTTGGGCCGAGCGTTCGGATGACAACATATATTTGGTGCCGGATTTCTTAAATTGGGTCCAGAAGAACGGGACGCGGTCTTTGCGCTTGTTAAATTCTTGCATCCAACTAGCGCTATCGTCCAGGCGTTTTTTAATCAACTCTAAAGTTCTCTTCAGACTTTCAAAAAATCCAAGGTGATACTTTCCGGGGTTGACCGGGGCTTCGAAAGCCGTTTTTTCCACTTCGGAAGAAAATTTTTGGGTGGATTTGGCGATTTTCAAAATAGCGTCGCGGAGGGACTCAATCTGTTTTTCAACCTCTTTTTGTTTATTAAGAAAGCGTTGCCGATCTTCATCTTCGCGTTGCTTAGCCATCATAATCTCGCGGAAACGTTGTTCTTTTTCTTGTTTTTTGGACTCTTCGGCCCTGAAAGCTTCGCTGACGCTGAAATCGCTTCCCGGCCTTAACTCCGATGGCAAGGCATCGGCGACTGCTGTGGAATTAGCAGCGCTGGTCTTGAAGGCCTCCAAGAAATCGATGGATCTATTGGAACTTCTGGGTTGTTGCCTGTCGGCATTCTCCTTGAAAGCCTCCAAAAAACTGGTTGCTCTGGGTTGGGTTTTGGGCTTAGATGGACTGAAATGCCCGAATGGATCTGATTGATTATTACTATACATATAATTAATTATCCTACAACTACAAATCACCCATCCATGTCCGGGAACGGGGTTTATTACATATTAGGTATATGTATTATATCAGTGGGAAACCAGCCAGTCAACCGCGCGGGCAGTCCGATCTTTGCCGGCGTATTGGTTCTTTTCGGCAATTTTGTCCAGAGCTAAATTTAAAGTCAGCATTTCTCTGGCGGTTTTCTGATAAGAATCGCGCAATTTCTCGGGAGTCAATTGTTTAGCAGATAAATATTGATCCATGGTCATACCGATGGATTGAACCTGATCTACCAATTGGGACAAGCGCAGATTAACCTCTTCTTCCACCAAAACTTGCGGCAGGTCGACTTTTACGGTGTTCAGCAAAGTATCAAAGGCGGTTTTTAGCTTTTCTTCTTTAGTCGGTTCTTTCTTGTCTGGAGTAATGATTTCTGAAGGAGCCAAAGCCGATTTCAGTTTTTCTTCCAAATCCTGAAGTTGAACTTCCGGTTTGGTGATGACGGTGATTTCAAATTGCCAGTCTTGATTTTCCCGGGACTGGATTGGTTTAACCCGAGGTTGGATAAACGGCGCCAGCTTTCTTAATTCGGCTTCCTTTTTATAGGCTTTGGGCAAAACTACTTCTATGACTTGGCCATAGATTTTTTTCTTGTCGGATTTTTCTTCGACCAGATTAAGAGGAACCATTCCCTTGCGGAATCCGGGCAATTCAACTTCAGCGGCTATAGCCTTAAGTTGTTTTTGGTATTCAAGGGCAACTTCCGACCAGGGAATGGCGACCGTAAAGACTATCGGGTTTGATTGGGTCTGGTTGTTTTCCGGCATATTTGGCGATTTTATCACGAAACCGGAACGGGGGACGGTATGTTCACTTAGAAATGCAACACTCATGAGAAAATATGAGCGTGTTGAACATCACAAAAATAGCGTTAGCATGGGAGCTTCATCTGGAAGGAATACCAGAAACACATATTGCTTCAAGGGTTGGAGTTGATCGCGTC
>JACPES010000003.1 GCA_016183365.1 Candidatus Collierbacteria bacterium
AACCTACACAAATTGGAGAGCTGACAAAACAGCTCAACCATTGGTTGGTGTATTATCACTACCAAAGACCGCACATTGGCTTGGGGATGAAACCCCCGCTAACAGAAGACCAAGTGTTGCATATTTAAGTGGAATATTGCGTCAGCTCGCCGTCGGTGTCGAACCGATTCAGGTCTGCGGCTTCCAGTTTCAGATGGCCGAAGAAACTCTCCTGATGGCCGTTCTCCCAGGGAGAGACGCCTTCCGGCTCATGCTGATTTTGATGTTTAAGCTGGTTATCAGATCGATAAAATCTTGAGAGTCGTACTCCGAACCCTGGTCGGAGTGGATAATCTCCGGCGGAGAGTAACGTTCCAGGCCGTCCAGCACCGCCGCCATCACCAGGAACCGGTTATGGAAACGGGACAGGTTAAACCCGACTACCTCTCGGGTAAACAAATCCATCACCGTGGCCAGATAGACAAACTTGCCGTGGAAGCGGATGAAGGTAAAATCCGTCACCCAGACTTGGTTGGGGCGGTCAATCTTCAGGTTGGCAATCAGGTTGGGATATTTTGTTGCCGGTTTTCCCAAGTCCGCTTTCTTACCCGGCCTTTTTGGTCTTCTGCGGTATGGTTTCAGCCCGAACTTTTTCATTACTCTTCTGATCCGTTTCTTGTTGAGCTTCAGGGACAGGGCGATTCGTTTATGGCCGTAGGCCGGATGGTCGGCCAATACCGATTCAATCTGGCGTCTAACTTCCTCGTCTATGGCCGGACGCTTTGACTGGTAATACAGGCTGGAGCGGGAGATGCCCAGCTGTTTGGCTAATTCGGTTTTATTGACGGCGGTTCTAATCATGGCGATTTTTTCCCCCTCTTTCCATATCCAGCATTAAACTGCCGATGATCTGCTTTAGGTATTGGTTTTCCCGTTTTAGTTTGGCGGTTTGGAGCCAGGAGCTGCCGGGGCCGCCGGCCGAGCGGGAAATCCAGGCGTAAACGGTAACCGGCTTTAATCCATGTTGGTTGGCGATCTCCACCACGGTATCTTTTCCCTCCCGGACTCGGGCTAAGACTTGGTCTCTGATGTCTCTGGAAATAGAAGTTGGCATGGACCGAGTTTATATCAACTCGATGTCTATTTTAAGGGGTACCCGTCAAGATTAAGTATCAACTGGCTCCCCCGGCTGGACTCGAACCAGCGACATCCTCGTTACAGAAATCCTTCTGTTACCAAAAGGTCCGGACTATCTCATTCACGCACCATGCGGCGCATGATCAGGTATATAGTCTCTACACGTTTATCCTTCGACTACGCTCAGGACGAGTTCTTCGAAGAAATTTAGCTCGGGATTAACCAGTCCCGTACCGCATGGTACGGGACGGGGGTTCCCCGAATTAGCCTGATTTTCAATCCTAATTTCTTAGGAAAGCTGCCTACCCGACAGCGAGGCGCTCTACCAACTGAGCTACAGGGGAACGTAATAATTTACTTTGTAAATTAAACGTTCCAACCACGTTTAAATCGCCTTGCGATTTATTACGTGGGGAATGTCAATGTACGAATCAAATTATACCAGGCCACAAATCCAGTTCCGCGTATGTTAGAATAAAAATATGTCAGAATCCGAAGGCTCACATAATAATTGGAATTGGAGAATGATTGCGCCTGATTGGGTAAGAAAGGGTAGACAAGGGGTTGACTTGACCAACGTTCCTGCAAAAAAACTTCAGGAAGCATATGAAGAAAGAGGGATCGAAGTTGACACGACAGAATCCAAACCGGGTAAAAGAATTGCCACGATAAATAAGATTGTTGTAAAAGGCGACGGTTAATTAACTCCCCCCTCTTGACGCCAGGGGAAAAAAACTCCATTATTAATATGTTGAAAATTATTATTTAATACCGAAGGGGGTGAGATCGTTGAAAAAATCAAAAACAGTCAAATCAGTTAGATCAATCGCCAAAGAGCCGTTTTATTCTTGCTGCATTAGTACCGTCGGAGTCGTCCATCTTATCGCCGGCATCGGCGTCGGGATGTTGATGGTCAACTATTTGGGAGTTGCCAATTTGGCATTATGGGGATGGGCATTTGTTATCGCCGGCTTCGTAATGCATTTTATGAAATGACCACTGCAGTGATCATTCTAAGGAGCTGTAAGGCGACAAAGGATCTGATATATGAAAGAAACTTTACGCCAATATTTAGTCGCGGGATTGGTTTCGATAGCCACAGCGGGCGGATTAATTTTGTATCTCACCGCCCGGCGGGGATATTTCGATTTGTCTATCGTCAATAAAAGCCTGGCCAGCACTTCGCTGATTTTGCTGGGGATAGTTCTGTTGCTCGGACCGCTATCGCGAATATACAACCGGTTTGATAAATGGATAAATTACCGCAAAGAGCTGGGGATTTTAGCCTTTTTGACCGGAGCGGTCCATGTTTATTTATCAATGTTCCCTTTAGCCCGGCGGGGGCCGTTTGGGCTTTATCAATCCCGGCCGCTGGTGGCCTATACCGGCCTGCTGGGACTTGTGATCATGACGTATCTGTTTATTATTTCTTTTGAAAAAATCAAGCAAAAAATCGGCATGGCCAAATGGTGGAAAATGCAATATTGGGGAGCCAGAATTACCGGAGTGGCAATTTTTACCCATATGGCGGTATTTAAATATCCGGAATGGAACACCTGGCTTGGCGGCGAAGCCGGGAAGTTGGCGCGGCCGGGATGGCCGCCGGCAAGCTTATTGACGGCTATATTTATATCCTTCGTCTTCTTGACCAGATTCAGTGAATTGTTGGGCGCTAAAACCGCCAAATTCTTAACTCCGGTTTGGCTGGCGGCGGCCGTAATTATTTCTGTTCTCTTATTTAAGTTGTAAAACCTTTCCTTAACAACAACTGATCCCAAATCTGGTAAGATTGGAAATGTATGAATATCAGGGGCCAAATCCAGACAGAAGTAATTTCTTCTTTAAAAAACCGCGACCAAAAAAGGCTTGATGCTTTCAGGTTTTTATTTTCCCAGATAAAAAATAAAGAGATTGACGCCAAAAGGGAATTGACCGACGAAGAGGCGATTAAACTGCTTCAAGGCGAAGCCAAAAAACGCAAAGAGTCAATCGCGGCCTACATCCGGGGCGGACGGCAGGACTTGGCCGACAAAGAGCAATATGAACTGTCAATTATCGAAGAATATTTGCCAAAACAATTAACCGACGAAGAAGTTAAAGCGATTATTGCTGAAGTAAAAGCCACTAGTCCCGGCGGCGACTTCGGAACTTTAATGAAAGCCACAATGGCGAAAGTAGCAGGGAGAGCGGATGGAGCACGAATCGCCGCCGTACTGAAAAATTAACCTTAAATAGTCAGTTTTTTCCTTTAAGAACTTCACGGCGAACCAAAAGAAAAGCGCCAACTCCGGTTAGAATTGACAAAATAGCCATAAGCCATAATGTATCCATTACAAATTCCCCCTTCTCATTAAGAGGAATACCATAAAAAAAAGGAAAGCACTGGCAAAAGTCGCCGCCGTAAAACCAGTAATTAGTTGTTCAAATGTGATCATCGGATGCCTTTTATAATAAACGTCCCCATTAATAAGAATAAGACGCTGAATCCAACTCCCCACGATAGCTAGCCTAAAATTTCTATTGTTGTTTTGACTCCTCCAATGAATGTGCCGATAACGCCTGCCGCGAACCAAGTAACGCCAATTTGAGAAAAATAATCGGCAATCAATTTTCGCTGTTCGGCTGAGAATCTTTTCATCAAAAACAATATATCACAACTAGCCCAAATAATCCTGTAGTTTCTTTCTCTTGCTTGGGTGCTTCAATTTTCTCAACGCCTTGGCCTCTATCTGCCTAATCCGCTCGCGGGTGACGCCGAATTCCCGGCCGACTTCTTCCAAAGTCAGCGGCCTTTGACCGTCCAATCCGAATCGCAGCCGCAAAACCTTGTTTTCCCTCTCCGAAAGCATTGACAATACCTCTTCCACGTTTTCCTTCAGCAATTGTTTGCTGGTGGCGTCATAAGGCGATAGTTGCGATTCATCCGGAATAAAATCTCCCAAGAAACTGTCTTCTTCATCTCCGATCGGAGTTTCCAGGGAAGTGGTTTTCTGGGCGATTTTCAAAACCTCTCTGACTTTTTTGGCATCCATATTCTCCATGGCCGCGGCGACTTCTTCCGGCTCCGGTTCCCGCCCCAATTTTTGCAGCAGTTGCCGGCTGGTGCGGATAACTTTGTTAATCGTCTCCACCATATGAACCGGAATCCGGATGGTCCGGGCCTGGTCGGCTATCGCTCGGGTAATCGCCTGTCTTATCCACCAAGTAGCGTAGGTGGAAAATTTATAGCCTTTTTTCCAATCGTATTTCTCTACCGCTCTGATCAAGCCTTTATTTCCTTCCTGAATCAGATCCAAAAATGACAACCCCCTCCCTATATATTTTTTGGCGATAGAGACCACCAGGCGCAAATTGGCTTTAGTCAGCATTGCCTTTGCTTTCAGATCGCCTTTTTCATATCTTTGCGCCAAATCAATTTCCTGCTCTCTAATCAAAAGCGGAATCCGGCCGATTTCTTTTAAGTACATCCTGACCGGATCGGAACTTCCCAATTTGCTAATCTCTTCAAACGACTCCAGCTCTTTGGTTAAATCCGTAGGCTTGCTCTTTTCGGACGCTCTTTGGTTTTCGGCGTAAGTGTCGAAAACATCAATTTTTTCCTGAAATAGTTTAATGAAAAAAGCATCCAGTTCTTCCAGATGCTTTTCGGCGTCCGGCAAAATTTCCATTATTTGGTCTACGGTCACGAAGCCATCGTTTTTGCCCTGTTTCCTAAGGCGCAGCAAGACTCTTTTTTGTTCTGGAGTCAACGGCAAATTTTTCTTAATCGACGCCATGATACTGATTATAACAAGAAAGCGGAAACCGTGACCATAAGGTCATGGATGAAGCGCTTAAAATTCCGCCGCAGGCGCGCAGAGCGTTTCAAAAACCAGGCGAGCGTATGCTCGTCCCGGTTTTATATCAGTCTTTTCGCACCAACTGTTTCAAGCGGGCGGCTAAACGGGACATAGCTACTGCTGGCAGTTTCCCGTCTTTAAGCTGATTTCTAACCAATTCGGCCTCTAAATCACGCAAGGTTAATTCTAATTCGCTTTTGGCGATTTCCGGATCTTCTCCTTTTAATATCGCAAGAGCAGCTTCGTCAAACAGTTCCACCAGTTCCGGAGGCAATGATTGCCGAAAATTCCTAAAATCCCCTTTTACTTGTTTAATGAATTCTCCCAATAATCCCATCAGCTTTCGCCGGCCGACCGGCTCCACCCAACCAAGGTTAAAATTTTCCGGCATAGGCAGCCTAAATTGAATTGCCAACCCCAATAAATAGCGGCTTAGAATCTCTCCCCGGCTTAAAGAATCTTCATTTTCCGGCGGTTTAAATGCCGCCGGAGAAACGCTTGTTTGCTTCCAAACCGACATTTGGCGGCGGATTGACTCGTCTCTGACCCCCAATCTTTTAGCTAAAATATTTATCCAATGGTCCTGTTCAATGGCGTTGTTTATCCCCGATAACAACGGCACCAATACATCTCCGGCCTGACGCTTGGCTTCGACGGTATCCTCCCTGAATTTTTTTAAAGTATTTTCAATGATTACTCCGTAGGCGTTTTCGGACTTCTCCACCAACTCTTTCCATTTAGCGGGCGAGGACTTGGCCATTTCATCGGGATCCTTTTCTCCTGCCGGTAAAGTTATGGCTCGCGATGACAAGCCGTGATGCTCTAAAATCGGCAAGCTGCGAATCAAAGCTTCCTGGCCGGCAGAATCAGCATCCAAACACACCACTACTTTTCTGGCGTAACGGCGGATCAATTTCACCTGATCAACGGTTAAAGCCGTCCCTTTGACCGCGACTGCATTTCTGACTCCGGCTTGCCAGGAGCTCAAACAATCGAATTCCCCCTCGACCAGCACCGCCTCGTTTTTTTTACGGATGTCTTCACGATTTTCAAAGATTCCGAACAAATTCTTGGCTTTATGGTAAACCGGGGTTTCCGGAGAATTAATATATTTAGCCTCTCGATTTCGCTCGGGGTAAACCTCTTCATCAATTAACCTTCCGGCAAATCCCAATACTTGCCCGCGGACGTCGCGCAACGGAAACATGGCCCGGCCACGGAAACGGTCATAAAAATGATCAGGCTGAAAGGCCGGCAGGTTGGCAGGCTGAAAAACAGCAGAAGTTTGACCTGTTGACCTTGTTCTCCTGATCGCCAACCCCGCCTGCTCAATAAGCTCAGCCTGATAGCCCTTTTTGATTAAAAATTTAAATAAATTGTCCCATTGGTTGGGAGAATAGCCAATGTTAAAAGTCTCAATTGCAGATTGGGCGATGCGGCGGGATTTTAAATAATCGCGGGCTTTTTGGCCGACCCGGTGCTTGGTTAAAATGTAATGATAAAACTCCGCCGCCAAATGATTGATTTCAAAAATTTGTTTTTCGGCTTGCTGCAGCCGGTCATCGACCACCCTTCTATCTAATTTAACTCCGGTTTTCTCGGCTAAGAATTCCAGAGCTTCGACAAAAGTCATCCCGTCATGTTTTTCTAAAAAAGTAAATACGTCGCCGGCCGAACCGCAGTTGGCCACTGCAAAAGAGCTGGTTGAGTAAGAATGGTCTTTATCTACGGTCAGGTTATATACCTTGCCCGAAAAATCAATTGTTCTAATTTTTTGAATTGGTAAAAGCCAAAATAATTGCCCTTCTTTGGTTTCATAGAAATGGTGGAATCTTGATGCCTTCGGATCTGTAGACCAAGATATTGATATGGCTTTCTTGTGGTGCACTCCCAATTTGTCATATCTGGGATTTTGAATACTCGCCGAAGGGAAAAAACCATTCACTAGCAGAATGTCAATCAATTGTTCAGATAAAACTTTCGATATCGTAGTGATTGCCTTGCGTAATGTCCATGTTTTTTTTCCCTTTATTTCATACCCATCCCCTTTAAAAATCGCCGTCAAGACAACCAGTCGTTTTTCTTTCGGCAGCTGTTGTAAAACAAAAGGAATGTGTTTCCTGTCTGCGCCTTTGCCACACAAATTCTCAAATACGTTTGCCAAAATAGAATTACAGGCAGTTATTTCCAGCCCTGTTTTCTCCCCCCTTATTCTTCTATGCACTTTTGCCTTTATTCCGAAAATATCATCAATCAGCTTCAAAATTTCTTTCGCGAAAGTCTCTTCGTGATTGCCCAAACTAAATCGAATATAAGCTCTGTGGTTGCTCCCTTCCGCGATATAGTAACCAAGGAGCCTCAAGAGATTCTCGTCAATCTTAACCTGTAGGGGCGGCACTAGCGGTTTTTTGCCATGGGGCGGCCATTTTTTAGTGATGTATGGACTTAGGTCCAAAACTTTTATATCTGTCACAGTCCGATCTAGCGGATAAAGCAAAGTCATCCCTTTCTTTAAGCTGCCGGCTCTAACTTTTTGAATTGGGAAATATCTCCAAATTTTTTTATTTCGCTTCTGTCCCGGATATTTTTGGTAGGCATTTAATCTTTTAGAAAGATATTTATACCTTCCGGTATATAAACGAGCCCCTCCGACAACATAAATCATATGGTCTTCGGTCAGACTGACTGGTTCGTTAAATTGAGACATCTGAATCGTTGCCAATCGTCCGTTATATTGTCGTTCATGAGTAACAAGCACTTTTCGAATCTCGCCATGACCAGACAAAACGTATTCTCCCACTATGACCTCCTCTATTTTGTGATACCCAAAGGGAGTTCTGACTAGTTGTCCGGCTGGAAAACAACCAAAACATTTATAAATCCCCATTTCCGGAGAAACGGTAAAGCTGGGAGTTTTTTCCGAATGGAACGGACATAAGCCCAAAAATCTCTGCCCGCGCTGTTTTAGGGCAATTTTTTCGCCGATAATTTGAGCAATATCCACCCGGGATTTTATCTCCGCCACTTGATCCATGCTCTAATTGTACTATTCGGGTATAATTTTATAGAAAAGGAGGACGGGCCCCCGTCATTCGACAGGGCTCGTCAACGACGAGGAGGGTGGGCAGGACGGCAATGCGCTGGTTTCGAAAACCAGTGGGAGAAATCCCTAACAGGTTCGACTCCTGTACCCTCCGCCTTTGCCCCGCCGAAAATCCGCCAAAGGCAGGTGAAGACAGATTTTACTAACCATTACCAAGGTAAAGCGGCTTTTTTGGATTACTATTCCAAATTGTTGTCATGATTTTTCATTCCGGAGTTAATCTCTACGGCAAACATTTTTTACCAAATTATTAAGATATACTAATTTGGGAGAGATTAGAAAGTATTTCCTCTTTAGATGTTTCGAATCCCGGCATCCAGTCTATAGGCTCTATATAGTTTATATCTTGGTGAAAATCCAGTTGTCCGCGAAAGAGTTTGTCGCTAAATTCCCCTTCGCCATAAAATTCATGGGCGCGGTCTATCACCGCTTGCATCGAATGATGTTTGAAGACAAAGTACAGATCAACATAATCTTTCCATTTGGCTCGACGCCCGAGGGCAAAAGCTTTCATGGCGGCAATAGATAAATCATCGGGCATGGTGATAATATCTTCGAATTTTTCGTTGTGGATGACTGGATATTCATATTGGTAAAATGTCATTTTAATCTGATCGGCCGTAAGCGTGAGCTGATTTGGCTCATCAATATGAATTTGGTTAATCTCATGATTTTGACGGATTGTCCGAATAATTAGTTGAGTTTCAAATGGTTGGATAGTAAATAGATCAAAATCCAGTGATCGACGATGTCCATATTGTAGGGCGAGAGCCGTGCCTCCGACAAGGTAATAATCGGAAGAAAATTGTTTGATAAGCGGAAGCATCGCAGTTTGTTCTTCGGAAAGAATATTTTTACGCATAATGGTGGAAATAATGGCGGAAATAATTCCGATATATTGACAAAAGATTATTTCTGGGCATATTGTCTAGCTTTGCGAAAATTTGCGCCAGATTTTGTAATCCCAGAATTTCTTTTAATTGTAAAAACTCTTGCCATGTGCCATAGTTAAAAATGGCCTCGGCAATAGATTCTATTGACAACTGATCGTATGATTTGGTGTACCAGATAAGAGGTGGATTTTGGCGGATAAGGTTTTGAGCGGAAGCAAGCCGTTGGTTTATCATGGGTAAATTATAACAAAAAATTGTATTCCCAATGGCGCATTTCGCAAAACTAATTTGCCCTCCTCCGGCCGATCTGCCGATTTCCGGTTTCGGATTGACCGGTTTTGGCCTAACCGACTCCCAATGCAGTCAGGTTCTTAGGATAAACAGTCCTGATCCGGGATTTGACCCAATGTTCATCGCCGGATTTAGAAAAGCCTAAATTTATGACAAAGATGACAGGGAATAACCAACTCTGTTAGAATGGGATTATGACTCAAAACCCGACTCCCGACCCAAGCTTGGCTCCGTCTTCAAGTTCTGAAACAAAAAAGCCAGAAGTTGATTTCGGCAATCCGCTGGAAGAAGAAAAAATATTAATCGCCTGGAAAGCTCCGGAAAGATTGCATAAAACCCGTGGCAAAGAATTTTTTACCACCGTCGGAGCTTTTGTATTCCTGCTATCAATTATTGCTTTATTTTTTAAAGAGATCTTGTTAATGATCACCATTTGGGCTTTTGCTTTTGTATCCATAGCTATGTCCAAAACTAAACCGGCAAGTATCGATTACGCCATTACTACCCGGGGGTTAAAAATAGGCAAAAATAAATATCGATTTAGCGAATTGGCCAGATTCTGGCTGGAAGAAAAACTCGGAAAAATTATTCTTTATATAGATACATTCAGGCCGTTTCCCGGCAGACTAGCGGTAATTTTAGAACCAATAGACAAAGATAAAATTAAAGCAATTTTGGTAAAAAAAATCCCGTACGATAAGCCGGAAGACACTTTTGTCGACAAAGCCGGAAAATGGCTAAGCGAGAAAGTGCCGTTAGAAGAACCAAATGGTGCGCCCGGAAGGACTTGAACCTTCAGTCGCTGGGTCCGCAACCCAGTGCTTTATCCAATTAAGCTACGAGCGCAAATTATTGTTACTCGATATTAACCAACGGCTTAGGCTAAGTAAACAGGAATTTTTCCTGTTATCTTCTCGGCAATATTATATCCCGTGGCAACAATTTCTCGACGCAAATCTACGCTGTTATAGATTACAAAGCAAATTCCGGCAAAATTCTTTCTAAATCTTTTCGATTTGCTCCTTTGTTTTACATAAATTTTATTAAATAAAGATTCATCCACATTTAATAATTTAGACCAAAACCTCCTCACCTTTCGTTTATTATGATACCAATGGACATGAATTTGAATTCTGAGTTTAGACTCATCAATTCGATAACAATCTCTTAGTAAAACCAAGAATAATAAAACGAGTCTTGGATCTGTATTCGCAAATTTTACAGGCGACCCCCTCTCTGGTAATTTTTGTCCTTCTGCCCAATACAACATTGATAGAATAGATTTTTTCATTTCAGCCGATGTCAAAAACTGCCACCCCGCGATTTCTTTCCGGGCTTCCTGTGAAATTTTTTCCATTTTGTCTTGTCTTTTTTTTCTATTTGCGGCCGCGCTCAATTTCCTAATCTCCATTAACCATGCTTTTTGGTCAATAAAACACAAATGGTTTGGACGAGGCAAATCTTTAAACCATACATTTAGAGTGCTTTTCGGCACTTTCAGCTCTTTATAAATACTGCTATAGGTCGAGCCCCCTCGCCTCATTGTCCTTGCCTTCTCTATTGTTTTATTATCCCATCTTTTCATATACTGAACTAATAAGGTATATAACTACAGTATATAGATACTACTCCATATAATCAATATATGAGAGAATATCTTTATTTGATATATTGGATACATTCCAGTTGCCAAAATTTAATGGAGGGCTGGCAGAATGGCAATGCACCGCTCTTGAAAAGCGGCGGGCGAAAGCCCTTACAGGTTCGAGTCCTGTGCCCTCCGCCCTGAGTTCGTCGAAGAGCTCCTGTAGCTTAATGGATAGAGTCCTGGCCTCCGAAGCCGGTGGTGTCGGTTCGATTCCGATCAGGAGCACCATGAATATGATTTCCGAACATTCGGCCGGCGGGGTTGTCTTTCGCCGGAGGGAGAAAGGGCGGACAATTGAATGGTTTATCTGCAAACACTCCGGCTACCATAAGTGGGTATTGCCAAAAGGGATTATTGAAACAGGAGAGATGCCGGAAGATGCAGCTTTACGGGAAGTGGGTGAAGAAGCCGGCATCAAGGCCAAAATCGTTAAAAAAATAATTCCTGATGTGGCCTACAAATACACCAAAAATGGAATTCTGGTAGATAAAAAGGTTGAGTTTTTTTTAATGGAATATGCCTCCGGTGACATTAAAGATCATTGTTGGGAAATGGAAGAAGTTAAATGGGCTCCTGCTAATGAAGCCCTTGAGCTTTTAGAATTCCCGACAGAAAAAAAAGTTTTCGAACAGGCGACAAAAATCCTCAAATCCTAGGCGCAAATCGCCGAGGCAACATCTTTCAATTTCGCTGAATGTAAAACTTGGCGGAGGAGGCGAGATTCGAACTCGCGGAGCCCTTTCGGGCTCATGCTTTCCAAGCATGTGCAATTGGCCGCTATGCGACTCCTCCTTGATATATCAATATATTTTGATATTGGCGGAGGAGGTGAGATTCGAACTCACGAGACTCTTTCGAGCCAGAGGTTAGCAACCTCTCGCCGTAACCACTGGGCCACTCCTCCAAAATTACTTCCATCTATAAATATTTTTAAGGTTTGACGTTCCAATTTCCTGAAAATATCTGATTACTTCATTTTGATTATACAAGAATAATCTTTTTGAGCCTTGAACGTAATAGCCGTACTGCCGGTTGTGGTATAATTCGTGCTTAGTCTGTAGAGTCAAGCTCTATACTTATGGGGATGAATTCGATTCGACGGACTCGTACCTTGACAAGTCGCACGCTCCCGTTGGTTCACCGGGATTAAACAGAACCAAAATATAACTGTCAAAAACACAGTTAATAAGGCGTTAGCAGCCCTCGACAGAGCTTTTGCTCCCAGAGAGTATGCGATGCTTCCAAACTACCTAGCGTAATTTGGCATTTGTATCGATCTTTCTCGATGGATCGATATGGGTGAAAAAACAGTCGAGGCGTCAGAAAAGAAACCGATTGGAGTTCTTTTTGGAGTCTTTATTCAATCAACGGCAATTGATATAGATTTGGAAAATTGTCTTCAATTACCGCAATTTAATTTTCTAGAAAGCGTGTAAACGGCTTATTGAGAAAAAGTTCGGACTCGGGGTCACGCCTCGACATCTCCACACTAAAAACACCCGGCAACGGGTGTTTTTTTGTTGATGTAGGATAAGGAAGCAATGGGAGTATTCGGAGATTTTATCCGTTGGCTGCCAACTTACTTCTTCCCTAAAATCTGCTACGGTTGCGGCCGGGAAGGCTGGTTTGTTTGCTCCGACTGTCTGCCAAAAGTGGCCAAAACCCTGAATGAATTGATTTGCCCTAATTGCCAAAAACCGTCTCCGCTGGGCCTCACTCACCCTGAATGCCAAAAGAAAAATGGGCTAGACGGGCTAATCAGCTTTTCCCGATACGCCGGCTGGGCCAAAGAAATTGTCAAAGACGCCAAATTCGGGCTTAACCCCCACTGGCGGGCGATGAAAGAGCTGGCGGAAGAAATGGCTGGCGAACTCGCAAATCGTAAATCGTTAATCGTTAATCGCAAACCACCTACTATCATCATTCCAATTCCCCTCCACTGGTGGAGAAAAATGAAACGGGGGTTTAATCAGGCGGAAATTATCGCCAAACCAATCGCCAAATATCTAAATCTGCCCTTGAAAACGGACTTGGTTGAACGATCGACTTATTCTTTGCCCCAAACACTGGTCAGGGACGCATCGCGCCGGGCCAACGTCAGGAGAGCATTCTCGGTAAACAAAAATATAAAAGAACTGCCGGATTCGGCTATCCTGATCGACGATGTTTGGACCACCGGAGCGACTATGAAAGAATGTTGCCGAACCCTAAAACTGGCAGGGATAAAAAGAGTGTGGGGAATAACCCTATTGAGAGCGTAAATTAGGCAATAGTTATTGGTTGTTAGTTATTGGTTTAGGTATTAGGCATTAGATGTTAGGAAGCTAACAACCAATAACCAACAACTAATAACTTCTTTCTGCTTCTCTCTCAATGTCTCGTCTTTTTAGATCTTCCCTCTTCTCCCATTTCTTCTTCCCTTTAACCAAGCCTATTTCGACTTTTATCCAGCCGTTTTTTTCATAAATTCGAATAGGAATCATGGTTAAACCCTTCCCTTTGGTTTTATCCCATAATCCCAGAATCTGTTGCTTATGCAACAATAACCGTCTAACCCTTGTAGTGTCGATTTGTAGTTTTCCGGCTGAAAGATATGGAGAGGCGTGCATGCCAACCAATCTGGCTTCCGGACCGTTATGGCTAACGCCGATTTGGATATGGGCCCCGTCCAGGCTGACCTGGCCGCTGCGGATGCTTTTAACCTCTGGGCCAAGCAGCTCTATCCCTGCTTCAACGGTTTCTATAATTTGATAGTTTAGTCTGGCTTTTTTATTGAGTATTTGCCACATAAATCTTCCCTTCCACTAAAACAAACATCTTCCCTAGCTTTTCATTTACCACCAATCCTTGGGCTTTACCAAATTCTTCTGCTTCCCATAACCCTGCAAATTCCCCGGTCTCTCGATTAAGAGCCGTCACCTTTTTATCTTTCCGACCCAGCACCCAAACTTTTTCTCCCTCCTGGGGAACTGAAAATAATATCGGGTCAGACATAAAACCGGTCAGAACCTGGCGAAAATATATTCTACTCCCGTTTCTAAACCGGCTGATTCTACCGCCTTGATGCAGAACCCAAATATCTCCGTCTACGCCTGTAGCCACAGCATCTGACAGATCAAAATTTAACCCTGGTTTAAACCACTGTCTGCGGCTGCCAAACTCCGGTTTATCGGAATTGTTCTCCCCGCCTTGATATTTTAGGACTTCGGAAACTGATTTATCCAGAACATATAGATTTCCTCCAAACCAGAACAGTATCGAATCGGCGCCCCACGGCCCGTCTTCTTTGACCGCCTCCGTGGGTTCTCCGCCGTTAAAAGGAAATTCAATAATCCGATTTTCTATTATCCCAAACGCCGAATTGCGGCCCAAAGCCGCACTTTTTATTCCCTCAATTCCCCCGCCGATTACCTGTCCGCTTCTGTCCACGGGCGACACTGTCGCCAAAATATTATTTTCGTCATCAAAGACCAGCAGACTTTCATTATTGCCGGCCAGAGTTTTCGCCCTTATCTCTTCTGTTAATAAATTTGGGTCTAAAAACTCGCTTAATTTGGCCTGGCGGACAAACCCCAATTCCGATTGGACACTATCTAATTTTTGTTGCAGGCTTTCCAACCGCTTAAGCAATTGTTTATCTCCAATATTTTTCCGGGAATCCTCAACCGACCTTTTCAAATCCAGGCCCAACTCCATGGCCCGAGTTGAATCAACTTTAGCTAAACCGGCGATTTCAGCCAAGACATAATCCGCCTTTTTTTCCAATTTGATTAAGGGCTGCTCTTTGATAAACGCCTGTTTTTTGACAAATCCAAATGTGACAATGAAGCCTAACAGAAAAACCAGAACTATCGCCGTTGCCTGATGGGACTTATGCCTCGTTGTTTTTTCTTCTTCGTATACTAGCCTCCCCCCCTGTCCGCCGATTTCAGGCGGCTTTTTGTTGAGCTTAAATAAATTATCGAATCTAAATCCTTCTCTCACAAAACAGCCAGAGAAATTATAAAAATTCCGACCGCAAAAACCAATAACGCTAAGGCCACCAGCTTTAATCCTCCGGATATAGGCACGGTTAAAACCTGGCTCATCAACTGGACCTGCCTAACCACCACTAAAGAAAAAACTACAAACATTAAAAGTAGGGCCCATAAAAAAATTCTGACAATTGACAAGAGCCCAAAATCCACTAAATAATTCATATTATTGCTTTTATATCTTTCTAACCATTCTAACCATCTCAACCATTTTAACCATTATTACCTTACCCTTCCCTCTATGGCCTCCTGTTCTTCTTGCGCTATCAACTCCGACAAAACCTTAACCACCTTTTCCGGATTGGGAACTTTGTTAAAAACGAATTCCGGAATTTCAGCCGCGGTTTGAATCGAAACATCGCCAAAATTAAAAAACGCCCCCATGATGCCTTTTTGAAAATAATTAACATCCTGAATTTTGTTTATTGCAGAAACTCCGACTTTTTTGAACAGCAGTCCATAAAAATCAACGTCTATCACCCGTTCGTCGGTGACAATATTGACCGAGAAAAACCACATCAAAAACCTCTCGAAAATAAAAGTTAAGATCAGGGCGTACCAAAACAGAGTTAAAATGAACAGGTAATTTTCCGGCAATAAAGAAATTACCGGTATATACGGCCAAACCAAAGGCGCAAACCCCATCGCCAAGGATATCAATATCCACCAAATGTTGGTCACAAAATGCGGCCGCAACAGTAATATTATCCTTTCTTCTTCGTCCTGGGTTTCAAACTTGGTAGCTTTGGGGAAAACCGCCAAGGCGGAAAACAGGCCTCCGGAGCCATGATCTGTTAATAACTGCTTAACTGACTCGAGCATGTATTTATCTTATCACTATTTTATTTTTCGGACGAGCCCAGATTTTTCTTGACAGAAAAATCTGCAGGTACGCCCGAACCCCGTACCGACGCTCTTCGCGAGCGCTCCCGCTCAGCGGGACGGCGCGAAGCAAGTCTGGTATGGGGCTACTTTTTTTCAATATTAAACAATCCGCTCTTTAAGGCGATTCTGCCCGGGGCCCGTAAATTGAAAGCTTTCTTAAATTCAGATCCGGCAATAGCCACTGATCCTTTATCAGTGTCAAATGTAACACTGGAAGTTATCCCGTTGTCGGAATAAGTTACCGAAATGCCGTTGACTTTCCCAAATCCCCCGCCGGCGCTTTCCGAGCGCGATTTTAACTCGCCGATAGAATATGGACTGCCGCCCCAGCAGGGTCCGGCAGGAGTAATCCTGTCGTCACCTTGACCGGATTTCACCAATACCGCCCAAGCGTTTAAAATATCGGCCATTTCCTCGGAAGTCAACCACGGATGCGACCGGCCGCAGCCATCGCCGGAGCGGCTTCGGTACCAGCCTTTGTAAAACCACGGACTGGCGGCGATTTTTTCATAAGCTTCTCCGGTCCAACCGCCCCGGCCGGATTTGGTGTCCCAAAACCCGGGGGTCGAATAACCATTGGAGCTATACGATTCCTGATATCCGCCGGAGGTCGAAGCGTACCAGGCGGAAAACGGCTGGCCGTTGGCAATTAAAACCCAGCCGCTGGTAGCATTGACGGCTTCTTCCCATTTACCGCCTTTATTGGCAGGCTTATAAACCTGGCACTGCTCGGTAGCGCAAATACTGCCGCTGCCATTGTTGGTATAAGCCAGAGCGTAAGATCGGGCGGCCACCGCCTGGGCTTTCAAAGCCTCCATTCCGCCTTCGTCGCCCCAGCTTCCCGGCATTTCATAAATTCTTTTGGCATAGGTCTCTAAATCCACCGATCCGTATCCCCGAACATTAATATTTATGCCGGTGGAATAATCTTTTTTAATCTCAATTCCCCCGCCGTAATAAGCCTTTAAAATATCTTCGGCCGATTGGCCGTTTTTGGCCCGGCCAAAAGCCCCGTACTGGCTCATCCCCTTAAAATGCGGGGCTCCGAATGAAAAAGCGGCGAAAGCCGGAGAAAATCCCGGATTATAATCCGGCCTAGAGGCGGGGTCGTCGGCCAGGGGCACATCGCCGACAGTAGTCTGAAAAGTTTCCGCTTTTTCGGTTAAAATCGCTTTTTGTCTGGCCGAAAGATCGGCAATTTTACCTGACAATTGGGCCTGATATTCCTTGGCTCCCTTAATTTCTTTTCTGAAAAAGGCCGCTTCCGTATCCAATTGGGTTTGAAGTTTGGCTAATTGGGTTTTTCTTTCCAGTTGCTTTTTTTGCTCAATTTCCAATCCTCTTGACTCTTCAGAGATACGGACGATAATTTCCCGGTCTTGGGCGGCGGCGGCCTGGCGGTAGCCCAATTCCCGGGTTAAATCCGCGGCAGACGAAGACCCCACCAACAATAAAAATGGGCTCATTGATTGTTGGCGTTTATATAAATTTCTGACCCTGATGGATAATAATTGATATTGAACCGCCATTTCAGTTTGTTTGGAATCCAATTCTTTGGCCAGACGTTTATTTTCCGCCACCGCCGCATTAATTCCTTTTTGGGCCGAAACAATTCTGGCGTCTAATTTTGATACTTCGGCTTCCAACGGGACTGTCGCCGATTCAGACAATTGCCGCAAATGGGATAAATCGTCAATCTGTGCCTGCAAATCGCCTAGCTCTGTCGCCGAGACGCCGCCATTATTGATAATAGATAAATAGACAAATAGACCCAAAAGTACACTTGCTGCGATTCGTGGTTTACATCCACGTAATCGTAGGGCGTGACTTCTGGGCGGGCAAATAGACAAATAGACAAATGCCAGAATTTTTCTCACAAATTCAGTATATCAATGATTACAAGATACTATGGTTATTATTGAAAGTGGTATCATAAAGCTCATGAAAACTTATTCCTTTAGAACAATTATCGAACCGGATGATCCGTCGGGATATCATGGTTACGTTCCCAAGTTGAAAGGTGTTCATACCTGCGGAGAAACAATCGATGAAGTTCAACGAAATCTACGCCAGGCCATTAAATGTCATATTGAAGGACTGATGAAAGACGGTGAACCAATGCCGACTGAAGAACGTTCAATCGAATCAATTCAAACTTTCTCTCGGCAGGATTTCACTCCAGTTTATGCCTAAGTTGCCGGTTGTCAAGGCAAAAGTTTTGCTGAAAACCCTGCTTAAACTGGGATTTGAGAAGCACCATCAAGCAGGAACCATATCCAGCTGAAACACCCTGATGGGAGAAGGACGACGGTTCCATATCATCCGTCCAAAGAAATCAGAAAAGGCACGCTTCGAGGCATTATCAGTGATATCGATTTGACGGTAGAGGAATTCATCCGAGCGCTAAAGTAAAAATCTGCTGGCAAACAAGGTGAAGTGTTAACCCCAAAAAACTTCCCCGGTGAAAGTCTGGTAAAATCGTAGAAGTTGTGAAATTTTTTCTGTGTCCCCTTAATTTCAAAGTGAAACGCTTATTCAACTTTCAGAGATTAAAACAGTTGTTGGGCATTATGCTTATCTTGTTGGCTATTGTTTTTAGTCAGACTGTTTTAGTAGAAAAATTTGGTTTCAGTAACGTCGTTTACGCTCAAGTGCAATGCTGTACCTCACCGGCTCAAGTAACATTTGTTGGCGGAAATGTTTATTGTTCACTTCATACCGGAACCGGCATTCCGACAAATTGCTCTGGATCAACCCCTAACTGTGATGTTGAAACTAACCAGTGTATTCCTATTCCCGACATTACTAATCCGCAATGCTGTACCTCACCGGCTCAAGTAACATTTGTTGGCGGAAATGTTTATTGTTCACTTCATACCGGAACCGGCATTCCGACAAATTGCTCTGGGAACTGCGACGTTCTAACTAACCGATGCATCAATTCTCTCCCCGGCGGCGGGCCGACGATCACCGTCTACGATCCGACGTGCAATTCTGGAACTGGATATTACGGTTATTCCGGTGTTAAAAGTGCCTTGGGGTGTTTGCCGACTGATCCGCAAACGTTTATTAATACCGCCACCCCTTGGGCGGTGGGGATTGGAGCCGGAATTGCTTTTCTACTGGGGCTTTATGGAGCGCTGATGATTGTTATTTCCGCCGGCGACCCGGAAAAAATGCAGGCTGGCAAAGAAATTATTACCAGCGCGATTGCCGGACTATTATTAATAGTTTTTGCGGTTTTTATTTTAAGAATAATTGGGGTTGATGTATTAAAATTGTTTTAGTCAAGAGTCATTAAATTATGTTTATATCACTAAGCGTGCTAGGTGTAGCTTTACCCGGAGGGGAAAGAGACCTTTTTTGGAGCGATCCGCTAGCGGGAAGGGGGAAGTTTGATGACATTGGAACGACTATTACTTCTCTTCTCCCCTACCTTTTCATCATCGGCGGAATCGTGACGGGCGGAATGCTGATAATCGGCGGATTCGACATTTTAACTTCCATGGGCAGCGAAGAAAAACTAAAAAGCGGAGCGGAGAGAATCAAAAACGCCTTAATAGGGTTTTTATTGTTGTTCGCGGTTTATTGGCTGGCCCAAATCGCTCAAGTCCTTTTTAAAATACCTATTTTATAGGGCCAAGGGACAAAGGCTAAGGGCTAAAGGCAGACAAAAAATGCAAACAAAAAACAACCAGAGAACTGATTTACATGAAAGAATTTTTCGTTGGATAATTTCAGTTCTTAAACTATTAAAGACTGTCAATAAAGATGTCATCAGCATAGTAATAATTCAACAGTTGGCAAAATCATGTACTTCTGTCGGAGCAAATGACCAGGAAGCAGTTACTTCTTCTAGCGACAAAGACTTTGTTTCTAAATATCAAATTGTAAAAAAGGAGCTTTCCGAAAGTATTTATTGGCTAAGAATACTTAAAGAGATGTATCCTGACATTGACATTTCAAGCCAGTTAAACGAAAGCATTGAACTTCTTAGAATCATTAGTAAAATCATTCTCAACGTCAAGAATCGTTAAGTTTGGTAAAATCTTTTCTAGAAATGAAAAAATCGTTTTCCCTTAGCCCTCATCCCTTAGCCCTTAGCCCTTTTCTCCCCCGGCACATCGCCATCATCATGGACGGCAACCGGAGATGGGCTAAAGCCCGCGGCCTGGCCGCCGTTATGGGCCATGACAAGGCGGCCCGCGACGTCATTGAGCCGATTGTTGATAGGGCGATCCAATTGGGAATAAAGTTTTTAACCTTTTGGGCTTTTTCCACCGAAAACTGGAAACGGGATAAAGCCGAAATCAGAGCATTAATGGGGATTTTCCGGGAAGGATTAGATAAATTGGGCGGTAAACTCAACGAAAAAGGCGTTCGTTTGAACGTCATTGGTGAAATGGAAAAATTCCCTGCAGATATCCAAGAAAAAACCAAGAAGTATATGGAGCTAAGCCGTGACAATATCCAAATCTCCGTCAGCTTCGCCCTGAACTATGGAGGAAGAGACGAAATCCTGCGAGCCGTAAGACGGCTCTTCGAAAAAATTCGAAATTCGAAATTCGAAATTCGAAATTTAAACGAAGAAATGTTTGCGAAATTTCTTGACACCGCGGATATGCCGGACCCGGATTTGATCATTAGAACCGGCGGCGATCTGCGGTTATCCGGCTATTTTCCCTGGCAATCGGTATACTCGGAGTTATATTTCACCAAAACCCTGTGGCCGGATTTCACCCCGAAGGAACTGGATAAAGCATTGGAAGATTACGAAAAACGAGAACGGCGATTCGGTGGCGGAGGGAGAAAATAAAAAAAATTGCTAAATTGTTATATTGTTAAATTGGAATACGCACCAATTAGTCCTGCAAAGCAGGATCTGGCTCTGCCAGACAATCCAGCAATCCAACAATCTAGCAATCTAGCAATCTGACAATCTAACAATGTATTTATTCACAGTCAACATCGGCCAAGATTTAAAACTCCAGGACGATACTCCAATTGGCGACGTCATCCAATTCCAAAGCGTCGGAGCCTTGATTTCCGCCTGGCTGCCAAATATTTATATTTTAGGCGGGATTATCGTCTTGATTCTAATCATTGTTTCCGGGTTTATGTGGATTACCAATGCCGGAAATATTAAAAAAATTGAAGAGTCTCAAAAGATCCTGACCTTTGCTATAATGGGTTTTATATTTTTGTTCGGGAGTTATTGGATTATTCAAATAATTCAAGTCCTGACGGGAATACCGATATTGAATTCAAGTTTATGAAAATACTGAATGAAAAATACCGAATACTGAATAAAAAAAAGGGCGCATCTGACTTCCCTTATTCAGTATTCAGTATTCAGAATTCAGCATTCGTTTCTCTTGGCATCTTTGGCACCATTAAAAATCCTCTCGGCGATACTTTTGATAAAGCCGGAGGATACGCATCGGTTGAGGGCGGATTGGGGTTATTACTCACCAATCTCATCCGCTTAACTACCGTCGGCGCCGGCATTTGGTTTTTGGTCAATTTGATTACTGCCGGGGTGATGTATATCGGCTCCAACGGCGAAACCGAAAAAATCACTATAGCTTGGGCTAAAATTTGGCAATCGTTGATCGGCCTTTTGATAATCGTTAGTTCTTTGACCCTGGCAGCTATTATCAGTAAAGTATTTTTCGGTAGCTACTCCACCATTCTTAATCCGGTAATCTATGGTCCGGGCAATGCCGGAGGAGGAAAAATTCCATGACATTGACAGACATTAAGGCCGGCAATATTGGCGGTTTGCCTGACGGCTACCAGGCTATGCCGGCCTCCGACGCTCCGGCCACTTTGGAAAAAATAATTTCCAACACAGTCGGATTTTTTACCGTGGTTGGAGGCTTGACATTTATCATTTATATCGTTTTAGCCGGCTTAACCTGGATTACTGCCCGGGAAGAAGATGCCAGACTATCAAAAGCCAAACAAATGCTCACCAACGCCCTGATCGGGCTGGCCCTGATAGTTGTTTCTTGGGCCGTGGCCGGAATAATCGGGACTATTTTTGGATTTGACATTTTAAACCCGGGAAAATATATTGAAATGATATCGCCTGGCGGGAGCGGCGGCGATGAACGAGAAAAAAGATCATCATGAAACGAATCTTTTATTTATCTATTTGCCTATTTGTCTATTTGTCTATTCTGTCTGCCTCTGCCTATGCCGCCGGCATCACCAATCCGGCTCTTGCGGACGATCTGGGGAGGGGGGATCCGGCGAATGTTTTTGGCCGGTTCGTGGGAAGCTGGTGGGGATTGGCGTATGTCATCGGCGGATTGCTGTTTTTGCTTTACCTGGTGTGGGGCGGAGTGGAATGGATCATGGGCGGTGGCAATAAAGACCGGATCGAAAGCGCCAAAAATAAAATTTCCAACGGTATTTTAGGGCTGACCCTGCTGGCTGCGTCGTTCGCGTTGGTAAAGGCAATTGGATTTGTGTTGGGAATTGATTTATTGGAAACTTTGACTTTTGATTTATCCAGACTGGCGCCGTAATCAATGTTTTGGTAAACTAACTGGAATGTGTTTGAAAAGGAGGTGAGAAATTATGTCATTATTATCAACAGTGTTTGCGGCAGGAAGCGGAGATATTAATATCGGCCCCAAAGCAACGGCGGCCGGAGTGGACAAAGTAGGCACTATCGGTGATTTAATTGGCGCGGCCATTGGCTCGGCATTCTTAATCGCCTTCCTGCTGGTATTCGTAATGCTGGTTTTTGGCGGCGTCCAATGGATTACTTCCGGCGGAGACAAAGAAAATACCCAAAAAGCCAAAGACCGGATAACTTCCGCTTTGGTGGGAATAGCGATCATCGGCGGAGCTTGGGCTTTAATGAGAGTTGTAGAATTTTTCTTCAACATCGATATCTTGGGTGGATTCAAATTGCCGTCGGCGGCGCAATAAACGCGATCCGAATAAGATGATGTCTTGAAGGTGGAAGATGGAAGTCCTTGATCTTGAAACCTTGACGAATCACCATCGAGGATTCAAGGTAGCAATCACATCAAGTTCAAAAACCTCAAGAGCATCCATCTTCAAAACATCTATTTCGTGGATTAGTATCGCTTTTCTCTGCTATACTTTCAGATATGAGAGTGTGGGCAGTCGGATTAGTCACCAATGATGCTCCGAATTCTTTGGCCGATATTGAAACGGTAATTAAGAATTTATTGGGATCGGCTGCCAGCCTGATTGGGTTGGCTATTTTTGTGATGCTGGTGGTCGGAGCCTTTCAATACATTACTTCCGGAGCGGACCAAAAAGCTGTGGAAAAATCCCGACAAGTATTCACTTTTGCCTTGATGGGCGGAGCCGCGATCATAATTTTATGGCTGGTATTTGTTTTCCTGAAAGAATTCACCGGCATTGACTTACTGAAGTTTAATATTTGTATATTTCAAGATGAATTCTGCAAATTGCCGTGAAAAAATTTACTATTTTGCCAATATTCATGCTTCTGCTCTTGAGTATAAGTTTACAACCCACTCCGGCCGACGCTTTGGAAACCTGCGTTCCCCAGCAGATAAATCCCAACGAACCCCATGAATTCCGACCCAATCCCGGGCAAATCTGCACTCCCGAGATTCCGCAAGCAGCCCGCTTAACCTGCGGCACTGATCTGGTAGCCCAAAAAACCGTCAACGCGGCTCGGGGCGGGACTGGCTGCTCGCCGGCAAATCCGACCGTCGGACAAACAGTTACCTGCACTAGGGATCTTAGTGTTGATGTGCCGATTTCCATCGGGCTGGCGGGATTGGAATTACCAATCGCCGGCGTGGCCAGCAACACCCAAGTCAGCGATACTTTAAACCCCGCCCAAAAAATGAGCCAGTACACCAGTTGGTATCTTCAAGGAGTCAAAGAGGATGGCACCAATGCCAAAGCCCTGGCCGACTACATGAACGGCATCATCAATAGCACCGGTGGCATCGGTAACCTGAAGCTCCTGTCGCCGGTTTTTAATATCCCCAGCTTCCAAACGCCCGGTCTGTTTGCCGCCATAGAAGCAGCCGGGGCAAAATTCAGTGAGCTGGATGCTTTCGCCGGCAACACCTACACCTTGGAAGGCCGCAAAGCTTATGACTGGTACGCCGATTTCCTGAAGGGAAAGGCGGATCAGTACGGCAAAAAAGTGATCTTCACCGAATTCGGTGATTTCGCCACCATCAACACCCAGCCAGACAACCGCCCGGATGTGGTCGCGACAATGAAGCAAGAGTTTGACCGGACGATGAGTGATGGCAATATTGAATCGGCGTTATATTTCAACGCGCTGGGAGATAATCCCGGCTTCGGTGGTTTTCGCCTGTCGCCGGATGAGCTGCGGGCGATTACTCAAGGCGCGCCTCGCCGAGCCGGGATTAACTCGGCCTCGCCGGTAAATGGCGGCGGCGGTTTTGCCACGCGCGTCGCCGACCTTGGTCTGGGTTGGACGCTGGAAATTGCCTACAACCCCAGCGATAAAGACGCTGTCGTCAGCGCGTTTAACACCGCAATTGCCCGCGGCCTGACACCGATCCTGCGAATCTGCGCCGGCGATGCCTGCGAATTCAGCGATCCGGCCGTCTATGCCCAATTCCTGCGCGACATTGCTCCCCGGATCAATGGCACCTTTTGGGCGATTGCCGGGCCGAACGAACCGGATATCGAAACTTGGGTAAGTGGAACTTCGAGCGTTCAGACCGACCAGTTCAGCTTCTTGGGTCCGATCAAAAAACTGGTTTCCGATACCGTCATCGACCAGAAAAAAACCGATCTGATCAATGCCGCAGTCGCCGGAACCGCGTATAACCAAATTATCGGCTACGTGTACCACAACGCCGTCATTCCTCGGCTGGAAGCAAAGAATTTGCTGCAGCAAAACCCCCGCCAGACTGATATCCAGCGGATCCGCCTCACCGATATGGCCAATCATCTTAATCCGGCCTACATCGAAGGGGATCAAGAAGCCCTAAAGTGGTATATCCTCTGGCGCGACATGCCGTTTAGTCAAACCGTGGATCTGCCGGGTGAAATTTTCGCCACCACGTCGCTAGCCGATGCCAACGTCAAAAACGCCAGATTAACAATCACCTCGACACTGGCGGACTTCCGGGTGGCCTTCCCCCATTTGGTGGAAGACGACCAAATGAGCCAATTGCTGCAAGCGGTGTTTCGGCCGCTGGGAGTGGCTGAAACCAGCGGTTTTTCCGAACCGAATGCGGTGGATTATTCCACCGTCAATCGAGCCACACCGTTTAATACCAACTATTGCGATCTGCGGGAAACTTATAGCAATCGCGGCGACAGCCTGGAAACCACCCGAACGATTACCGGCAACTTTAGCTTCACCAAAACCGTTACATATTCTTATACTCATGGAGAAAAAGACGCCAACGGCAAGCTCCTGACCACGATTGATGTAGATGTGTCGGGGCCGGTGTCGGTTTTCGCCCGCAATCCGCTGTCCATCGACAATATCTACGATCGATTAGTTGGCGGCCCATCAGCAATTTTTAAAGCCATTTTCCCCAACCCCGATCAAACCCTCGGTGGGATCAAGGACCTGCCGGCGGCAGCGCCGATCTCCATGAATTGCGGCTCCGGCTGCACGGTGAAACCCGGTAATCAAGAAGGGCGTAAAGCCGAGGTTTTCTTCGCCCACTGGGGCAGCGTGCTGACTTACTTCCACGACAAGCTCCAAAAAGCCCTTGACCCGCTGGGACGCACTAGCGCAGGTCCGAATCCGCCAGGCGGCGGAGGCTTATCTTGCACTATGCCGATTACTTCCTGCGGCCCGGTCAATTGGAACCTCGGTCTCTTTGACACTTATTTCAACGCTTACAATTCGGATAACAATAGCTCCTGGAGTCTGATCAAAGAACCATGGGCGCAGCAGCTGATCGGCCAAACCGCCGGCTGGAGCTGTCCGCAGTTTGTCAGTACCTTGTGGCTTGAGGAATCCGGTGGATCGGCAATCGGGCAGTATGATTTGGGTTGCATTTATCACCTCGATGGACACAGGGCACTAACCAGTGATCATCGCGGCGGGCCGGCTGATTTTCCCACCTACACCGCCTTTAAAAATCACTATGAACCCATCCTCAAAGATCAGCTCGCTTGTCTGCGCTCGTATATCGAACCGATCGGTGAAGATTTTCAAACCTTCATGTGTCAGTACAGCGGAGAGACCGATGCCGATCCGACTAAGCCATTCCGCCAATGCGATACCTTTACTAACAATCCCAATTTCCCCGTCAACATGTGTAAAATCGGCGGCGAAGTGGGAATTGCCACCCCAAACTAGTAATTGATGGACAAATTTTGTGATATGCTATTTGTAATGAAGCGCGTCTGCCGCCGGCTGACAACTATCTTAACTATCTTAACGATTCTGGCCCTGCTGCGGCCAGTCTTCGCCCAGGACATCAAGGAAAATCCCTATTGGCGCCAGAGCACCACTTCCCAAGTCCAGGAGGTTGAGGTGGGGCCGGAAAACGAAGTCACCGCTCCCCGCTACACCTATTTCCAAACCAATACTACTTTTAACGCCATCAGCGCCGGAATTCTCGATCCCACCGGCCAAAATCAATCGGCAGCTGTGCCGCTATTGGGCCGGTCCATTGCCTTGCTTACCGGCCGGCCGCCGGTCCAAACCCATGAATATCTGGCGTATATGGCAAGCAAGGCTGGGTTTATTGACCAGGCTTACGCCCAGTCAAGAGGCGGGTTTGAGGTCTTACAGCCGATTCAAAAATTATGGATTGCCACCCGAAACATAGCCTACTTGATCACTTCCCTAACTTTAGTAGTAATTGGATTTATGATCATGCTGCGGAAAAAAATCGACGCCCAGACAATTGTCGGGGTCGAACAGGCTTTGCCGAATTTGGTCATCACCCTGCTTTTAATTACCTTTAGCTACGCCATTGCCGGATTTGTGATTGATATGATTTATTTCGTGTCGTTTTTTGGAATTAAATTGCTAGCCCTGAATAACATTTTTGCTCCAGGAGACTACGGCAGTGCCGCCATTGAAACCATCAGAACTAAATCCATCTTCTCTATCGGCATCCGGGATCTATTCCGGATTGGCGGCACCAGCGCCGGCTCGGCCGAAACCGCCGCGGACGCCGTCGGCAATTTAATCGCGGAATTATTGGGCGAGGGCAAACTGTTCGCGGCTACGCAAATAATTTCCCAGCCGATCGCTTACGTCATTTTCGCCGTCGCGATTTTGTTCGCGGTTTTTAAGCTGTTCTTTAGCCTTTTGATGGCGTATATCCAAATAATTTTATTGGCCATATTGGGGCCGCTGCAACTGATGCTCAACGCCTTGCCGGGGAGTGACGCATTTTCTAAATGGTTTAGAAATCTTTTGGCTAACGCCATGGCTTTTCCGGCTGCCATTATGATGCTGGTCTTCGCCGCCGCTCTGATGGGCCAAACCGGCGAACATTTTAGGATTGCCGACGACATTGGTTTTACCGATAGCGTAAGCGGGGTTAAATGGATCCCGCCCTTGGTTTTCGGAAGCGGGGCCGGAGCCACCAATCCCGTCGACGCGGTCATCGCCCTGATCGGAATCGGGATCCTGCTGATGACACCCAAGGTCGTGGATATGGTCAAAGAAGCCATCCAAGCCCCCGAATTCAAGTACGGCTCCGCCATCGGCGAAGCGGTTGGGTTTGGGTGGTCACCAATTAAACGTGGTTGGGGAGCGGGAACCGACATAGCAAGACAAGAAAGACAATTCAGAGAACAAGCCAGAATTTGGGGCAAAGAAGATTTATCACCATATCAACCGCCAACAGGACAACAACCTACTCGCTGGACAGATTTGAGGGGTCGCCTCGGTGCATTTGGACGCCGATTTACGGGTTTGCAATAAATTAACTCATCCCCCTCCACGACACCAGCAAACGATTTTTTATTCTCGTTTTGTATTAAATAGCTCTCGTAACTTTATGATAGTTTAAACTATTCGGTCCAAAATACTGCGGCGGGGCCAAACACAAGGAATGATCCGCACCCGCTCCGATTAATCCTTTCTTGGCCAACTTTTCTAGGTTCATTTGCAATACACCTTTTTGGTCACCATTGATCAATCCCTCGTTTTCCATAAACTCATACAATTGAGACAAATGGTATAAACCAAATGGAATACGCCCAGCAAGCCAATGCATCGAAAATCTGTTATGCCCATTCTGAGTGATAGCCTCATGAGTTTTTACCATCTTATCGACACGATTTCTTTCATCCCCTAATAAATTGGGGTTCTGTTTCATCTCGCTCAATGATCGTCCAGCTTCACGGTATAATTCCGCAGTCGTAGCTGTATAAAATAAAGGTCTGCCGCTAGGACCAACTAAAAACCTTTCGGATTCATCTTCAACCCACCAACATCCAATTTCTTTTAATGCTTTCTCAAATTCTTGAAGTTCAGCAACTTGTATATTTGCGGAAGCATCTGTAAACCAATCTTTAACCAGACGGTCGTAAGTAATTCCATCGGGAGCTACCTTTAACCCATTGCTCTTTACGAACTGCTTATAATCAAACATCAGGAAACGGCTTTCTTGATCATCTAATTTCCCAACACAGTGCATCCGAGTAAGCCCCTTAAGCCAAAAATAAGTAAATGGAAGCGCCTGCTGATCCTCTGTGAAAGCAAAAAATTTACCTTGGTTATAACTATCTGCCAGGACCTTGGTTGCGGCTTTGGAAATTTCGATCGCCCTAACTCCCATAAGAAGCACTTGTTCTGGATTACTTTTATAACTCCTTTCACCCTTTGTCAGTTGTCCACCCCTCGCTTCTATAACTTTATTAACCATCTGTATCACCTCAGCAGTATCCAATACCTTCCCCGCGTAACGAACCCAATTATCAAAATCCCTTGATCCGATTTTAGACCAGTCAAATATTGCGATTCCTTTCTGGGATGCAAATTTAATCATGTTACGGAATCCTTCCTCGCCATTGTTTTGGCCAACCGGTAAACCAGAAACATTTCCTAAAATCTTATCCAAGAGGAGGAGGTGATAGATATTCAATTGTTCCTCGAGGGGCAATGTCGCAAAGTTCGCCTTTACGTGCTGTAATTCATTTGAAATTTGCGCATGCATCTGTACGAAATTAACTCCATTAAAAAGCGTTGAATGACGTTCGGCTCTCGTCTCCCACAGCTCCACCGGCCTCATATGATCGACTGGAATAAACGCGTATTCCGACACCGTATCCTCCATCTCAGCAGTTGTCATTCGACCGCGTCGCGCCTGTATTGTTGCCGCTAACGCAATATCAGATTCTCCTTCGCGTGGGCGATAAAGAAAAATATCTTTCAGCGCTTCAATTCGTCTTCTTGCCAAATTTACCTCCGCTGACGGTGCTCCTGGCGACGCTTCAAATAGACCCCAAAAATAAGATAGGGCATCTTTAGCGTATTTCGACACACCTCCTGGATAAATTGGCGTCAGGTTCGCTTCGGGCGCAATCTGCGCATCAATCATTCCATACTCTATAAAATAGCGAGCTCCAGGCATTTTCCTGGCATGAAATTCTCGGTGGCTGCCTTTCACTGTTTGCGTGTATTCAAGGACATCGTTAGTAATATGCAAGAACGCTTCGGCTCCATAAGCAATTGGCGCTAGAAAATCTTCCAACTGTCCTGTCGACTCAATCGGATATCCATTATATGTCTGGTACTCTCCCCAACGGACGTTCAAAGACTCACGAGGAATTTCTAATTGATCTTCAACTAACTCATCAATGAGGTGTTTATACTTCGAGGCATGACGACCAGGCGTATCGGCTTCTCGAAGCTGACGCGCCATTTCCGGCCTATAAGCCACTCTCCCCATTACATCAGCTAGTGAGAAATCAAGCGGGCGGTTGGCAAATTCTCCTTCAAGTCGAACCTTCATATCTTTTACGCCGACATAAGGAATAGCCGCAATATTATCGGGAGGAATAGGACTAACCATACCACGAATTTGTTCAAAATTCGTATATCCTTCAACATCCGAAATCGCCGCGACGTGAGCAACCAATCCGAGAAGAGATCCTATCCCAAGGGTACCAACGTGTTCTCCCCAATCAATAGAACCAATGTCATTCGACGTAACCTGCGACCGGAGGAGTTGAAAACTTTGAGGATGTTTAGCAAGTGCTTTCATTAAGTGCCCTCGCATAAACTGCCCTCGTTCCCGAGGCGAAAGCGTCCTTGCATAATCCATAATTTCAGGAAGTTGATAATATCGGCCAACTCCAAACAACATCTGTTGAAGTAGCCCCATCATATCTTCAGGACCTGGCATAGCGTTATCCTCCGTTCCTTCCCAACATAGACTTTAAAACACGCAAAAGTATGCCAATGTCAGCTCCGGGAGGAATCAATCCGATGTCAGGCGAAAAACCCAAAGCGTCATCTCTTCTGAGTCTTTCGTATAGATTGATTAATGATCCGTTCTGTTTTTCTAAATCATTTGGAAATTGACCAACTAGTGTCTGTCTCAACTCAACAAGGAAATTAGCAGCAATCTGTTCACCTGTATTCTGTCGATCTGAACTAAGTTTTAGTACATTCTCTATCGCAAATTGATGTTGAACCTCTTCACCTAAACGTAGTAATATAACACGCAGCTCGCTCCTATTTCCATTCCATGCCGATAAATTCCCAGAAAGTCGTCTGGGGTTAGCGTCAATTTCTTTTATCATGCTCTGTAGAGTGAGAAGTGTTCTGTTTTTATCTATTCCAAGATTTCGTTGAAGGCCAGCTAGCCACTGTTGCTGTTCTGACGGAAGCCCTATACGCCAATCAGCCGGTTGAATAGCCGCCTGCGGTTCGGGCGGCGACGTCGCCGGACGGCGGGCCTCGCGGATAATTTCCTCAATCGGCCGCCTGTCGCCCCCGGCTTGAGCCGCCCTAATCGCTTCGTAAATTTTCCGATATTCTTCAAAAGTACAAAGTGGCTTCCCGCCAACCGTTATCTGTTCTCCGTCACCCAAATCCTTCTGCCGCTGGCTCTCGATATATTGACCTATCTTATCAAGATTTACCTGCCCCGCCATCCCCGCAAAATATTTCTCCACCGGATCGACCCCCCCCCCTCCCCCCATCTCCTCCGGATTTGATTCGTCCACCTTTCCCGCCGCCCGCAATTGTTCCAGCGGAGTCGTCGCCGGCCCAAACATTTGTTCGACATCGGCAGGCCCCAAATCCCTCACTTCGCCAACTCCCGCGTTCGCCTCGTGATTAGTTCCAAGCTGCGGAGCTGTACCTTCCGCCAGTCCGGCCGGAAACTGTCCTACCGGTAGCCCCTCCGGTCTTTGTCCTGGTGATAATTGTTCTGTGTTCATCTGATCAGGCATTGAGAAGATTATAGCAATGTGAAGAGATAGCTACAAACAGAAAAATTACATCCCGTGATCCCTCGGCTCATAAACGGGATTAAAACATCTATGTCTACCCTGCGCAATCTGTTCAGCCAAGCGATTTTCGATCTTCTCAAGCAATGCCGGATCTTTCACCAAGAACAAATCACTTTTACTATTAACAATCACCGATGCTGCTTCTACCCAAATCTTATTCGGATTATCAATTTCTAATTCAACTCCAAGTTTAGTTGTTGTTTCTCCTTCTCCCCTGTCTTTTTCCACAAAAAACCCAACTGTTTCGGCATGATACATTCCACCCTCTTTATTTTTAAGATCGTAACAATCTACAATCCCCTTTCGTATATGCAATTCGACTGCCGGATCAACCTCCTTAAGAACGCCCAAAACATCTACTAAAACTCTTTGGACGCCGGTGGCCTCAAGGGCTTTTTTCCCTTTCTCAAATCTAACCTTTTCCAAGGCCTCTTGTTGTCGTGTTTTTTCTTGATACTCAATGAGCAATTTGCGCTGCTCCTCCTCCTGCAGCCGTAACTCCGCCGCCTTTTCAGCTTCAGCCCGCTGAATAATTTGTTGGACTTTCTCTTTAATACTCATATATAAAATAAAATTTCGGATTGTAAATACCGTCTTATCTTTCCATTCCAGCTAAAATGTCCACCATTGCCCTCTTAACATTTGTCTCGTTAGGCTGAGCGATTAGCTTTCCTCCAAGATTTGCTTCAACCGTTACATAGAGACCTAATTTACCATCAGTTTTCATCGTACTAAAACGAATGGCAAAAGTATCCCGGGAAGACTCTGGTAGATAAAATTCATCTCCTTCTTTGGCCGGATAAGAAAATCCAAAACATTTCTCTGCTAAATACTTAAAACACCTTTTTTGTGTAATCTCAATTGCGATTTCATCTCTAAGACTAATGACGTTTTCAGGTGGGGTGTTGACAATAATATGCTGAGATAGTTCTTTCCCTGTATCTAAGAACGACATCGGCTGGCCACAAAACGCCGTAATAGACAAGGTTGGCACCCCCTTGTTAACTCCTATGGCCTTTGCGGCTAAACGGTAAGGTGGCTTACTATCCATATCTTCGATAAAAAAACCTTTCCCTGCAAATCTATTCGAACCATCGCTTGTTAGATAATTAGTCGACTCCGATATTAATTGCGGAACGTGTAATCTCTCTAAGGAATCAACTGATTCTCTGCACATGGGCGAGTCTGCGCTAATTTTTTTTAATTTATTACTAATTATCTCCGGGCGTAACTGCGCCAAGGCTTCTTCTTGTTCTTTTTTCTTCTTCGCTTCAGCTTCACCCTCTCGCGTACTTCTCAATGCTTGCACCTCATCTATTAGAGATATTAGAGATGGCTCCGTTCCTATGCCAGCGAGGGGGATGGTCACCTCAGGTATTACTTGTTGTTTGCGTACGCGGATTTCTTCTAGTCTAGCCCTATAATCAGCAAGTAAAATATCTGCTCCTTGAACTTTCACCGTCTTAACGCCGCGTTGTGTTTGCTCATCAGCCCACTGAAGAAATTTATTTGTTTGATCTGCTCCCGCCGTTTCGACTTTACCAAAGTAATCAGCAAATGGATCATCTCCGCCGCCCATCGCTTTCGGATTAAAACCAATCTCGACGCCCGCAGCGGTAAGTCTAGCGAGCGCTTCAATTCCGGCAGCAGAACCGGAGCCAAGGTAGGGAAGATTTTCTTCTAATCTTTTCACTTTATACGAGTATATCAAACGAAGTCAAGTTTTGAAGTCCAAAAGCATTTTCGCCGTCCCGCCTCCGACCGACTTCCCAAAAACGGCAATCTCCCCGCCCCGATCTCGGTCGCCTGCCTCCCTTCCGACAGCATCCCCGGTGTTGCTCCTTGTTCTATCTTTGACATATTATCCATAGGGCAGAAAAATCTTGACAACAATTATATCTTATGGTACATTATCCTTGTTCGTGACCCGCAAGGGTTGTGCGGATAAGACTTAAGCCGCAAGCGAGTTTTATTTCTTCAATCGCAGAAAATCCTCCACCGTCAATCTTGCTCTCTTAATTTGAGATCTAAGCAATCCCGGGGCTAATTCTTTATGATCTGGAATCGATAAAATCGGAAAACCCGGAGTCGGATGTTCTAAAATGATGTGACTCCCTGCCTGGCGCGCTCGACAATAACCTACTTTCTCAAAACGTTTGACCGCTTCTCTGCCGGAAATATTGCTTAATTGACCCATGCATCAAATGGCGACTTGAATTCTGGTAAAACCGAGGTCTCCCACCGGAAACGTTTTTTCTGATTTTTTCTCCAGAACCTTCATGTAACCGTTAACCGCCTCTTTAATATTCTTAATCGCCTCCCGCTTGGTTTTCCCTTGAGACATGCAGCCGGGAAGACTGGGTATATCAATTACGTATCCACCATATTCCAAATCATATTCAATATAAGCCTGAAATGATTTTTTCATGGTTTAATCATATCATAATTTCAACCTTCATCTTCTGCCCCCGAATTCTCTTCCGCCCCCAACGCCGCTTGGCTGCCTACTGATAAAAGTTCTGATGATTTCATTTCTCCGTCAGGCATTAGGGAGATTATAGCAACGATAGTCTATTCCACGCAAAATCAATTTGAATTATGCTTTCAGGAACCAAATAGTGTCGTTAGCTCCTATAAAGATTACTTAAGTGGATTCTGGTAGTGGTGCCGTCAGTTCGTTTTCGTCGAGCTAGACGAAGAACTTCACGTCGGCAACGGCAAATTTATTACTTTCGTATTCCTATATAGCCGCATCAGTCCATTGGTTTTCTCTGATTACCTTTAACACTCTTTGGGGTCCACCTCTAGCCTTTACCCACTTTTCGATAGAGCCCTTAGTCCTCTCTGCTCTTTCTATTTCCTCCCAAGAGAGAGGAAGAGGAGCAACAAATGGTTCGTCGCCTGCGCCCATGTCGATTAATTCCTCTTGCTTGAAGTTACAAGTCGTTGGAATATATTGTTTCCAACTAATTTTAACTGGAGGGGAAATTGCCTCGCGTAACCGAGACAACATCCATGTTGCTGTCTCGTCAGATACTCTTCCTGCCTTAACTTCTCCGTCTAAGTATAAGAGGAATATTTTTGCAGGTAAACGAGAATTGGAATCAGGTTGCCAAATCTGATTTCCAAAAGAATCTAATGGATTAAATGTTTCACCTAGTGGCATAGATATTACTATAACTATATCAAACGAAGTCAAGTTTTGGGGTCCAAAAGCATTTTCGCCGCCTCGCCGGCAACCGACAGCGGTTACAAAATGTTTCCACCGCGCCCCTCGCGCCCTGCCCGCTCGCCCGCATTCAGCTCTGCTGATTGAGGCGTCGCCGCCAACGCCGCCATTCCTTGTCCCGGTTGCAGTTCTTTCATATCATTTTCACTCATAGGCAGCTCATTGACAATTTTAACCTCTCGTGT
The DNA here is from genome assembly GCA_016183365.1 of Candidatus Collierbacteria bacterium. GTDB lineage: Bacteria > Patescibacteriota > Microgenomatia > UBA1400 > JACPES01 > JACPES01. The sequence continues at coordinate 34,674 of JACPES010000003.1, forward strand.
TATATTATATCCAATCACGCCCCGCCGAAAGGCGGGGGCATTTTTTTTATCCGGTTAATTTAACTCCTGACTGTTTCTCAAGTTTCTCGATAGAAATCTTATAAATTCCCCTGTTCATTCGATAAATCTCTCGTCCTAAATGTCCGTGCATGTAAACCACAATTACTTGCTTCTGTTTACCAATCAGCAGTTTATACAACGGCTCAAAGTCCCCATCTCCGGTAAAGAAAATAAATCCCTCAACCCCGTCTGCTAAATCCTTATGAACGTCAATACACGTCTCCATGTCAAAATCGCACTTGCGAAATTTGAATTTCCTTTTGGTAGTTTCGTCAAAAACCGTAATATATTTCACCGGTTTCGTCGTCACTTGAAAACTAATATTTTTCGCTTGGCGGATAAACGCTTTTGACTTCGGATGTTTATCTGTGCCAAAATAGAGATTAATTTTCCCGATTTGGGAATAAGTTTTCAAGTGAGCAAACAGCTTTTCCGGATCAACTTCCCGTTTTAAAGATTTACTCCACCCGTGGATATTCGCCCAATCAAGATAGACAACTCAATTCCCTCGAAGTTTTAAAGCTTTAATCATATCTTAATTCCCGCTGATAAAGTTCTGCTGATTTCATTTCTCCGTCGGGCAATTAAACAGATTATAGCAATTAGCGTGCTATAGTAAACACATGAAGAAAACTGTTAAAGAACTTCAATTCAAGGTCATCATCGAACAAGACGCAGACAGCTGGTATGTGGCTTCGGTTCCGGAATTGGAGGGTTGCTACACCCAAGGGAAAACCGTCGAACAAGTTAGAGAGAGAATCAAAGAAGTTATCAAGCTGGTTTTAGAAACAGATAAAACCGCGGTTAAAGCAAAACTTCAACATCCGATCTCAATACCGAGTTTTCTGGGAATTGAAGACGTCTCCGTTCAATATGCCTAAGCTTAGCCAATCAGGGGCAAAGATTTAATTAAAATTTTAGAAAAACAGGGGTTTGTCCAGATTCGCCAACGCGGCAGTCACGCTAGGCTTGTCCATTCAGATGGCAGAAAGACTAGCGTACCAATCCATTCTGGAGAAAAAGTCCATCTGGGATTATTGAGGAAAATTCTGCGCGACGCCGGCTTTTCTCCCGAAGAATTCAATCGGCTTCAATAAATAAATTGAATCCTACTGCCCGTCAGATAAAACCACAAACACCCGCCGTCTTCAATTACTTCAATTATTTAAATAATTGAAGTCCCAACCAATTTATATAAAACAACTATCATTAACCGGAAATTTCTTAATCCATCAATCATGTAAATTGACTAAGCTATAGCTTAGTCAATTTACAACATAACCTTCAAACCTGGTAGCCTTTTTAACCTTTAACCTGTTAGCCTGTTCTTAATATCTCTTCCCTTTTTTCTTCGGTACGAAGGGCAAAAGAGATTCGATATCTTTGGGCTGTTTTTTGTAAAGGAACAGAATTTTTTCAATGTAATTCCCCAAATCGCGGTAAAAATAGGCATTTTGGATTTCGACGTCGTCATCGGTAACCAGCCTTTCGGTCTTTGACACTTCCGGTGTCGCAATCGTAGTTTTGGCATGAACTACCACCGAACCGATCATCAGTTGCTTCCAAATCATGTTCGGAGCGTAGGTTTTGACCTTGACCGCTTCCTCCCAATTCAGGCTCCGAATGTTCGTGGCAAACGGAGTTGAAACTTCAAACTTCACTACTCGCCGATCCGTGATATAAGCAATGTTTTTGAGTCTTGCGTTCCCGACCACCCAAAAGCCAATTGCCGTGATCGCCCCGGCAATGATTCCGCCGCCAACGCCAAATTGGCCCGCGTATTTTTGCATCAATCCCTGCCCGCCGATTATCACTGCGATAAAAAACACGATCGCGGCTCCGGCCAGAAATTTTCCGAACAGAATCGTTTGCGACAGCCAATGCGACCGAACAACGTACAAAATCCGTTCATCTGTTTGCTGGCCGTAGAAACTCGAATCAGTATTCAACATAAGTATATGATAACAAAAGGTTAAAAGGCTAACAGGCTAAAAGGTTAAAAAGGTTAACGGGTTAGAAAGGTTAGAAAAATTAAAAAGTTGAAAAGGCTGAAAATACAACAAACCATGCAAACCAATAAAGGATATTTTAGTATTGAGGACACCGGCACGTATAAATTAGCGCATAAAGCTGGAGCAATTGTATGGAACGAAGTCCAAAAATGGTCATGGTTGGCCAAACGAACCTTAGGGGCTCAATGGATTAATTCAACTGATTCCGTTTCTGCAAATTTAGTAGAAGGTTTCGGAAGATTCCATAAAAAGGATCGCGTTAAGTTCTACTATAACGCCAAAGGATCAGCATTAGAAAGCCTCGAATGGGCGCGAAAAGCAATAGAAAGAAAGTTAATCGACGAATCAAAGGCAAAAGAAATTATTGCAATCCTAGAACAGCTTCCTCGAGAGATAAATTTTCAGATAAAATATTCTATGGAGAAATTAAAGAAGTAATTTTATTTTTTGAGCCTTTTCAACCTTTCTATCCTTCTAACTTTTCGGTTTTCTTTTTTAACCTTTTTGGCCTTTCCAGCCTTTTTAACCTTCTGACCTTTTTATCCTGCCTTCAAATACCCGTCCGCAAAGGCTTCCTGTGCCCGTTGCACGAGTTGGTCAATTGTCATTCCCGTCCTCTCCGCGAACAGCTCTTCCATCCGCTTTTTGGCCTGCTCCTCATCACCAATCGCTTCCACTTCTTTCATATCCTCTTCCGTCAAACTCGTCATTAAAGCCGCGTACACGTCCAAGGCCGACAATTTCGCCACCCCGGACAACAACTGCCCGACCTCTTCGTCGGTCTTTCCCTCGGTTTTAAGTTTGGCAAGCCAATCAGAAAAGACTGTTGTTGGTTGATTCATTTTATTACCGGCCCAATGACATTATTAAGCAAATTACTAGCAGCTTCAAGATCTCCCATATTCGCAGCCCGAATCGCTTGAGCTTCCGGACTATTAAAACCTCTCAAGGCTTCAACCGCTGCTCGTCCACCTTCAGTATAAGTCGCTCCGCTGCCAGTCACCACTTTATCAATATTATCGAAAATCGGCCGCAGAGCGTCAGCTGCTGCTTTAATTGCTCCTTGGTTGAGATTATTAACCTTATCTCCAATAGCCCTGAAAAGAACATTTGTTACTTCTCCGCGATGCGGGACATTTCCAATCATTTGATAAATCGCTTCTGAAATCGTGTGTTTTGGCATATTGGCCGCCAATTCCGCCACCGTCGGCCCCTGTTGCAGGGCTGCTATCCTCGCCACCTCGGCGGTTTGGGCAGCAGCTTGAGCCGCAGCTCCCTGGGCAGCTTCTGCCATTTCTCTCGCCTGTGGAGAAAGAACTACCGGCGACTGTGGCAAATTCGCGTCCGAAACCCTGTGATAATAATCTCCAATTTCGTTACCGCCGTGGACAGGCATCGCAGGTGTCGGACCGCCGGGACCCTCTCCCGAACCACCACCTATCACTGCCGGCTGGGCGGCGGCATGTGCCTGAAACAAGCGGTCTAACCCTTCAGCGCCAACAATCCCAATCCCGGCCGAAGCGGATATTTGGGCAATTAACAATCCCGTTCCCCTTCTGGCCGCTGCTTCACGCGCCAAACCGGCAAAGCGGGGATGAATCCTCTCGGCTTGTGATAATACCTCAAGAAATCCTTCTGCCAAAAACCCGCCGATCATTCCGCCGCCAACAAATAATTTCAGCGCCTGATGCAACTGCGGAACAGTTTCCCACAAGATTCCGGAAAATATCGCTGGTCCGAGCATCAGCGCTCCCTCTTTGGCCGCATTTTTCCAATCCACATCTCTTAACCAACCTACCAATCTATTTTGAATTCTTTCTTCAACTTCCTCTTCTGATTCACCGGCCGGAGAAATTATCACTTCTCCCATCGCCTCTTCCGCCGTCGGTTCGTCTAAAACCGGTTTTTCCTGAAGTTGCACGGACGGAAAAACTTCTTCTGCTCCGGCCGGCTCAAAAGTTAAACTATTCAAGCTCGCCAAAACCCCGCTTATATCCCATGCTCTGAAACTGTTCATTTCATCCGCGGACAAATCCGCAACCGACAGCCTTCTCGACTCTGCTGTCGGAACAAAATCCAAACCTGCTCTTGCTTCCTGAAGACTTAATCCATCAAGTTGGGCCAACGCTTCCGGAGATAGGCTCATTTTCCTCCACCAGTGGCAGACTGGACCTCGGTAATTACCGCTCCAATCGTCTTATCAGTAAAATTCATCCCCAATTCAAGCAGGAGTTCTAATAACCCCAAAAGTCCCGCCTGTTCCAACTTTTTCTTCTTCTCTCCCGTCGGCGCTCCGGTCACTCCCGTCTCATCCATTCTGCTTCTCACCGCTATTTCCGTTAATTTCCGCCCGCCCGGAGTTCCCAAGGCTCCGGCAAAAAATCCTTTGACAACTTCTTTAGCCGCTTCACCCTCTTCCATAAATTCCATCGCCGACCCGATCGCCTGATTGTATGCTTCCGCCAACCTGACTTTTTGTTCTCCTTCGGTACCACTGGTATCATTTCTCGCTTTATCCAACTCCGCCAGCGCTCCGGCAAATCCTTGTTTTCTTCTTTCAAATTTCTGCTTTGACATCTCCTCGGCTGCTTTCGGCATCGGTTCGAAGGAGGTATGAACCAACTCTTCACGTAGCACCTCTCCGGGCCTAAGCCCTCCGCCGCCGATGTAAGAGACGCCATCAATAACTGCTTGGTTAGCCGGAACAACAGCCCCCTCTTCATCTTCAAAAGCCGGGGACAGAGGCAAATCTGCCGGAAATTCATCGACTGAAGACGGGACAGGAGTTTCCGTAGTAACTGGCACAGGTGGCTCTTCAGCCACTTCGATAACAGGCAATTCTGGTGCGGCAATCACTTCCGGAGTTGCTTCCGCTTCAGGCGGCTCTGACATCTCCGCCGGCGCGCCTTCCTCTGACAGAACCGACGTCTCCGCCACTGTCACCGCTTCTGGGCTAGAGGTTTTAGCTTCATCAGCCAACCGAAGTTGCGCTAGCTCCCACTGTGTTAATAATGTTCCCTCCGCTTGTTTCCGTCTAATTTGTGCCACTGGATCTTCCGGCGCCATTGGCGGTTCTCCGATTTCCCCTATTTCATCCTGTGGCTTTTCTGGCACTAACGCCGAGAATGTTTCAAGCTCCTGTCTTAATCGCTTTAGTTTGGCGTATTCCTCGTCACCGATAGACTCTGCGGTCTTAATCGTCGCTATTTCCACAGCGGTCAACAACAATCCAGACTTCTGTTTTTCCTGCAAGTCACGAACTGCGGTTTTGGAATGTATTTTTGCCAGTAGGCCGGATATATCTTGTTTCAATTCTTGCAGCCGCGTTTCAACCAAAGTTCTATCTTGACCTTCCATTTGCGCTATTTCCACAGCGGTCAACAATTTCCCGGCCGCCTTACGATCAAACACATCTTTAACAGCCGCCATTGATTTCATCTCTGAAACCACTTGCTGAACTGATTCAACGAGATCTGCGGGTTGTGCGGCGGCTTCGGCAGCTACCGACACCAGTTCAGCTGCTGGTTCAAGACCTGGAGCAGCCGGAGCTTCCCCGACTGCCTCGGGAACTGACTCAACCGGAACGGAAATTTGCGGTTCGACTTCAGCTCTCGCTTCGGAAGAAGGCGCCGGGGCTTCTGCTACCGTTAACGCTGGCGGAGCTTCTGGAGCTGGAATCGGCGCTGGCGCCTCCGTTTCTGGCAAAGGCACTTCGAAAGTCGGCGCAACTACCGCTTCTCCCTGTCCGCCCTGCAGCCAATCCGGAAATTCATCGATTAAGGTCGGGACTGCGGTTGCTACCGCCGGCGCCGGAACTTCTATCACCGCTGGTTCAGGCCTTCGCGCCAAACCAGGCGCATCTGCCGGGATCAGTTCTACTGCTTCCGGCAGAAGGGACACACCTGCAGGTTGCGGAACGGCCGTTGGAGTTTCTGTCGGCTTTTTCAGTCTCAAATTAAGAGTCCTTTTTAGAGAATCTAATAATCCAACTACACTTGGTTTTGCTTCTGGAGAATCGGACATTAATTTGAATTAGATCACGCGGACAACTCGTGTGTCAACCCCTGAATAAACCCCAAATAGTATATCATAATCTCCTTACGGTACTCGTTGCCTCGGAACGATTTTTATGTCGCCGCCTCTAACCATTTGTTCAAACCTCTCTTTTGTTTGTTTTGCTCGCCTCATCTGGTCCGCCACTATCCTCCGTCAGAACATAGAAAACCTTCGGCGCAGTCCCTACTTTAATTAAAATTCCAGCAGTAACCAATTTCTTTAGCTGTCGATGAATGGCAATACTCCCTATCCTTAGAAACTCTACCAAGTCGATGACTCTAGCCCGACTGTTCGCTTGGATAAAAATGTATGGCCGTCCCGCCTTTAAAAACGATTTGGTGATTTTTGGAATATTCATAAAGCCGGCTCAAGAAAAGCAATTGCAGGTATTCGCGGACCACTGTCGCGTCATTGGTCTTATATTGGCGGGAAAAAGGTGTTAATTGGGCCAGGGAAATCATATTGCAAGGTTGGGATACATTTTGGCGTAATTTAGCAACTTTTTCTTATCGATTAAGGACCAGTCCAATTCATCTTTGGAAAAAGATTTTAAGCCTTTGGAGGCCAAATATGCCTGATCAAGAACGGCTTTTTCCGGGTCAGCGATTAAGAAACCCTCCTGTTTTTTGTCATAGCCCCAGAATAAATCTTTTTTGAGATGAGAATATGAATATATCTGGTTTTTTAGATTGTATTTAGCGGTTTTTAGAGATGTAACGCTGGTAACTCCAACCGCAAATTGGGATAAAATGCCGTAGTAGGAAAGAGCTGATTCAAAAGAAATATAAGAAGGCCGGTAATAATAATTGGCAATTAAAAATTGATGCGCCGGTTTCTGGGCAAGAATGTAACAATTTTTTCCCATCTTCTCTAGGATGCCGTTTTTCAGCAATTTGGAAATGACAGAAAACGCCGACCTTTCTTTAGATATTTTTAATATATCAGCCAGTGATTCGCTGGAAAAAACGGTAATCGGAGAAATAAACAGGGTTTGGGTGGCTCGGGCTAAATTATACGTTTCCATTTACTGCATATTATGTGCAGTAAAATAGAACGTGTCAGCAGTAATTTTAATGCTAAGATAATCGTATGGTAACCACTACCCGCGATCAAATTGCCGTCGCCGCCATCCAAGACATTCTCCGCCGTGAAGATTATCAGCCCGAACTCTTAAAAGACATGGCCAAAGCCTTGGCCAAGGCCAGGAATGTTCTGCCGCCGCCGGATGCCATCATCGTCCGGAACAAAGTTTATTCCTTAAAAACCATCGAGGAACGCCTGGTTCAATTTATCCACTATCTGCCGCCGGATAATCGTCCGGAAATTACCGATACATCCTTCTATGACGAAAATTTCTTGAATCAATTAATTTCTATTATTGACGAAGTCTCGGGATTCGCTCCATCCCCTAAGGCAAAAGTTTCCATGGACGCGGTAGTCCCTGCTAATCTCCAAGAATTGCTCGAGGCCCAAGCCAAAGCCACCGCCGAAAAAAAACAAGCCCTCGGCCGGCCGTCGCAACTTACGCAACAAATCAAACAAGCCCAGGAAATCGGCATCCGCAGCCAGCTTTTAAGGGTCGCCGTTTCCCGGCGCTTGTACTTGACACTGTTGGAATCTTCATACATCAAAGACTTGCAAGTTATCTATGGCAAAGAAACAGTCAATCAATTTTTAACGCAAAGAATTGACTTAGCCGTCAATCAGTCCATCACTGCCTTGGCGATGAACCAGCTGGGATTATCCGATCCCGCCAATGCCGCCGCCTATTTCACCTCTCAATTGGAAAAAAATCTCAAAACCGATCGCAACCTGGCAGTGGCTTTGGCCAAAACCCCCAAAATCAGCCGGAAAAACGCCTTGGTTGACGCTAAAAATTTAGCCGGGGATGCGGTTGCCGAAATCCAACCCGCCGCCGAAGCATTTAGGGCCGAACAGGATTCCTCTCCGATTTATCGCGCCACAGCCCAAGAAATTGCCCAAGGCGAGATTGAGGCCGCCCTGGCAAAATCCGGACAACAACTTTCCAAAAAACAAGCTAGCCGTCTGGCTGATACCTTGGCTAAATACTCCGATCACTCGGACAAACAATTGCTGATTCTAAAACGGATTCTCCCCGGAATTTCACCGGAAACAGGACAGGAAATGATTGGTCGTCTTCAACCGGCTATTTCGGCTTTAGCCAGAAGCTCCGACCATCCGTCTATCGCCGAGACTATAAATGAAGCCTCGTTGATTAATTTGGCCCGGACTAATCCGGCCCTTTTCCCTTTTAGATTAATGGCGGCCATCCGCGGCAATCGGCTGTCTGACGGAGAAACCGTCGCCTTAACTGTCAGACTCTCGCAACAATTAAGGGTTTCTCTTGATTATGTCGCTCTAAGATTATCAGGGATCAATGCCAAAGATTTGCAAGGCCATCTTGTTTCTTTAACCAAAGGCCTGCCAGTATTAGGACTTTTGCCTACTCGGCCACCCATAAATCCCAATAGTCCCATTTTCAGACGCTTGAATGACGCCTTGCCCGGAGTTAGTCAGATAGATAGGGCCAAAGAAGAATTTCAATTCAATCCGATTGCTTCCGGCCTTAATCTGCGGAGCAACTGGTACTCAATAACTCACTTTTTTAATGTCGGTAAAGCTATTCGCTACAACCTGGGCCGCTTGCCATCAATCAATAGAATGGCTTCTTCCGCTCAAACCGTATTCTCCGGGTTAAGGATCCGGTCAGGAATCGCCAATTCTGCTTTCAGTTTCTTTACCTCGGTTTCCGGAGGCATTGGCAAACTTAGGTCGGCCGCCGCCTACCCTTTCCGGGCCGTAGGCTCTGTAATCTCCGCCGGCTGGAGTAAGGCCAAATCCTGGGCCGGAATCCAAGTTAAAGCCGGTCTGGCTAAGGCCGGAGCCTGGCTGGCCAAAAAAGGCGTCACTGCCGCTGCCACTAAATTAGGTCTGATAGCGGTAGGCAAGGGAGCGGCCGCGCTTTTGGCTCAAGCCGTCCCCATCGCCGGCCAGATCTTCGCCGCCGCCCTAATCGGCGGCGACATCCTCAAATTCCTCTGGAATAACCGCAAAGAAATCGGGGCTGGCTTGGCGGGGATGTTTTTCCTGGGACAAATGATTTTGGCAAAAATTCTGGGATTCCTTGGCGCTGCCGCGTGGACCTTGGGCGGGGGGATTCTTGGAGGAGTTATCGGATTCGCGATCGGCGGACCGATTGGAGCCGTCGTCGGAACTCTGGTCGGCGGCACAATCGGCTATTTGATTTCTTCCGGCGCCCTCGGTTCCGCTCTTGCCGGCGTCGCCGGGTGGCTGGGCTCGATCGCCGTCGGAATTGGCTCATTCATCGCTACGATTACTTCACCCGCCGCTCTTGCCGGCGTCGCCGGCACGGTGGCCACCGTCAGCGTCGTCGGCGCCATCGGCGGCGGGGCTTTTCTGGCAATCCAAAACCAGCATGCCCAAACCGCCGCCCTCTATGTCCAAACCGCTGCTCCAGACAGTTTCGGCCGCGGCCGGGGGGCGGATATTCCCGCTTGCTGGCCGACGTCAGGAACCATCGCCCAAGGGCCATATAACGACCGGCCGATTGTTTGCCAAAGCGGTGGCAAGGTGGTAACTTGTTCTCATGCCGCTTACAATTCCAACGCCGTCGACATTGCCAAGAGCCCTGTCGGCGAGCCGGTTTACGCCAGCCACGACGGTGTCGCCACCGCTTTCGCCTTCAGCCCGGTGGCCGAATTTGGCAATTACGTGATCGTCCAGTCTTCTCCTAAAGGTTTCCTGACTATCTATGCCCACCTCCTAGAATTCGACTTACCCACCGGAGTTCCCACTCAAATCACCGGCGGCACGCGAATCGGCCTCATGGGTACCAGCGGTAACAGCACCGGACCACATCTGCACTATGAGCTAAATAATGACGGACACATCGATACAATTGTGCCACAATACAATCTTTACGATACCGTCGCCTACGACCCGGTTTGCATCGGCCAGTCATCATCCTCGATCAGTGGCTGGATTTCTCGGGTGTCCGGCGCCAACAACGTCATCGCCACCACTAACACCGAATACGACGCCACCGGCGGCGAGGGGATAAACGCCTGCACTTGGCTGGAAAAACACGGTGAAGCGTCGGTGGCTGTCAACGCCAATTTCTTCGAAGCCCAAAGCACCAAGAAAATTCCTCGCGGTCCGGCGTCATACCGGCTGGATCCGATTCCCCATTCGCTGGATCCCCGCTACAGTTTTTGGAGCATTTATGCCAGTGGCTCGAACTTCACGCTTGGACCGGCAGACATTGCTACCCGGCCGCATCAGTTTGCCGTCTCCGGTTCGCCATTACTAATTCGCGGCAACACAGCGATGCCAATCCCCGATACCTCTGATGGTCCGCAGCATTTTGTCTGGCACACCAAAGATACCCGACTAGCGATGGGCTTCACTGGCGCGTCAGCCGTGATCGTCGTTCTGGATAATGCTACGGTCAAGGACATGCAAAAATTCCTACTGTCACAGAATATCCAGAACGCCATCAATCTCGACGGCGGCTCGTCGGCGACGCTGTGCGAGCGAACCGGCTCGGGCGTCATATCCATCATCAGCACCGGCCGAAAGTCGGCCAACAGCATTGGCTTTATCGGCGGGACGATCGAAAAAATTACCGGCGGACTGGCTCCGGGACCCTAGTTTTGGAAATTCGTTACAATGACAGCAGTGAAAAACAAATTAAACCAACTATTACGACTGCTGCAGACCCACTGGCTGCTTACTGTCCTGGGCCTGGTTATCATCTTAATACCCATAATTATTTTGATCCGCGGGCAAAGACCGCCCCGGGTGACTGTGCCGCCGCCAGAAATTACCGGTCAGGTTCCGAATAAAGCCGTCCGCAGCATCACCTACACTGGCCAACAGTTAATCCTGCCAAAGACAATGGTTGTTTACCGTAACACTGCCAGTGAACTATCGCTGATGAACCTAGTCAAACGGATCGCTACCAGCCGAAATTTACCTCCCTCCCCCAACAGTTCCACCCTGTGGGTGTCTGGCGAAACCGGCGAGTATGTCCATTTGGATCAAGCCCACGGCGTGGTCACTTACGGCCAAAATTTACCACCGGAAGATGCGCCCGCTCCCCAGACAGACCGCGCTCGCCAGCTGGCCCAGCAGTGGGTAAAAGACACGCTATCGCTGACGGTCCGCCCGGATGAGAAAAATATCAAGTATTTTGCCGTTTCCGGCTCACAACTGGTGCCGGTCGATCCCGGCAGCGCAGAGGTGATCGAGATCCCGTTGAATTTAACGATTGGCCAATACCCGGTGATGATTGGCAATGCGGCTATTCCAGTTGCCACCGTCAGCGTCGGCCGCAATCACACAATCAATCGAGCCATCCTCAAACCATTTGCCCTGACTCCGATGTCCGCTAGCGAACTACCAACAATTGATTTATCCACCATCGTCAAAAACCTGACGGATAAAGCCGAGATTATTAGCATTATGCCGGAAGCGCCAATTGATACCAACGCTCATCCGCCCACGGAAATTACCCTAACCGAAGTCCAAATCCAATATCGTCTCGATCCCAATACCAATCTCATCTACCCTTATGTCGCTTTTACCGGCACCGCCAAACTCCAGGGTGAATCTGTCACGGCCGACGTAAACGTGATTTCTCCCGTCGTTAACACCGCTGCCCCCTAACAACCGCGCGACCGACAACATGATCCTCAAACAATTCCTCGAACTGGCAGACGGAATTTTTGGGAAGTTTCGCAAGCTTCCGTCTCTCCTTGTTACCCCTCTTCCACCAGTATAAAATTAACCCTATGATTGAACACCCTATTCCTCAAAATGTCACCAGCTACCAGTTCCGCCTCATCGGCGATATGACTTTAAAACAATTCATCGAATTGGCCGGAGGAGTAGTGGCCGGCTGGCTGATTTGGAGCCTTGATCTGCCAGCAATTATCCGGTGGCCCATGGTAATCATGGCGGTAATTTTGGGGTTTGGATTGGCGTTTATGCCCCTGGAAGATCGGCCGCTGGATCAATGGTTTATCGCCTTTTTCCGGGCCATTTACCGGCCAACCATTTTTGTCTGGAAAAAAGCTGTCCGCGATGATATTTTAAGCTTTCAGGCTAGCCCGGCAGAATCAAAATCCGTTTTAGAATCTGCGGTTAAAATGCCCACGGCCAAGCTTGAGTCTTTGTTGGCCGGCTATAAGATAAATGAGGCAGTAGAAGCCGATCCATTACTGGATGCTTGGGAAAAACGCTTGGCAGCCGTTCCGCAATTATTTTCCGAAGTCACGGTGCCTAAAAAACTAGCCGACGTAACCGTCTTTCCTCAAGTCAGGGCGGTAGATTTAAGCTATCACGTTTCGGATTTAACCCCAGTCCTCCATCCATTAACTCCACCAGAGGATCCGGATGCCATTCTGCGGGGGGAAATTACTTTACCGGCCCACCGTCTCCGAGTCCCGCAGAATTTACCGATAGCCATTGGCGATGCCCCGGCTAAACCTGCACTTCTCGTCAAACGCGGAGATTCTTTAAGTCAAATAGGGACATCTGAAATCAAACTCCCGTCTTTTAATACGGCCGTTGTCAAGTCCAGAACCGGAGCCGTTTCGGCAACAGTAATGCAATCCTTAATCTTGCCATCCAGCCCATCTATTCCTAATGTCCTGACCGGAATTGTGGTAACTTCAGACGGACAAATCGCTGACAATGCCATTGTTGAAATCCGGCGCCTGACCGATCATCTACCGGTTAGAGCCGTTAAATCCAATAAACTCGGACATTTTGCCATTGCCACTCCTTTAGAAAATGGAAGTTATGAAATCCTGACGGACAAAGACGGTCTGGCCTTTGGTATACTCAAAATTGACGTCGGGGGCTTGATTATGCCGCCGATTGAAATTAGAGCAAAAAAAGAAAAGATGTCTTGAAGATAGAAAATAGATATTCTTGATCTTGAATTCTTGACAGCTTGACTATCTGATCAAGGAATCAAAAAATCAATCCGCCAGCCGGCGGATCAAGTTCAAGAATTTCAAGAATATCCATCTTCAAAATATCTTAAATTAACAATTGCCTATGCCTGTCCAACCTATAATTTCTACCACCCAGGATCATTTACCCGTCCACGACATCCAGGAAAATCTGGTAGTTTTAAAAAACGGCTCGGCGGCCATGGTAATCGAAACCTCGGCGGTTAATTTCGGCTTGTTATCTCAAGGAGAACAAGACGCGATTATTTACGCTTACGCCGCTCTATTAAATTCTCTCAATTTCCCGATTCAAATTTTAATCCGCTCCGAAAGAAAAGATATCAGCGCCTATCTAGGATTATTGGCCGCGGCGGCAAAAAAACAAATGTCTCCCACTAAACGGGCTTGGATTGAATCTTACCGCCATTTTGTGGCCGAAACCGTCCAGCGCCGCAACGTCTTAGACAAAAAATTTTATATTATTTTACCCTTTTTGTCATTAGAACTGGGCTCTGCCAAATCTTTGGGGCTAGCCGTAACCAGCCAAAATCGGCTGCCGGCGCCGTTGACAGAAATTGTCAAAAAGGCTTTGGTGGCCCTGGGGCCGAAGCGCGACCACGTTATCAGGCAATTGGAAAGAATCGGTTTAACCGCCAGGCAATTAATCAATAAAGAACTTTTGTCTCTTTTATACCGCACTTATAACCCCGGATACGCCGCCCCGGAAATCGATGCCGTCAACTTAACCGCTCCCCTGGTGGAGCCGATTATCAAAGATAACAAAATATTATGAAGATTCCTTTAATCACCAATATTTTTAAGACTAAAAAACCGGAGAATCCAAAAAATCAAGATATTTCGCCGGCAATGCAGTTTGCCCAGGGAATTACCACTATTCAGGATATCTTGGCCCCGGATGCAATTGAGGTTGACTTTACCCACCTTAAAATCGGCAACCGGCTGGTCCGAACCCTATTTGTGGCCGGTTATCCGCGTTTTGTGGCCGCCAACTGGCTGTCTCCTTTGATAAACTTTGACCACTCTTTGGACGTTTCCATGTTTGTTTATCCGGTTGAAGGCAAGGGCGTTTTGGAAAATCTGCGGCGGAAAATCACCGAAATGGAAGCCGAGATTAATTCCGACCTGCAGCGCGGCCGGCTGGCCAATATTGATACTCAAGTCAAGCTGGAAGACGCCAAAGGGCTGCAGGAACAGTTGGCCAAGGGGTCTGAACGTTTTTATCAATTTAGCCTGTACGTGACCATCGGATCAGACACCGAAGAAGAACTGAATCAGATCTCCAAACAAATTCAATCCACATTAGGGTCTCTTTTGATCATTGCCAAACCGGCGTCTTTCGTCATGGAACAAGCCTTTAAAACCACTCAACCGCTGGGTCAGGATTTTTTAAATATTACCCGGAATATGGATACCACTTCTCTGGCAACCACTTTTCCGTTTACTTCCAGCGAACTCTCGGCCAATGAGGGAATTTTATACGGAATCAACGAGCATAATGATAGTTTGGTGGTATTTGACCGCTTTTCCAGAGAGAACGCGAATATGGTCGTATTTGCAAAATCGGGCGCGGGAAAGTCGTTTTTCGTCAAACTTGAAGCCCTGCGGTCGTTAATGTTTGACACCGAAGTTATCGTCATCGATCCGGAGGACGAATATCACCGGATGGCCGACGCCGTCAACGGCCAATATATTGATTTTAGTTTTTCATCCAAGGTTAAAATAAATCCTTTTGACCTTCCCTCTTACGCCCGCGGAGAATCCGGACAGGCAGGAGAAAACGAACTATCGCAAAAATTGCTTTCGCTTCACGCCCTAATGAAAATAATGCTTGGGAGCATGGACGCCACCCAAGAGGCCATCTTAGATCGAGCCTTAATCGCCGCCTATAAAGCCAAAGGCATCAGCCCCAATCCGGAATCGTTTAATAACGAACCCCCTCTTTTGGAGGATTTATATAAATCTTTGATTGGAATGGAGGCCCCGGGAGCCGAGAACTTGGCCGCCAGATTGGAAAAATTTGTCAAAGGCAGTTTCCGCGGACTGGTGGACCAAAAAACCAATGTCAACTTGACCAGCGACTTTATCGTCTTTGGAATCAAGAATCTGGAAGACGCGCTCCGGCCGGTGGCCATGTTTATGATTCTGGATTTTATTTGGACCAAAGTAAAATCCCAACTTAAGCGCCGGCTATTAATAGTAGACGAGGCTTGGTATTTGATGAAAAACCAGGATTCAGCCCTGTTTTTATACTCTATGGCCAAACGAGCCCGTAAATATTATTTGGGGTTGACTACCATTACTCAAGACGTCGAGGACTTCTTGCATTCTGACTACGGTAAGGCTATCGTCACCAATTCCAGCATTCAAGTCCTGATGAAGCAGTCGGCGGCGGCGGTTGACTCTCTCCAAGAAGCCTTTTATCTATCCGCCGGGGAGAAACAACTCTTAATGGCTTCAGAAATTGGCGAAGGGTTGTTTTTTGCCGGCCAAAACCATGTGGCCATTAAGGTTGTCGCCAGCCCGGAAGAACACAAATTAATCACCAGCAAGCCGCAGGAAATATTAGAAATGGCAAAGCAACGGGGACAACCCGAGGAGAGCGCCAACCCCGTAATTGCGACACCACAACGTCCCGATTTGATCGGGGGGAGTGGCGAGCATACTACTGGGGTTCCGGAGAGCAATTACTGGAAACCTCCAAAACCGGCCGGACAGGAGTCTTTGGCTCTAAATGAAATCGAAGTGGACGTAATTAAAGATCAGAATACTCTAAAAACTCAGATTGCCGGAGAATCGGAAAATAAGAGAGTCGGGCTATCGGATAATCGAATTTCCAGGAAGCCGGCAACTCCCGAGCCTCCGAATCTCCGGCAATCTGGCCATCCGAGTGTTCCGAGTATTCAGAAAACTCCGCTAGCCCCAAATGCCGCCGTCCAACCATCCATCGAATTTACTTCGATATTTGAAACTCAGCCGAAAAAAACAACAGAATAGAAGGTTAAAAGGATTAAAAAGGTTGAAAGGTTACAAGGCTGGAAGGTGAGTTTTTTTCAACCTGCCAACTTTTAGCCTGCCGACCTGGATTTCTCGTTATTTCTGGACGCGGACCGGCATAATCACATGAAGATAATTTTTCGACTTAAATACTCCCGGCTTTAGAGAATCCACCATACTAAAATTTATGGTTTCTTCATCCGTCGACCCTAAATAATCTAATAAATAGCGGCCGTTAAAAGCCATTTCCCCCTCGCCCTTTCCTTCGACCTCCAAGATTGTCTCGTTCTCGCCTATTTGAGGAGAATTGGCCGACACTTTTAATTTACCATTTTTAATCTTCCACTTAATTATATTGGCCGCGCTTCTGGCGAAAATAGCCGCCACTTTAACCGCCCGCTCCAATTCTGATCGATTAACGGAGATTGATAAATCAAATGTTTGGGGAACAATTTTTTCCGTCGGCGGAAAATCTCCAGCTATTGTCCGTCCGGACAGCCACCCTTTATCTCCGATAATCCCGACTTCCCCGGATTGGCCAAGATTCAAACTAATCTTTTCGACATCCGAAAATTTATCGGCCTCTGACAAAAACCGGGCCGGGATAATTATTGTTTTTTCTACCCGGCCGCGGGCCGGGACAGTGGCGAGGCTAAGCCTATAACCATCTGTAGCCATCATTTTCATTTCCTCGCTTTCCGCTGTCGTCAATTTTATTCCGGTCAAAACCGGCCGGGAATCGTCTTTGGCTGTGGCGAAAACCGTTCTTTTTAAAAGAAATGATAACTCTTCAGGCTTCATCTCCAGATCTGATCCGACAGGCGGCTCGATTTTAGGAAATTCTTCTCCGGAAATCCCCACCAATCGGGCTTTAAATGAACCGGATTTGATTAATAACGAATCCTTTTCAGATGATAGATCGACTTTCCCGGCTATCAATTGGGAAATCAAAGCCGAGAACTCTTTAGCCGGAATTGAAATTTCTCCTTCTTCCTCAATTTTTCCTCCTACTGTTAATCCCATTGAAATTGACAGGTCTGTGGCTAAAAAAACTATTTTTCCTTTTTCTGCTTTTAATAAAATATTAGACAGAATCGGCAACTGCGGTTTTGACGACACAATTTTAGAGATAGTCAAGGCCGCTTTAGTTAAATTTTCCTGCAAAATTGATATTTTCATTGTTTCGTTTTGTCTCTATATTAATTAGTCCTAGTATATAGGAATGTGGATTTGTCGAGAACTATTAAAAAACCCCTTTTCTCTGGCATTTTTTCTTATAAACCTTTGTTTATAAGAAAAGTGGACAAATTGTTAACTCTCCAATTGCCCTGGGAATTATCAACAACCCTAAAAAGTTTTTCGCGACTAATTCACCAGTTATCCACAGAGTTATCCACGGATTGTGGACAACCTAGGCTATTCTCTTTCTGACTTCAGCTAAAGCCCCCCTCAAATGGGCGTTGGTGGCTAGCTCGGCTGTTATTTTATCCGTGGCGTGAATAACAGTGGAATGGTCTCTGCCTCCAAAAATCCGGCCAATGGAGACCAATGGTAACTGGGCTTCGGTTTTTAAAATATACATGGCTAAATGGCGCGGAATAACCAAATCTTTTTGACGACGGCCCCCCTTTATCTCTGCGGACCTGATCCCGAAAACCTCGCAAACAGCGGAGATAACACTGTTGGGAGAAATTTTAGTCAACGGCTGATTTTGATTACTGCTTTCAGATGTATTTGCCTTGAACGATTTAATTACTTTCTCGGCAACCTCAATTGTAATTTTATTCCCATGGATTTGGGTTTCCGCCAATAGTCGTTTTAAGACACCTTCCAAAAAGCGGGTGCTTTCGATATTTCCGGCGATTAATTGAGCCACGTCCATGGGGATGTCTATCCCCCAAGCTTTAGCCTTAATTAAGACGATGGCAGCGCGTAATTCAAAACTAGGCTGTTGGATATCAATGGTTAAGCCACCCTCAAAACGGCTTTTTAATCTGGCTTCCAACCCCAAGATTTCGCTGGGGAACTGGTCGCTGGTTAGGACAATTTGTCCGCCCTCCTGATGGATGGCGTTGAAAGTATGGAAAAATTCTTCCTGGACCTTGTCTTTGCCCCCGATAAATTGGATGTCATCAAGCATCAGGGCTTTGACGGATCGGTATCTTTTACGGAATTCGGCCGTGGTTTTATATTGAATGGCCTCGATAATTTCATTGGTAAATTGTTCAGCGCTGCGGTAAATGACTTTGGTTTGAGGGTCGGCTTCCAAAATCCGATGGCCGATCCCCTGCATCAAATGGGTTTTGCCCACTCCCACTCCGCCAAACAAAAATAACAGGTGGTAGGCTTGACCCGGATTGCGGCTAACGGCTTGAGCGGCGGCATAGGCCATTTCGTTGGTGGAACTAACGGCGAATTGTTCAAACGTAAAATCCGGCCTTAAATGGGCGGCTTGAGTACTGCGGTGATAGGCGGCCCGGGAATCATCGGCCGCCGAAAAAAGCGGCCCGTATGAAGATAACGGTAAAGTCTGTTTGGAGTCCGGGGCGGCCAAAGTAAACTGCAGCTCGCAGCTTTTATGAGTAACTCTTTCAAAAGCATCTTTAATCTGTTGGCTGCAGTTGGTTTTAATCCATTGTTGGTGGAAAGATGACGAGGCTGCTAGCAGGGCGGAAATTTTTTCTTCGTCTTCTTCTACTTTTTCTAATTTGGTCTGGGAAATAAAGGAGCTGAAGGTTCCGGCAGACAGCTCCACCCTTAAATCTTCCTGAACAGTTTTCCACAGCTCAATCGTATTCATATCTAGGGCAAATTTATAAAGTTTTCCACACTTAGTCAAGAAGAAAAAAAGACGAAGGGCTTGTTAAGTCAATAAAGACCAAGTAGAATATGTTCATGGCGAAAACGAAAAGAACTTATCAGCCTTCCAAAGTCCACCGGGCCCGGACGCACGGATTCAGAAAAAGAAGCTCGACTAAAAGCGGAAAGAACATTTTACGCGACCGTCGCCGAAAAGGCCGGAAAAAAATGGCGGTAAAAGTGTGGAAAAAGGCTCATTGAAAGAAGGAATGGCTACAATGGCTACAATGACTACAATGGTTTGATACTTTTAACCATTTTAACCATTTAACCATTTTAACCATTTAGTCGTTTGCTCCCTAAACGTTTCAGACTCTCCAAACAAGAATTTAAACAGGTAATGGACGATGGCCAAATGGCGTCGGGAAGGCTGATGGGGATAATAATAGGGACAAGGGACAAGGGACAAGGGAATTGCCAAAAGCGGGAATTATTGTCAGCAAGAAATTGTCGAATAAAGCCGTGGTCAGAAATAAATTAAAACGGCGGTTGCGGGCGGCGCTGCAGGCTGTTTTGCCGGAAATTCATTCAGAACCGCACTTGGTAGTACTGCCCAATCGTCGCGCCCTCAACACTTCTGTCGGGGAATTGGAATCCGAGCTTCGTTCTATCCTAACAATTTAACAATTCAGCAATGTACCAATGAAATAATGAAACGCTTATTTATTTTCGCCATTAACTTTTATCAACGCCTGAAGCGTTTTTTAGGCCTGTCTTCAGTTTGCCGTTTTACACCGTCTTGTTCCGAATACGCTAAACAAGCCATAGACCGCCATGGTATCATCAGGGGATCGTCGCTGGGGTTTAAACGAATCTTTCGTTGTCATCCGTGGTCAAAAGGAGGATTAGACTCAGTGCCGAAATAAAAAAATTTCCAATTTACAATTTACAATTTTCAATCAAATCTCAATTAACCAATTTTCAATTTTTAATTAAATGCTTGTGTCATTTAAAATTCATTCTTTGAAAATTCATTGTAAATTGAAAATTGAGAATTGAAAATTAGTCAAGCCATGTTCAACACTTATCTCTATCAACCAATCTTGCAGTCTTTGATCTTTTTCTATCACCTGTTGGGAGATTCCTTCGGGTGGGCGATTATCGGAATGACTTTTGTGATCCGGTTGCTTTCGGCCCCATTAACAATTCCGGCCATGCGGGTCCAACAGAAACTGCAGAAACTCCACCCCGAATTGGAAAAACTTAAAAAGACACATACTGATAAGAAGGAACTGCAAAAAGCCCAACTGGAACTTTACCGCCAACATGGAGTTAATCCCGGCGCCGGGTGTCTGCCGCAAATCGTTCAGATAGTTATTTTGATCGCCCTTTATCAAGTATTTATGAAATTTTTAAATGGCGGAATGGTTGATGGTCAGGCCGTAAATATGAACTTTTGGTGGCTAGATTTATCCAAACCGGATAAATATTATATTTTGCCCTTCTTGGCCGGAACCACCCAGCTGGTTTTTTCCATGATGCTAAAGCCGGGAACGGAACACCATGAAGAAAGCAGAAAGATTGTTGAAAGAAAAGAAGAGTCCCGCGGAACGGGATCCGGCTCCGCCGGAAAAACAGAAATGGATATGGCCACTGAAATCCAAAACCAAATGTTGTTTATGATGCCGCTGATGACAACCATAATCTCGTTAAAATTCCCCTCCGGCCTGGCCCTATATTGGGTAATGACCACTGTTTTTTCCATAATCCAGCAATGGATAATGACCGGTCCCGGAGGCTTAAGATATTTTTTCAAAAAAGCCCTTGATATAATTGGCATATGGAAGAAATAAATAAAAAAATAAAAAAAGTTTTGGAAGAATTGTTGAAACTGATGGGAATTGCAGATTTTTCGGTGGAAGTCAGTCAACTAGATGAAAACGTAATGGCTGCGGTAACGGTTCCCCAGGAAGAATCCGGAATTCTAATCGGCTATCACGGCGAGACGCAAGCGGCCTTACAGTATTTAACCGGTCAAATTGTTAATAAGGGTCAGGAAAAATGGGATAGGATTATAGTTAATATAAACGGTTATCGCGATCAGCGCGAGGCCCAATTGAAACAAATGGCCAACAATGCGGCGGACAGGGCCCTATCTTCAGGCAATGAAATTGAGATGCCCTTTTTAACTCCGGCCGAGAGAAGAATTATTCACCTGGAATTATCTACCCGCCCCGATATTTCTTCTTATTCCGAAGGCGAGGGCCGAGATAGAAGATTGGTTATCGCTCCTAAAACCGCCGATCAGGACAAAGCCTAAATAAATTCCCAAGATTATTCTATTCTGTTGTGATGTTACCCAATAGTGGTCAAGAAGTGAGGTGGAGAAAACCGTTATTAGTCCGGGAAGAAGTGTCGGGGTTCTTTTCAAGACAGGATAAATTTTCAGCAATCCGATAAGTAAAATTGCGAATCCGAATATTCCGGTTTCGGCTAGAATAAGGAGAAAAACATTATGTGGAGGTTGGATGCTCCAAAAGCCCGGCGGAAAATAATTTGGAAGTTCTGTTAGTAATTTCCCCGGCCCGATTCCAAAAATCGGGAAATCGGAAAAAACCTTTAATGCGACCCGATTAAGAATGACGCGTCCGCTGGAACCCGATTCGGAAAAGGATATTATAGACTGGATGTAGGGTTTGTTAGCTAAAACAAAATAAGACATAGACCCAATGAAAATTGCCAAAAGAGCGTTTCTGGAAAAGGTAAGCAAAATTCCTCCAATTGCCATCAGTCGCTGGGGCTTATTTTTCCATAGAATAAACGCCGCCAGTAACAGCCAGCCAGCCAAAGCATTTGGATGGGAAAAGGTTGCATAGGGTCGCAAAAATCTCTGACCAAAAAGATCAATCGTGGCGATATTAGGGGTAGCCAGAGAAAAAGTTCTTTCGCCGAATATCCACCACCAGCCGGTAGATTTTTTAATTGAGAATTGGACAACTTCTAATATCAGAGAAAATATCAAAGGGAAAAATAAACATTTTTTTATGCCTCGAATGATGCCAAAATTCCTGCCGTTGATATAAATAATCCAAGCCAGCGCCGGTATTTGAAGATATCTTAAAGACCAATAGACGGAGGGAATATTTCCTTTTCCTGAAAAAAGTGATAATCCCAAAAAAATCGTAATTAATATTTTTGGGAATAAAGCTTGACGGAATTTAATGAAAGAAATAATTAGTACCCCTATAAATATTAAGTCGGTTAAATAAATAGTAGGAGACAGATAGTCAACTTTTATTCCATTAACCAAACTCCACGCCGGCCAAAAATGAAATCCCAGCTGGGCGGGAGACAACAGTACCAAAAGTATTATCAGCCAGTAGTTGATTTTCATAAGTAAATGTACAATATCACCAAATGAAATTAGTTATTCATGCCGACGGAGGCTCCAGGGGAAATCCGGGCCCGGCCGCCTATGGCGTCATCATCGTCGATGAAACCGGGAAACAAATAGCCATATTAGGGAAATCCATTGGGGTTAGCACCAACAATCAGGCCGAGTATAAGGGAGTAATTGTCGCGTTGGAACTAGTTAAACAATTGATATTGGCAGGGAAAAAATTTTCCTCGCTGGAATTTTATTTGGATTCTGATTTAATCGTCAATCAACTGTCCGGGAAATATAAAATCAAGTCGCCCGTGTTGGCGATGCTGGCGATAAAAGCCAAAAACTTAGAAAAAGAAATTTCTGTCTCCACGGTTTATAATTATATTCCCCGAGAGCAAAATAAATTGGCAGATAAAATTGTTAATCAGGTTCTTGACTTAAAAATGCCGGTATATGAAATAGATTTAGCCTGATCCCAGTCAATCTATTGAAATTTCAATTGACCAAAATATGACCGAATGGGTACTTTCGCCAGCGAAAGTACCTACTTTCGTTCCCCAAGTTGACCTGAATAACCAAAAATAACTTGGCACTAATGACATCGCAGTATTTTTTTGGTAAAGTAATATGAAAGACATGAAAAATTATTTGGTAGAAGTCGAAACAGTTAATAGCGAGATTAGGTCTGTGCTGATCGGAGGTGGATATATCGCTCAAAAGTTAGCATTTATTTTGCATAACAGAGGGTTGTCATGCGCGATTATTTCCAGCCCGAAAGACTTAGACTTATCAGCCTCGCCGGAATTTATTTTTTTATTTATGGATGGATTGGAATTGGTGCCGGAAATGATTTTAAATTTTGTGGAGTCAGTCAGGACAAAATTAATTATAGTTACCGCTGACGGTGCTCCCGCGGAAGATGTGGTTCGACAATGTTTGTCCAAAGATATTGATTTTTGTTCAGCCTCAATTTACAACCTCTATGGAGGCGGAGAATTTGGCGGAATTTTGGACGCTATTTTTTCTGAAGTTAAAGATGGCAAACTTTATACTTTTAAAAATGATCAAATTATTGTAACCCCACTTTATATTGACGACGCCGTGGAAGGTCTTTGCCGGATAGCGTTTTCTACCCAAACTTTTAAAAAAAACTTTTTGTTAACCGGAATAGAAGAAGTTCCGTTGGTGGGCTTTGTAAACAGAATCGCGGCAGAAGCAGGCAGAATCTTTGGATTTATATTAAAGTCTGAAGAACACCGTCAAGCATATCCGGACATCGTTGTCCGCCATGAAAAAATCTTACAAAGAGATGAATCATGTTTATTGCTTAACTGGCAGCCGGAAGTCGGTTTATCTGAGGGGATTAAGACGGCCTTAGAATTATTAAAGTCCATAAATAATAACTTGAGAGGCCAGATTGCAGAGGTTGCAAAGGAGCAACCGGAAGTTAAAAAAAAAACGACTTTAAGCCTATAAAATCTTCATCTAAGCCGCGACTTAAATTTACAAAAAAAATTCTTGTGTTAATAATTCTATTGCCAAGCGTTGTCTTTTTGCCATTGTTGGCATTATTTAGCTTAAAGGTTTTGGCGAATAAAATAATGGAATCAAAGCCTTCAGATTCTGGGTTAGGAATGATGGCAGAATTATCACAGGCAGGAATAACTTTAACCAGGGTTTATTCTTCAATTTTGCCGGAAGACATGGGAACATTTTTCAGAACGGCTGAAAAAAAATACTCATCCCGACTTTTAATTTATGGTCTAAAAAATCAAACCGAAATGGCTATTAGTCAGGTCATAAACGGGGGATCTGGAACGCCTGAAGCATTTTCATCAATGGAACAAAAGGCAAATGATTTATTAAAGCAACTAGACCCCGGGGATAGTTCCAGAAAACCAATCGCTTTCGGAAGAGAATTGTTACCTTTGGCCAAATGGGCAATGGGCTTTGACCGAAAAAAAACATTTTTATTAGTTTTACAAAATTCTATGGAACAAAGGCCAACCGGAGGGTTAATCGAAGGATTGGGAGTGGCGGTTTTGGAAAAAGGCCGACTGCTGGATTTGACATGGTCTAGACCGGACGATGTTGAGGTAGCTTTAACCGGGACGGAGGACTCACCCCAGCCGATCAAAACCATGTTGGCAGAATCCAGGTTATTATTCCGCGATGCCAATTGGTCAATCGACGGCCCGAGCGCCGCGGTTCAATTAAAAAAAATGTATGAAAGGGCTACCGGCCGCGGAGCGGATGGAGTAATATTCTTTTCCACCAAAGGATTTGAAGATATTATTTCTGAAGTTGGAAAAGTGCCAATCGGGCCTAATCTAGAAATAACCGCCGAAAACTTAAAAGAAAAATCTGCCTTCGCCGGACCGGAATTTACTCTCCAAATCGCCGGAGCGATGTTTGAAACCTTTAAAGCCGTGCCTTTTCCGGTAATCCAAGGGATTATCAAGGCTTTACAAAACGAGAATATTCTGGTTGTTCCTTTCGCAGCGGATTCGGCCAGACTGGCGGCCCAACAGGGAATTGACGGCGGGGTAAGAAAACTTTTATGCCCGGCTCAATTATATTCGTCAAAATGTTCCCAAAATTTTATTTATTTAGTTGACGCGAATTTGGGAGCCAAGAGATCAGATTATTTTCTTAAAAAAGGCCGTCGGGCCTTGGTGACTTTAGCCCCTGATTCTCCGCCGGCTGTAACTTTGGAATTAGCTTATGCCAATACCTCGACAGTCGGCGGTTCGTCTACGGCTTATCGCGGATATACCCGGGCAGTTATTCCGCTAGAGAGCGTGATTCAGTCTGTTATTGAGGTGAAAAACGGTCAGGCGGTCCAAATCATGCCAGATAATTATATCGAATTTGGCCAACATATCATTGGTTTTCCTGTTGAAATAATGCCGGGAGAGGCCTTGTTGATAAAAATAAATTATATTTCGACGAATAAAATTCCAATCGAAAGAGGAATCGGAGCGTACGTCTTGAACCTTAAAAAACAGGCGGGGGATTCCGTGGAAACCGAAGTCCAGATTAAATTGGGGAATGGCATGACTCCTTTATCGGTTTATCCCCGGGCCGGAATTTCGGATAGCAGCCTGATTTTTAGGCTGACTATGGAAAAGTCCGATTCGGCGGCAGTCGAGTTCGCCCTAAACGATTTATTTCGCTAGATCAAGGCGTGTTATAATCTTAATCTATTTGTGAGTTCTCAAAAGTTATTATTAACCAGCGCTAAAAGAAAGATAGTCGGCCGCAAAGTAAAGTCTTTAAGAAAGGAAGGTCAGGTTCCCGCTAACGTTTTTGGGAAAAAGATTAAATCATTGGCTGTTTCAGTTAAATCTATTGACTTCCGGAAAATTTTCTCAAAGGCGGGAGCCACAGGGATAATTTATTTAGAAGTAACCGGCGAAAAAGAACTAAGGCCGGTTTTAGTATCAACCATTCAAAAACACCCTCTGAACGGGAGTTTATTGCATATTGATTTCAGGCAGGTGGATTTAGCCGAAAAAGTGAAGGCCGAAGTTCCGATTAGAATAATCGGGGAGTCTTTGGCCGTTAAAGACAAAAACGGAGTTTTGGTTTTAGTTTTATCGCAGGTAATGGTGGAGGCTTTGCCGGCCGATTTGCCGGAAAGCTTAGACATTAGTATTCAAAGCTTGGTTGAGATCGGTCAAAGCGTTCATATCAAAGACATTAAGGTCGACAAAGCAAAGGTTAAAATTGAAGCCGGAGAAGATGAAACAGTGGTTATTATTCAAGAACCCAGAGCGGAAGAAGTTGAAGTGAAACCGGTAGTCGAGGTTGCCGCAATTGAAGGGGAGGAAGCTGCTAAGACCGAAGGAGAGAAGTTGCCGGCAGATGAAAAAAATCTTCAGCCGGGGACCTCCGCCAAGTCAACCGCCAAGCCTGCCGATAAACAAAAATAATGTCCGACTGTATATTTTGTCTGATCGTTTCCGGCCAGATTCCATGCCACAAGGTTTTCGAAAATGAACATTTTTTGGGGTTTCTGGATATTTCGCCGGTGGTTGAAGGTCATGCTTTGGTCATTCCAAAAAAACACTTCAGGTGGGTTCATGAAGTTGAGGAATTCGGAGAGTTTTGGGAGGCAGCTCAAAAAGTAGGCCAAGCTCAAATTAATGGATTAAAAGCGGCCACTGTAGTATTTGCCACTGCCGGTTTCCAGGTTCCCCACGCTCATATTCACGTTATGCCTTGTCTCGCAGTGGCCCGTAAGGGCGAAGGCGGACCCATGCCGCTGAAACAAAAAGGCGAGTACCTTCCGGGCGTCGAGTCAGCCAAGAGAATTAATATGTCTCCGTCCCAACTTCAAGAAGTGGCCGCCAAACTTCGGAATTCGGTAAAATAATCTCCGGAAGATTGCTAAATTGTCCTGCGGAGCAAGATCCTGCTTTGCAGGACTAAATGCCTCCACAATTTAACAATCTAACAATTTAACAATCTAACAATGAAAATCCTTAACCTGAAAGAAACCTCTAAACATGACGCTACCGCTCAATCAGTTAAAATTCTCCGAGCTGAGGGCCTTGTCATCTACCCCACCGAAACCGTTTACGGCGCCGGAGTTGATGCTACCAATCCGGCGGCGGTAAAAAAACTGGGCGAATATAAATCTAGGCCATTCGGCAAACCTTTTTCAATTGCCGTAGCCGATTGGAAAATGGCGGAAAAATATGTGGTTTTGAATGAAACCGCCAAAAAACTTTACCGGCAATTTTTGCCCGGTCCGTTAACAATAATATCTAAACTAAAAACACTTAATTCTTCTAACCCTTCTAACCATTTTCTTTCTCCCGGCGTCGCCTCTGAAGCCGGAACACTGGGGATTAGGATTTCATCGTATCCGCTGGTTGCGAAAATTGTCAGGTCGTTGGGCAGGCCAATTACCGCCACATCCGCCAACGAGGCTTACAAAAAAAGGCCATATCAGATATCAGATATTTTATTTAATATTTCAGACAGGAAGAAACAGCTGATAGATTTAATTATTGATGCCGGAGAATTGCCGAGAAATGAACCGTCAACAGTTATAGACACCACTTTGGACGATCAGACAGTTCTGCGTCAGGGAGATATTCAATTAAAAGATAAAATCCACATTTTGTCCAGGACTCCGGAAAATACTCAAAATCTGGCCAAAGAACTATGGCAAAAATATGAGGGGTTCGTTGGAAAACGAGCGATTATTTTTGCTCTCGAAGGCCAACTCGGAGCAGGCAAAACCGAATTTACCAAAGGCCTGGCCCGGGCAATGGGGATAAAAAAGGAAATTACCTCGCCAACATTCAATTTGGTGAATCATTATTCTTTACTCTTTACTCCCTACTCCTTACTCCATATTGACGCTTGGCGTCTTGAATCATCATCAGAACTTGGATCATTGGACTTTTCTAAAACAATATCCGATAAGTCGGTGATAGCGGTAGAATGGGCCGATCGGGTAACAAACGTCATTCGCCGCTATCAGGAAGAAGCTGTCATCATCTGGGTCAAAATTAAATACGGAAAGTCCAAAAACGACCGTTTAATCAGCTGGGGAATTTTTTAGCCCTTTAACCATTCTAACCATTTAAATAATTTTAACCATTTATCTTATGACAATTCTTTCTATCGACACCAGTTGCGACGAAACAGCTGTCGCGGTTACAGACGGAAACAGGGTTTTAAGCAATATTATCTGGTCCCAGGCCTTGCTCCATTCTAAATGGGGTGGCGTTGTTCCGTCTCTTGCCAAGCGCGCCCACCAAGAACGTCTTCCTTGGGTTGTCTCCAAAGCGGTTCACGATTCACGGTTAACGATTAACGAAATTGATGCCATTGCGGCAACGATTGGGCCGGGATTGGCGATTGCGCTGGAGGTGGGAATTGCCAAGGCAAAAGAATTGGCCCTGAAGTGGCATAAGCCATTAATTCCGGTGAATCACCTCGAGGGCCATATCTTAAGCCCGTTAGCCTGGTCAACAATCAGCAATCAGCAATTAACAATTAACAATTTAAACTTTCCCTTCGCGGCCCTCGTAGTTTCCGGCGGTCACACAGAGCTTGTTTTAGTTAAAAAGATAGGCGAATATCAAATTTTAGTCCGAACAATAGATGATGCTTTGGGAGAGGCTTTGGATAAAGCCGCCAGGATGTTAGGATTGGGGTATCCGGGAGGCGCGGTGTTGGAAAAATTGGCCAAAACCGGAAATCCTTCAACCTATAAACTGCCATTGCCATTATTAGGCCGGGAAAACCAAGGTAAATTCAGTTATTCAGGATTAAAAACCGCTTTTTATCGGTTAACAAACGAAAAAAGTTTAACGAAGCAAGAAATTTACGATCTAGCCGCCAGTTTTCAAAACACTTCTTTTGAGCATTTGATAAGAATTGTTAAAAAGTCGGTTTTGTCATTGCGAGCCACGCTACAGACGGGACGTGGCAATCCAGAAATTACTGATTTTCTAGTCGGCGGCGGCGTCGCCTCCAACATCGAACTTCGCAAAAGGCTGCGGAATCTTGGAAAAAAATTCGGACTGAAAATTCATTTTCCCTATTCCAAAAAACTCTGTACCGACAATGCCGCCATGATTGGTCTGGCAGGGCAATGGGCCTTTGCGAGAGGCGAACTGAAACGAACAAAAGAAGAAATAGAATCAATTGACAGAATTCCCGGACTGGATTTTTCTTTAGGCCTACCTCTTTCTCGCGCATAACTCAAGCAAAGTTGACAAGCATGGTATAGTGGACGAGAAAATGGATCAACGACAGCGCGAGCAACTTCTTGCCCAAATCCCAACCACAAGTCTCCGATCAGAGGCTTTCGAAAAACTTGGAGACGACGCGTCAGTCGCGTTGATGTTTGAGTACCAGTACCAGCTGGAACAGATCCGAGCAAATGCAGAGACGCAAGTTCCCGTGAGGCGCATCTATGCCCGCGCAGCATTGATCGGCGCGCTTGCTGGGGCAGGTCTTGGGGGCTTGGCATTCCTTTCAGGCAGGGAAGACGTTGCCAACTCTTCGTTTGAGGCGATCCAAGGCGGAATTGTGTTTCTTGCTGGAGGTGCAGCTTTTGGAGGGATCATGGGTCTAGCTCTTGGTGGTTGCACATCTGTTGAGCAAGCCAAAAGAATATTTATCCGGCAAGGGGAAAAGTCGGTCCTAGCGGAACACCGGACGTTTCTTGAAAAACGACTTACTGATGATCAGGTAACAGATCTGTTTCTCCAAAGTGCCGCAGAAGAATAAAAATTTTTCCCCTTGACAACATACAACATATAATAAGCGCATGATCAGAACCCAAGGTTTATATTCAGGAGGACTTACATAGGGATATGGCTCTTTTGATGAGACGAGAGAAGATGAATTTTTCTCAACTAATTAGAGAAGGAGTGGAAACGGTAATAAGAAAGAAAAAGATAAAGAAGAACAAAAAATGGGGAGAGGGATTTATTGGGGCGGTAAAAGGCGGACCCAAGAATTTGTCTTCTAGGATTGATTATTACTTATATGGAAAGGGTAACCCCAAATGGGCAGGAAAATAGCCTTGGATTCAAATGTGTTGGTAGCGTTGTATAAGTTTGACGACTCAACCCAATTCTTAATTAGATAAGGAAATACCCAGGCTGCCGGCAATTTTTATCAAGATCTCATTGTTGGGATCCAGGTATCTAGCCCGATTTAAAGCTTCTTTGGCGGCGTCATCGTTTCCCAGCTCTGATTGAGAAATAGCCAGGCGATACAAAAGATCGCGATAATCCGGATATTGGATGGATAATTCCACTAATTTTTCCAATTTGGCTTCTTTATCGCGGCGGATTTCCCATAATTTGTTAACCCTTTTTTCTTCCAGAACAGTAATTGCGGAAGCCAGCCAAACGACAATTAACAAAACCGAAATGACAACTTCCAGCCTCCTGACTTTCACAGAATAAATTAAATTTCCCCATCGTTTCATATTTACTCCTTCCGTTTGAAATATGTTAAATGATTTGAATCATTTAACCTTTGTTTTATTTCGGCCATTTGGATGCAATTAGCATCTGCTTCGGATATTTTCTGAAATCTTTTATCTCTTCCCAAATCGCTTCGGTCACGAAGGGGACAAACGGATGTAGTAATTTTAAAAAAGTGATTAATCCATGAAAAATTGCCTTATCGCTAAGTTTACCGGTCTTATTTTTCTCTATTGCTTCATCGCAAAACCAATGCCAAAATTCGTTATACACCGTCTCCGCCGCCAGTCCCAGTCGGTAATTTTCTAAATTTTTGGTAACGCTGCCAATTACGGCATTAAGTTTATCGAGAAATTCCTGATCTCTGCTCTCTGATCTCTGTTCTCTGCTCATCACATATCGCGCAGCATTCCAAATTTTATTCGAGAAATTTCTCATCCCTCGCACCTTATCTTCCGAGAGGGGAATGGCGCTCCCCGGCGCTACGCCGTAGAGCAATGTCATTCGCAACGCATCCGCGCCGTATTTATCCACCAGCTCAATCGGATTAATTACGTTCCCTTTTGACTTGCTCATCTTTACCCCCTTAGCATCGGTCACCATTGACCACAGATAAACATCCCTAAACGGCACCTCTTTCTTCAAATAAAGCGAAAATATGATCATCCGGGAAATCCAAAATGGCAGAATATCTGACAGCGTGCCGATCACGTCAGTGGGGAAGCGAGTTTTAAATTCATTTTGTTTAAGCGTCACCAACGGCCATTGTCCTGAAGAAAACCAAGTGTCAAAAGTGTCGGTTTCTTGAAGATAGTCCTCGCCCGGGGCGGAAACCGAAACAGTATATTTTATTCCAACAGCTGCCCGCAACTCCTGTAAGCCGTTTTTAACTTCAACCAACGAATAATCTTTCAGCAATTCGCCAATTTTCCCCCTGATTAACTTTTTATTCTTATCAATGAATTTTACTTCAATATCGCCATTTTGTTTTTTGTTTTTTGTTTTTTGTTTTTTACCGATCTGGTACCACACCGGAATCCTGATTCCCCAGCAAATCTGCCGGCTAATTGGCCAGTCGTGCATCATCGTCAGCCAGGTCAGTATCTGCTTTTTAAATCTCGTCGGGTAAAACTTGATTTTATTTTCCCGCACTGCTTCCACCACCGGTTTTTTCAGCGACTCGACTTTGATAAACCAATTGGGAATTACCGTTGGCTCCAGAACCCGCTTGCACTTGTAACACAATCCGACCGAGTGTTTATAATTTTCATCTATTTTGACCATCAGCCCAGCCGCTTGAAGATCATCAGCTACCTTTTTTCTGGCTTCGGCGACTCGCAAACCTTGATAAATGCCGCATTTTTCATTGAGTTTCCCGTCCGGCCCAATCACTTGTTTGATTTCCAGCCCGTGACGCAGCCCCATTTGAAAATCATTTGGGTCATGAGCCGGCGTCACCTTAACCACGCCGGTGCCGAATCTTGGATCTACCGTTTCATCGGCAATTACTTTTACTTTGAATTTTCCGATTAAGCCCTCAACTGTAATTTCCTGCCCAATATATTTTTTATATCGTTTATCTCTTGGATGAACCGCGACAGCCGTATCCCCAAATTTAGTCTCCGGTCTCACCGTCGCCAGGATAAATGGGCCGTATTTAATGTAATAGAGCGGATCAACTCTTTCTTCGTGTACTACTTCCAATTCTGCCAGCGAAGTTCCGCAACGAGTACAGAAATTAACGATATAACTGTCTTTATAAATTAATCTTTCTTTCTCCATCCGGATAAAAGTTTCCCAAACCTGTTTCAAAACATGGTCATCTAAAGTAAAAACGCTCCGGCTCCAATCGGCGGAAAATCCCAGACGCTTAAATTGCTCATAGATCATCCCTGAATTGTCTTTAACGAATTGAAAAATATTTTGGTAAAGCGTTTGCCGGTCAAAATCCAGCCGCGACTTTCCTTGTTTTGCCAAATTTTTCTCGTACACAAATTGGGTCTCAAATCCGGCGTGGTCCATCCCCGGCAGCCAGACGGTCGAGTACCCCTGCATTCTTTTCCAGCGGATTAACACGTCGTCAACCGTATACATGGCGTGTCCGGCGTGAAGCGAGGCATTTGCGTTTGGCGGCGGCATCAAAATCGTAAAATTGCCCCTCTTGTCCTTCTGATCCTTCTCTCCGAATTCCGCCTTAAACGCCCCGCTCTCCTCCCATTTGCGGTAAATTTCTTTCTCAAACTTCTCCGGCTGATAAACTTTATCCATAGCCATCAATTGTATCAGAGCTTTCCCGCGGAGTGTTTCTTCAGCCAGGCGGCAATTTCGTCGACTGAAAGATTTTCATTGGCGACCTTAAGCATCCATTTAACGGCTTGATTTGTATTTGCAGAGATAAACACTCCATTTGCCAAAAGAAATGCTATTGTTCCGGAAAAAGCCGTTCTTTTATTTCCATCGACAAAAGGATGATTTTTAACGATAGATTGAATAAAAGCTCCTGCCTTCATGAGAGTATCAGGATAAAGATCTTCTCCGCCAAACGTCGCGAACGGCCTCCCCACCGCCGACTCCAACATCCCCATATCGCGAGCACCGGAAGAGCCGCCGTATTTTTGAATCATCCGTTCATGGAGAATTAAAACCTGACGTACAGTAAAGACTTTCACGGAAGCTTAGCCAATTTCTCTAGGGTTTCTCCATAGATTGACTCAATGCGGATAATCAGCCTAGAAAATTCTTCATCGGATATTCTCTGGTAATCAGTTGTATTTCCCTTCGACGTAGCATATTTTATTTCCCCGTTTACTGACTGAGAAAACGCTACCCCGCCGGCTTTGAGACGATGGCGCTTCACAAAATCTTTTGGCAGCGTTACTGCCAAAGAATTTCCCACTTGAATAATTTTATGAGCAACTGGCGTAATCATGATTTAATTATAACCCGTTATAACATCCTGTCAAGAACCGCCGGTACCGCGCAAGTATACCGCTTGCCAGGGGCGGTAATTTGAAGAAAATGTTTGATGAATCAAAGTTTCTCCATTGCGTTCGACGTGATAATCGAATTTTACTTTTGCTCCCCAGGCTTTCCAATCGACTTGTTTTACTGTTCCGGCCGGGAGAGTCGGGTCATCCTGATATATATCTTCCGGCGGCGGGATCTGATCGATAATTATTGGTTTAGTAGTTTTAGCTATCCGGCCGTCGTTGGTTCCCCAAAGTTCAATAATCAAAGTAGAGGCCTGATTATCCGCTTTAGCCTGGATCAAAATATAGGCAGGAGTGTCGTTTTTAAACTTAAAATCTACCGTCGGGGAAAACACTGTGGCGTCAAACCCCGGGGGAGAATTCTGTTCGTAGTATCCCACCCGGTAGCTATGAGCCCGTCTTTCCACTATCGGCAATCCGGCCGCTAAAACTGCCCGGAATAGAGTGGTGGAATCCTGGCAAACTCCGCCGCCGTCTCCCAAGACTGTACGGCCTTCCTTAATTACATATGCCTCCAGAAAACCGGTTTCGCGGCTGATGTCGCCGACGGTATCATTAAATGAAAAAATAGCCCCAGGCGGGATCAAGGTGCCGTCAATTTTAGTAGCTGTTAGGGCGACGTTGTGTTGTCTGCCCGGAATTGAGCCTTTATAAGTTGAAATTCCCCGGCCCAATAAAGAGTTTATCCCCAAATTGTCGGCGGTCATTTTGCCGCTAGGAATAGAGGGTTCGATTATAGAAACCGGAATTTCCACGGTCTGATAATCTTCTCCGCCGAAAACCGCGGTCAGGATTCTTCCTTTCAGCAATTCTTCATCCACTTGTTTGCCGGGTGATCCGGTCTGAAATTCAACCACTTTGTCTCCCGCGAGTTTAAATTTTGGTTCGACTACCGGAATATTTATTTTGGTAGCTGTGGAAGCAATAAAATCTTGAAGCAGAGCAGTATCATAATTAATTACAGGATCAACAGAAATAGTATGATTGTAGGCGGCATATTTAATCATTAAATCATTGATAAAATTCCCGCTTCGACCGACGAACAAAAGTTTTTTTCTGCTTTCCGGCCAGTCTATATTCACATTGATGTTTTCGGGGGAAAATGTCAATTCGCCGACGGCAATCTGTTTGTTGCGGATTGTGGAAAAGGCCGGAGATAACTTAACCCCGGGATATGGCCTGTTCTTAAATGCTGTTTCAAAAGCGATAAAGATAGTTGGCGGCAACAGAATTATAAATGTCACCGCGAAACCGACAATTATTTTCCAATAAGGTTTCAACATGGTATATTTTACCTGTATGCCAAAACTACCGGATCCAACCTTAGGGATTAACCCTGTGGCCAGTGTACCAGTGGTTAGTGTTTCAGATGCCAAAAAGCCCAGCTTAGGGATTTTAGTTGCAATCGCAGCGGCAATAATTTTGGGGCTGGCAGGATTTTTACTTCCCAAGCTTTTTATTTTACCGCGTTTATCAAAACAAGCCGTAACTTTAACCTATTGGGGTTTATGGGAACCGGCCGAAGTTATGGCCCCGGTTATCGCCAAATATGAATCTGCTCATTTAGGTGTAAAAATTAACTATCAGATGCAGTCTAAAACCGACTATCGGGAAAGGCTTCAGTCGGTTTTGGCCAGAAAAGAAGGTCCGGACATTATGAGAATTCATCAGTCATGGATGCCGATGTTTGCTTCCGAACTGGAGCCGGCTCCGGCGGACATCTTGTCATTAGATGAATTTGATAAGTCATTTTATAAAGACGCGCTGGCCGATATTACCCCCGGCGGCAAAGTTCTGGCGGTGCCGCTGATGACGGAAAGTTTGGGATTGTTTGTCAACAACGAAATTTTGGCGGCCACCGACTCCGGCGTGCCGGCCACTTGGGACGATCTGCGGAAAACGGCTTTTGCTTTAACCAAATGGGATGAACAGGGCAGGATTGTTCGGTCTGGAATGGCCATGGGAACGACCAATAACATTTCCAGTTGGCCGGATATTTTGGCTCTGCTGATGCTGCAAAACAGCGTTGATTTGGTTAAACCGAACGCCACAATTGACGCTCGGGGCCGGAATTTAGGGGCTGACGCTTTGAAGTTTTATACCATTTTTGCTACTAAAGATAGAATTTGGGATAAAACTTTGCCCCCTGACATAGTGGCTTTTGCGACCGGAAAAGTAGCCATGATGATTGGTCCTTCCTGGCAAGTTCACCAAATTGTGACTCTTAACCCCAAATTGGATTTTTCGATTCATCCGGTGCCGCAGTTAACCAGCCAGCGCCGGATATCCTGGTCATCGGCTTGGGTGGAGGGGGTATCTAAAAACTCAAAATATAAAAAGCAATCTTGGGAGTTTTTAAAATATTTATCCTCTCAAGAATCTTTGCAGATGATGTATACCGAAGCGGCTAAGATCCGGCCTTTCGGAGAAATTTATCCCCGCCGCGATATGGCTCAATCATTATCCGGCGCTAAGTACGTCGAACCATTTGTTAAACAGGCGGAGTTTGGAAAATCTTGGTATATGGCTTCTCAAACCCAAGATAATGGGATCAATGACGAAATAATTGCCTATTATGAAGACGCCATTAACGGAATAGTGGAAAAACAAATGACGCCGGAAATAGTGATTGAAACCGTGGCCCAAGGAGTAAAGCAGGTGTTGACAAAGTTCGGAGTGAAATAAATAGCGATCCGAATGACACGAATCGGAAGAAAAATCTTCTCTACCCTGCTATATCATTCTATTTTTGACTATCCTTTAACTATTGATGAAATACACCACTATTTAATTTCCGAGAAAATTGTGCCGTTGTCAACGTTAAAAGAGGAAATTGGTGTTTTGCTAAAAGTTGGGAAAATTTTGTCAGGCGGCGAATTCTTTATTTCATCATCTATCATCCATTATCCATTATCCATCATTGTCCTCCGCCGCCACCGGAAGGATATAAGCCAAAAGAAACTGATGATTGCGAAACGGGCATCAAGGGTCATTTCAATAATTCCGTGGGTCAAAATGATAGCCATTACCGGAGCTTTGGCGATGGAAAACGTCGACGAGAAAGACGATATTGACCTTATGATTATTACCTCAAAAAATCGCCTATGGATTGTCCGCCCATTGGTTCTCTTGTTTGTCTCTCTTTTCTTCAAACGCCGTCATCCTTTGTCCAACGCTACAACTAACCACCAATCCGGCGGAGCCGGATCCCGCTCCGCGGGACAACTAATAACCCATAACAATGAAATTTGTGTAAATTTGTGGCTTGATGAATCTGCTCTGGTTATTCCCGAAGGCCAACGAAATCTTTACACTGCCCATGAATTGGCCCAAATGAAGCCGATTGTCAACAAAGAAAAAACATATGAAAAAATGCTTATTCGGAATAAATGGGGAGAAAAATTCTTAGCAAATTTTTGGTCAACAATTCAGCAATTTAACAATTTAACAATTAACAATCAGCAATTTGCTACTAACAACCCGTTGAACTTACTGAATCTATTTCTCTTTTGCCTCCAATTTACTTATATGAAAGCAAAGATGACCAACGAACGCGTCTCGCTTCATGCCGCTTTCTTTCATCCGGGGAACAGGGCTGATACAATTCTTACCGCATATGACCGTCTTCGTCACCGGGATTTTTGATTTGTTGCACATCGAGCATCTGAATTTTTTGCGCGCCGCTAAGAAATTGGGAGGCAAACTGGTGGTGGGGATTGAATCTGATGCCAGAACAAAACAGTTGAAGGGGTCAAATCGGCCAATCATGAATCAGGCTGAAAGAAAACAAATGCTGGAAGCCTTGGATTGCGTCGACGAAGTCATAGTTTTGCCCGATAAATTTAACTCCGATCAAGAATATGAGAAAATACTTTTGTCGGTTGGGGCGGATACTTACGCAGTATCGGAAAACAGTCCCTTTATGGAAAATAAAAAAAGAATTTGTCAGAGAGCCGGAGTTACGATTAAGGTTGTTAATCGGTATAATCCTGAATATTCGACTACTAAATTGATTGAAAAATTGTCATATTGTTAAATTGTTAATTGAAATACACGCCAATTAGTCCTGCGAAGCATGATCTGGCCCCGCCAGACAATCTAGCAAATGATTATGAATTTATTCACCCAGATTTTCTACCAGCCATTTATAAATCTTTTGGTCGTGATTTATTACGGCCTGCGGTTTATTTTGGGCTCAAATGCCGATATGGGCATGGCGGTAATATTGTTTACAGTGGCTATCAGAATAATCTTATTGCCGTTGACTATTTCCGGAGATCGGACAGAAGCCGAAAGGTATAAATTGTCCGGAGAGGTTGACGAGCTTAAAAAAAGGTTTTCCGCCGATCCGGTGGCCCGCGATGCTCACGTCAAGAATTTATTGAGATCAAACCGGAAAATTGTATTTTTATCTGGTCTTAATCTTGTCATCCAAACCATTGTAGCTTTAATGCTATGGCGGATATTTGCCAAAGGTTTATTGGGGGCCGACTTTCACTTTTTATATGATTTTGTCCCCCAGCCAAAAGAAACGCTTAATTTAACCTTTATGGGTCAGTATGATTTAACCAAGCCAAATCCTACTCTCAACGTCTTGCAGTCAATCCTGATTTTTATTTTTGAAATTGAGGCTAGCTTATTTTCATTGTTTCCTATCACCAGGAAAGAAATAATCCTGGCCCAGCTTACCCTGCCGATAGGCTCATATATTATTTTTTCCCAACTTCCGGCCGGGAAAAAGTTGTTCATTATTACCACCTTGATTTTTAGCATTGGCTACACTACTTTTAGCCAGATAAAATATTGGTGGTATAGGTTGGAAAAAACAATGAACAGAAAACCTGCCTCGCCGGCAGGCGGGCAAGAAGCATGAAACAATGACAAGTTAGGAAACAATGAGGCTCCCGACTTGTAATTTGCCCTGGTTGTTAATTAGAGAGTACAATATACAACAATATTTCTTAATTTATGTTTGATAGATTAGTGGTTTCATTCTTTGTCGACGAAGTGGTCGGCGGTTTTTTTATTTCTGTCCCCCCCGGCCATATTGCCTGCGTTTATGACCGTGGCCGTGGAGTTTTGCCGCACATTTGGGGTCCGGGACTCCATTTAAAAATTCCTTTTTGGCAGGTGGCCAAACTGTTTAACGCCCAGATTTTGGAATATACGATTATTGATAATGCGGATTTATCGAATAAAGAAGCCCTAGGAGATAGGCCGATTCACGCCACTACCAAAGATGGAATCAGCTTAATAATTACCGGCTCGATCCTGTTTAAGATTGACAAAAATAATGCCCCGGAATTATGGGAAAGCATCGGCGAAAATTTTGTTTCCAAAGTTGTCAGACCGGTTAGCCGCAGTAAAATCGCCTCGGTTGTCAGCACTTTATCCTTAGAGCGGTTGCAAAATGATCGGCCTTTGATCGAAAAACAGTTGAAAGAAGAGTTTAATACCGAGTTTCAGAACAAGGGGTTGATTTGCGAAGGGGTGCTGTTGTCCGAAATCCAAAAATCCTCCTCTTGACAGATTTTCCAATCTGTTTTATATTACCCCTCTAGTACTTTGGTTAAAAGAATGATAAGATATACATATCTATGGCAATGGCAAAATTAATTGACCCCAAATCCCTTAAACCCCTACCGGGATATATTCTAGTTGAACCGGTAAAGGCCGACAAGAAAACCATTTCCGGAATTTATTTACCCGACTCTCACGACGAAAAACCCCAACAGGGGGTGGTTTTGGCTGTAGGCGGAGATTGGGAGACCGAGCATGGCGCCAAAATAGCCTGTCCGGTTAAAAAGGGAGACCACGTGATATATAAAAAATGGGGCGGAAATGACGTTAAGATCGGTGAAGTAGAATACCAGTTCCTTAAATTTGAGGATGTGTTAGCAATAATTTAAAATTTCAGATTTCAGAATTCATATTTTCTGAAAAAATCTGCAATCTGAAATATAAAATCTGAAATAATTCAATATGGCAAAACAATTACTTTTTTCTGATCAGGCTCGGAATAAACTCATTTCTGGAGTTAATCAGCTGGCCAAAGCGGTTATCACTACTTTGGGACCTCGGGGCCGTAATGTCGCTTTGGATAAAAAATGGGGGGCTCCGGCCGTGGTCCACGACGGAGTTTCAGTTGCCAAAGAAATAGAACTGAAAGATCCTTTTGAAAATATGGGAGCCCAGTTGGTGAAGGAAGCAGCCAGCAAAACCAATGACGTGGCCGGCGACGGAACCACCACGGCTACGGTTTTGGCTCAAACTATCGTTTCCGCCGGTATGAAAAATATTACCGCCGGGGCTAACCCTATGCTGATTAAACACGGCATTGACAAGTCGGTTGAGGCGTTAGTAACCGAATTAAAACGGATAGCCAAAGACGTTAAGCCCGAAGATTGGGAATCGGTGGCGACTATTTCTGCCGGCGACCAGAAAATCGGGAAAAAGATTGCCGAGGCCCTGAAATTGGTCGGACGTGATGGGTTGGTAGAAGTGGAAGAGGGCAAAGGTTTTGAAATCGAGATTGACCATAAAGAGGGGATGGCCTTTGATAAAGGCTACGCTTCTCCATATTTTTCCACTAACGCCGACACCATGGAATCGGAAATCAGCGATGCCTATATTTTAATTACAGATCAAAAAGTCAGCTCTATCTCCGACCTTTTACCATTCTTGGAGAAATTCGTCAAAGTTAGCAAGAATTTGGTAATCGTAGCCGACGAAGTCGAAGGCGAAGCCTTGGCGACCTTGGTGGTCAACAAAATGCGCGGTTCATTTAATGTTTTGGCAGTTAAAGCTCCGGGATTTGGCGACAGGCGCAAGGCCATGCTGGAAGATATCGCGATTTTAACCGGCGGGTCGTTTATTTCTGAAGATGCTGGCCGGAAATTGGATTCGGTAACCGTGGAAGATTTGGGCCGGGCCGATAGGGTGATAGCCGATAAGGATAATACCAGAATTATCGGCGGCGGTGGAGCAAAGGCCGCAATTCAAGCCCGAATTCAATCGATTAGATCAGAGATGGACAGGACTACCAGCGACTTTGATAAAGAGAAATTGCAGGAGAGATTGGCCAAGCTGTCCGGCGGAGTGGCGGTAATCAGTGTCGGGGCGGCAACGGAAGTTGAGCTTAAAGAGCTCCAGGAAAGAGTCAAAGACGCGGTAGAAGCGACAAAAGCGGCGATAGAAGAGGGAATTGTGCCGGGCGGAGGGGTAGCCTTGCTAAGATCGGCCAAAGTTTTGGATAAATTGACCGTCAGCGGGAATGACGAAAAAGTCGGAGTCGACATTATGCGCGACGTTTGCCAGCAACCCTTAAGATGGTTGGCAACGAACTCTGGCATGGACGCAGGTTGGGTGGTGCGGAAAGTTGCCGACTCGGCTGTCGCGGATTACGGTTTTGACGCCCTGACTCTTGATTTCGGTTCGATGCTCAAGAAAGGGATTATCGATCCGGTCAAAGTTACCAGAACCGCTTTGCAAAACGCGGCTTCGGTGGGATCGATGATTTTGACCACGGAGGCCTTGGTTACAGATATTGAGAAAAAAGACGATAAATCATCTACTCCGGACATGTCCGGGATGGACATGTAATTTAAATCTTAACCCCGGCTTTAAGCTTGGCCGATTTATTCCGCAGGGCAAAAGTAATAGAACGCAGGCCGTTTGCTAAAGAAGCCGACGGGCGAAAGATTACGGTTCTCATGGACGGCAAAGATATTTCCTGGGCGATCCGGACTCATGAAATCGATGATTTAGTGGCTAAATTTGGCGAACACAAAGAGATTATCCAGGCGGTACACGAAAAAGAACGGAAACTGGCCAGCAGGCAGGATGTGGTGATTGAAGACCGGGAGATTGGGACGGCGGTTTCAAGAGTATGAAGCGCGGGGGAATAACGTGCCGCATAGCGAAATTGTCAGGGCGTTGAAGGAGCGGGATGAGCTGAATATGCGGCGGGCGTACGCGCCGCTAAGGAAGGCGGAAGATGCGATGGTGATTGATACTAGTAATAGAACTATCGAAGAGGTAGTGGAGATGATCATTAAGATGGTACCAAAAGAATTTCCATCTTCAAGAAATCTGTAGACAAATAGATTAATTACAGCTCTGGCAGAATCTGTTTTGGATTAAGGTATCCGGAATCATTTCTAACCTCAAAATGTAGATGCGGGCCGGTGGTCCAACCGGTCATACCGACGGTTCCCAAAACAGTTTCTTTGGTGACTGAATCGCCGACATTAACGTTAATCGTGTCCAGGTGGGCGTAAAGCGTCTGTAATTGGCCGGCATGTTCCACTACTACTTTGTTGCCATACCCAAACCTTTTGCGTTCGATTTCGACCACTTTACCTGTCGCTGCCGCTAAAATCGAAGTGCCGCGTTTGGCCCTGATATCTACTCCGGGGTGTTGATTACGGAATCCTTGGGAAAATCCGTTATCTTCAGCCACAGGAATCCTAAAGGTGGTTTCAGTAATAACCTTGATCGCATTCGGGGTTAATGTGGCTATGTCGACGGTTTCGACCGGAACCTGTCCGCCGACTGGCCCCATTAAATTGACCAGAATTATCGATAAAGCTAGATTCCCTCCGACTATTAACTTAATCTTTCGATTTTCAAAGATAGGTCGTAGCCGACGGGATAAAAAGTGACTTTTCCATAACATAATTAGGCTTAATTTAGGCCCTATTAATAATTAACCTACGCTTGGTGGCGTAGGCTAATAGATACGTGTATGATATACCAAAAGGCCGAAAATGTCAAGAAAACCCGAAGGAGCTGGTTGGTTGAGAATGATAAGAGAGGTGGATGTCATGCATAAAAATGTGCTGGTCCGGTTGGATTTGGATGTGCCGTTAGAAAAACCAAAAATCAAAAATCAAAAATCAAAAATAACGGATGAGTCAAGACTAATAAATTCTTTGCAAACGATTCAGTATTTGGTTGATAGACAGGCAAAAATAACCATAATTGGACATTTGGGAAGGCCTCATGGCAAGAGGGTAGAAAGGTTAAGCTTACAGCCGGTAACTGACTGGTTTGAGATTAAGTTCCCCGGAGCGGGGATTAAGGTGGAAGAGAATTTGCGGTTTGATCCGAGAGAAGAAGCAAACTCCCCTACTTTTGCCCAAAATATTGTGCGACGTTTATCTCCGGACGTTTATGTCTTTGATGCTTTCGGATCTTACCGGCCCCACGCTTCGGTGATTTCAGTGCCTAAATTGGTGCCTACAGTGGCAATTGGATTTAGATTCGCGGCCGAAATA
Organism: Candidatus Collierbacteria bacterium; assembly: GCA_016183365.1. Taxonomy (GTDB): domain Bacteria; phylum Patescibacteriota; class Microgenomatia; order UBA1400; family JACPES01; genus JACPES01. Next base: position 77,237 of record JACPES010000003.1, read on the forward strand.
TCGCATTTATCTAAAGTCCTGGAAAATCCGAAGAAACCGGTAATATTTATCATAGGCGGAGTCAAAGCTGATACTAAGATAAGCCTAATTCCGAAGCTGGCGGAACGGGCCGATGAGGTGTTGGCAGGAGGGTTACTGGTAAGAAGAGTACAAGAAAGTATAAAAAAGTACAAGAAAGCCCAAGAAGGCTACGATTCTAAATTGCAAATTGCCGAATTGAGACCGGATGGGCTGGATATTACGGAAGAATCGGCCAGAATGTTTGCCGATAAAATTTTGTCAGCCGGAACTGTGGTCTGGAATGGGCCGATGGGCAAGTTCGAGGACGGCAAACATTCAGTTGGGACAGAGATTATTGCTAGGGCGGTGAATGAAACCAAAGCTTATACCGTGGTTGGCGGCGGAGACACAGAGACAGCCTTGACGGAGCTTGGATTGGAAAACGGGATCGATTGGATCTCCAGTGGCGGCGGGGCGATGCTTTATTATCTTGCTCACGGTACCCTCCCCTTTTTGGAGGCGATAAAGAATTAGAACGGTCCCTGGCGGAGAATTTCTTGATATTTAGCCTTCATTTGTGAGGCGGGGATGCGGGTTGGTTTGTCGAAAAATAGCTTTGGATTGGTTATTCTGGGGTCAAGCGTGAGATCAGTCGTTAAGATAATAAAAAATAAAAAATAAACCACGAGTAAAATTTTTTGAAAGACTTTCTGGTTTTTTATAATAGCGATTGGAGTCAGAAGAACCAATGGCCAGGCAATAATGTCAGCGGCTTGGTTTGCCACAACCAACACCCATCTCCCCCATTTCGGCAATGCCATCAAATTTTCATTGGCATCGACAAAATATAAAAAATCTGTTTCCAGAAAATCCTGAAAAAAGTCTTTGGCAGTGTGGGCTAAAACAACTATAAAGAAGAAAATTAACAATTTTTTCACGCCAGATTATTTCAATTGACCTATTAGTTGAAATATTGTATCAAGTTATTTATATCGATATTTTAAAATATCGATATAAATGTTTGTGCAAATGATAGGTTACTTCAATTATTTAAATAATTGAAGTATTGTTGATAGAAACGAACTTAAGATATTTATTGTTTGAGCAGGCGTTGAGACAAAAGTAGGCCGATAATGAGGATTTACATTTTTATTTCAATTCCGACTCCGGCCGGGAGGTCGAGGTGGGACAGAGAATCTATGGTTTTGGAGGTGGGTTTGTCGATGATAAGCAGCCGCTTATGGGTCAGCATTTCAAAATGTTCGCGGGCATTTTTATCAACGTGCGGACTGGTGGTAACGGTAATCAGGCGGCGGTGAGTGGGTAAAGGCACCGGACCGATTATCAGGGCGCCGCTGGCCATGGCCGTGTCCACGATTTTCTGCACCGCTTCGTCGATAACGTGGTGGTCAAAAGATTTAAGTTTGATTTTAATTGATCCTGCTGGCATATTTAAAGTTAAAAGTTACAAAAAATTTCAAAGTGTCTGGCGAAGCCAGATCCCGTTTCGCGGGACAAACAAAAAAACCTCGCAATGAGGCTATTTTACCACACATTTCAAAAATCTGGATTTAGAGTTTATTTAATTATTTTAGTAATAACTCCGGCGCCAACAGTGTGGCCTCCTTCACGGATGGCAAATCTTAAACCTTCTTCCATAGCTACCGGCACAATAAGTTTGACGGAAATTTTAGCGCTGTCGCCCGGCATAATCATTTCTACCCCTTCGGCTAATTTAACTTCGCCGGTAACGTCGGTGGTCCGAATATAGAATTGGGGCTTATAGCCGGTAAAGAATGGAGTGTGCCGTCCGCCTTCCTCTTTGGTAAGAATATAAATTTCAGCTTCAAATTCGGTGTGAGCGGTGACAGTTCCCGGTTTAGCCAAAACCTGACCTCTTTGAATATCGTCTTTTTCAATTCCCCGCAATAAAATTCCGACGTTATCTCCGGCCTGGCCTTCATCCAGGGTCTTCCTAAACATTTCCACTCCGGTAACCACCGATTTTTTGGAGGCGGTTTCTAACCCCAAAATTTCGATTTCTTCGCCGACTTTGACTATACCGCGTTCAATTCTGCCGGTAGCTACAGTTCCTCTTCCCTTGATAGAGAAGACGTCTTCAACCGGCATCAAGAAAGGTTTATCCGTCGGTCTTTCCGGGACCGGGATATATTCGTCAACTTTATTTATTAAAGCCAGGATTTGTTTTTCGGCCTCTGCGTCGCCTTCTAGAGCTTTTAAGGCGGAAACTCTGATAATGGGTACGTCATTTCCGGGATATTCATATTTAGTCAATAGATCGCGGATTTCCATTTCCACCAAATCCAGAAGTTCCGGATCGTCAACAGCGTCGCATTTATTCAGAGCGACGATAATTTTGGGGACATTGACTTGCTTGGCCAATAAAATGTGTTCGCGGGTTTGGGGCATTGGCCCGTCTGTAGCGGCCACCACTAAAATGGCTCCATCCATCTGGGCAGCGCCGGTGATCATATTCTTGATGTAGTCGGCGTGTCCCGGAGCGTCAATATGGGCGTAGTGCCGTTTCTCGGTTTCGTACTCTAAATGGCTAATGTTAATGGTAACCCCGCGTTCGCGCTCTTCCGGAGCGTTATCAATATCGGCAAAAGCCATGGATTTAGTATTGTTTCCGGGCTGTTTGGCCAAGACGGAAGTTATCGCCGCGGATAAAGTCGTCTTGCCGTGATCAACGTGTCCGATAGTCCCGACGTTGATATGAGGCTTAGTTCGTTTATATACACCTTCTGCCATAAGCAGTTTGTTATTTTAAATGAAATCTATTTTTAGTGCAATAGGGAATTTCGCCCCGCACTACGCTTATTTGCTCCCTAGGTTTACATCCACGTGTCGCAAGAGCGCGAACGCGGAGTTAGGGCGTGCCGGCTGATTTTTTCTAGCGAAAAATCAGGGCCCGTCCTAATTTTTGCCGCTGGCTTCAACTATTTTATTGGCAATGTTAGTCGGGACTTCCTGATAGTGCGATGGCTCCATATAATAACTGGCTCGGCCTTTAGTCATACCGCGTAAAGTGGTGACGTAGCCACTCATTTCAGCCAGAGGGACTAAGGAATTTATCACCACGGCTTTACCGCGGTTCTTGGTTCCTAAAATTTGAGCCCGTTTGCTGGATAAATCTCCGATAACATCCCCCATAAATTCTTCCGGAGCGGTAACTTCAATTTTCATTATAGGTTCCAGCAAGACCGGAGAGGCCTGTTTTACCGCGGCTTGCAGGGCCATGGATCCGGCTATCTTAAAAGCCATTTCGGAAGAATCGACGTCGTGGAAAGTCCCGTCATAGACGGCAACCTGGACATCTACCATCGGAAAACCGGCGAAGATCCCGTTTTCCATCGCTTCTTTAACGCCTTTTTCAATCGCCGGAATAAATTCTCTAGGGATAGCGCCGCCTTTAACTTCGTTGATAAATTCGTAGCCTTCGCCCCTGCCCTTGGGCTCTATCCGTAACCAACAATGGCCATATTGGCCATGGCCGCCGGTTTGGCGGATATATTTCCCCTCGCCCTCGGCAATCCTGCTGACGGTTTCTTTGTAGGCTACCTGGGGTTTGCCTGTCGTGGCTTCGACCTTAAATTCGCGCTTCATCCGGTCAACCAATACTTCCAGGTGCAATTCCCCCATTCCGGCGATGATGGTTTGGCCGGTTTCCAGGTTAGTTTTTATTTTGAAAGTCGGATCTTCTTCTGCCAACCGTTGCAAGGCCAAGCCCATTTTTTCCTGATCGGCTTTGGTTTTGGGTTCAATCGCCAAAGAGATAACCGGTTCGGTGAATTCAATTCCTTCCAAAATAATTGGATGACTGTCGTCGGTTAAAGTATCCCCGGTTTTGGTTTTGGACAGCCCGACTAAAGCTACGATTTCTCCGGCGATGGCCTCGTCAATTTGTTCTCTGTTATTAGCATGCATCAGCAGGATTCGACCGGCCCGTTCTTTTTCCCGATGAGTGACATTTTGCAAATAAGATCCGGCTTTGAGCCGGCCGGAATATATCCTGACATAGGTTAAGCGGCCGACGTGGGGATCGGTTTGGATTTTGAAAGCCAAACCGGCAAACGGACCATTGGGGTCGGGAATTCTTTCTTCGGATTGATTAGTTTGAGGATTGATACCGCGAGCCGGCAGGATATCCAGCGGCGAGGGTAGATAATTAACCACGGCGTCTAAAAGCGGTTGGACGCCTTTATTTCGTAAACTGGAACCGCAATAAATCGGAACCAATTTGTAGGCGATAGTCGCCGCCCGCAAAGCCCGGTGCAGTTCCGGCAGTATTGGTTCTTTGGCTTCCAGATATTGGCCTAAAAGGACGTCATCTGTTTCGGAAATTTGCTCGATCAGTTTTTGGCGGTATTCTTCAACCTGGGATTTCATGTCTTCCGGAACAGATTGTTCTTCGTATATGGCTCCGGTTTCATCTCCGGGCCAAACTAAGGCTTTTCTTTCCAAAAGCAAGACCACTCCTTTAAAACTTTGTTCCGCGCCTATCGGCAAAGTCATGATAGCCGGATTGGCTCCGAGCCGGTCGCGGATATCGATCACCGTGGCCAGAAAATCGGCTCCGAGTTTATCCATTTTATTTATAAAGCAAATCCGGGGAACGTTATATTTGTCGGCTTGATGCCAAACGGTTTCCGATTGCGACTGAACCCCTTCTTCGGCGTCCAAAACGGTGACTCCGCCGTCTAAAACCCTTAAGCTTCTTTCAACCTCGGCGGTAAAGTCAACGTGTCCCGGGGTATCGATAATATTTATCCGGTGGGGAACTTGCGGGGAAAAAATCGGCATAGTCGGAGTCCAAAAAGTGGTGGTGGCGGCGGAAACAATGGTAATTCCGCGTTCTTTTTCCTGATCCATCCAATCCATTTGAGTTGTGCCTTCGTCGATGTCTCCGAGCTTATAGCTTTTACCGGTATAGAACAGAATTCTTTCGGTGGTAGTAGTTTTGCCGGCATCGATATGGGCAATAATTCCGATATTCCGGATTTTGTCCATCGGAAGAATACGATCGGTGGTAGTTTGTTGGGCCATAGAATTAAGAGGTAAGGGATAAGGGATAAGGGATAAGTAAGAAATAAATCATAAGTTATATAGACAAAAAAGAAGCTTCTCCGTCCAAGTCAGTTGAACGGGAAGCTTTGAATGCTTCAGTCAGGATATTCTATCAGTCGTGACGCCGAATGACAAATTGCTGATGTGCTGTACAATGACTTGCTGCTGCGGATAGAGAGGAAGAATCCGATGAGCTTTCAGCAGTATTTGTTGAAAAGATTCATCACAGGATAGATATTGTTGAAGGTGACGAGACTCAATAAAACATTGATACTACCATCTAAAATGTGCAAACGCTTTATTGCTTTCTGCTTGCTTGTGCATAGTTAATTTTTTCTCGACGGCTCCACCGGTGCCGCCGATCGCGGCTGTCATTTCAGCCGCCAATTTATCTCCGAAAGTCTTATATTCCTTACTTGACCTTTTTCTGGCAGCCTCGACTAACCACCGAAGAGCTAATGAAAATCCGCGCGGACCCCTGACCGGAGTCGGAATTTGGTAAGCCGCGCCGCCAATGCGGCGGCTCCTGACTTCCATTTTAGGAGTTATTTGGGCGACGGTTTCTTCAAAAACCTGGATCGGCGGTTTCTTGGCCGATTGCGAAACAATTTGCAGAGCTCGGTAAACTTGAGCTTGAGCCACGGTTTTTTTACCCTCTTTCATTACTTGATTAATGAGTTTGGTTAACTGGCGGTTGCCGTAAACGGGGTCCGGTTCCGGAAGTTTGATTTTGATTTTTTTGTTATTTCTAGCCATATCAAAATTTCTGGTTTCTTAAGTAATTTAGGCGGCTGTGGCCGGCGTTCCGGTTGCAACGGGAGATCCATTTAAGCGAACGCCATACTTGCTGCGGCTGGTTTTACGATTAACAACTCCGGCAGTATCAAATTTTCCTCTGATAATATGATATTTGACTCCCGGCAGATCTTTGACCCGGCCGCCCCTGATTAAAACAATAGAGTGTTCTGCCAAACTATGACCTTCTCCCATGATATAGGCGGTAACTTCCTGGCGGTTTGACAATCTGACCCTGGCCACTTTCCGCAAGGCCGAGTTAGGTTTTTTAGGGGTCATAGTTTTAACCATAACACAGACTCCGCGCTTCTGAGGATTGGGGGTATCGCTCATCTTTCTGGTTTTAGCGTTAAAGTTTTTATGCAAAGCCGTAGCCTTGATTTGTCTAATCCGCCGCCTTCTGGGCTTTCTGATTAATTGATTAATCGTTGGCATAAGTAAGCTATATTTTAACATACCGATAGGTATGGTAAAATACGGTTCTTGGGAATTTAGCTCCGTTAATACTTTTTCGGACGGACCCAGATTTTTTAGCAGGAAAGATCTGCCGGTACGCCCGAACCCCGCAGTCGCGACATCACGACGTCCCGATTTGATCGGGGAGAGTGACGAGCGTACTGCTGGGGTATCATTTTTAATGCGTTGCCGATATGTATTGATGGATGCAAAACATCTAGTAGAATAGGACAACTTGCAAAAGACAAAGAATTATGGCAGATAATCATATTGTTCAATTAACCATTCAGGGCCGAATAGAGCTGGAAAAAGAACTGGAAGAGCTGCGGTCCATTAAACGCCCGGCGTCAGTCAAAAGACTGCAAACAGCCAGAGAATTCGGTGATTTATCGGAGAATGCCGAATATCATGATGCTCGGGAAGAGCTAAATTTTATTGACGACAGGATTGAGGAGCTGGAAGACATCCTGTCCAGGTCAAAAGTGGTTAAGGCGGCGGCATCCAAGAGTACGATAGGGATTGGCTGTCAGGTAACGGTGGTCGCCAACGGCTCCAGCCACGTTTTCCATATTGTCGGTGAATGGGAAGCCAATCCTTTGGAGAAAAAAATCAGCCATGATTCCCCTTTGGGGAGAGCCTTGTTGGGCAAGAAAGTCGGCGACAAAGTCGAGGTTGATGCTCCGGCCGGCAAAATCATCTATACGGTCAAAAAAATCCACTAATATTTTCTGACGTTGTCAGATTGTATCGGTTATAATCTTCCTCAATGGCTACCAGACTTTCGACTATTAAAAACATCCGCCTCAAGAAATTGCAGGAGCTCAAGAAAAAAGGCATCAATCCGTACCCGCCGAATTTTGAGAGGAGCCATGTTATTGGCGAAGCCCGGAATTTGAGCGGTCAGTCCGTCTCGATAGCCGGCAGAATCGTGGCTTTAAGAGAACACGGGAAAATAATTTTTGCCGATATTTACGATGAATCCGGCAAAATCCAAGTGCTCTTGCGGTCGGACGATTTGAGAGAAGGCTTTTCTTTGATTGAATCTTTAGATTTAGGTGATTTTGTAGGGATTGTCGGTGAAATAACTACTACTAGAACTGGAGAAATCACTGTCCAGGCTAAAGAAATTAAGCTGCTATCTAAAGCGCTGCGGCCATTGCCTTCAATTTGGCATGGGTTAAAAGATGTTGACGAGAGATTCCGCAAAAGGTATTTGGATACGCTTTTAAATCCAGAAGTCAAGAAATTGTTGGATACCAGGTGGAAAATTGAGCAGGAAACCAGAAAATATTTGTGGAGCTTGGGATTTGTGGAAGTGGAAACTCCGGTCCTTCAGCCGCTTTACGGCGGGACTAACGCCCAGCCGTTTAATACCCATATGAACGCCTTGAATCAGGATTTTTATCTGCGGGTTGCTCCAGAACTTTATTTAAAAAGACTGATTGTGGGAGGATATGAAAAAGTTTTTGAAATCGCCAGGAATTTCCGGAACGAAGGAATCGATACCACTCATCAACCGGAATTTACCATGATGGAATGGTATGAAGCTTACGCCGACTATCAGCGGATGATGGATGTGGCCGAGGGCTTGATGAAGCATTTGGTTACGGTTACTACCGGAATTACAAAAATTAAAGTCGGGGATCACGAAGTGGATTTAGCCGGAGAATGGCCCAGAATTTCGATGGTTTCTTTAGTGAAACAGCATTTGGATATTGATTACGAAACCGTTTCTGACAATGAATTAAAAGATCTATTAAAGAAAAATAATCTGAAAGTCGAGGGGGTGTGGTCCAAAGGATTGGCATTTTTTACTCTGTTTGATCATTTGATAAGTCATAAATTGATCGAGCCGACTTGGGTAATTGACTATCCCAAAGAAGTTAGTCCCCTCTCTAAACAGCATCGTAATGACGACAGATTTGTGGAAAGATTTGAGGGTTACATCGGCGGCCGGGAAATTTTTGACGGCTGGTCGGAGATTAATGATCCTTTAGACCAAAGAGCGCGGTTTGAAAATGAGCAAAAGAATCTTAAGGCCGGAAACGCCGAGGCCCAACCGACGGACGAAGATTTTTTGGAGGCTTTGGAATACGGCATGCCGCCATTGGGCGGAATCGGAATCGGGATTGACCGATTGGTGATGTTGTTGACAAACACTTGGTCTATTCGCGAAACCATTGCTTTCCTCACTCTAAAAATAAAAGTTTAGATATTTTCAATTCCAATTCATTATGACCAGAGATCAAGCTTGGGAAATTGTTAAAGCAAAGGTTAAGAATGAAAATTTAAGAAAACATATATTGGCGGTGGAGGCAAGCATGGCAAAATATTGGGAATATTTTGCCAGCAGTTCAAAGTTAAAAGTGCAAAGTCCAAAGTTAGAGTGGGAGATAGTTGGGTTATTGCATGATTTTGATTGGGAAATACATCCGACTTTAGACGAACATCCGCAAAAGGGAGAGAAGATTCTAGCCGATTTAGGAGTGGCAGAACATCTACGGCGGGCGATTTTGTCGCACGCCGAACATACCGGGGTAGCGCGAATAACGCTGATGGAGAAAACGTTGTTTGCCGTAGACGAATGAAGCGGATTAATTGTGGCAACAGCGTTGGTTAAAGGACGAAAATTGGGAAACGTGGCGGTAGAATCGGTATTGAAAAAATGGAAACAAAAATCATTTGCCAAAGGCGTCAACCGTCAGGATATCGAACACGGAGCAGAAGAGTTAGGAATTCCCTTAAAGAAGCATATCGGAATTGTGTTGGAGGGGATGAAAGAAATCAGCGCAGAATTGGGGTTGTAATCGCGATTTTTACATTTCAAAACATATCGATATTTTAAAATATCGATATCTATAAACTATTAATAATTATCCAAAAGAATGTTCCGTTTAAAGAATTTTATTTCCTTTGGATAACGCATGATGAAGACGGGAGAGAAACGGTCGATAGAAGCACCGTAGTTTTTAGCCCGCAGATTAACCAGTTCAGCGATTTTGGTTTCGTGTTCGGCTTCTAAATCCGAACCAAAAACCAGGTCGGAATAACCGGCTTGGCGGAGAAGATCAATTGCTTCCTCATAGGTAATTCGCAGATATGGTCGGGCCGTAATTTCTCTTAAAACTTCCGGGTCCCGCTTATATTTTGAGGTAAGAATTTTTTGATGATCTGTTATAACAGCCGAAATTATAGCTTTAGTAGCTTTTTCAATGTGAGCCAAAAGCGCAATAAACATCTTTTCCTCGTCATAAGTTTCTCTGGTCATGCCGGCCAGAGTACAATCGAATTCCTCTTCGGTGAGGCGAAATTGCCGCAGGTGCCTTTCGTCTTCAATTTCTTCATCACGGCCACTATGGATAATAGTGTAAGCCCCATGGGAGCTTTGTAGAACTTGTCCAAGAGCCAGTTGTCCGGTCTGGGTAAAAAAGAGGGGTAAATTGAGACGGTTACCGATTTTAAACAGGGTATCAACGTTCTCGCAGGCGCCGGTAATGCCGACTATGGCCGGAACTTCAGCATACTGCAGGCCGATTTTTTTTGAAGGGAAACTTTCTTGATCGGTCATAATCTAAAAAAAGAGCCGCTCCGGCTCTCTGGAAATAGAATTAAATTCAACCGTCTAAAAAAATGTCCCAGGTATGTCATTGATTTCCGAGATTTTAGTCTAGGCAAAACTTTGTCATCTGTCAACCCCGACTTTAGGGGTGAATAATTGCTCCTTGACTAAATAATCATTGTCTGGTAATAATGTTTATTAGGGCTGTTTTCAGGCCCTTTTTTGTTGGGCCTGAGATCATGTCCAGGATTAGAATTGAGGGTGTCTCAATTGGCTGTCCGGCTATTCACGGTGAAAGCAATTGTCCGCGCTGCGGCGGCGGCTGGCCGGGGACAAAATCGCCGAGCGCAGTTTTAATCAAAGCGGCTAAAGAAGGAAAATTACATCCGAATAAACTTGGTTGCGGTCCGCTGATGAAACAAGGGGAACTTCTAGTGGTTCATTTTAGCCGGAACAGAAAGGGGGTGATAGAGATGGAGTCGGAAGAGGGTAATGACTACGGTGTTGGACCGGTCGGCGACGGAATCTACGGTCCGGCCTTAATGGAATTGATAGCTGAAGGCCTAGGAACGAAAAATCCGCCACGGGATTTGTCGAAAAAGTTTGACGCTTTAAATGAATTGCCGGTCGGGCCGGTTGTTATACTTGCAGTTGATGAATGATGAGACTAAACATCAACTGGAGTTTTTGCGCCGAACTTTTATGGAGGAAGCCCGGGTGTTGGACGCTCGACGGGGGTATATATCGGCGTCGTCGTTTAATCTACGTATGCAGCCGGAAATAATGCGGGCGGCGGCTCGGGTGATTGCCGATCATTTTTGCTCCAGCCAGATTAATGTCATTCACGGCATCCCTCATGGTGGGAATTATCTGGCTACCGCGGTGGCTTTGGCGATGGCCGGAAATGTCCGGTTGCACGCTTCGCGCAAAGATCAAAACATCCCCACATCGTGGAAAGAAGTTTATCACCAGGAAGTCCGGTCATCTTCTTTAAGCGGAGAAGCGGGAACGGTGTTTGCCGGGATTAATTTGTCATTCGTCCGCCCCGGCGAACGGATTTTGCTCATTGATGACATTTGCGCCAGCGGCGAAACCGGCAGTAAGATTATCGCCGGTTTGGTTAAGCGTGGCGTCAAAGTGGTGGGATTTGCGGTCATGTTTGACAAAATGTTTCAGGGCGGATTGAAACGGATTTCCCGATTGGGAGTGGAAGTTTATTCCTGTATCAGAGTCAAAGAAATAACTTCGGATGGTCAGATTAAAATTTTAAGTTAATCGATATGTAAAATGATTTAAATCATTTTACACTTTTGCTGTCGGCGGTTGATTCTAACAAGGGATGGTGATATTATCCTGATAATAGTTAAGAAAAGCGTTTGAGGCAGAATCCAACTGCCGAAGGTACAAGCATGTAAACTGTTTGTACCGAGCTTCCCGAGGTCATAATCGGGGCGAGTTTCGCCCGTAACGCGAAAAATTGAGTAAGAGCTTGAGGTGGCACCTCTCCGATAATATCGGAGCCACAAGCACCATTATTTAAGGAGGTGCTTTTTTTGTGGTCAAAATATATCTAATCCGTCACGCAGAATCTATTGCTAATACTCAAGGTATTTATCAAGGGCAAACCTATGATTTGCCATTGTCAGAATTGGGTCAACAACAAGCTAGGGCATTAGGAGCAAAACTCGCCAGGATTAAACTAAACGCGATTTTTACCAGCCCCTTAACGCGGACTAAGCAAACTGTTGAAGCAATTACAGGGTATCAAGAGAAATTAGTTATAACAATTTTTGAAGATCGGCTGAAAGAGACCAATCATGGAGCCTGGGAAGGAAAACGAAAAACAGAAATAGCGGCTAGGTGGCCTGAAATTTTTCAACTTTGGCAGACGCTTCCTGGAAAAGTCGAATTTCCCGGCGGAGAAAAATTTACAGATACTGCCAATCGGGCTATTGAATGGTTCAATAATATTTTTAATAAAACTGGTGTTTTTGCCGTTGTCACTCATAGCAACATTATTCAAGCAATCTTAACCCATTTGCACGGGCTGGATTTAAACAATATCTGGCAGTTTGAAATCGCCCCGACTGGGATCACAGTTATTGAGTTTTATAGCCCGATTAAAATAGTCAAAATCAACGACATTTCTCATTTGAAAAATATAAATTCAGACTTGTCTAAACAGGCACTATAAATAATGATAAACTAAATTAAATATTTGTCTTATGCTAGATATTCAATTCATTCGCGACTATCCGGAAAAAGTGAAGAAGGCAATTATTGACAAGCAATTGCCGCCGCGGGTTAACGTCGAAGTGGTTGACCGGATTTTGGAATTGGACAAAAAACGGCGTGATCTGATATTGCAGTCGGAAACCATCAGACGGGACAGGAATGAGCTGGCCCGCCGCAATCCGCCTGCCGGCGGAAAGCAGGCGGGCAGACCTCCGGAGGAAATTGTTAAACAGGGTAGAGAATTAAAACAAAAATTGGCGGAGATTGATCCGGAACTGAAACGGATCGAGAATTCTTTAGACGAAATAATGTTGATGGTCCCGGGAGTTCCGGCAGACGATGTCCCGGTTGGGAAAGACGAAAAGGATAATGTTGTAGTTAGAACTTGGGGTGAGCCAAAATTCTCCGGCAAAGCCGGATCCCACCCTGTGGGAAGTTTCGAGCTCAAAGACCATATTGAATTGGGACAATCGCTGGATATTTTAGACGTTGACCGCGGGACTAAGGTGGCCGGTTTCCGCGGATACTATTTAAAAAATAAGGGGGCCTTAATGCAATTAGGGTTGATGCGTTATGGCTTTGATAAACTAGTGGCCAAAGACTTTACTCCTATGATTCCGCCGGTTTTAGATCTGCCGCGCAGTTTTGTGAATACTGGCCATTTTCCCTGGGGCCAAGTGGATGTTTACAAAACTTTTGACGACCGGGAGGAGCAAAACGTCAGGCGTTTAGCCGGAACCGCTGAAGTGCCTTTGGCGTCCTATCATCAGGACGAAGTTTTAAATGAGAGCGATTTACCCAAAAAATACGCCGGCTTCTCGTCTTGCTTCCGGCGCGAAATCGGTTCTTACGGCAAGGACACCCGCGGAATTTACCGCGTCCATGAATTTATGAAAATCGAGCAGGTGGTTTTGGACGTCAACGATGTTAAAAAATCGCGCCAGTGGCTGGAAGATCTGACCGCTATTTCTGAAGAAATACTTCAAGAGCTGGGACTCCCCTATCGGGTGTTGTTGATGTGCACCGGCGAAATGGGCGAACCGCAATTTAGAAAATACGATATCGAAACCTGGATGCCGTCACGCAAAAACTACGGGGAGACCCATTCGGCTTCGGCGATGCTGGATTTTCAATCCCGGCGGGCCAATATCCGCTACCGGGCCAAAGACGGATCGACTAAATTTGTCCATATGCTAAACAACACCATGATTGCCTCGCCGCGGATTTTGATTGCATTGTGGGAAAACCATCAGCAGAAAGACGGATCTATAAATATTCCTTCTGCCCTGAAGCCGTATTTAGGTTTTGATTCAATTTCCTCAAAATAAAAACTAAGGACAGCGTTCGGTCTTCTTAGGGTACAATAGAGGTTCAATATGTTTAATTTTCTTACGAAATTTTTGGACAGCAATGAGAAAACCGTTAAAAGTTTCCGCCCGTTAGCGGAAGAAATTAGCGCTTTAAGATCAGACTATCAAAATTTGCCGGACCAAGATTTAAAAGCCAAAACCGATGAATTTAAATTAAGATTGAAAAATGGCGAAAGTCTGGACGATTTGTTGCCGGAATCTTTTGCTGCTGTCCGCGAGGCGGCTCGGAGGACGGTCGGGCTTGAACACTTTGATGTTCAGCTAATGGCCGGAATCGCTTTTCACCGCGGGATGGTGGCCGAGCAGAAAACCGGAGAAGGTAAGACTTTGTCGGCTACCACCGCTCTTTATTTTAACGCGCTTACCGGCCGCGGAGCTCATTTGGTAACGGTTAACGACTATTTGGCCCGTCGTGACTGCGGTTGGATGGGTCCGATTTATCATTTATTGGGAATGACGGTCGGGGTGATATATGCAGGACTTGGTGACCAGCCGGCAGGAATTTATGATCCGGAATATAAAGATCCCGGGATTAAAGATGAAAGGTTGGCTCATCTTAAGCCGGTTTCCAGGAAAGAGGCCTATGCGGCGGATATTACTTATGGCACCAATAACGAATTCGGGTTTGACTATCTTCGGGATAACATGGCGACAGATCTTTCCTATGTGGCCCAACGCGGCCACCACTTTGCGATTGTCGATGAGGTGGACTCGATTTTGGTTGATGAAGCCAGAACACCTTTGATTATTTCCGCTCCGGACGCCGAACCAACCGATAAATACTACCAATTTTCCCGGTTGATTGACGAGCTCAATCCGGAAACAGACTACACCATTGATGAGAAATTGCGGGTAGCCCAATTGACGGACCGGGGTTTGAAAAAACTTGAAAAAAAATTAGGGATCGACAATCTTTATGAAAAAAATTTTGCTTCCATTCATCACGCTGAACAAGCGTTGCGGGCCAGAAGTTTATACCGCAAAGACAAAGATTACGTGGTCAAAGATGATCAAGTGATTATCGTGGATGAACATACCGGTCGGCTGATGTTTGGACGTCGTTATTCCGACGGATTGCACCAGGCAATTGAGGCCAAAGAAGGGGTCAAAATTCAGCAGGAATCTAAAACTTTGGCGACAATTTCTCTTCAAAATTATTTTCGGATGTATCAAAAACTTTCCGGAATGACAGGAACCGCCGCCACCGAAGCCGAAGAATTTAAAAAAATCTATAAATTGGAAGTGGTAACCATTCCTACCCATTTGCCGGTAGCCAGAACGGATCATCCGGACCAGATATATAAAACCCAGCGGGCCAAATATGCGGCCATAGCGGCCGAAGTTACAAGGGTTTACCAGAAAGGCCAACCGGTTTTATTGGGGACTCGGTCAATTGAAATCAACGAAGTTCTGTCAGATTTTTTAAAACATAAAAAAATCCCCCATCAGGTGCTTAATGCCAAAAATCACGAAAGGGAAGCTCAAATTTTAGCTCAGGCCGGAAGATTCAAAGCGGTTACCGTAGCCACCAATATGGCCGGGAGGGGCGTGGACATAGTTTTGGGAGGATCTCCGCCGGACAGGCCGGCAGAAATATCTCCGGAGAAATTTAAAAAAACCAAGGAGTTTAAAGATTGGCAAGTCGAGCACGAAAAAGTGGTGGGGTTGGGAGGATTGTTTATAGTTGGCTCGGAACGCCACGAGTCCCGCCGGATTGACAATCAGCTCCGGGGCCGGTCAGGCCGGCAGGGAGACCCTGGCGAAAGCCGGTTTTATATTTCCCTGGAAGACGAAATCATGCGGATTTTCGGGGGGGATAAAATTGCTTCTTTGATGACCGCTTTGAAAATGCCGGAGAATGAGCCGATTGAGCATGGGTTGGTATCGGGGGCAATAGAGCAGGCTCAGGCTAAAGTTGAGAGCTGGTTTTTTGATCAAAGAAAAAGGGTGGTGGAATATGACGATGTGGTTAATAAGCAGCGGGAAATTATTTACAAACGCCGGCGGAAAATATTGGAGGAAGCCGGCGGGCCGGAGTTGGACAAAAAGAGCTGGGATAGAATTGAAAAAGAAATTGAATTTTTAGTGGCGGCTAGATCTGGAGGAGGATATAACGAGGCCGAAATCAGCCAGATGGTGCGCGAATTTTCAGTGATAATCCCCTTTGACGATGCTTCTCAAAAACGGCTGGAAGAAAAATTAAAAAGTTTAGGCGATGAAGAGTCGATGGCCGATCATTTAATTGAGGTTGCCAAAAATGTTTATCAAAAACGTAAAGAGCAGTTAGGGCCGGAAACGGTAACGGCGATTGAAAAATATGCCTTGTTGGGGGCGACGGATCAATTATGGATGGAGCATTTGGACATGCTGGATGATTTACGGGAAGGTATCGGGTTGCGGGGTTATGCCCAAAAAGAGCCGCTGGTGGAATACCAAAAAGAAGCTTTTGACATGTTTGAATCGCTGCTGAACCGGATTGATTCGGAAACAGTCAGGAGGATTTACCGGATCCAACCGGCCGGAGTTAAACCGGAGCCGATTGTAGCGGATATTGAATACAGGAAATCGGAGGAGAACGCCCCGAAGGAATCTTCTTTCGCGCCAGAGGCCTCCGGCCTCGCGCCCGCGAAGAGCGATCCTATGGGGTTTGGACGCTTCGGCAGATTTTTCCCAAGAAAAAATCTGGAATCGTCCGAATTCGCTTCCGCCTTTAAAAATGTAGCCATTAATCGCCCGTCCGGGGCTCCGATAAAAAATGACCGTAAATTGGGTCGCAACGATCCGTGCTGGTGTGGTAAAACCAAGCCAGATGGAACCCCGGTAAAATATAAACATTGTCATTATCCGAATTAATTTCTTATATCTTCCAATTTCTTCTAATATCTTCTAAAATAATCTTATGCTCGTATATAGGTACCAGGAAAATCAGAAGATAAAGTCTTATCTTGCCAAACTTAACATTTTGCGTCAGGTTTTTAGTTCTCTTCCCTCTTTTCCAGATCTTGAAGACAATTTACGCTGTGAATCTCTTCTTCACAGCTCTATTTTTTCAGCCCGGATTGAGGGAAATCCGTTAACTCCGGAGCATATCCACAACGAGATTAGGGCGCCGAGAAAAGATTTGAATAAAATTGAAATTTTTAATTTACTTAAGGCTTATAGATATATTGATTCCAGTAGGGCTAAAAAAGTATTTTCCACGTCTTTTATTTTGAAGCTTCACTTACTGACAATGCGTGATTTATCTTTTGATGCCGGCCATTTCCGCCATGAGCCATGGGCGGTGTTTAACCAAGCCGGCGTTGCCGTGTACATTGCGCCATCTCCGGCAGAGTTAAAAAATCTTATGGATGAATACATAAAAATTATTAATACTTCGCGCTTCTCTACTCCGGTGACGGTCGCGATCGGCCAGTTTTTATTTGAAAAAATTCACCCATTCGCCGACGGAAACGGCAGGGTTGGCAGACTATTATCGGCGTATTTATTGCGGGCCGGAAAATACGGAATGAAAGGTTTGATATCGCTTGAAGAATTTATCGACGGCCACAGAGAACAGTATTACGAAGCATTGGAACCAACCAGCAATGTTGCGCCGTTTGTTGAGTTCTTTCTCAATGGTTTTATCGTCCAATCAGAAATAGCTCTTAAAAAATTTCAGCAGGCAGAATTTTTGCCAACGGATTCTTTGTTGCCCCGGCGCCGGGAAATTCTTGAAATATTGAAAGATCATCCCTTATGTTCCTTCGACTTTATTTCCCGCCGTTTCCCGAATGTTAACCCGAAGACGCTTCATTACGATCTGTTAAAACTGCAGGAAGGTGGATATATCAAAAAAATAGGCAAAACCAGAGGAAGCGTATATCGGGCGACGCCAGATAGTATTTTAGCCAAACATAGGGTAAAATCGAGGAAATGGAACAGTCGGTCCGCGTGATTGATATTTTAACTCCTAATAAGTTTGTTTTGAATGGTCTGTGGTTTGAGCCGGATAAGCCCGAAAAAATAATTATTTTTATTCATGGGTTAGGCGGAAACGCATTTGCTAACCGTAAATTAGTTGTGCCATTGGCTGACAGTAAAACGGCGGTGATAACCTTCAGTAACCGCGGCCATGATCAGATTTCATCAATCAAAAAAGTTGATAACAGGGAAAAGAAAGGCTATTCGCGGTTAACTGCCGGCGCGTCTTTGGAAATATTTACCGATTGTGTTGACGACATTCAGGGAGTGGTTGACTACGCTTTGTCGGTTAATCCCAAAGCCTCAATTTATTTGGTCGGCCATTCCACCGGCTGTCAAAAAGCCGTTTACTATTTAAGCCGGCCGGAAAAACAAAGATTCATTAAAGCCGCGGTTTTATTAGCTCCAATGAGCGATTACGCCGGAGCTATAAAATTTGATATAGATGGAAATCTCAAATTAGCGGTACAAGCGGCTAAAGATTTGATTAAAAACAGTCAACCACAAGAATTATTGCCTTCAAGCGTTTGGCCGGATATGGTCAGCGCCCAAAGATTTTTAAGTTTGGCAACGCCGGAAAGCCGGGAAGAAATATTTTGTTATGCCGTTCCCGGTAAGATTCCTGATATATTCCGGAAAATCAAAATACCGGCATTGATTGTTTTGGCCCAAAAAGATGAATACCGCGACCGGCCGATTGAAAAAATCGCCAAATGGTTTGAAAAAAATTCTAAATCGGAAAAGCTATCCATTAATATTATTCCCCTTGCCCCGCATAATTTTTATAAATTCGAATCTCAAGTGTTAACCTTAATTAATAATTTTATTTAATTTTCATTCCGAGCTGCCGATCGGCAGTCCGGAATGAAAAAAGTATTAATGCAAATTATCGCTGACCTCCAACTTCATTCAAAATATTCCCGGGCGGTATCGCCGCAAATGACGATTCCGAATATCGGCCTATGGTCGGCCAGAAAAGGTATCGGATTGGTGGCGACCGGCGATTGGACTCATCCTTTATGGATCCGGGAAATTCAGGCGAGCCTGGAGGAAACCGGAAACGGCCTATTGAAACTTAAAGATAGTTCAATTTTATTGGGCTATGAAAAATTGGTTGAGCCGTTATTTTTACTGGCGACGGAAGTGTCGTGCATTTACAGTCAAGGCGGGAAATTACGCCGGGTACACGTTTTAATTTGGGTGCCAACAATCGCTTCGGCCGAAAAAATTATAGAAGCGATGAATAGGCGAGGCTGTAAATTAGGTAGCGACGGCCGGCCGATTATCGGAATGACCTTGATTCAAATTTCAGAATTGGTTTTATCCATTGAGCCAAAAGCCTTATTGATCCCGGCTCACGCCTGGACACCGTGGTTCAGTGTTTATGGATCATTGGGAGGATTTAACACTATTGAAGAAGCCTTTGGTCCATTTGCCAAAAATGTTTACGCGGTGGAAACAGGATTGTCCAGCAATCCATCAATGAATTGGAGGATAAAAGAATTGGATAACCGCGCGATATTGTCTTTTTCCGACGCTCACAGCGGTCCGAAAATCGGCCGTGAGGCAACAGTGTTTGAACTGGAAGAATTGAGTTATAAAGCAATAAGAGAATCAATTATAGGGAAATGGGAAGTTGGAAATAGGAAGCTAGTCTCATCTTGCATTTCCCATACATTAGAGTTTTATCCCGAGGAAGGCAAGTACCACTACACCGGTCACCGCAATTGCGGGATTAAATACGATTCGGCGGAAGTTCTTCAAAAAGGCACGGTTTGTCCGGTTTGCCATCGAAACTTAACCCAAGGGGTAATGCAAAGAGTGGAAGAGTTGGCAGGAAGATCGGAAAGCGATCTTAAATTGAAAAAAGCTAGTGATGAAATTGTCGGGGTGGCGGACGAAGTTAGTCTTATAAAAAGCGCGGCTTTCCCCAACCGGCCGCCGTTTACAATGTTGGTTCCGCTTCAGGAAATTATCGCCGAATCAATTGGATCGCCGGTTCAAAGCACTAAAACCCAGTCGCTATATTCGAGCTTGGTCGAAAAATTGGGCGGGGAATTCCAGGTTTTGTTGCGTTCCAAAGAATCGGAAATTGCGGGGATTACCAACGCCAGAATAGCCGAAGGAGTGGTCAAGGTAAGAAAAGGCGATATTATCATAGACCCGGGTTTTGACGGCGTATTCGGAGTGGTAAAGATTTGGGAAGAAGAAGGAAGTGTCTTTGTGGTTGAAGCTCCCAAAGAACAACTGACTTTATTTTAGCCCCCGGCCAGAACTATCCGGCTGATGATTCTGCCATTTATTTCCCCGATTTTTTCTCTTCTGTAGCCCCAAATATCAATTGACCATTCGGTCCCCGGCCGATGAATAGTCACGATTCTTTGTCCGTGGCGCAGAGCCGTGGCAATATCGGCGCTGTCCCATACCCACCAATATTTGCCTTCATAATCTTGTTGGGGGGCGGAAGTCCTGACTTCACGTTGGCTGTAATAGCGCAAGGTGGGGAATTCATATTCAGCGGTAAGAAATATTTCGTCTGGAGCAGTTAAATCTTTTACCACCAGAGCTACTTGTTTTTCCGGCAAATGCTTATTGGGCGGAAAAGCTTGATTTTTGTGGAACCATAGATTGGAGACAGAAATTAATAATATTCCAATTAGAACTAAGAATCTTTTCCCCAATACTTTTGTAAATAGCCCGGTTATCATAATGGCTATAAACGGATAGAGCGGCATAATGTACCAATCGTTTTTTTCTTTAGCGGTTGACAGAGCCAAAAACACCACCAAAAAAGCGATTATCGGCAATGAAGCCGAAACAAAAGTTTTGGTTTTTGCGGGTTTGTTTAATAAGAGGTCTTTATTTAAATCCAATAGTTCTTTTAATCCGGCGATCAGCATTATCGGAAACCACCACCGCAAAAAAGTATTCAGAAAAACCAGATAGCGCAAATCAAACCGCCAGGCGATACTGCTCCAGCTCCAATCGCCGAATTCGCCCTGATCAAATGTAGCGAAATATGATTTTTGGATCAATTCTTCAAAACGGTTGGCTTCAATCAGATGCCATGGGGCGTAAACAATCAGAGCCCCGGCGGCCATTATGATGGAGAATGTAAAGAAACTAGGGCTCTTGTGTTTGAAAAAATCATAAAATCCGAATAGTCCGGCCACTACCAGCGGGAAAAATCCGGAAAATACCCCTTTTGTCAGCCAGGAAAGCCCTAAAAATATTCCTGATTTAAAATATTTTCCCTGATGATAAAGATAGAGCGAGAAAGTGGTTAATAAAATGAACAAGGCGTCGAAATTTCCGGATCTGCCCCTGTCCAAAAAATGCGGGAAAGATAAAAGAACCGTGGCCGCGGCCAATCCGGCGCTTGTCCCCCAAATTGATCGAGCCCAGATAAAAGTAATTAGCGTTAGGCCGATAGCCGCCAGCGCCGATGGCAATCTGTAGGCGATTTCATTTTCTCCAAATATGTATAAAAACGGTTGAGTCAGCCAATATTGCAGTGGCGGCTTGTCAAAAAAATAATAATTGTTCCAGACCGGAGTTAAATAGTGTTGATGGCGAAACATAAATCTGGAGGCGTCGGCGTACCAGGCTTCATCCCAATCGGCCAGAGTATTCCGGCCGAGATTTGTGAGGAAAAGGAGAGACGATGCGGCGGCAACAACAATTAATGGGAGTAAATTTCTGAATTTTGTTACCATATAACTAATAACCAACAACCCATAACCAATTATGATCATCTCTATTCTAACAATTTTCCCCCAGATGATCCGTGAGATATTGAACTACGGGCCGGTAGGGCGTGGAGTGAAAGCCAAAATTTTGGAAATAAATCCGGTAGACCTGCGGGATTTTACTTTAGACAAACACCGGTCGGTTGACGATAAACCATTTGGCGGTGGGCCGGGGATGGTGATGCGCGTCGATGTAATCGACACTGCAATATCAAAGATCAAAAATCAAAGATCAAAAACAGGAAAGACTAAGACTGTTTTATTATCACCTCAAGGAAGACTATTTGATCAACAAATTGCGCAGGAATATTCGAAACTTGACCATCTAATATTGATTAGTGGGAGATACGAGGGAATGGACGAGCGAGTCAGGGAGAATTTGGTCGACGAGGAATTATCAATCGGAAATTATGTTTTGTCCGGCGGGGAGATTCCGGCGATGGCGGTGGCCGATGCCGTGGCCCGTTTAATTCCCGGAGTTTTAGGAAACGAAGAATCGTTGGTTAACGAGTCGTTTTCTTTGGAAGGGAACAGAAAACAAGAAACAAGAAACAATGACAAAGAAAACAAGTTTCAATTTGATTATCCGCACTATACACAACCCGCGGAATATAGGGGTTGGAAAGTTCCGGAAGTTTTACGTTCCGGCAATCACGCCGAAATCCAAAAATGGCGGGAAGAACAGGCTAAAAATAAAATTACTTCAATTATTTAAATAATTGAAGTTTGTTACCCGTCAAATGCTTAACATCACTGCCCCGAGTAAGGTCAAACCGGTACCGAGACCGCGAACCAAGTAAACTTTCCCAGTATAATGCTCTAATAGTTTAGACCTGATTCTTGAAAGCGTTATAGCAACCAAGAACGTAATCAGTCCGGCCAATACAAGGTAGTATAAAATGTGACTATGCAAATTGAGAGTCTGATTAAGTGAGCTGATGAATTAAAACAGGAAACAGACGCTATTATTTTTGAAAGTAACGTTGTAAAGATATTAAGTAATCTTGGTAAGATAGACTTTGTAGGAGGCTATGCATTTAACCTTTTGTATAGAACAGATATCGATATTTTTGTAACTAGCAATGATTGTTCTAAAGACTTAGCAATATCTACCACTAAAGAGTTTTTGGATAGCGGTTTATTTCAAACTGTTGGATTCGCTAATCATATGGATTACAAAGCTCCAAACGGACTTTCAGGATATTATTGGGAACTTATTGTTGTGAAAGGAAGTAGAAAATGGAAGTTTGATGTTTGGTATACCGCGGAAGAGAAAATAAGAACGATTGAAAACACAAAAAAAATTCTTGCTAAACTTTCTGTTAATAAGGCCGCCAGAGGAAAAATACTTAAGTTGAAGAATAGTTTTTTTAATGGAGAAAAGTACATAGACGATATGAATGGTTTCAAGATATATGAAGAAGTGCTAGGCAAAATTTAAAACAGACCTATTTTTTATACGTCTTAAGAATATTTCCAAATATAAATATTCGTTCACGATCGTAGACGAGTATTAACATTTTCTGTGCCTGGGTGTATTTAATTATGTTACTATTTTATTGCGATTGTCAGAAAATAGTTACAGCCTTTTTGCCTTGAAATGACACTACTTTTCAATCATTTAAATGATTGAAAAAAATTGATGTGAAGTGATAACAATCTCTGACAAATGTTTTGATAGAAACGCAGAGAAGCGTCATGTGTAATTCATTTTATTTTTCATTTCCATGAAATTACTTCAATTATTTAAATAATTGAAGTAATTCAATAAAATTTATTAACAAGAAGCTTCTTTGACGTTAATTCTCAAGCTGTTTTTTCATTGTTGCCAATGCTTCAGGGAAAGAAGAAAAGGTGTCGCCGAATTGGGATTCGAATTTTTGATTGGACATGGCCATCCGCTGTTGATATGGCCGAGGAGCGGATTGATTGAATTCTGAAAGAGAACTTTTGGCGATTTTGGTTTCGTCAAAACCAAATCGTTTAGCGATGTTGACAGATAGGTCAAAATCCGATAATGAAGTGTCGCCGGTCAAATGGTAAATCTCGACGGCTTTAGAACGGATTAGTTTGAATAGAGCGCCTGACAGTTGATCGACGAAAGTCGGAGTAATGATGTGGTCGGTAAATTGGGGCGGCAAATTTCCCTCCTTCATTTGTTTGATTCGACTGCGGACCAAATCAAGCTTTCCCGGGAATTCGGCTAAAAACGGATAGGCAGTCCTGGCGATACACCAGTTTATATCCGAGCCCATAACTATTTTTTCGGCCTCATATTTGGTTTTTCCATACCACTCAATCGGGTTTGGCTTATCGGTTTCGATATATTGTTCCGGTTTGGCTCCGTCAAAAACATAATCGGTGGAGATATGGATTAAGCGGCAATCGAGCTGTTTAGCCAACTTGATTATATTCTTGGTCCCGAGGACGTTTATTTGAAAACACATTCCGTCAGGTTTCCCCTCTTGTTCGGCTGCCGCGTTGACGTCGGTAAATGCTGCCATATGGACTATAGCATCTACTTTGGCTGACGACAGCGCGGTCGAAAGCCCCGGATAATCAAGGATATCCAACCCTTCTGTCCGATCAATGTTTTTAACCAATTGAAAATCGTTTGGCAGCAGCCGCAGGAATCTGGAGCCGATCATACCGGAAGCGCCGGTAATAAGGAGATTGATCATGAGACTAACCTTTCGTTAGCTTCCAGAAATCTTCGCCGAATGAGTCATGGGGAATCCGGAGTTCATCCGGATCTATAGGTGAAAACTGCTTATCGGTGAAATACACCATCGAAGTCGGTTTATCCCAGGGGTTGGCGGCGCCGTGGGCGACTCCGGGCGGAATTATTAAAAGCTGGGCCACTCCGGCTCCCAAAATCAAGCGCATGGTTTTATCAGCGGTTTTTGAATGTTTGCGAGTATCCAGTAACCCCACCAATAGCCGATCGTAAGGCGAGACGTACCAAGCGTCGGTTTGGTTAAAATGCAGATGAAAAGCCTTGACGGCTTTTGGCAACAACAAAGAATAGCTGATTTGAGCGATTTTAAAACCCTCCACACTTTGGAGAACCCCTTCCGTAACTCTGCCCAGTTCGGAAAATTCTCCGGTATCATCTCTATGATAGGCCAGAGGAATAAATTTTACCCCCTCTATTGGCTGATTCTTTCCATATTCCTGAGTGGTCATTAATTTTGCGTATTTATCGCTTAAACTATTTTTGTCCATATTGTTTTTGATAATATTCCTGATATTCTCCCGATTTAACCCTCTTCCACCACGTTTTATTGTTTTTATACCATTCAACGGTTTTTTGCAACCATGTCTTGAAATCATGGTCGGGTTTCCATTTAAGTTCCTTATTAATTTTTGACCAGTCAACACTGTAGCGGCGGTCATGTCCCGGACGATCCTTAACAAATTCTACAGATTGGTCAAAGTTTTTGTTCATTATTTCACATATCATTTTCACCACCTCAATATTAGAAATATCCTTGGTTAATCCACCAATCAGATATGTCTTGCCAATTTTTCCTGTTTGCAGAATTAGATCAATTGCCCGACAATGATCAATCACATACAGCCAATCCCTGACATATTTACCGTCGCCGTAAATTGGAATCTTCACCCCTTCAAGCAGATTGGTAATCGCCAGCGGAATTAATTTTTCCGGATGTTCATAAGGGCCAAAATTATTAGAGCAATTCGAAATCGTTACCGGCAGTTTAAAAGTATGATAATACGCCCGGACCAAGTGGTCCGCGGCGGCTTTGCTGGCGGAATAAGGGCTGCGGGGATCATACGGTGTGTTCTCATCAAATTTTTCGTGGTCGTTTAGTTCTAAGGATCCAAATACTTCATCGGTGGAGATATGGTGGAAACGTTTTATTTTGTGTTCTACGGCTGCGTCTAACAAAACTTGAGTTCCCAAAACATTGGTTTTGATAAACGTTGCCGGAGCCAGAATTGAGCGGTCGACATGTGATTCAGCCGCGAAATGGGTAATAATATCTACTCCCGTCATTGCGACTCTAACATCGTCGGGGTCGGCGACATCTCCTTTGATGAATTTATAATGGGGATTATTTTCCAGGTCTTTTAGGTTCTCTAAATTTCCGGCGTAAGTTAACTTGTCGAAATTGACGATTTCATCATCAAAATGTTCTGTCAACCAATACTTAATAAAGTTAGTTCCGATAAAACCCGCTCCGCCGGTGACCAGCAATTTCATATATTTGATTATTGTATACCGTCCGCCCGTAACCTCAAGTCGGGGCGACGAGTATATGCACGATGCGAAACGATCGGCATATCAGGGTGGAAATAATCAATTTCGTGTAGAATTAAATAGATAATGGAAAAACGGTTAACGCCTAAATTGGCGATTTTAGTCTTAATCTTATTGTCGGTGGCGATTTTGCGGTTGCCGAGTTTGTTTGAGCCCTATTGGTACGGAGACGAGGGTATATATCTGACTTTAGGAATGGCGGTCAGAAAAGGCTTAGTCCTTTATCGCGATATTCACGACAACAAGCCCCCGCTCATCTATTGGACTGCGGCCCTAGCCGGAACCCAATTTTGGCTTAAGTTTATTCTGATGGTGTGGCATCTTTTTACCATCGTGGTGTTTTATCGATTGGCCGAGTTTTTGCTGAAAAAGAAGAGTTGGGCTCCGATAATTGCCGTCGGATTCTTTTCGATTATGGCTATATTGCTGGAAGGAAATATCGCCAACGGCGAAATCTTTATGATTTTACCGGTAATTGGGGGAATGCTGTTGATAGCCCAAGAAACAGGAAGCAAGAAGCAGGAAGCAAGAAGCAAATATCTCTTGATCGGGTCTTTATTCTCGCTGGGGTTTTTGTTTAAGGTTCCGGCAGCCTTTGATTTTGCGGCTGCGGCCATTTTTTACGTTTTTTTCTTATCCGCCGGCATTAAAGCAATTATTTCCAGAATACTTAATAAAAATATTTGGCTGATGGTAGCTGGCTTTTTGGGACCGATTTTATTGAGCTTAATATATTACGCCACCAGAGGCGGGTTTGAGCCATACCTAAAGTCTGCATTGCTTCAGAATGTCGGATATTTAAGTTCATGGCAAACCGCCGACAGTTCTACTACCAGCCCATTTGTGATTTCCGGATTGATGCTTAGGGCAATCATTTTATTGATTGGGATTGCCGGTTTATGGATGGCCAATCTAAAACTTAAGTCATCTTCAAAAATCAATCTGCTTTCCTTGTGGTTTCTGTTCGCTCTATTCGGAGCGCTTTTATCCGGAAGACCATACCCTCACTATCTGATGCAACCGGCTGTCCCGGCGGCCTTACTTTTAGCGGCGCTGCTGACCGATAAAACAAAAATCGTTAAAATGGTGATCGGAGCCCAAATAATCGTAGGTCTAGCGGCTTATTTATATGTCGGTTTTTGGAGTTATTCCGTTTTACCGTATTATCAAAACTTCGTTTCCTGGACAATTGGGAACAAAATCAAAACGGAATATTTTGCCTTCTTCGGAGACCAGGTTAACCGGGCCTATAAAATTGCCGAATATGTCCAGAGAACTACGTCTCCCGACGATAGGATATTTGTTTGGGGGGATGATCCGTATATCTATCCGTTAAGCCAGCGTTTACCGACCGGCCGTTATACTGTGGCTTATCACGTGGTTGATTTTAATGCTTATACCGAAACAGCGGCGGCCATTACAATTCAAAGGCCCAAAATAATAGTCTGGCTGGATTATGATCGCCGATTTCCACAGCTTTCAGCCATCATTTCTAACAACTATGCAGAAGCCGGGAATATTGACGGAGCCACTATTTTCCGCCTGATTCGGCGCTAGCCGGTATATACTATTGATTATAATACCCTTCCATGCAGCTAAATTCTATGAATCACCATAAATCATTTTTTTTTGATTCAGACATTTCTCTTGAGAAAGACCCGGTTTTTTTTCGGGCAGAATTATTAATGGCGTTTATTTGTTTATTGATTTTTCCGCTGGTTTGGTGGGTATATCGGAATGTTCCTCCGGAAATACCCCTGTTTTATTCCCGTCCCTGGGGTGAGTCTCAATTAGTTTCAGCTTCAATCTTATATTGGTTGGCCGGAAGCAACATAATTGTGGTTGCAGCCCATACTTTTTTGGCCATCAAGTTTCATAAAAATCATAGATTTTTGTCGCAAGCCGTACTTTGGAGCGGAATATATATTTTGGCCGTAGTGACCATTTCAATCCTGACAGTATATTCCCGTGTCGGCAGAACCAGCTTATGATTCCAGCCAGTCCCTTATGGTTGATTTTTTTGAGCACAGCCGCAGTCTCTTTTACGGTTACCCCGATAATTATTAAAATATATCGCCGGATCGGGGCGGTGGATGTTCCTGACCCCCGAAAACCGATGACCACCCATCGTTATCCGATTACCCGCGGCGGCGGTTTGGTCATCCTTGCCGGAATATTGTTTGGAATATGGCTATTTTTACCAATGGACAAGCATTTATCGGGAATAGTCGCCGGGGCCGTGATTGCGGCAGGGATTGGATTTTTAGACGATCTTTTTAATTTAAATCCATATTTAAGGTTATTAATGCTTTTTGCCGCGGCCGGGGCCGTGATTGCGGTTGGGATAGGGATTCCGTTTATCAATCTGCCGTTTTTAGGGATAGTTAATTTAGATCAACCGAGATTGGTATTTTCCGTGTTTGGCGAGAATCGCAGCGTTTGGTTGTTGGCTGACGCTTTTGCTATGGTTTGGATCGTTGGATTAATGAATTTTGTCAATTGGTCGAAGGGCTTAGACGGTCAGTTGCCGGGGATAGTAGTAATTGCTTCTTTGGTAGTTGGGGCTTTATCTCTAAAATTTTCCGCTGATATCACCCAATGGCCGGTAATAATTTTAGCGATGATTACCGCCGGAGCCTATTTTGGTTTTTTGCCATGGAACTTTTATCCTCAACGGATTATGCCGGGGTATGGCGGCGGAATATTGGGAGGATATTTTTTGGCGGTGATGTCGATATTGTCGACGACTAAAGTGGGAACATTGTTGGTAGTGCTGGGGGTCCCGATTGTTGACGCTTTATTTATTATAGCCAGAAGGGTAGCGGGCGGAAAATCTCCGGTATGGGGCGACAGGGGCCATTTGCACCATCGGCTTTTGGACGACTTGCACATGTCAAAAAGATCAGTGGCCATAGCTTATTGGGCGACTACCGCTATTTTGGGATTGATAGCTTTGCGTTTGAATAGCCAGCAAAAGTTCTATACAATGTTAGCGGTATCTTTAATTGTCGGAGGTATTTTATTGTGGATAAAGTATTTTGGGCGGTTATCAAAACAGCCAGACCGCAAAGGTGGGTAAGAAATTTATCCCTGTTTGCGGCTCTGACATTTTCAGGCCAACTATTGGAGCCGGCTTTATTTTGGCGGGTGGCCGCCGCCGCCGCCATTTTTTCCTTGGTCAGTTCGACGGTATATTTTTTCAACGATTTAATTGATGCTCCCCTGGACAGAAAACATCCGTTTAAAATGAAACGGCCGATAGCTTCGGGAGCTCTACAGGCGCCGGTGGCTGTTTTTTTAACCACCATAGGTTTTTTTGTTTCCCTGGTTTTAGCTATAAAACTGTCATATTTCTTTTTTGTAGCCTGCCTGGCGTATTTCGTTTTACAGGCGGCGTATTCTTTAAAACTTAAGCATATTGAGATAATTGACCTGTTGGTGATTGCCACAGGATTTATTCTTAGGGCATATTCCGGAGCCCTGGTGATTGACAGCCACATTTCCGTTTGGTTTTTGCTGTGTGTAATCGCCGTCAGCATGTTGTTGGCGGTAGGGAAGAGGCGGGCGGAATTATCGCTATTGGCTGAAAAGGCCAGCGAAGTCAGGGCGACTCTCGGAGGCTACCCGGAGCATTTAATGGATGTATGGGTTGGAATGTTCGGAACCATGACAATTTTGTCTTATATCCTTTTCACTTTTCAGCAGCAATTTGACGAGCCCAGCCGCCGGTTAATTCCGTTATTGTTAATCCTCCCTAGAGCATTAACGGTCCAAAAATGGTTGATGATAACTATTCCGGTGGTTATTTATGGGGTGATGAGGTATTTACAGCTGATTTACAAAAAAGGTCAGGGCGAGGCGCCGGAAAGAGTCTTATTGACAGACGCTCCTTTGTTGATCAGCGTAGTTCTGTGGGGATTTTTGTCAGTAGTTGTCCTTTATGTTATAGGCTAGGATTTATCCCGGAATGGTAGAATAGACTTGGTTTGGGGTAGCGAAACGAGGCTCCGATATTATCGGAGAGGAAAGTCCAGACAGCAGGAAAACAGGGTGTCCCGCGCAAGCGGGATTCTCCCGCCGAATTTTATATTCAGGCGGGGGACAAGACAGGGCCACAGTGACGATTCGGGTAGCGCCGAGTGAAACGTCCAAGCGGAACCCGCGAAGCTTTACGCGGAGTGGGTCGGCAACCCTCCCCGCTGCAACTCAATAGCCGTTCGTTATACCAGTTTTCCGGAAGAACGGCGGTAGAGGCGCTAGATAAATCTCGTTATAAGCCCCGCTTAGCGTGGTAAAACAGAATCTGGCTTACAGTCCCAAACTAAAACTAGACAGATAAGTTTAGGCCAAAAAAATCCACAAAATCCTGCCTTATATTTAATCTTTAAGGTGAGGATTTTGTGGGGGAAACCGGCTTATCTTCAAGAAAAAGCTATTAAGCTTTTCCCATTATTTTATACATGCCGGTTCCGCATTTCGGACAAACTGATTTGGCGGCCTTGCGACCGTTTTTGGTTACGACTTCCTGAAAATCGGCGACTCGTTGTTTAGCTCGGCATTTAACACAATACATTTCCATTTTTTCACCCCCTTTCTGTTTAACACGCTTGGACTATAGCATAGCCACAAACAGGTTTGCAACCGGAACAGACAAACGATACAATTGATAATTATGTGGTCAGAATCATTGTCAGGAGTCGCCAGCATCGCGGCGCTTATTTTGTCGTCTATATCCATATTTCTTTTTTACAGGATTTATTTTATTTTAAAGATATTGAAAACTTCGGACGATCGGCGTTCGATCAATAATGTTTTGACTGATTTAAATAATCATCTGAAAGAATCAAAAACCGCGGTGATCGATCTAAAAAAAATAGTTGAGTCTCACCAGCGTTCGTCACTGAAACATCTACAAAAATTCGGGCTTATCAGATTTAATCCTTTTATTGATACCGGAGGAGATCAAAGCTTTACTCTGGCCATTTTAAATGGACACAATGATGGTTTTGTGATAAGCTCGCTTCACAGTCGCGATCAAACGCGGACATTCGCCAAATCTGTTAAGGCGGGACTTGGCCAAAAATTTGAGCTATCCAAAGAAGAAAAGTTGGCCATAGAAAAGGCCATAAAAAGTTTGTAAGGCATTCTATGTTTTCGAAGAGAACGTTAACTCTAATTATTGTTTATATCGGAATTTATTTATTATCCACCGGAGTTTCGGCTTGGGGATTCGGGGCTTTCCGCCGGCCCGCATCTGCCCCGGCGTCTTCTTTGCCCGTAACTTCTGCTGACGGGAAAATAGTCGTCAACCCCAGCGAGCCTAAAGATCGGCCTTGTCCTATTAATGGCGAACTTTTCACTAAATCTGAAGAGGCGGTCTGGAAGAATCGCCGGCCGGTTTTGGCAATAGTGGAGAATCATACCGAAGCTAGACCGCAATCGGGATTGTCCTCTGCTGATTTAATCTATGAAGCTTTGGCGGAAGGGGGAATTACCAGATTCATGGGAGTATTTTATTGCAAGGCGGTAGCGGACGGCAATAAAATCGCTCCGGTCAGAAGCGCCAGAATTTATTTTGTAAATATTGCCGCGGAATACAATACTCCGGTTTATGTCCACGTCGGCGGCGGCAACTGCAGCCGCGATCAAGCCAGCGGCCAATGCACCTCGAACAAAAAAGCTTGGGCTTTGGAAGAAATGATAGACATGGGATGGCGGAAACGCGGAGGTAATGATTTCGATACTACTCTTGATACCGGCTATCCGGCTCTGGGCCGGGACTACAACCGCTTAGGAGCAGATATAGTTTTAGCGACAGAGCACACCATGGTCGGATTTCTACCAAAGATTTGGGATCAGGCCGAAAAACGCGGCTATGGCGGAATTAATGAAGACGGCTCTACTTGGGAGTCCGGATTCCGTCAGTGGAAATTCCGTGAAGACGCCAAAGAATCTGACCGCGGCAGCGTGCTGGCTATTAACTTTGATTTTTGGGAAGGTTACAAAGATTTCACCGCCCATTGGGATTACGACAGGCAGTCAAATTTATATTTAAGGTCTACCGGCGGGCAACCCCATCTGGATTTGGAAACTAACAAACAATTGTCGGCTAAAAATGTGGTGATTCAATTTGTTAAAGAACAGGGCCCGTTAGACGAGCACAAGCACATGTTTTATGAGATTATTGGTAAGGGCAATGCCTTAATTTTCCAAAACGGCAATGCTATCGAGGCTGTTTGGGAAAAACCAAATCAACTTTCCAGGACTTTGTTTAAAGACAAAAAATCAGGGGCAGAAATCGCTTTTGTCAGAGGATCTACTTGGATCGAGGTTGTGCCTGCCGGCAACGAGATCGTATATTGATGAGTGATTTATCGGACTTTATAGTCTCGCGCGTCAGAATAAAATTGCTACAGGTCTTACTGTCGTCTCCGGAGGAATTATTTTACGTCAGACAACTTGGCCGGAAGATTGACGAAGAAATAAACGCGGTCAGGAGAGAACTGCTGCATTTGGCTAAAGTCGGGATTTTAAAATCCCAACCGCGGGGAAACAGATCGTATTATTGGGTTAACAAAGATTATTTATATTACCCCGAATTGTTGGCTTTGGCGGCTAAATCCACCGGATTGGGACAGGCCGTCATTAAACATAAAGATAAATTAGGCCGGATAACATTTTCTTTTATGTCGATGAGGCTGGTGAAACGGTTGGCCGTAAAGACGGGCCAGGTAGATTTATTAGTTGTGGGCGAAGTGGTTCTGCCGCAGTTGTCGGCTTTGGTAAAAACCGCCGAAGCAGAAACCGGCCGGGAAATAAATTACTCCGTCATGTCTTTGGAAGAATTCAGTTTCCGCAAACGCCGCCGCGACCCGTTTTTAATCGACGTCCTTAGAGAATCCAGAGTTATGCTCATTGGCGACGATCAGGCTTTGGTAGCTTAAACCCCGACTTTGCGGTTATAATCAACAAATCATGCGAAAACAAAAGCTATTCGGCCGGTTGTTGACAATCGCGGTAATTTCGCTCTTATCCCTATATATCAGTTTGCCCAGAAGAATTCCGGTTGATCTTCAATTGGGGAAATGGCGGTTGGGAAAAACCCTTTCTTTGCCGGGGATAGAATGGAAATTAGGACCGTTGTCTTTCAGCCGCGACCTGGAAATTAAACAAGGCTTGGATTTAAAGGGTGGAACCCAAATCGTTTTGGAAGCTCAAGTTCAGGATGTTCCGGAATCGGAAAGAGCCGCCGCGCTGGAGAGCGCCAAGATGGTGATTGCCAGAAGAATTGATTTGTACGGTATTTCCGAATCAGTGATCCAGACCGCCAAAAATGACCAGACCTATAGATTGATTGTTGAATTGCCGGGGATAACCGACGCCAATGAGGCCAAGTCGCTTATCGGCCAGACCGCCAAGTTGGAATTTTGGGAAATGCCCCAAGATCAGTTGGTCGAGCATGCGCCAACTGGACCGGAATCGCCGCCACCACAATCTCAACCAACTAATTTAACCGGTCAAGATTTGCAAAAAGCCGCGGTGGAATTCGAGCAAGCCTCTGGCGAACCGGTGGTGTCTTTGGTGTTTACCGACGAAGGCCGAGAGAAATTTGCCGAGATTACCAAGCGGAATGTCGGCCAAAGGGTGGGAATTTATCTGGACGGAACCCCTTTGACGGTTCCGGTGGTCCAGGTTCCGATTACCGACGGCCGGGCCATAATTTCCGGGAGCATGGGAGTCAAAGAAGCCAAACAGTTGGCCATTAGTCTGAACGCCGGAGCCCTTCCGGTCGGAATGACCGTTGTTAAAGAAACCAATATCGGAGCCACTTTAGGCAAAGAAAGCATTGCGGCTTCGGTTAGAGCCGGATTGGTGGGATTGTTGGCGGTGGCCGCGTTTATGATTATTGTTTATCGTCACTTAGGAATTCTAGCCGATATCGCTTTGGTGATTTACGGGCTGATTACCATGGCGATTTACAAACTTTTTCCCATTACCCTAACCTTGCCGGGTGTGGCCGGATTTTTATTGTCAATCGGGATGGCCACCGATGCCAATATTTTAATTTTTGAGCGCTTAAAAGAAGAATTGGCCCGTGGCTTACCGCTAAGGGCTGCGGTGGAATTGGGATTCGGAAGGGCCTGGGATTCGATTAAAGACGCTAACGTTACCACTCTTTTGGTGGCTTTCATTCTGTACAATCCATTTGAATGGCAATTCTTAAACACCTCTGGAATGGTCAGGGGTTTTGCTTTGACTTTGACTGTCGGAATTTTAATCAGCCTGTTTACCGGAATTGTAGTGTCAAGGACTTTGATTAGGATGTTTTATGTTAATGATCAAAAAACAAAAAGCAAAAAACAATAAGCATATGAAACAAATTAATTTTATAAAACACATCCCACTCTATTTTTCTATTTCCGGAGTAGCCCTGGCGATCGGGATTTTTTCGCTGGTTGTCTGGAAAGTCCGACCGGCGATTGATTTTACCGGCGGGTCGTTGGTCGAAGTGGAATTGCAGGCCCAAGAGGGAAATGTAGTTAATGAAGGCACGATCAGATCCACTTTGTCGGACAAAGCAATTGAGATTAATTCAATTCAGCCAGCCGGTGGAAACCGCTGGTTGATCAGAACGAAAATGGCCGAAGGCATAGACAAAAATGTCCAATCAGCTTTGGCGGAAAAGTTTTCGGTGGTCAATATCACTCGGTTTGAATCAATCGGCCCGGCCTTGGGGAAAGAGCTTTTGACCAAAACATTTTTCGGGATCACCCTTTCCTCATTGGGAATTCTGTTGTATGTCGCCTATAGGTTCGGCGGCGGCAAGTACGGAGTCTGTGCGGTTTTAGCCATGATCCACGACAGTTTGGTGGTTTTGGGAGCGTTCAGTCTGCTCGGGCATTTTTACGGAGCCGAAGTCGACGCCCTATTTGTGACGGCCCTGTTAACAATTTTGAGCTTTTCGGTCCACGACACGATTGTGGTTTACGACCGGATCCGGGAAAATTTAAGAAAATTCCCCCAGGAAAAATTTGAGCCTTTGGCCAACCGTTCCGTCAATGAAACCTTAAGACGTTCAATCAATAATTCTTTAACCATCATTGTGATGTTGGTAATTTTAACCTGGTTGGGCGGGGCGACAGTCAGATTTTTCTCGCTGGCGCTTTTAATCGGGACAATTACCGGTACCTATTCATCTCCGTTTGTGGCAGTGCCGCTATTGGTGGTGTGGAATAAGCGGGCGAACAAAAAGAAAAAATCCTAAAAAATCAGATATAATCTTCTCATGTTTGCCCATTTGATTCGCTCTTGCCTGCATTTATTTACTCCTCGGCACAGTAATAATCACCGGCCGAAAATTTTCCACCCTAAATCTTTGGTAGTTTTGGCGGCAATGGTCGTCGGTTTAAATAGCGGTATCAGACCTTTGGCCGGATTCAGCGGCGGAGTTTTGGGATATGCCAGTGATATTCAAATAACCCAAGTTTTTGAGCAGATAAACAGTCAACGGGTTGAGGCCGGATTGCCGGGATTGAAATTAAATGACAAATTATCCGAAGCCGCCCGCCGTAAAGCTTCGGATATGTTTGTTTCTGATTATTGGGCCCATGTTAATCCGATCACTGGCCGGGAGCCGTGGTATTTTTTTGATGCAGTCGGTTATGATTACCGTTACGCCGGCGAAAATATGGCCCGTGATTTTTCAACCACAGCACCGATGATTAAAGCTTGGATGAATTCTACGACTCATCGGGATAATATTGTTTCATCAAGATATCAGGAAACCGGGATTGCCGTCGTCAACGGAGTTTTAAATGGAGTTGAAACCACGTTGGTGATTCAGTTGTTCGGAACCAAAAAAACAGCCGTAGCCGCGGTCCCGCAGATAACCAGTACCGGTTTACAAGCTGAATCTTTAGCCAAAGCTCCGGCGGTTTTACCGGCCGAAACCGAAAAAACATCCGTTGCCGTTCGCTCTCCGCTGGTGTCGCCGTTTGATCTGTCCAAGTCTTTGGCTTTGGCGACCTTAGGACTGCTGGCGGTAGTTTTGATGGTTGATTCGGTCATTATCTGGCGGCGGCGGATCCCGCGTTTAGTCGGCCACAATTGGGCCCATTTGATGTTCTTGATTGCCCTGACCGGAGTTGTGAGTATTATGTCGCAGGGGGTGATTCAATGATAGTTTACGCTTTACTGCTTGGTGTTTGTGCCTATCTGATCTGGGGAATAACTCACCATTGGCACCGCGGAGACTTACACCCAAAAATCGTGTTAGAATACCTGGGAATTGCGACCTTAGGAACAGCGATCGTTCTTGGAGTCTTAAACTTGCTTTAATGTTTTAATGATTTTATGAAAGGCATAATTTTGGCAGGCGGACTTGGTACTAGATTGAGACCGCTCACTTTTATAACCAACAAACATTTGCTTCCGGTTTACGATAAGCCGATGGTATATTACCCGATTCGGACTTTGGTCCAGGCCGGAGTGACCGAAATTATGATCGTAACAGGCGGGCCGCATTGCGGCCATTTTATGCGGGTATTAAAAAATGGCGAAGAATGGGGAATTACTCATTTGGAATACGCTTATCAGGAAACCGAGGGCGGAATTTCTCATGCGCTTAGTTTAGCTGAAAGTTTTGCCGACGAGGGGCCGGTAACAGTGATTTTAGGCGACAATACGACTGACGCTGACATCAGTCTGGCGGTAAAATCTTTCGATAAAGGCGCCCGGATATTTTTGAAAAAAGTTCCCGACCCGCACAGATTCGGAGTTCCGGTTTTTGATAAAAAAGATCCGTCAAAGGTTGTAGAAATAATTGAAAAGCCCAAAAATCCGGTTAACAATTTTGCGGTGGTCGGGCTGTATATTTTTGACCGTACTGTTTTTGACCGGATCAGAAAATTAAAACCATCTGCCCGGGGCGAACTGGAGGTTACCGATTTGAACAATTCATATATCGCCGACGGCCAACTGAAATCGGCGGAATTAAAAGGATTTTGGTCCGACGCCGGAACTTTTGAATCACTATTTAGATCCAACGAATTTTGGGCCAAAAAAGCTTTAGAAAAATCCGCGTGATGCTTTTGGCTGATTCTTCCCGTCCTTTAAATTTAAACGATTTTATCGGCCAAAAACATTTGGTTGGTCCTGATGGCCCGATCCGAAAAATGCTGGCTGCCGGCCAAATTTTTCCGATGATTTTTTGGGGACCGCCCGGCTCCGGCAAAACCACCCTGGCCCGCATCATCGCCAAGTCCACCGGCGCCGACTACCACGAACTTTCCGCCGTCTCCGCCGGCAAATCAGACATTAAAAAAATTATCGACACCCCTAATTCCCCCAAAATCTTATTTCTCGATGAGATCCATCGCTTTAATAAAGCCCAACAAGATTATCTATTGCCTTTCGTCGAGAAAGGGATTATCACCCTGATCGGAGCCACCACTGAAAATCCCAGTTTTGAAGTTATTTCCCCGCTTCTCTCCCGCTGCCGGACGTATGTGTTTTATGGGTTAACTGAAGAGGATTTAGGCGAAATTATTAAAAGAGGACTTTCGGAGGTCAAGCTTTCATTAGCCAAAGAAGCGATTGAGATGTTAGCTCAATATTCCAATGGAGACGGGAGAACGGCGCTCAATGTTATTGATTTAGCCAGAAAATTGTTTCCGAAAAAGAAATTATTGTCGAAGGAAGATTTAGTTCTTGTCATCCAAGACAAACGTTTGCGTTACGACGCCGCCGGCGAAGAACACTACAATACTATTTCGGCATTTATAAAAAGTATGCGGGCTAGTAATGTCGATTCGGCTCTGTATTATCTGGCGCGGATGGTTGAATCAGGCGAAGACCCGTTATTTATTGCCCGACGGATGGTGATTTTTGCCAGTGAAGACATCGGCATGGCCCAGCCCACCGCCCTGGTCGTCGCCAACGAAGTTTTCCGGGCCTGCGAAACCATCGGCTACCCGGAATGCGCGATAAATCTGGCCCATGGCGCAGCTTATTTATCCTTGGCCAAAAAAGACCGAGGGGCATACAACGCTTATTTTGCCGCCCTCAACGACGTTAAACAATTTGGCAATCTCCCGATTCCTCTAAACCTTAGGAATGCCCCGACAAAATTAATGAAAGAATTAGGTTATAGCAAGGGCTACGAGAAATACTCCAAAGAAGATTTGCTCCCCGACAAATTAAAAGGTAAAAAGTATTATTTCTCAAAAATCAAATGACAAAAAAGGCTATTATAGACATTCCCCCGACCACAGAAAAAGATATAGCCAGGTGGAATAACCTTAATCCTCAAAACTACGAACGAATTATCTGGTCATCAATTCGTGATTACAACTATAAAGCACAACTTGATATTTCAGAAATGCTATTCAAAAAGTTACAGGAGCTCAAAAAAGCTGGTAAACAGGATACCTCTTTAGCAAAAAACATTTCATTCAGGATGATGCAACTATTTTTTGAAGCATCTGACCAGTTTGCTCTCGTATTTATGAGCGTAATTAACAAGGCAATAATACCAGTTTTTGAAACCTACGTTGAGGGAAGCAATATTAAAACCAAAGATTTTTTCGCTAAATGCATAAATGGAAAAATCGGTAAAAGGAAGATATTAAGTGTCTGGGGGCTAGATAAATTAAAGATCAAGTCCATCTCCGACGTTGTAATGAGAATTAAAATGCAAACTATCGTAGATGACACTGTTAAAAAAGAGAAAAGGAACTTAAAAATTTATGGAAAATCATATGCGGATTACA
This sequence comes from Candidatus Collierbacteria bacterium, assembly GCA_016183365.1. Taxonomy (GTDB): domain Bacteria; phylum Patescibacteriota; class Microgenomatia; order UBA1400; family JACPES01; genus JACPES01. Next base: position 115,507 of record JACPES010000003.1, read on the forward strand.
ATAGAAAAACAAAAAAGACAGAATATTCTTCTTCATTGAAAGGCTCTTTTTCTATAAAGCACGGATACAAACAAATATCTTCTAACAGCCTATCATTAAGTGTGTGGAAATTCGCTAAGAGTGAACCAATTATTATGGAAGAAATCGTAGAAATAACCAGAAAAGACAATAACGAAACCAAAAGAGTAATTAAAGTGGGCAGTTTGTTTAATAGTAAAAACAGAGATATTGAAGATATTTGTAAAAGGATTTTAGAGCATATAGCATTTTTATCTAGAGAAATACAAGCAATTGCTAGCATACAACTCTCGCTTATAGATGACCCTTATGGTTCACTAACACTGTATGCAAAAAATGGAATATTAAAGATCGGAAGAAACGAATCGTGTCCTTGTAATAGTTTCAAAAAATGGAAAAAGTGTCATGGTAAATACTAATACCAATACTATTTTCGCATAAATGACACAGCCCTCTCTATGACAAAACTACAAAAATGTACAACCTCAAAAAACTAATTGTTAGACAAAAGAACTTCTCACGAGATAAAAAGGGAAACTAATAACAGGAAGTCTGCATAATTCATGGAATGAAAACTATGTACTGACGATTGTTAGATACTTAATCCCAATTAGGCAAATTGGAAATCCGCCCCGGAATCTTTCGCCAACCTTCTTATCACTTTAATCCACCTCGAAACATATCTCCTCGACCAATTGCTGCGTTCTCTGGAGAAAAAATTCATCACCGAAGGCGGATATACCGAGAATTTGTTTAAGAAAAGATTGGATTATCGAAAACAAAATATTGGCTACTAATCTTTATTTATTCAAAAGATAAAGGCAAAACGCCACGATGGTCGGGCCATCAATAACCCTACCACTTTTAATGGCGTTATTTATTTCATTTTCGCTCATTCTAACGGTAATCATATCCACCTCTGATCCTTCAAGTTTCCTTTTAATCTTACGGCAATCTAATGCAAGATAAATAAAGAACCCCACTGTATTATGGCCCGGAGCAACATTAGCAAAACCCAATCGGACAAATTTAGCCGCCTTCAACCCTACTTCTTCTTCAAGCTCTCGTCGAAGAGCTGACTCTATAGATTCATCTTTTTCTATAGCTCCGGCCGGAAACTCCAAAGACTTTCGCTGGATAGGATATCGACATTGCTCGATTAAATAAAAATTGTTGTCTATCTTGGGAATAATCTCTACAAAATGTCGCCCCTCCACTACGCCATAAATTCCCGGTTTCCCATCTGGTCTAACTACCTCGTCTTGCCGAACCGTTAACCACGGATTTTCGTAGACTCGCTTCGAGGAAATAGTTTTCCAAGGATTATTTATCATAGTATCATCCCAAATCACGCCGAATTAATGACCTTATTTTACTCTATAAACTGCAATGAAAATAAAAAAATCTATATCAATAACTTTTCAATAGTGTCAACAGCAATAATAGTATTAGAATCTGTAATTAATCCTCTGGCTGTATCAAAACTCAACCACTTCATTTCATGAAACTCCTTCGTCAACCTTACCTCATCCGGCGAAAAACCTGTTTTGTCCACCGGCGCGAAATACCAAATATCATAATGCCGCCGGCAAATTTGCCTGCCATTTGTAATCTCGGTTATTGTCAACAGCGACGGCTCCAAAGTTTTGGCCGCCGGATGAACAAACCCCCACTCTTCGCCCATCTCTCGCTCCAAAGTTTCCCCCAGAGTTTCACCTCGGTCAACATGCCCACCGTTAAACAACCATAAATCAGACTTTTTATGCTGGCCGACAAAAACTTCTCTTACCTTCGGGTCAAAACCGGCAAAATACACCCCAAAATGCGTCGCCGGATTTTCATCCCGCGTCAACTTCCCTTCTCCAATCCTTCTTAAAAACTTTTTCGACAGGAGACTACCCGCAAACTTGGTCTCAACCAAACTTCTGATTTCTCTCGCCAAAGAAATGCGATTCCGAATCTTCACGCCTCCAATTGTAAACCATCACCATCACCATCAACATATAACTAGGTTAAATGATTCAAATCATTTAACCTTCATTTATAAATTTCTTTTCTATGTCCCACCGCCAGAACAATGATGTTTTCCCCTTTAACGTCAACAGTCACCCGATAATCGTTAAGTCAGTCGAATCCACTAATTCTTCCCAACCCCCCTCATCCTCTCAAAAAATGTCAAAGAGAATAGAGTAAAATAAATTTATCCATGCCCAAACAAAGCCTCTCCAAGAAACATCTCAAGCTTCGTCAAGTTATTTACGCCTTTATCGATAGCCAGAATTTGAATTTAGGGACGGGTAAAGATATTTATAAAGGTAAAAAACTTATATACAAAGGTTGGAAATTGGATTTTAAAAAATTCCGGCAATATTTGTCTGATAAATTCCGCGCCGCAAAGGCGGTTTTATTTATCGGCTACATTAAGCAAAATGAAAAACTTTATAGGCAGCTAAAATCATATGGATACGATCTCGTTTACAAACCCACTGTAAAAGATAATCACGGAAAAGCCAAGGGTAACGTGGACGCCGAGCTTGTTCTTCACGCGGCCGCCATTGAATATTGCATTACGACAAAGCCGTTATTGTGTCAGGAGACGGAGATTTCCATTGTTTATATGAGTATTTAGGAAAGCACAATAAACTTTTTGGAATAATCATCCCTAACGAGAAATCAGAATCATCCTTACTAAGACAATTTCAATTATTTAAAACATTTCTCGTTTTTGACAGGAATAAGCTGGAGTTTAGGCCATTAAAAAATGGAGGGCGTCGCCCATAGACACGTAGTCTAAGGTTCGTATTCCTCCTTATGATGAGAGTATTATAGCTGTAGCAAACACCTCAAGTCAAATGAAACTTAAACACCACAATTTCCATTGGAGATATAAGAATTTAATCTTGACTTTTATTAGCATACTGTTGGCGGTATCGATTTCAAAGATCGAATCAATCCATCAATTTTTAGCCGGTTTGGGAAATTTTGGATACGTCAGCGCTTTCATTGCCGGCGGATTATTCGTTTCCACTTTTACTGTGGCTCCGGGAGCCATAATTTTATTTTTCTTAGCCGAAACTTTTACTCCTTGGGAAATCGGTTTGTTTGCCGGATTGGGGGCGGTAGTTGGGGATTTAACTATTTTTAAATTCGTTAAAACCGGCTTGGCCGGCGAAATAACCGATATCTACAACCATGTTGACACCAGACATCATTTGAAAAAACTGTTTCATTCCAGATATTTCAGCTGGACCTTGCCGGTAGTCGGGGCGCTGATTATCGCCTCGCCTTTACCGGATGAATTGGGAGTGACTCTGATGGGCATTTCCCGTTTAAACAGTTTGCAGTTTTTAATAATCTCTTTCTTCTTAAACTCCATCGGAATATTCCTGATAATCTCCGGCGCGGCTTTGATTAAATAGCCATTTCAACCAGCTGATTTTCTTTCCCCCAATCCCCTCATCTCCTGTATCTTCTTCTTGACTTGGATTGATTAAATCCTTCGCCGACTATCGGAAAATGGTGAAACGGAAAGCAAACCTTGATGTACAATGATTGATTTAAGAGAAGAAATAATAATTTATGACTGAATATTTTAATTCACCGGCAGAAGCGACGGACGTCAGAAACGAATTAAAAAAAGCCAAGAAACAAGGAGCGGTTAGTGGCGGAGTGTTTGGGAGTATCTTAAAACCCGGCGGACGTAAACCTAACAGCGATATTGATATCGTTATCAATGATCATAAGGCGCCATATTTTGGTGAAATCGAGCAGAAAAAGGGCAAGAAGAGCGGAACCTGGCTACATATTTTCAGAAAAAAACCGGGGATGACCGAGGGCAAAAGCCGTTACGAAGAAATTCTAGATGAGGCTGAAATCGAGGGCAGAAAATTGTTTGGCGGCAAGAAACCCTGAATATTCAGCAGTCTCCTGAATCAGCATTTTCTTCGTCAGATTCCCGAAATCCACACCCGTCTCAAATATAGTATAGTAATGTAAAATGATTTAAATCATTTTATAGTTTTATTCCAAAATTATCGTGGGTCATGGGTTTGTACAGACTCTTGATTTGGTTATTTAAAACTGTTTACAATAGAGTTATAATCTGTTTATATGAAAAAGAAGCAAACCCAAAACCAGTTTATTTTATAGCTACTAAACATAAGAATAGTCCGGCGAAGGTTGCTTTCTACACAAAAGACGGTGGGCAGGTACCAGAGGATAAGGTAGAGAAAGAACCTACCAAGTCCGGCGTGCGTCTTTATACTTTTGCGTATTGATTCTCTCCTCATGTCGAAGAAAAAAATCGAGCCCCCTTGCCTCTGTCGATTTTGATATCGGGATCGGAGAAAATATTCCCTCTACACAGGAAGCCTTTAGAACTGGGACACATTCTTAAGAGGTTAGGAAAGAAGAGAAAAAAAGAATATAGATCTCGCAATATAGATAATATAGCAAAAACTGTTCTTGACGTTTTAAAAGAGTCGGCCGTCGGCGGAATGATGAAAAGAAACCTAAGCTTTAAGCAACTCCTTGATTCTGTTTTGCACTAAGCGTTTCAGGACCGTCAGGCAAACTAATGCTGATAATTTAAGTTATAATAAAGTTATGAATGACAAGCGAGCGCGCACCAGCGAGGGGAAGTATCGGTCGATAAGAAGCGATACGAAAGTCGGTACTATTGAGCGAAAGTATGGCGTCGATTTGGGCGTTCGGCCGGATATGAAGCTGGGTAACTATCTTCAAAAGAAGGGCTATCCGTCGCTATCCAGCATGCTTAGAGATGCCGACTCTAAATGAGCAATTTCCCTTTTATCCAGAATCAAATTCTCCGTTTTAATCTAGATGAAGCTTTTGTGCATATTGTTGACCTGCTTACCCTTTCCGAATCCGAGTCTTATAAAGGCAAAAATACTCTGGTAAGCAGCTTAAGAAAAACGATTATTATTCATACGGCTTCCATAATTGAGGCCTTGCTATTATGGAAATTTAAACAAGTTTGCAATACGACAAAAATCGAACTTGCCGATGAATGGAAATATTTTTACATCAAACCAATTTATAAGATAAGCGAGTCGCAAGAAGTAATAGCCGGTTTTCGTAGAAAGGAACAAAGAGATATCGACAGAATCGAGTTTATCAGAGTAACAGAGTTGTGCCAAAAATATAACATTCTTCGTTCAAAGACACTGAGGACCGACATCGATACAGTCAGAGAGTTAAGAAATAAAATGCATATCGGGGGACTTCCCGAAACAGAAGAAGAGTATAAGAAAAACGACCTTGAATTTTGTTTTGATGTTGCCAAGCGAATGAAAAAGTTGGTATCAAACTAATCTTTTTCCTTCGTGATTTGACTAGCTGAAGCCTTGGCGAAAGAAGGCCGCGGAGAGTTAATGACGAGGGGAATAATGACATTCTCAAATTATTCAGAATATTAGAATAATGGATGGGGAGTTTGAAAAATGAGAAATTATTTAACAATTGTTTTTATTGTGGGGATACTGGTTTTGGTGGTGGTCTTTGGCTATCGAAAAATATCTAGGCAGATAAATCAAGTGCCAAAACCTCAACTGGTGGAGGCGGCTGTTTTTTCCAAATTGGCAAAAGACGAAAACAATTTTCTTTTAGACGTCCATATTCCGGAGCAGACTCATATTCCGGGAACTAAAAAATTTATTCCATTCGATAAAATCTCTGAAAACTCTGACCAGCTTCCCGATGATAAAAATACTCCGATATTGGTCTATTGCCGGTCGGGGAATATGAGTAAAATCGCCGCGCAAAAAATTTCCCAACTTGGGTATACAAAAGTTTATGATCTGAAAGGCGGAATTGACGGATATAAAGAATCCAATGTTGAGGTAAAAATTTATCCGTCAAGTCAGGATTTAGGCGAAGTAATTTACGGTGATGTGGCAACGACCACTTTTACTTTGACTAATTTTTCGCAGGCGTCGTTAAAAATTACCGGAATCTCAACTTCCTGCGGTTGCACCAAAGCCGGAATGGAAAAGAAGGAATTAAAAGCTTACGAGACGGCTGAAATCAAGGTGTCTTTCGATCCGGCGGTGCATAAAGACGATACTGATTTGGGAGATCTTATCAGAACTATTTATATAGAAACCGACAATCCGAATTTTCCGCGGCTGACGAGTAACATTACCGCCAAAGTGATTAAGGGGAACTAACCTTCCGGTTCGGGGGGTAGAAATTCTTCTCCGCCGGAATCGCTTTTGGAAGCATAATCGCCGGGTTTAAGCCATTGGATATAAGTGCAGCCGGTGGCTTCGCGTTTGGCGCTGTCCCAACCGCTGGTGGAGCATTTCTTCATTTTCTTACCCTTGGCGGTGGTGTAAAACACCAATTTTTTGCCGCATTGCGGGCAGTCTTCGTTAGACTCTTCAGTTTTTCCGCTTATCCATTCGATAAAATCGCAGCCTTCGGCTTTTCTGGTGTCTTTATTCCAAGTATTAGTTGAACACTTTTTCATCTTCTTGCCAAACCGGGTGACGGCCATAACCAGGGGCGAACCGCACTTGGGGCATTTTTCATCTAACTCTTGGGGTTGGGGAACCAGCCATTTAACATAATCGCAACCCTCATTTTTCCGGGTGTCTTTATTCCAGTTGCCCTTGGAGCAGCGCTGGAGTTGGCGGCCGGTCGAAGTTTCCGCAACCGCCGATAAGCTGGCCCCGCATTTAGGACATTTTTCTTCCATATAAATAATATATCAGATTTTGATTTGTAAAGATATAGATTATTTTGTCTATCCCTAGATATCGATATTTTAAAACATTAAACCTTTGTCAATCAGCATGTTTGGCGGAATTACAGGACTATACTTGTTTCGTCGGGGCTGGAATTAAAACCGGGCTTAGCGACGATATAAACATCTTGCTTAAAATCATTGATCCCGACCTGCTCGCCTTTTCCGGCAATTATAGCCAAATACGGCTGGCAAACCCGGCAGCCGCTTTCGCCCTGCGGGCATTTAAACCGGTTTAACTGCCGGGCCAGTTTTAGCTGTTTGGCGATTATTAACAATTTTTCGTGGGATTCTTTTTTATCCGGCAATTTCATTTCATTCGGCGTTTTAGAGTGGCCCAGGTACCAATAGCTGGCTTTGGCGACGACCCGATCCTGGCAATTCTCGACTAACAGATAGTAAATCGAGAGCTGAAGGGAGTCAGCGTCTTGTTTCTGCTTGCCGGTTTTAAAGTCTATGATATGAATCTTATCCTCGTCTTTTAAGTATTCCAGCCAGTCTATTTTGCCACACAAAATAATATTGTCTTCTTCCGACAGCCAAAAATACGGCAGGCCGGCCTTTATTTTAACGGCCAAATTTTTTAAAGGCCCGGGATTTTCTTCAATCATTTTAAGCATCTTCAAACCCTGATCTTTGTAATGATTTTCCGTCGCAATATCTAAAAATCCGCCCTGTTTGCCGCTGACTTTTTTCCAAGTAGGTTCAAATTTTTTCCACAACGGCTGTCTGAACCTGTCCTCAACCGCCAAAACCGACAACGATTCAACCACTTCGTGAACCGCCTGTCCCAAAGCCAATGACGGATTTATTAAAGTAATTTTATGTCCAGTGGCTTTATCGCGGTAAACGTTGTGCAGATAGTAGGCTCGGGGACATTTGAGGAAATCCGAAATTGACGAATGCGATACCCAAACTGCGGTAAATTTATCTTTCATTATTTATATCTTACTACTATTTATAATGGACTCATCTTCAGCTGATTCTCAGCCGTTTGGGAATATAATTCACTTATGAGGATTTTGGTAGTTGAAGATGAGCGCAAAATTGCCGATTCGATCAAGAAGGGATTAGAGCAGGAGCGCGCGGAGCGCCGCAAAAAGAAGACTCTCGCTGGGGCGGCGAAGTCGCCAATTTAAAAACGCTTTCTTAATTCTGTGGTTTCGTATTCAAAAAACATATCACCTTGATTCCCTATGCTGTTCCAATAAAAACCTTCAATTCGATTATCTGCTGGAAGATATCGTATTTTCCCACTACCCTTATGTTGTTGCATTGTGCCGCATTTTAGTGTGTTAGGGTCATTGTCATATGCATAGAACAAATATATTTCACTATTTAATTTTGTGAATGCACAAACCACACTTTCTGATTTAGATTTTTCGTAGTACCCCCTTACCAACACGGAAGAAAAAGTTTGTTCTATCTCAAGACAACCTTTTACCTCAACGTTTTTACCATTTTCTTGATAAGAAGATCGCTGTTTTCCTTTCCACCGTCTGTTCAAATTGGGAATTGAAACTATCCCAAATGCTGTAAAAATGGGGCACCGCCATAAATATCGATCAAAGAGCAAGTATATTAATCCGTAACCGTAGATCGGAGACAAAGTGTCCACCCAGTATGGCAAGCTTGGTAAGATTTTACTGAACAGCCATGCTATAAGCAGGCTCAGCAATGGCATGACGCCTGCAAATAAAATAATGTGGCTTGTCTTTTTAAAATCCACTCCCATATACTATTAGTTGTTTCAGTTGTTAATGTAATACTGCTCTGCCAGTGTGAAAAAATTTGATGCATCAAGTTTATTCCATTGCCAGAGTTTATCTCCGAAAAGCTTGTGTTGATGGCTTACCGTCAATAATTGATCCGCATCGCATTTCCTTAATATAAAATCAAATACGTAGGTAAGCGAAGTTTGATGATCGCCGTTAAAATGACCATTCGGAGCATTATAAATGGCACATTCAATAAAATATGAAGGTGCTGTTTTTTGGTCAAAGCATTCACCCTCAACTAACTTTCGGCGTATATTTTTGACCACTCTCACAATATCTTTATACATCTCATCAGTTCTGTGCTGGGCATTTTTGTCTTCGCCGTGCTGAATATGTACTCGCGGATAATTGATTATTTCCGTGTTTTCTCTAATGGTCCGGAATTTCATTCCCTCTACATAGTCTTTTTTGTTGGATAAATCAAAACTGTTGTAGTTTCGATGTTGGAGACAAGGTACAACGTCTGCATTTAGTAAATTTTGATCTCCAATCAATTTTATGCTTTTATTTCCGCTTGTTTTAATTTTTGATGTCCCAAAATGTGAAATTAACGCATTGATAACATCTTGCCGAAAATCTGACCAGTGGTAGGCTGCATTGGAATATGTTAAATCAAAAAGGCTTTTTTGAAACGCATTGACCCTGGTGGTGTTGGGTGAAAACGTTGAGTTCAGCTGGACAACGATGTCAACATCACTGTCTGACTTGGTGTTGGTGCTATTAGCGTAAGAACCCTGCAAGTACACTTCAAAATTTCGGAGTTTGAGAGCCTCACTTAGAGATAGAGCTTTTCTTATCTGCTCATTGGTATGTTGAATTTTTGCACTCGCAGGTGCGTTTGCCCACGTTTGTAATTGATCGTTGCTAATCGCCATATTTTCCCTATTGACATGAGTAGTAAAAAAGTAATAAACTAATAATATAACAACTGCCTATGAAAGTCAATGTTCAAATGACCATAACTCCGAAGCAGAAGCGGGTACTTGATTTTATTAAGAGCTTTGTCAAGGACAACGGTTATTCGCCGTCGCTTCATGAAATAGCGAAACATTTCCGAAAATCCGTCAGTACCGCCCAGCATTTCGTGGAAGAATTGGGAAACAGGGGATTTCTCCAAAAAACCGATAACATGGCGCGCGGAATTAGCACAACAATTCAGCAATCCGGTCGCATTTTTAAGCTTGGCATCATTGCCGCCGGAGAACCGATAGAACCGATTGAAAATCCCGAACCGATAGACGTGCCGTTATCCATGATCAGCAGAAAAGGCGATTATTATGCACTCGAAGTTAAAGGGACAAGCATGGAGGACGATAATATCCTCGATGGTGATGTTATCGTAGTCCGGCATCAGAAAACTGCGCAGGACAGTGATCGCGTGGTTGCCATAACTGAAAAAGGCGCAACCCTGAAAGTTTATCGGCAAAAAAACGGAATGGCTTATCTTGAACCCCGAAATAAATCATTGGCGAATATCTATCCGAAAAAGCTTGAAATAAGAGGAAAGTTTTGTGGTTTAATAAGAAAGGGAGATTAATGAACAGCTTGCCCGATTTCCAAAAGAATGACAGATGTTTTTTCAAAGAAAAAGCGAAGCAGCATAATGTCCCTGATCGCCGGGAAAAACACGAAACCGGAGGTTATGGTCAGAAAAATTTTGTTTTCTTTGGGATATCGCTATCGATTGCATGTCTCTAAATTACCGGGAAAGCCTGATATAGTTCTCGGTAAACAAAAAACGGCAATCTTCATAAACGGTTGTTTTTGGCATAAACATAATTGCGGTAAAAATGTAAAACCAAGTACGAACATCAAGTTCTGGAAAAATAAACTGGATGAAAACGTAGAAAGACAAAAACAAAATATAAAAGAACTCAAAAATCTTGGTTGGAAACCAATTATCATATGGGAATGCCAAACCAAGAAACAAAACCGACTGATTAACTTGTTACATAAAAGATTATGAAAAACAATATAAATCCAACATTCATAGATTTATTTGCCGGAGCCGGGGGTTTGTCTATCGGACTTGAGCAGGCGGGGTTTAAGTTGGTTGCCGCAACCGATTGGGATCATTGGAGTTGCGAAACGTTGTGTGCAAATCATAAAAATATCATTGTAGAAGAAGGAGATATTTCCCTAGTTGATCTCGATGTGTTTCAAAAGAAGCTTCCGGTATCTGATGTAGATATGATAGTAGGAGGGCCGCCGTGTCAAGGATTTAGTGCTTTAGGCAAAAGATTAGTGAATGATCCAAGGAATCAGCTGTGGCGACAATACATGCGTTTTGTTGAGCACTTTCTTCCAAAAGTATTTTTAATGGAAAATGTTCCCGAATTACTGAAGAGTCAGGAGTTTGCAGAAGTTAAATCTACGGCGGAACGACTCGGTTATATTATTGAAGCAAAAATATTGCATGCAGTTGATTACGGAGTGCCGCAAAAACGGAAACGAGCAATCATAATCGGAAGCAGAATAGGAGCGCCAAAACACCCGGAGCCAACGCATCATGGCTTTGGTCAAATGTCGATTGATTCAAACGGAAAGGATCCGTGGAGGACAGTGGGTGATGTTATTCGAGATCTTCCGTTGGAGCCGGATGGAGAGAATTGGCACGTGGGAAGAAACCCAACGGCTAAATCACTAGCTAGATATAAGACAGTGCCTCCGGGCGGGAACAGATTTAATCTGCCGATTGAGCTCATGCCGAATTGCTGGATAAAAAAGAAAACGGGATCGACGGACGTTTTTGGAAGGTTAGAATGGAGTAAGCCCTCGTTGACAATAAGGACGGAATTTTTTAAGCCGGAAAAAGGAAGATATTTGCACCCGCAAGCCCATCGGCCGATTACGGTTAGGGAGGCGGCTAGGCTTCAGACATTTCCGGACAATTATATATTAGTCGGATCTCATATAAACGTCGCCAAACAGGTTGGTAATGCCGTTCCGTGTGAATTGGCGAGAAAAGTGGGATTAGAAATACGTAAATTATTTGAGGTTGTTCTTGATGAGATCAAGCAGAAGAGCGTTGACAGTGATGCCTCTTTTCCCCGCGACTTCAGTTATCTTCAAACGTAGGTCATCAGACAGGTTAAGGGTAATAATTTTATTTTTTGCCGTTTCGGGGTAAGCTAGGAGAGATTTTTTACCCGCATTGCATCTGCTGCAGAGTGTCCATAAGTTATTTTCTGTCGTTTTTCCTCCGAGTGTTAGCGGCTTTATGTGATCAATCTCCAATTTTACCCGTATCCCATCGGAAGATTTATCCTTATTTGTGTTCCCGCAAGTCTGACAGGTGTAATTATCCCGTTCAAGAATTTTAGACCGTAGCTTCAGGTTAATATATTTGTCCGCCGACTTTGTAGATTTTTTTACTGATTTAAGAATGTAACCTCTGTCACTATTTACGTATTTAATTTTCCAGCCCTCCGCGCGCAACTCTCGAATTCTTCGCGCGTAATTGTGTTGGCCGGAAACTTGTATCAATTCCTCGTTGGTAACGATTTTACCAAGCTTGGCATACAACGCATCGAGCAACTTTTGCCAGACTCCGTTTTTTGAGCTGGTTGGTTTATCGATTGCTTTCATAAATTATCGAGTAAGTCAGAAATTCTTATTTTTAGCGCTTTGGCAATTTTTTCGATGTTCTCAAGTGTAATATTTTTTTCCGCACGTTCAATCATTCCTATATATGTTCTGTGCACTCCCACAATATCTGCAAACTGCTCTTGCGACAATTTTTGTTTAAGTCGCTCTTCGCGGACTTTTTGTCCAAATTTAATAAGGATATCTTTTTTCATTGTTCTGACAAGAATTATAGGTAGTTGCTAACTTTGATGCTACATACTATAGTTAGCGAAGATATTTTTGAAAATTTTTGTGGGGAAGTTTTGGGTTGAAATTTCAACCGTTCGAACAGGCCCGCATCGCGCAGAACTTTCCAACGTATTCACCCTCTTTGTCATTTCTAGTCGGGTTTTCGGGACCGAAAATTCCGACGGCAGCGTGACGGCTCAAAATATTCAACTAGATCCAACACGGGGAGGAATGTTTGGCCAACACTCAGGTAATTGAGATAGATAATGTTGACGTCTAATACCCCGGTGGAATATTCTATTTCTTGAGGAAAGGAGGTGAAAAATATGAAGCATGAACCAAATGCCACTGCCAACGCCGCGGCTGTAACAGTGGCAATAATTTTTATTTTTTGCCGGTTGGCTGTGGCTCTTTTACCTGATCTGACGATGGCGATTGCCCAATCGTGGTTCCATGGATTGGAAATAAGCAAGATTTCCGGATGGAATCTGTCGCTTAGTTCATTTATCCTGGGATTGGTTACGTCTGCCGGAGGGACTTGGCTAGTTGGCTACGTTTTTGCCAATACTTACAACTATTTTGTAAAAAAATAGCCGTCAGGAACATTCGATTCATTGAATATTTTCCCGGGGTACTCTATAATGGCGGGGATGAATGGTAAAAAAATCTTTGTCGTCTGTCTAGGATTGGCCGTTATCGCGGTCATCGCAGTTTCTGTTTTCAAAGTATCTGCCGGAACGTTGTTTTTTGCCGGCGCTATTTTGGCATGTCCGCTTATGCACGTCTGGATGATGAAAGATGGAAAACACAAACATTAGTTTATGAATTCTCTGATCGGCTTTTCGGCAGTTACTTCTTTTATCGCCGGCAGCGCGGCGTTATTCGCCCCTTGCTGTATTGGTGTTTTGCTCCCTTCGTATTTCGGTTCAGTCTTCAAACAGAGAACAATGATATTTTTTATGACGTTTGTCTATTTCTTAGGACTGTTAACGGTATTTTTGCCGATCGGTTTGGGAATCTCGTTTGTAGGGATTGTTTTAAGGGAATACCACAGTGTCCTTTTTTCCGTAGGAGCTATTTTTATGATGCTGTTGGGGATTTTTCTTTTAGCCGGAAAGCAGTTTGCCATACCTTCGCCGGTCCATCCGCGACTATCTAAATATACCGTTGGTTCGATTTTTATCCTGGGAATTTTTTCAGCCATTTCGACTACCTGCTGCGCGCCGGTTTTAATCGGAGTATTGACAGTTTCATCTCTGGCCGGATCTTTGATATTGGGCGGACTCTATACCGTAAGTTACGTTTTAGGGATGGCGTTGCCGTTATTTCTGATTGCCGTGGTTTTAGATAAAACCGGCATAACCAACAAACTCTGGCTGTTCCGCCGGAGCATAAAAATTAAAGTTGCTGGAATTAGTTGGTCTATCCTAATTTCCAATTTGATTGCCGGGACAACATTTGTTCTTTTTGGCGCTTATGTTTTATATTTATCTTTGACAAATAAATTATTAATGCAATCAGACGCGCAATTTAAGGCAAACCTTTGGTTGGCTGGGATTAATCGGACAGCCTCAAATTTAACCAGTCCGGTAATTGAGTATCTGGGAGCCGGGCTGGTTATAGCTATCATGATTTTGATTGTCAAATTATCCATTAGACAATTTAAGGAAAGGGGGTGGAAATAATGAAAAGAAAAGATTGGATATTATTATTGTTTGGTAGCGGTATTTTAACGTCTCTAATAGTACTAATTTTGCGCTTACCTCCGGTTTCGCCCAAGCCCCAGATCAGTCAGGCCACATCCACGGACGATCACCACAAACCACAACCCGCAAATGAGGCGGTGTTTAAGAACTTGCTGAATAAACCGGCGCCGGATTTTTCTTTGGTTGACTATAATGGCCGGACCGTCAATCTCAAGTCGTTGCAGGGAAAAAATGTATTGCTGTTTTTTAACGAAGGGCTGATGTGTTATCCGGCTTGTTGGAATCAAATTGTCGCTTTTGGAAAAGATGCGGCTTTGAAACAAGCCGGGGTGACGATTCTAAACATCACCGTTGATACCAAATCCCAGTGGGCGGAAGCAATCGCCAAAATGCCGGAATTGGCCCCAGCCACCGTTCTTTTTGACAAAGATAAAAAAGCATCTGCCAGTTATGGTGTTTTGGATCTGGCATCGTCGATGCACCGGGGCCAATTTCCGGGGCATTCTTATGTTTTGATTGATAAAAACGGAGAAGTGAAGTTCGTTTGGGATGACCCGCAAATGGCCGTTAGAAATTCCGAGTTATTGGCCAAGGTTAACGAGTTGCCAAAATAGGCTTTGACAAATAGTGGGTCAATCGGCTACATTAGTTTCAATGATGAGAGTCTTAAAAAATTCCGGCCAAATGGAACCGTTTGACCCCAAAAAGGTCGAGCGGTCTTTGCGGAATTCCGGGGCTGATGATAGATTGATTGATTCAATTTTAATTAAGATCAATCAGGAGATATTTGACGGGATTTCCACCCGAAAGCTTTATGAGCGGATTTATGGCTTACTCCATAAAGAGAAACAGTCTGTTGGCGACAGATACAATTTGAAATCGGCGATTGCGGAATTGGGGCCGACCGGATACCCGTTTGAAAAATTTATCGCCAGGCTTTTGACCCACAGCGGCTATCAAACCCAAACCAACATTATCGCTCCCGGAAAGTGCGTCACCCACGAAATTGATGTGGTGGCGATTAAAGGGAAAGAACGGCTGATGGTGGAGTGTAAATTTCATACCCGGCCCGAAGGCCGGTCCGACGTCAAAGTGGCTTTGTACATTAAGGCCAGATTTGATGATTTGGTATCCGGATCCAAAAAATCTGCCCAAAATTTAAAATTTCATCGGGCATGGCTGGTAACCAATACCAAATTGACCTACGACGCCATCACCTATGGAGAATGCGTCGGATTAAAAATGTTGGCCTGGAGTTATCCTAAAATTGGATCTTTGCAGTATTTAATTGAAGGATCCGGCCTTCATCCGGTCACCTGTTTGTCTTCGCTGTCGGCAGATCAGAAACAGAAACTATTGTCAGCAGATATAGTTTTATGCCACGACATGATGAATAAAAAAGATGAGGTGATTAAGCTACTCGGCCTGCCAAGACCAGCCGCCAATCTTCTGTTTAAACAAATATCCGCCCTCTGCGGAATCGATTCTTAATTGTGACTTTAGAAGTATTTAGCAATGACCAGCGGGTTTGTTATGTATATAAAAAAATGGGATTTACGGAGTTTGAAGTTTTGCCAAAGTCAGTGGTTCACCGGGGAGAAATTATTAATTTGATACAAATGTATAAAAAAGATGACTTCTAATCTCCAAAATAAAATCGGAAAATCCCGATTTCTTACTTCATCATCCCGAAGAATCGGTTAGTCTAATTGCTTCCGAAGCATAGAATATACTTGACAATAGATATCGATATTTTAAAATATTGATATATTATATGGCGCAAATTTCCCGTCGTTTTATAAAACCAAAAGTCGGAGCCAAGATCCAGAATCTTTTAATTGATTGCATCCAAAGATGCAACGATCAGAAAACTACCGTTAGTTTTGTTGAAAGTCTGTTGACTGAAACCGAAAAAACAATGTTGGCCAAGCGGATTGCCATCGCCCTAATGATCCTTAAGGGGGAGGATTACGAAAGAATTGATAATACTCTCAAAGTCTCAAAGGCTACGATTTGGAGGGTAAAAATATGGCTGGATACTAAGGGCTTCGGTTTCCGCTCTTTACTAAACGAAGTTCTTAAACATGATTCTGCTAAAGACCGTGAGAAAAAAAATCGGCTCGACAATGCAATAAATGATAATCCACTGTGGAGTGGCCCAGGAAACTGGTCGGCCAGAAAAAAGAACCAATGGCAGAAAGTTAAAGAAGCCGAGGAACCATTTTAATTATATCGATATTTTAAAATATCGATATAATTTATTTTTCAAAACTTTTTGGAAATGGATATAGATTTCGATAATGAACATGATTGGTTTAGAGAGAGATTGAAAGAGTCGGGAGATGAAAAACGGGCAACTGGCGAGAAGAAATATTTGAAGTCGCCATGGAAGTTTTACGGAGTTTCGGTGCCGCAGCGGTACAAAATTATCAAAGACTGGTTTAAAAAACATCAACCGCTTCAGCCTGATGAGGCCGGGAAATTAGCAGAAAGTTTATGGGATAGTGAATGGCATGAAGAGAAATCCTTGGCGATTGAAATTCTACAATTGGTTTCCGGTCGTTTGACTGTTAAACAAATGCCGCTGGTGGAGAAAATGATTAACGAAGTCACCGGTTGGGACCACTTGGACGAAATCGCCATCCATGTCGTTGGCGCCATGATTGATAATGATATGGCGGCATTGAAATATCTGCCCAAATGGACCAAGTCAAAAAATTTTTGGGTTCGGCGGGCGGCGATTTTATCTCAAATTCTGCAATTTAGGCGCCGTGACGGTGACAAGAAATTATTTTGCGAACTGGTTGTACCGATGTTTGATGAAGGCGTGCGTTGGTCAAAAGAAGAAAGATTTTTCATCCGCAAAGCCATAGGTTGGACCTTAAGAGAAATTGCCAATGTTGAACCGGAAGTAGCATTTAACTTTGTCAAGCGGTATAAACATAAAATGTCCGGCCTGACTTTCCGCGAAGCCAGCCGTAAATTGCCGGTGAAATTTCGCGACCTTCTCGGCTAGGCCTTTATTTTGTTTTTTTTAGTCAAGAACCAGGCAATCAAGGAAATCGGCACCCAAACCGGCGAGTAAACTCCGATCCAGATTATGGCCGAGCCGATATTACGCAGATTGGTAACCAGCGACCGCACTGCTAGTTTAAATACCACATTCGGCCGCCAGGGATCGGCCGGAGAATACGGCAGCGAAAATTCGTCGGTGGACAGATACACCGTAATTTTCGACAATTTCGCCGACTGCGACAAATACTGCTGCTGGCCTTTTATCGAATCAATTTGCGACTGCAGATTAATCAGTTCCCGCTGAACATTCAATAAATCCTGCACTTGTGTCGCTTTATCCAAAATTTCTTCAAACTTCGCTTTTGTTTTATTCAATGTCGCCAACCTAGCTTCCAAATCCACATACTGATCAGTAATATCCCTTCCCGACACATTTTCGTCAACTACTCGCAGTCCCGCCCGCCGGAATGCCTCCAACGCTTCTGTCAATTTTTCTTCCGGCACCCGCACCGTAATCGTCCCGTTGGCCGATTCCTCCGGTTTAGACAGATGAGAGTTAACCATGTATCCGCCCAAACTCTCTGTTTTCTGCTGGATGGTTTTGAGCGACTTGGAAGCGTCTTTGACTACCATAGACAGAGTTGTTTCACGGATTATCAACCGATCTTGTCCGGAAGTCGGTGGGGCTTCAGAATCAGGCGGCAAGATTGAGCGCATCATGTTAGCGGCTCCTCCGCCAGTTTTAGGCAAAACCGCACCTGTCATCATTTCGCCGCCGAAGCGCTGTTGATTGAGTGACAAAGGACGAATCGGTCCGGGATAATTTTGTTGCCACAATAAATAGCCGACGGCGATTATCAATACCACCGTCAGTTTATTTGATTTGAGCCAGTTAATTAATTTGCCCATAAGTTTAGTTTACTGTCCGGCTACCTGTTTGTCCAGTCTTTGAGTTGTTATCCAATTGATCTTTAAGCACCATCAGGAATTTTTTGGCGTGAGCCGGACTCATTCCGATCCGGGCCACCACTCTGGCTTGGGGAGTATTCCCCACCCGCTGGCAAAAATCAAATACCACCCCGTCTTCGCCGGCAGTGATCAGAATATTATTGGTATACAGAATTGGAGTCGTGTCCAGATTGATAGCCAGTTGCCCGCTTGCGGGCGAGGCAGACCCCGAGTTTTTCTTGTCTTCGCTCACAAAAATATTATATACCACTTTTGTTTGTGTGGTTGGTTAAAGAATAACGACTAATAAGATATATGAACGAAGGCTGGAGAATTTCGTGCGAATGGAGGCTGCAGAATGCCAGATACGGTACGATATCAGGGGGACTACGGGGGAGTATTTGTCCGGAAGGACATTTACAGTTTCCGCCTAGAGAAATTTGCCCCGAATGCGCGGCAATTGGATATCATGGCTTGCGCCAATTTGATGAGAAGCCGGGAACTGTTGAAATAAAGCAATTTGAGCCATTGTTTTATCGGCAGAGACGACTGCTGCCGTAGAAAACTTATGATGAAGATCGTTGAGCTATCAGGCAAAGGAACTATTTATTCCTGGACAAGAGTCGGGAGGGATCATGCCTCGGCGAATACAAAACTTCAATTATTTAAATAATTGAAGTTTTTCCCCAGCTTTCAATTGCGGCGACGTTTGAAGAAAAGGCCATGTCCGGCAAATTATTTGGTTCAAACCAGCCGACTTCGACGACGTCACTGCCTTCGACTGCTTTTATTTCGCCATCGGGAATTTTAACTTCATAATAAATATCGGTGTTATATACATCTTGGCCTCCGAACGGATAATAGGTTGGTCCAAAAATGCCGGCCAACCTGACAATTTCTATTTCAATTTTCAGTTCTTCCCGCATTTCTCTTTTTATGCCCTCTTCTGCCAATTCCTGTTCTTCTAAAAATCCTCCCGGCAAATCCCATTTCCCCGCAAACGGCCCGGCCGCGCGCTTGCACAGCAGTACTTTCTTACTCTTGGCAATAATCGCCGATACCGTCGGCCGGGGATTATGGTAATGGACCCATCCGCATTTGCCGCATTTCTCCCGTGGAAATCCATCTTCGGTAAACGGCTCCATCCCCGTCCCGCATAAAGGACAAAACCTAAAAGTCATAATTTGATTGTATCGTATCGGATGAAAGACGGTTTGAGAGGCCTGGCCTTGCGAAGTAAGGCCAGGCCTTATTTGATTAGCAATTTTTTGCCTTGCGCCAGCCGGCAGAGATGGCTTCTGATTCGGCGCAAAACCAGCGTTCCCCGCGGGAGTCGTCTATCGCTGTTTTGTCGTATGAGCCACAGCCGGGAAGATGATAAATTTTTTCGCCGGAGGCAGAAATATTGCCTTTGATAAAACAATCGCCGGAAACTTCCGCATCCAGGCGGACAGGTGAAGAGGTCGGGTCCTGCGGAACAGGATCTCGCTCCGCGAGACAAGAACTCCATAAGCCCAGATTTTTTTCTCGGGCTTTGGCTTGGGCGACAACGAATAAATCCTGGAATTTCACATCCGGTGGGTAACTGTAAGAATGAGCAAAACCTTGTTTGACTAATTCCAAGTTAACGAATACTGACGATTCTTGATCCGGATCGCCTAAATAAACATATCGCAATGATCGGCCGTATTTATCCTTGTCGGTTATATCTTTGGTTAGCCACACCGGTTTTCCTTCCACCAATTCTCTGTTTTTCTGCGCCGCCTCTTTGCCAAAACACTGGATCGGCTTTCTTGGATCCAAAGTCTCCGGCGTATCAATCCCGATATATCTAATTTTTTCTCCGTTTTCCAATTCTATGGTGTCGCCATCGATAACCCGTTTAACATTGATACCCTCTGATTTCGTTTCGATAGTCAATTGCGGAGACTGCAAAATATTAGGTATAAGGGTTACCCGAGTTCGTTTTCCCAGCCAAAACCCGATCCCCAACAGAATAATTCCCAGCAGTATTAAAATCGGCCAGCCTAGCTTAATCATTCAATTTGGACTGATCGGCCCTGACACGCTTCTCCCGACAGGCTTGAATTTTTTATTTACTTCGCTAATAGTCTGTCTCTCATCGGGATTTAAATCTTTAGACCCCCTATTCTTTGCGCTGAACAATTTGGCCAAAAATTCCTCTTCTTCTTTTGAGACCCGATTCCCGCCGGTGTTCACGGACGGTAAATCTTTTTCGCCTTCCATTCTATCTCACCCCCCTGCTAACAAATTTGTTCTCAACAATGTCCATCTGATTTTATCTGCTAAATTATAAATAGTATAAATAGGCTGATTGAGGACTAAGTCCCAAGTGCCGACAAATTCAACCAATTTTCCGCCATAACCTTCTTTGAAGCGATGAAATCCGTACCACTGGTCTTTGATATCGGGCTCCGGCCCCAAACTTCCCCAGAAGTCGAACATTTTGCAGCCGGATTTTTTGGCCATCAGCAATGCCCGCCAAGCCACCAGGTTGCTCGCCATCAATTCCCGGTTTTCACTTGAACTGGCGCCGTAAGGATAGTACCCGATGCCATTGAAGAAAAACAAAATCCAGGCGGATAAAACTGGTTGTTGGTTATTAGTTGTTAGTTGTTGGGGCAGTCTGGCGACCAATAAATGAGCGATGCCAGCGGATTTCATAGTTTTCCACATCAATTGGCGGTATTTCCGGCCATGGGCGTAAAAGCGTTGGCGTGAAGTTGTTTCTTCCGTCAATTTCTGAAACGCTTCAAACGCTTCATCCGAATTATCCTCCTTAACGACAATCCCCTTCTTTTCTGCCAGCCGAATGTTGTAACGGGTTTTGGGCCTCATTGTCGCCATCAGCTCGTCTTCAGATTTAGTCAAGTCAAGTTGAAAAGAAAATGGAGTAAACAAAGACTTCCCAGATTTCAATCCTAAATCTGATAAGGCCTGGCCTTGAAACTCCAAGGTCAAGCCTTTATGGACTTGAATGTTCGGTTCGAATTTTACGAATATGCAATTATATTTTTTTACTTCTGATTTAACCGCATCAATCCATTCTTTATCCAACATTATTCCTCTGGGACAATATCCAATCGTCCACTTCGTGCGGGGAATTTGGTGAATTGAGATTTGTATCCCCTCAATTAATTTGCCACCTGTAAATTTCCCTAAGCGGATAACCTTTTGCCCCAACTTCTCCCGAAATTCCCCCCAGCTCCAGGATTGGAGAGGGTGGGCTGCTGTTTTGTCAAATTCTTGACGGAAGTCTGTGTCAACTGTTTTGATTTCCATAAATTTTTATTTTTCCTGTCATTCCTACGAAAGCAGTAATCTATTTATATGATATATAGATTCCGGATCAAGTCCGGAATGACAATGGATTTACACTCTCTCTAAATTCTCCTCCCCGATTTCAGAAATAAACCGGCTCGGGATCGATATTCCCCTGGATCCAAAATACATCCGGTTTCTGGCGTTAGTCAAATATAAATTATCCATGGCCCGGGTAATCCCGACGTACATCAGCCGTCTTTCTTCTTCGACGTCCTCTGATTTTAATAAGCTGCGACTATGAGGCAGCAAGCCTTCTTCCAATCCTGACAAAAATACCGTCGGGAACTCCAAACCTTTGGCGGCATGAAGCGTCATCAAAGTGACGGCGTCGGTTTCGCCGCTGCGGCGGCGCATTTGTTGATCCTCAAGTAAAGCCACCTGCTCTAAAAATCTTCCTAAGTCAGGATAATTTTCCGCCACAGACAACAATTCTTTGACGTTTTCTATCCGACCGACGTCTTCCGGGTCTTCCGGATCCAGTTTATCTAAGTATTTAGTGGCGGCGATGACTCCTTCCAAAATCTCCCGGGTGGTTTTGATGATCAAGTTATCTATGAATTTACGGAATTCCTGATAACGTTTTTGGCCGATTTTTAGAGCTCTAGTTAAAGACAGTTTATCTGCCGGATTATAAATTAATCTTAAATACGCCAGACAATCTTTTATTTCCGCCCGTTCGTAAAATCTGATCCCTCCGACCAAAATATACGGAATACCTGCTCCCAACAGGGCTTCTTCAAAAATCCGGGATTGGGCGTTGGTCCGGTACAGGACCGAAAAATCTTTAAACTTAAATTGACCATTTGCCTTGGCCTTTTCATAACCGATTGAGGTGACTACGAATTTGGCTTCTTCCAGTTCTGAAAGAGCGGTATAAAGCTTTGGTTTGAAAACTGATTTTTTGTCGGTCCAGAGTTTTAAAATCGGATGCTGTTTATTGCGGGAAATCAGGCTGTGGGCGGCGTCTAATATCGGTTGATTGGAACGGTAATTTCTCTCCAGCCTGATTTCTTTTAGATTCGGATAATCTTTTTTTAAATTCATTAAATTCCGAAAATTAGCCCCGCGGAAAGTGTAAATGGACTGCGACATATCTCCGACCACGGTGATATTATTGTATCTACCTGATAATTGCTTGGCCAATTTGTACTGGACGGAATTGGTATCCTGATATTCATCTATTAATAAATATTTAATTTGCTCCTGATAGCGGGATAATAGCTCCTGATCGCGGTTGAATAATCTAACGGTTTCAAACAGCAAATCGTCAAAATCCAGTCCGCCGGATTGGGTCAACCGCTTTTGATATTCGCTGTAAATTTTGGCGATGGTTTCCTGCCACTCGCCGCTACTTACCCCCATATATTCAACCGGAGTCACCATCTCATTTTTAGCCTCGGAGATTATGGCCGAAACCGAATTGGGGCGGAATTTTTTGGAATTTAATTTAGAATCGGAAATGATTTCTTTAATCAATTGGCGCCGATCCTCCTCGTCGTAAATCAGCCATTCCGGTTTTAATCCGGCGCGGGAGGCATGTTTTCTTAAAATCCAGGCGCACCAGGAGTGGAAGGTGCCGGAAAATGGTAGGGATAAGTTGTTAGTTGTTAGTTGTCCCGCGAAGCGGGATCCTGCTTCGCCAAGTACAGTCCTGTACCTGGCTTCGCAGGATTGATTGTTGAGCAGAGTCTCAACTCTGCGTTTCATTTCGCCAGCGGCCTTGTTGGTAAAGGTCAGCAGCAATATTTTATCCGGATCTACCAGTTTTTCGGACATTAACCAGGCTACCCGGTAAGTTAAGCAGCGGGTTTTGCCGCTGCCGGCTCCGGCTAAGATTAATAGCGGTCCGTCGCCGTGAGTGACGGCTAACCGCTGTTCTGGATTTAGCTCTGATAAAAACTCTCGCGTCATTGGTATAATCGTACCATGCCCTTTGATCTGATAGTTGCTAATTGGAAAGCCAATAAAAACGAGAAAGAGGTAATTAGTTGGATGGAGAGGTTTTCTTCCAAGAAGTTTGAATTAAAGAATTTGCAGGTGGCGATTTGCCCGCCGGCGGTTCATTTTTCGTTAGTTCAATCTTTGATTCAGCAACATAATCTTTCAATTAACGTAACGGTCGGTTTGCAGGACGTTTCTGCGTATCCCGGCGGAGCTTACACCGGGGAAATCACCGCCAGAATGGCCGCTAAATCAGCTTCTTACGCTATATTGGGACATTCGGAAAGAAGAAAATGGTTTAAGGAAACGGTTCAGCAAACCGCTCAAAAAGTAATTCAGGCTTTGGACAATAATATTATTCCGATTGTGTCGATGGACCGGGAAAACTTCCGTCAACAATTGGGGCAGTTTGACAATGACATATTGGCCAAAATTATGATTATGTATGAACCGCCGGAAGCCATTAGCGTTCAGGAGGGGCCGATCGGCAAGGGAAAATCAGCTGAAATTACAGATATTGAAGACATGATTAAAGTTTTCAACCATTTGGCGCCAAAAACGAAGATTCTTTACGGCGGAAGCGTCAAAAGCGCCAATATTACCAATTTTTCATCTTTGCCGAGATTATCCGGAGTCGTAGTCGGCAGCGCCAGTTTGAATCCTGATGAATTTATCAAAATTATCCGCCAGATTTAACGTTATGAAGCGCCAATTGGTGCCCTATAGGCTGCCGGTTTTTTGGGCGTCGATTATTGTTTTAGTTGTGGCGGTAGGAATTATTTTAGTGAAAATTGTTTTACCGCTGGTTTCCGCGGCCGGAAATTACCTTTTTAAACCCTTGTCGACAATTTCGATTCTCAAAGATCCGGCCGGGGCCTTAAAATCAAATGACGGCCGGACAAATATTTTAATTTTGGGCCGGGGCGGAGCGTCGCACGAAGCCCCTGATTTGACGGATACGATGATTGTTTTATCTACCAGGTTAAAAGATAAGCAAATCAGCTCCATTTCAATTCCCCGCGACATTTGGATCAATTCTATGAAAGCCAAGATAAATTCGGCCTACTATTACGGCGAGAAAAAACAGCCGGGGGGCGGATTAATTTTGGCCCGGGACGCGGTATTTCAAGTTACCGATCTGCCGATTCATTACGCCATATTGGTTGATTTTGAAGGGTTTAAGAAAGCTATAGATTTGGTTGGCGGGGTGGAGGTGGAGGTAAAGAGGGGGTTTACGGATGAGAAATACCCTGTGGAACAAGGATTAGCCCCAAACCAATTTTCCTTCGCGCCGGAGGCTTCCAGCCTCGCGCTCGCGAAGAGCGATGGTTCGGGGTTCGGACGTACAGGCGTCCCGCTTAACGGGACGGGTCCGTCCGAAGTTTATGAGACGGTGAAGTTTGAGGCTGGATGGCAACAGATGGACGGAGATACGGCCTTGAGATTTGCCAGGTCCAGATATAGTAATGACCCGGAAGAAGGCAGTGATTTTGCCAGGTCCCGGCGGCAGCAGCAGATTTTGGTGGCTTTGGCCTTAAAAATAAAGCAAAAAGAAACCGTCTTGAATGCCGATAGAATTAAACAACTGCGTCAGATTTTCGACGACTATACCGAAACCGATTTAGGAGATGACGAAATGTTGGCTTTGGGGAGAATCGGAATCGGAATAAATTTATCCCAGATCCAACAGATTTCTTTAGACGAAGGAACTAAAGAACAGCAGGGATTGTTGATTAATCCGCCGACTTCTAAATATGGACAATGGGTGTTGGAGCCGCGAGCCATGGATTGGTCAGAAGTTCAAAAATATATCAATTCTCAACTTGAACAATAATGATAAGCCTTCAGGATATTAAAGAATCATTGTTAACGAAGAATAAATTTTGGATTGTGTTTACCGGCGATTCGATAACCAGTTGCGAGTGGATTCACCCAAAAAGGCTAATAACTGCGGATCGAAAGTAATTTGGTGCACTTCAACTCCGGCCGGAAAAAACTCTAAGAAAAATCCAGAATATGAGTCTTATGCCAAAGTCTGCATGAGTATTCCGGAAAATGACAGTCTTCAATTGATTGACTTATTCAATATTTACCAGCAGTTTCCACTGAAAAGAATATTTACATTTATATCTGAAGAAAATCAGGTTGAAGGCATTAAGGTCGGAGAGATAGACTTACAGCATCTAAATCAACTCGGCAATGCTTATATCGCCAAGGTAATTTTAGAAAAGGCTTTTTCCGTCGGATTTGATCCGGAGAAATATATAAAAGAAACTCTGTCCGGTGAAAAGTATCCGGGATATTGAGATTATTGCATTGGATAGGTACATAGCAGGAGAAACCAAAAAATAATCTTTCCAAAATAAATATTTTTCAGTCAGTGTTTGCGCCTTACAGAAAACACTTCAATTATTTAAATAATTAAAGTAGTATGCCTCACACGCAGAATATATATCGATATTTTAAAATATCGATATATATCTATTGGCGTAATGTTCCAATATGACAACTAAAAATAGAATTCTGATATTGGCTCTATCCTAATTTGACAACCATTAACCAGAAGATATAATAACCGTCACGATGCCAAACAAACAGCAATTTAGCCATTCTCCAGAAGAGATATCAATGGTGATCCCCAAGATGCTATTGCAGTTATGTTTGCTAATATCCCCGTAGCTAGAGTTAAATTCTCTAGGGGCGAAGTAAAAATCTAAAACTACTTCGCGTGAAACAATTCTATTGTTATATAGTATAGTATTTCTTTATCAGAAGAAGAACAGAATTAAACCTGTTGCGCTTGAGGTAGAGACAAGATAAGATGAGATGTAATGATTAAAATTGCAATTAACGGATTTGGTAGGATTGGAAGAACGGCGGTTAGGATTTTGGCGGAAAAATACGCCGATAAAATCGAGTTAGTGGCCATAAATACTTCCGGTTCAATGGAAACGGAGGGTTGGGCGCATTTATTAAAATACGATACCGCTTACGGCCGGTTTAACCGTAGCGTGAAGTTTACGAAACTTCACGCTACGGCCGAGGCAACGGATAACGATCCGGTTATCGGACAGTTGATGATCGAGGATTTGTCGGCGCCGATTTTATTGTTGGCCCAACGCGATCCGGCCAAATTGCCGTGGAAAGATTACGGAATTGATGTCGTGTTGGAATGTACCGGGATATTTGTAACTGCCGAAAAAGCCAAAGCTCATTTAAGTGCCGGCGCCAAAAGAGTGTTAATTTCCGCTCCACCCAAAGGCGGCGGAATCGGGACTTTTGTTTTGGGGGTCAATCAATACCAAAAAGGTGAAATTATTTCCAACGCCTCCTGTACTACCAATTGCGTGGCGCCGGTGGCGGCAATATTACACTCTAAATTCGGAGTCGAAAAAGCTTCGCTGTTAACGATTCATGCCTACACCGACGACCAAAATTTGCAGGACAATTCCCATAAAGATTTGCGCCGGGCCCGGGCCGCGGCTCATAATCTGGTGCCGACGACTACCGGAGCGGCAATTTCCACCGCAGAAACAATTCCGGAATTAAAAGGCTTGTTTGACGGCCTGGCTATCCGAGCCCCGGTAATTTCCGGTTCGATTTGCGATATTACCGCGGTTTTAAAAAAAAACACCACGGTAGAAGAAGTTAATCTTGCTTTTATTGAAGCCAGCCAATCGCCGCGGTGGCAGGGAATTCTGGCAGTGACAGACGAACCCTTGGTCAGTTCCGATATCATCGGCCGGCCGGAATCGGCGATTGTGGACTTATCCTTAACCCAAGTTATCGGGGGGAATCTGGTCAAAGTTTTAGCTTGGTACGACAATGAATACGGCTACTGCTACCGCCTGATCGAACAGACGATAGAGGTGGGTAAAAAGATTTAGTAGCACGAGTTCCTCACACACTGGCTCGTTGGCGGAATTTGCTCGTTTGCTGTCACCCCTCGTTGCTACTCGGGGCAAGCCCACTCGCTGTCGCTCGGGGTGGCCTCGGGTGGCAGCTAGCTCACTTCGCAAATTTGCCAACTTCGCTAGTGCTCAAACGCGGAACTCATAAGCAGTAGAACGCTGATTTGCGCCAGTTTATATATCTGGCAATATTTGGAAATATTTGGTAAAGACAGACTTAGCATTTTTGAGGCGCGTGAGGGAATCGAACCCTTGTATAGCGGTTTTGTCCTGCAGAGCAGGATCTAGCTTCGCTAGACAGACAGTTCCCTTCTTTGAGGCCTGGAAGGGAATCGAACCCTTGTATAGCGGTTTTGTCCTGCAGAGCAGGATCTAGCTTCGCTAGACAGACAGTTCCCTTCTTTGAGGCCTGGAAGGGAATCGAACCCTTGTATAGCGGTTTTGCAGACCGCCGCGTTACCACTTCGCCACCAGGCCCTATTTCAAACTTTCTTTAATTTGCTTCATCAAATTGTTCTTCACCGCATGCATTTTCAGTTGTACTTCTCTTTTCGTCGCATCGGGCTTTTCTTTATATGCCTCATAATATACCAATATCCAAGGTCGATAAGACTTTGTCGATTTAACTTTTCCAGAATTATGTCTGAAAAACCGATTTTTTAAATCATCGGTGCAACCAACATAAAGCCTATGATCAACAGCACTTTTTAACAGATACACGTAATGCATTTATTATTTTAAGGCTGACTTCTCATAAAGAAGTTTTGTCCTGCAGGGCAGGATCCCGCTCCGCGGGACAGACCGCCACATTACCCTGGCTTTGCCAGACCATTTACCTTTAGACTATTCTACCAAAGCTGATATACTTAATTCCTAAAGCTTAAGATGAGAAGATTACCGCTATTACTTTTAGTTTCTTGGTTGTTATCCGGTTGCGCCATTCCGTTTATCGGCGCCGGAAAAGCCGGCTTGAAAGCCGTAACTTCTGTCCCAGCCACGGTAATTCTGGACGGCAAGCAGGAAGGGACTACACCGTTTGAAAAAACCGATCTGAAATCAAAAACTTACCGTTTGCAGCTTATTCCCCAATCCGGCCAACCGTGGGAAACTACTCTGACGCTTCACGATGATTTATTGGCAGTAGTCGAACGGACAACCGGCGATAACGATCAGGAGTCAGAGGGTTATATTATGGAACTGGAAAAAATTTCCGATAAAACTCAGTCTCAATTAGCGGTGGTGACGATTCCCGATCCGGCCGCCGTCCGGATCGACGGTCAGCCCAAAGGTTTTGCCCCGATTACCATCCCGCTTGCCACCGACGGGAATCATGAAGTAATAGTTTCTTCGGCCGGATATAACGATAAAAAAGTCCCGTTGGCGGTTCCAAAGGGACATAAATTGACTTTAACAGTCCAATTATCCCGGACCAAAATTGTGTCTCCTTCTCCGGGAACAACCGAATCGGCTGCGCCGGACGAAACTTCAATTACGCCAACCCCCACTCCGACCGCAGCTAAGGGTCAAACTAAGGTAATTCCAACTCCAAAGCCGACTCAGGCCGCCCCGACTAAACCCTATGTAGAAATTTTGGATACTCCTACCGGTTGGTTGAGGGTTCGCGGCGAGCCCAACTCTACTAGCGGCAAGGAGTTGACCAAGATTTACCCCAAAGAAACTTATAAATTCCTGGAATCGACAGATAACGGTTGGTATAAGATTAAACTTCCTGACGGACAA
Organism: Candidatus Collierbacteria bacterium; assembly: GCA_016183365.1. GTDB lineage: Bacteria > Patescibacteriota > Microgenomatia > UBA1400 > JACPES01 > JACPES01. The sequence goes on from JACPES010000003.1 coordinate 144,491, forward strand.
GAAGGCTGGATTTCCGGCAAATACGCCAAACTATTCCGTTAAATTAACCCATAACTCCTACTTGACCGATTCGTATTTCTTCTGTATAACAAAGCCCGAAAGGCAGATGTGATCAAATCAGCTAAACCGGTTAAAGACCATAAGGTTACAGGTCATCCCAAAGACATGGATCAAAGATTGGAAGCGGTAAACTTGGCGATGCAACAAATCCAAAAAAATTATGGAGCCGGGGCCATCATGCGTTTTGGCGAAAGCAGTCCCGAGAGCCGTCATGTTCAGTCCATCTCTACCGGAGTTTTATCTTTAGACCATGCTATCGGAGTTGGCGGCATGCCTCGGGGAAGGATTGCCGAGATCTTCGGGCCGGAATCTTCGGGCAAGACCACCTTGTGTTTGCACATAATCGCCGAAGCCCAAAAGATCGGCGGAGTCGCGGCTTTTATTGACGCCGAACACGCTCTAGATCCGACCAGAGCCGTCGGTATCGGAGTTAATTTAGATGAATTGTTAATCAGCCAACCGGATACCGGCGAGCAGGCTTTGGAAATCGCCGATACTTTGATTAGATCGGGTGCCGTGGATGTAATTATTGTGGATTCAGTGGCGGCCTTGGTCCCAAAGGCAGAATTAGAAGGCGAAATGGGTGATTCCATCATCGGACTTCAGGCCAGATTGATGAGTCAGGCCATGAGAAAGTTGGCCGGGGCCATCAATCGCAGTAAAACGGTGATGATTTTTACCAATCAAATCCGGATGAAAATCGGGGTCATGTTCGGCAATCCGGAAACCACCCCCGGCGGCAAGGCCCTGAAATTTTTCGCTTCGGTTAGATTAGACATGCGGAAAATTGCCAATATTACCGATTCTTCAGACGTGATCACCGGCAGCCGCCATCGGGTCAGAGTGGTTAAAAATAAAATTTCTCCGCCTTTTAGGCAGTCGGAGTTTGATATTATGAATGCTGGCGGCATCAGCCGAACCGGAGATCTTCTAGATTTGGCCGAGGAACATGGGGTAGTTGAAAAGTCCGGTTCGTTCTACAAATTCGACGGTCAGGTTTTAGCCCAGGGCCGGGAGGGGGCCAAAGACGTTTTAGCCGGGGACCCTAAACTATTCGGCGCGATTAAAACAAAAGTCGTTGAGATTTTATCCGCTAAGAAACCATAAGATGTGATTAACGAAGAGCTGGAAATGGCCAAAAGGCAAACGCTCCATTTTCTATCATTTAGATTAAGGTCAATTAAAGAAGTTAGAGCGTTTTTAGGAAAGAAGGGCCATTTGCCTGAATTAGTTCAAAAGGCAATAGACGAGCTGGCGGAACAAAATTTTTTGGATGACCGTGGATTCGCCGGTTGGTGGGCCGAAGCCAGAATTAAACAAGGTTGGGGTCAAGTGAAAATCAAAAACGAACTCAAGATGAAAGGGGTGGAGGAAGAAATTATAAATTCCGTAGTGGATCGGGATTGGGGGAAAATAATCAATCAAATGATTGATAAACAGTCCGCAAAATTTGCGGGGTTGCATGGGAGAGATCAAAGGTCAAAGATGAGACAGTGGTTGTTCGGAAGGGGTTTTACCTGGAGCCAAATTCAGAGGGCGTTTGACGATATCACCATTAACGGATAAAATACATCTTAAGGATGACCAACAGACTAAATAATTTTAATCCCCAGAAAGGATCTTATGAATCGAGTCTCTTACTCCGATCCCAATTCCGGAGTTTCTAATTCTGCCGACGAACTTCTAAAAGTTGCCAAAGAAGAGTTGGCCCAGATTAAATCCCAAAGCCAACTTATTCAAAAACAAGTCGACGAAGCCAAACAGGATAAAGACGCTTTGGATCGGGCCAGAGAATTATTGTCCCTTGATCGCCAGGAATTAATTGATAAGTTGGCCAAAATTTCTTCCCTGACTAAAGACGAAGCCAAAAAAGAACTATTAGAAGCAGTTGACAAAGAATTGGACGAAGAAGTGGCTAAAAAAGTCAGAGGGGCCGCCCAAAGAATTAAACAGGAGTCCGATAGGCTGGGGCGGGAAATATTAGCCGATGCCATGCGTCACGGGGTGACTGAAATTACGGCAGAGTACACCATTTCGGCCGTTAAATTATCTGATGAAGGCGCCAAGGGCCGGATTATCGGCCAAGGCGGCCGGAATATCCGGGCTTTTGAAAGGGCGACCGGAGTTGACGTCGATCTGGACGAAACCCCCGGAGAAATTCGTTTAAGCTCATTTGATTCTGTCCGGCGCGAAATCGCCCGGATTTCACTTGAGAAACTATTGCGCGACGGCCGGATCCAACCCTCCAGAATAGAAGAGATAGTCTTTAAGACTAAAGAAGAGGTTGAGAAGATTATGCTCGAGGAAGGCAAGAAACTGGCAGAAGCAGTCAAAGTATTCTCGCTACCGACTGAATTATTACAGATACTGGGCAGATTTAAGTATCGTTTCTCTTACGGCCAAAGCATGATAATTCACACTTTGGAAGAGACCAAAATCGGGATAGCCTTAGCCCACGAGTTAAAGGCAGACGTAGACACTGTCAGATTGGGATGCTTGTTGCACGACATTGGCAAGATAGTGGCCGACGAAGAGGGCAGCCATATTGAGTTAGGGGTTAAGCTTTTGAAAAAATTCGGGTTGCCGGATAAAGTTATCCGCTGCGTGGCAGAACATCATGAAGATGAGCCGCTTAGTTCGGTGGAGTCGGTCATCGTCTATATTTCCGACGCAATTTCCGGCGGCCGGCCCGGCGCCAGATATGAAGATTATGAAGAGTACGCCACCAGATTAAAGAAGCTGGAAGATTTGGCAATGTCGTTTGCCGGAGTTCAGGAGGCTTTTGCGATTCAAGCCGGCCGGGAGATCAGAGTGATTGTTAAACCGGAAGAAGTAACAGATGCCTCGGTTACCCGTTTAGCCCATGATATCGCCAAAAAGATCGAGACGGAAATGACTTACCCCGGAACGGTCACCGTCAATGCCATCCGCGAGGTCAGAGCCAGCGATGTGGCCAAGTAATTGGTTATTGACAAAAATTTTCCCCTTGTTATCCTTGTTATATAGGAATGCAAACAATTTATTCCGCTATATCTTATTTAAATGGTAAATTAGATTAGAGGGGAGGTGAAACAAAATGACAAAATCAGATTTATACGCTGTTGTAGCTAAAAAAGCCCATTTGCCGAAGAACGCCGCCGAAGAAGCTGTTAACCTTTTCTTGGAAGAAGTTAAAAAAGCTTTGAAGAAAGGCGAAAAAGTAGTTTTGTCCGGTTTTGGAACCGTGTACGTATCTAAAGTTGACGACAAAAGAGTTGTTCCATTTGGACGCGAGAAAGAAGCTCGGGTGATCAAAGCTCACAGAGTCGTTAATTTCAGGGTTGGCCGGCCGTTGAAGAAATTGATTTGGTAGTTTTAGATTGTTTTAACGGGGCGAAGAAGATAGGGATATGTCGTGGCCCAAAATGCCTCAGGTCGGATTTATAAACTATGATCCGATGGATGGGAATCTCAAAATCCCGAAGGTTAATTTGGGTATCCTCGATGAGTTGCCGAAGGTCAGAAAATTGGCGATGCTTCCCCTTTCTTTTGATACGGGCTAAAGTTATATGCGGGGAATAAATATCTCCCGATGTGATAATCTTGATTCCAAATCTCATTAATATATCAATTAGTTTCTTGGTAAGGAGATTCAGCTTTTCTGATTCTCCGCCTAATCCCACCCAAATAACCGAAGGCCGGTTTATTCTGGGAAAGGCTGAAAGAGAAGTAGGATAAACCGAGAATTCCGGGATAGAAGCCGCTACAAAGGCAACGGCGCGTTCCACCCGCTTTTTAGTTTCTTCGGATATCCACCCCAAAAAAGCCAAAGTAATATGCAGTTGATCGGAATTAACAAAATTTAAATTGGACGAATTTTCGGCCAGATGCCTTTGGACTTTAGCCAGTTCTTTTTTCAGTTCATCCGGAATTTTTAAGCTTAAAAATATTCTTTCCGGAGATTTTTTTAATGTCCTCATACAGGTATTGTACCAATCTGACCAGCAAAATCCTGCCTTTATAAGCCCGGCGGGGTAAAATAGCCCCATGAGGAAATATTGGGCCCTGGCTAGAGCCGAGCTTTTAGATGCTATTCAGGAGAAAGAAGAAATCTTCATTTGGATCATTATTGAAGCCATTCCGGTCTTTGTGATGGGGTCTTTGTGGTTGGCTAATCAGAAAAGCTTGGTTCGGGTCAGCATCTCGGAAATGGTGACATACTATTTAGTAGTAATGGTTACCGCCAGGTTGACGGAGTTTTATTTTGACGAGTACGTTCAGGAAGATATCAGAGACGGAACTTTTGCCCGGTATTTGATTAAACCTATTAGGTCACCGGAGCTGTTTATTCCGGTGACCTGGGGTCGGAAATTATTCGCGAATTTAATACTACTGCCGATAATCGCCCTGATGATTATTGGTTTCAGGCAATATTTGGTGTTCCCGGATTTAGCCGGCGTTTTATTGTTTGCGGCCTTTCTATTTATTTCTTCGTTTATCCGTTACTCGCTGTCAGTTTTAGTGACTACAGGGGCTTTCTATTGGGAGCAGACTCATTCTTTAGTTCATTTGCGCTGGATTTTGGAAACTGTGGCCGGCGGATATGTCTTGCCGCTGATTTTTTATCCAGATTGGTTGAGATTTATTCCAGACAGTCTGCCATTTAAGTATATTTATTTTGTGCCGACGGCTGTGTTTACCGGCATGATTACCAATAGTGAAGCCGCCAACAATTTGCTGCCGGCTTTCTTATGGATGATTGGGTTACTGGTGATTAGTCATTTGGCGTGGAGGATCGGAGTCAAAAGGTACATCAGTGTCGGAGGTTAAATGAAAACTTTCTTTCGATATTTATCGCTTTACCGCCGAGTATTCATTCAGGCAGTGATGCAAAATTTGGCATATCCGCAAAATTTCGTGGTTTGGATGCTGGTGGATGTTGCTTGGGCTGTCGTGAATATCGGATTTTTCAGGATTATATTATTTAACATCCCGGAAATATCCGGTTGGACTTTTGACCAGCTGGCTATTCCGTTGGGGATTTTATATTTATTGAATACATTTATATGGGGGTTTTTCTACGGAAATATGAAGTCAATTCCGGAATATGTCAATAAGGGAGAACTAGATTTGCTATTGGTTAAGCCGGTAAATTCGCAATTTATGGTTTCAACCCGCCAAATCGGGTTGGGTACTTTGCCTTCCGCGGCTGCCGGGCTGTATTTATTGTGGTATGGGTTTCAGGTTAACAGCGTTTCTTGGCAAATGGCAGGAGTGGTTCCGTTGGCGTTGCTGGCTTCCGGGATAATCTCGTACTCTTTGTGGTTGATGACTGTAACCTTGTCTTTTTGGACCAACCGATTGTATAACGTTCCTGATTTATTTGCCAACGCCGTGGATATAGCCAGATATCCTGTTGCTATTTTCCGCCAGCCGGCCAAGTTTATCCTGACCTTTATTTTGCCGTTTGCCATATTGGGATTTTTGCCGGCCGAAATTATTCTGGGGAAAATCAGCCCCCTTTGGCTGTTATGGCCGATGGGGCTGACTATTTTATTGCTATTTATTAGTAGCCGGTTTTGGAAATTCTCCCTGTGCCGCTACCAAAGCGCCAGTTCATAGTACAATTAGATGAATGATTATTACCAAGTCAAAACCGTTCACTACAAAAGAAATCGCCAAGCTACGTCAACTATTTGACGTCTATATTAAAACCGTAATTGACGTTCGGAAGAAAATTTGTTCCGCCGGATGCGACAGGCACTTCGAATCAGAAAAAGTTCTTCTGGATCAGGGCTCGTCACAAAAAGATTTATGGGGAGGCGGAATTGACCTTGAAACCAGGATTATCGACTGCAATTCTGTTATCAATATCAGGCCTAATCAAGGTAATACCAGCAACGAAATCCAAGATCCGACCACACGAGCACAGTTTGAACAGCTGACAAAATTCTTCGTCCAATCAATCTTATGAATAACCAAGTTGTCTTAGAATCTCTAGCAAGCGATTTGAGACGAGTCGCCTTAGGTCTTCAACGAGGATCAACAACAATGGCCAACCGATTCGCCCAGGAGGCTCTTCGTCGCAGAAATGAAGTTGAAATCTCATCAGTGGACGAATATATCAAGAAACTCTTAAGGCAATTAGACAAGGCAATGGAAGACCCGGAAGATGCCCTTATGTACAGCACCATTCTCCAAAATTACGCCCTTCATCGCTACCAAAGCGCTTCGTCCTAATTTTCATTGTTTCTCTCTTCTTGCATCTTGATCGCCAAAGCTACGCCCGCTCCGATACAAGATTCTGCATCCCTCATTGGCGGCAATTCTTTGTAAAGGTTTCCTGTTTCCGTTAATTCGGACATACTTTAATGCTAGTATAGATTTTATATTTATATATTCAACCAGAAGTTTAAACATCCTTATTTTTTAAATTTCCACCCAGATGGTCTTAAATAGAGTTGATATAATCTTTAGATATGCCGATTATCACAGTCAAGAACCTGACTAAGTATTATAAAATCCATCAGAAGGAACCGGGGCTTTGGGAATCGCTGAAATCATTGGTGGCTCGTAAATATTATGACGTTAAGGCGGTGGATGATATTTCTTTTGAAATTGAAGAAGGGGAATTAATTGGCTTCATCGGTCCAAATGGCGCCGGCAAAACCACTACCTTAAAAGTTCTCTCCGGCCTGCTCTACCCCACTTCCGGCCAGATCAGCGTTTTGGGTTTCGAACCCTGGAAACGGGATCATAAATATCTAAAACAAATGAGTTTGGTGATGGGGCAGAAGAATCAATTATGGTGGGATTTGCCGGCCCAGGAAAGTTTTATTTTGAACAAAGAAATTTATGAGGTCCCCGACGATCAGTACAAGAAAGTGTTAAACGAGCTGGTTGAATTACTTGATGTAAAGGACGTTTTGAATATTCAGGTACGGAAGTTATCTCTCGGACAGCGGATGAAGTGCGAATTGATTGCCGCCCTGCTTCACTCTCCAAAGGTATTGTTTTTAGACGAGCCGACCATCGGGCTAGATGTAGTCATGCAAAAAGCGATGCGCGATTTTATCGCCGAATATAATAAAAAATATAAGGCAACTATTATTTTGACCAGCCACTATATGGAAGACGTCAAAAAACTGGCCAAAAGAGTGGTCATAATCGACCACGGGAAAATAATTTTTGACGGGAAATTAAAAGAAATCATTGACAAATATGCCGAGCATAAAATTTTAACTTTGGAATTTTCAGAAGAATTTCCCAAAGAAAGATTGGAAAAATTCGGAGAAATCGACAGTTGGGAATATCCCAGAGCTGTCATAAAAGTTCCCCGGCTGGAGGCGTCAAAAAGGGCGGCGGAATTGTTAGAAACTCTGCCTGTGGCCGATATTAATATCGAAGAACCGCCGATAGAAGCGATAATCCGCCGCGTCTTTAGCGGCGGAAAGAAACAAGAAGCAAAAAGCAAGAAACAATGACATAAAAAAATTATGCAAAGCGTGTGGAAAGAAAATATCATCTTACGAAAAGCAAGTTCTCTTGCTCATTTGGTCTACCAAATTATAAAAACATTTCCTACTTCTGAACGATTTGGTCTTACCTCACAACTAAACAGGGCAATTGTTTCTGTTATTTTAAACATGATCGAAGGATATTCGAGATTCTCTCGTACAGAACACGCTCGATTTTTGGAGATGTCATTCGCTTCTCTAAAAGAATCACAGTATCTTATCGAATTCTGCACAGAAGAAGGTTTTATTAAAGAGGATAACTCGCGCGAACTTTTATCCCAAAGCGAAGAAATATCTAGAATGCTCTACGCTAAAATCATGACAATGAGGATAGGAAGGTAAATTAGAAAATATCATTGCTTCCCGTTTCTTGTTTCTTGCTTCTTTTTACAATGAAAAAATACCTTACCTTGGCGAAAATCTCTTGGTCTAATGGGCTAGTATATCGCCTGAATTTTGTCATGTGGCGGGTAAGACTGGTACTGTCGTTGATGACGGCATACTTTTTGTGGGCGGCGGTTTTCGGTCAGCATCAGGAATTATTTGGATACACCAGAGATAAAATGTTGGCCTATATTTTTATTTCATGGGTGATTCAATCGTTGGTGTTATCCAGCAGATCAATTGACTTGGCGGGAATTATTAATTCCGGCGATCTCTCCAACATTTTAACCAAGCCGTTAAGCAACTTAAAATATTGGTTTTTTCGTGATATAGCCGACAAAACCCTGAATTTATTATTTTCTGTCGGGGAGCTGGCATTTTTGTTTTTGATTTTGCGGCCGGAAATTGCGGTTCCGGCACCGGGGAATTTAGGGATGTTGGCGATTTTGGTTTTGCCGTTAGCGACCTTGCTGTACTATTTTATTAATTATCTGTTCGGGTTGTTGGGATTTTGGACGCCGCAGGTGTGGGCACCACGGTTCTTATTATTCGTGATTCTGCAATTCGTGGCCGGGAGCTTGTTTCCTTTAGACGTTTTGCCGGTCGGGCTGCAAAATGTCCTGAATTGGACGCCGTTTCCATACCTGATTTATTTTCCGACACAAATATTTTTGGGGAGAACAGGTAACATTGGAATGGTTGGGGGAATCGGATTGACGCTGGTTTGGACGGTTATTTTCTACTTGATAGTCAAGTTGGTGTGGAAGAAAGGAATATTAGTTTATTCGGCGGAGGGAAGGTAATGACTGCTTAGCGGGACGGCTTGAAGAGCGGTTGGTCGACTGGTTCGGACGTGACAACTGATTTTCCGCTGTGCGAAAAATCAGGTCTCGTCCGAAAAAGGAAGATAAAAAAATCATTTAAAATTAATGTCAATACTTTATTGCTATAGCTTTAAAGTATTGACGTAACATAAATATGAAAAAATATTTTAAGGTTTGGCTGCAGCTGGCGCACATCAGTTTCGCCGAACAGTTGGCGACGAGATTCAGTTCGGTATTATTTTTAATCGGTAAAACCGCCAGATTTGTTTTCTTTCTGGTATTTTTGTTCAGCTTAGTCAACCGGACCGGAGGGTTGGCGGGGTATACCAAAGAACAGGTGATTATTTTCTTTTTGATGTATAACTTGGTGGATATTTCCACCCAGTTTTTTTTCCGCGGGGTGTATTTTTTCCGCCAAAAAGTGGTGTCGGGAGAGTTTGATTTTTATTTAGCAAAACCGATGAACCCCCTATTCCGGATTATGGCTGGATACACGGATTTTTTGGATTTGGTTACCTTAGCGGCTTTGGCGGTTTATGGGGCTTGGTTTGCCGGCCAAAGTTCGATCCGACCTGACCCGATGACAGCAATCTTACTACTAATAATGTTAGCGGTCAGCTTTTTGATTGCCTTGGCAATTCATATTATCGTAGTGGCTATAGGAGTGATTACCACCGAAGTAGACCACTCGATTATGGTATATCGGGATTTGACCAGCATGGCCCGGGTGCCACTGGAAGTTTACAGCCAGCCGGTGAGAATTTTTTTGACTTATTTAATCCCGATTGGATTTATGATCACGGCCCCAGCGAAGGCTTTATTAGGATTGTTGACGCCGCCAACCTTTTTGTTCTCATTGCTTCTCGCTTCCTGCTTCCTGTTTCTCTCTCTCCGTCTCTGGCGTTACGCCCTATCCCAATACAGCAGCGCAAGCAGTTAATGAGTTGAGAGTAAAGAGTAAGGAGTAGAAAATAATGAGTAATGAAAATCAAGTAGCCGCGAAGCGCACAGTGTGGAACAAAAAACATGTGAGTCAGCGCGTGGTTTTTTATATCCGCGAAGAAGGGCAAAGTTTTTGTAGCGGACAATGCGGGCAATCGGGATTTTGGGCTTTACAGATGGCACGGCCATGATCTATCAATAAATATGTAAGTGCGAACCAATCTTCTTTTGGAATAATTTTCATAAGTTTCTGTTCAATCTTTTCCGGTGAGGCGTCTTTGTAATAATCGAGAATGAGATTGCCACGCCCGCGACCCAGGGTCGTGGCTCGCAATGACGGAGAAAGGTTCTTAGTAAAATAGACAGGTTTTTTGTTGGATCCAATTTTATCTTGAGAAACCAAATGCAGGCGTTGACTCAAGCGCAGGACGTGAGTATCAACCGCAATGCCCTCAACAATTCCGTAAGCGTTGCCTAAAACTACATTGGCGGTTTTCCGGGCAACACCGGGAATTGTCAGCATTTTTGCCATTGTCTTTGGAAGTTTTCCGTCAAACTTTTCAAGCAGTATGCGTGCCGCCGCCTGAATATTTTTGGCTTTATTCCGGTAAAATCCTGTAGATTTGATATCTTTTTCCAATTCTTGTATCGGGGCTGTTGCAAAATTTTCCATCTCTTGCTCTTCTTCTGTCTTTCCCTTAGCCCTTAGCCCTTGTCCCTTAGCCTTGCGAAGCTTCATAAACAATTTCACCGTCACCTTATTAACTTTCTTATCCGTACACTGGGCCGAGAGAATGACGGAAACCAGCAATTCCCAGTTGTTTCCATAATTGAGGACAATTTTGGCGTTGGGATAAGTTTGTTTGAGAATGTTAATAATTGCAGAGGTGTGTTTGTTCATACTTAATTTGTATTACTTCAATTATTTAAATAATTGAAGTAATAATTATATTGTGACTAGGAAGATAATGTACAACGGATTTTTTTATGATCATGATTGTTATACTACCAGTTAAAGAAATAATAAGTAAGAAATAATGAGTTATGGGAAAAACATACTTTATTAAGACATTTGGCTGTCAGGCTAATAAATCCGATTCAGAGCGGATCGAGGGAGATTATCAGGCCAGAGGATATAAAAAATCCGCAAGCTGGCGGAAGGCTGACGAAATTATCGTCAACACCTGCGCGGTCCGCGAGCGGGCCGAGCACCGGGCGAGAGGGTTTATCCATAATGTTGTTAGTTATTTTGAGATGAATCGTTCGGCTGCCCTTCTACAAAGTTCCTTCCGCCCGCCAGCGCAAGCCGCAGGCGTTACGGGCGAGGCAGGACAACCCGTCAGAATTAGACCTAAAATAATTTTGACGGGTTGCATGACGCATCATGGAGAAAAAAAACTACTGGAAATGATTCCGGAGTTGGATCAAGTTTTACCAATCAATGAAGTGGGTTTCAACCAGTCGTCAATAAGAAGGGATAAAATTCATGCTTGGGTGCCGATTTCCGAAGGGTGTAACTCCTTTTGCACTTTCTGCATTGTTCCCTATTCCCGAGGTCGGGAAAAAAGCCGGCCGATGGAAGATATTTTAAAGGAGGTGGAAGACTTGGCTAAACAGGGGTACAGGAAGATAACGCTATTAGGACAAAACGTTAATTCTTACGGATTGGAAAGGATAGGAATTGGATATCGTAAACTTTTATTGAACAATAATTTCACGCGATCAAAAATTCCCCCCAATCAGTCTCAATACATTAAGCCAAAGGGAATTCCGCCTTTCGTGAAACTATTAAAAGAAATTTCTAAAATTAGAGAAATTGAAAAAATCGGATTTTTAACCAGCAACCCTTGGGATTTCTACGACGAATTAATTGAAGAAATTGCCGGAAACACAAAAATTGACAGATTTATTCATTTGCCGGTTCAATCCGGCTCCGACCGGATCTTGAAGTTAATGAATCGGGGATATACCCGCCAGGACTATTTGGGATTAATCTTGAGGTTAAGAAAGGCCGTCCCCGACGTAGTTATAGGAACGGACATTATTGTCGGATTTCCGACGGAAACAAATGAAGATTTTAAGCAAACGGTTGATTTGGCTAAAAAGGCCGATTTGACAGTAGCTTTTATGGCCCAATATTCTCCCCGGCCGGGAACTGCGGCTTGGAGAATCTATAAAGATGATGTTCCGGCTGAAGTAAAGAAAAAAAGGTGGTTAATCCTGGAGAAATTGATTAACAGAAAGAATCTGGACAAAAGGCCGGTATTTTATGAATAAATTGCTGGTTATATCAGGCCCAACCGCAACTGGTAAGACGCAATTAGCATTTAAGCTGGCGAAATTACTCAATGGCGAACTGATCTCTGCCGATTCCCGTCAAGTGTATAAAGGTATGGATATTGGCACCGGCAAAGAATTCTCCGCTGAAATTCCAACTTGGGAATGTGATGTCGTCAGACCCGATGAGGAATGGAGTGCTGCCCACTTTGTAAAATTGGCGAACAAACTGATTCCTGAAATTCAAAACAGACAAAAACTCCCCATAGTTGTCGGGGGAACCGGATTATATATAGTCAATCTATTGAATCCGCCGGAAACCTTGAATATTCCGCCAAATAATGAGTTCCGTCAAAAACTTGAAAGATTGACCTTATCGGAGTTGCAAGGCGCGTTAAGACATCTTAATGAGAAGCGTTTTAATCAAATGAACGATTCGGATCAACGCAATCCCCGCCGGTTAATCCGTGCTATAGAAGTTGTGAAGTTTCGTAAACTTCACAAGTCCCGGAACGGTAAGGAGACTCCTTATTATCCTTGTTATAATGTTCTGCACGTTGGTTTAACTGTTCCAATTAAGGAGATAGATCGTCGAATTGAAGAGAGAGTTCGACAGCGATTACAGAACAGGGTCGAGCAAGAAGTGCGCCGATTGGTTAAGAAATACGGCTGGGATAGCGCCTTGAGCTTTACTATCGGATATCAAGAATGGAAACCATACTTTGATGGGGAATGTTCCATAGATGAAGCTGTAAAAAGGTGGACCACTCACGAAAAGCAATACGCCAGAAGACAATTGGTGTGGATGGCTAAATATTCCCCGGATAAGTTGTTTGACAGCGGCGAGTCTAACCATTACCAGGATATTGAAGCTCATGTCTGTCGGTGGTATTATGGAAAAGAATGAAATCTATGGCAAAAAATATTCTGTCGGAAGGCCGCCACACTGTAGAAATTAGCCATAAGACAATTGTCTTTGTGGCTTTATTTGTAGTTTTCTTGGCTGCTTTAAAAAAAATAGACGGGATTTTAGTAGGAATATTCGTTTCTTACTTAATTATGGCTGCGGTTAATCCTTTGGTCAATATTCTGGAGAAATTTAAGATTCCCCGCTCGATTTCGGCTTTAATAATTTTGATCGGAATTTTGTCCGCTATTGTTTCCGCGATAGCGGCTTTGGTTCCTCCGATAGTGGACCAGACCGGAGCGTTTTTGTCCCAGTTGCCGAAACTCTTGGGACAATTAGGGGTTCAACTTGATCAATCGTTAGTTAGCAGCCAACTGGGGTCGATTCCGCAAAATGCTTTTAAAGTGATAAGCGGAGTGTTTTCTAATGCTTTAGCGGTATTTACTATTTTAGTCATGAGCTATTACATGATTCTGGAGCGCCAACATTTATCCGGACGGCTGACCCAGTGGTTTGGCGACAATGAGGTGGTAGTCGAGGATTTATTGGTTAAAATCGAAACTAAAATCGGTGGTTGGATCAGAGGTCAAATAGTTTTATCGCTGATTATAGGAATAGCTGTATATATAGGTTTGATTTCTTTATCTATACCCTACGCGGTTCCCCTGGCAATCATTGCCGGTTTGATGGAGTCTATTCCTAACATTGGCCCGACGGTATCCATGGTCCCGGCGGCGGTGGTCGGTTTTACCATTAGCCCCCTGCACGGCGGGGCGGTAGTCCTGTTATATTTTTTGATCCAACAATTTGAAAACAATTTAATAGTTCCGTTGGTGATGCGCCGGGCAGTCGGATTAAACCCCCTGATAGTTATAATATCGCTAATGGTTGGATTGACTTTGGGCGGTCCGGCCGGAGCAATTTTGTCAATCCCGATTGTATTGATAGGAGAAGTATTAGTTCCTTATTTTATCGGCCGTTCGCGAAAAATGATTTAGCGTTTTCAGCTTCTCCGTTATAATTGCCACCATGCGGGTTAGCGACTTAGATTTAGTAAAAGAAAGTTTATCTACCGGATTGCCGTCAGTTTTGACCGAGGGCGACGCGTCTTATATTGACATTCGGGTTGAAGCCAGTGAGGGAGTTGGGGCGTATTCCGAGAATGGGAATTCTAAAATTACCAGTCAGGATTGGTCGTTTGCGCTGGGAGTGAGGGCTATCGATAAAGAAGGTTTCTCGGCGGCCGGATTTTATGGTCGTCAGTTGGGCGGAAATGATCTGAAAAATTTTACGAAAACTGCGCGGGAAATGATCAGGGTCGCCAAAGTTCGGGCTCGGGCAAATTCTTTAGCCAAGTCAGGGTTTAAAAAGCGCTATGGTAAATTCGCGGAATCTATAATGCCGACTTTTTTGACTCCGGTTAAAGCTGTTATTGACACCGTTCCGGCCGTCTACGAAAAAGATCCGCGGAAAGTAACTTCCAAAGAAATGACAGAATTGGCCAAGAGCGTTTCATCTGCGGCTTTGTCTTTTAATGGTTGCATCAAAAGGTCCGATGTGGTGGTTAATACCGGGATAACCAGACAAATATTTTTTTCTTCCGAAGGGGCCTTGATTGATCAATCCTGGTGCAGCAGCGGAGTAACCATATTCGTTTTAGCTCAAAACGATTCCGGCGACAAACCGGTTGATCTTTATCACCATACTGGGAATCAATTAGGGCTGGAGGCTTTGATAGATGGCCGGAATTCCCATAACAAAACTGCTGAAGAGTTTGCCAAGCAAATTGCCAAAGAAGCGGTGATATTGGCCGACGCCAAACCGGCCCCGGAAATTAACCGTCCGGTAACTGTGGTTTTGGATCCGGACCTGATCGCTCTTTTTGCTCACGAGATTATCGGTCACCCGTCTGAATTAGACCGGGCCTTAAAAATGGAAACCGGCTACGCCGGCAGATCATGGTTATTCGGGGATATGGAAAATAATATGGCGGGTAAACAAGTCGGATCCTCTATTTTGACCGCGTTTTCCGATCCGACTTTGACAGGGGGATACGGAGTTTATAAATATGACGACGAAGGGACAAAGGCTAAAAGGGTTTATCATATAAAAAATGGGATATATCACGATTTTATGAATAGTCGGCAAACAGCTTCGATTGTCGGCGCCGCGCCCAACGGCCATTACAAGGCTAATAACGCTTCCGCCGTCCCCTTGATTAGAATGTCGGTTTCGGCCATTGCCGGCGGTTCTACTCCGCCTGCAAAAATCATTTCCGAAGTGAAAAACGGATATTATTGTGTCGGCCACCGGATACCGTCAATTTCGGAAGCGCGGGAAAATTTTCAAATCGCTCCCAGGCTGATTTACGAAATAAAAAATGGCCGGATCGGCCAAGCTTACCGTGACGGAAGAGTCACGGCGGATTCAAAGGATTTTTTTATGTCAATTGATGCTCTGGGAAATGATTTTACCGTCTTTTCGATTCCGAATTGCGGCAAAGGCCAGCCAATGCAAGCCAAACAGGTGGGTAACGGCGGTCCGACGGCACGGGGAAGGGCGAAGATTGCCAGAGGGGAATAAATTAAAGCGCAAAGTGCAAATATCAAAGCGCAAAGTTAAGCTAAAAGTTAAAAACTTTAAGCTTTGAATTTGGTTTTGATCTTTGAGTTTTGATCTTTTAGTTTATATATGATAGAACTATCTAAACTAAAACAAATAACTAAGAATGGGTTAAATTACGTCAAGTCTGAACCAGGGATTATCGAGGCTCTCGTCTACGCTTCGGTAAACCACCGGACGGTGGGGCGGATTGTTTACACCACTCATTTACCGTGCAATGGCCTGGAAGAGCCAAAATCGGAAGAGGATTCGGGAATCGCCGTCGAGATTTGGTTTAAAAAAGGAAATAAAAAACTAATCGGGTTTGGCCACGAGCCCAACGATATTTCCTTGGCAGGGGTAAAAAAAGCTTTGGAGAAAGCCAAAAGGGACGCGGTGGAAGATCTGGATTTTGGCGGATTTTTAAAACCAGATAAAGATGTTTCCAAAATAAAAGAAACTTTTAACAGTAATAAACTGATGGATGTTGATTTCAAAAAAGAGGCTGAATTATTGGCCAAATTGAGTTGGGAAGTTATCGAGGGTTCAATTGACGGATTGGAGCAATACGCCAAGAAGAAAGATTTGTCTCCCAAAGAACTGGCTTTTATTTTAAACGGCGACAATTTCATTATCCGCGAGCGGATGGCCTTGGCTTCCACTAATGGAATCGAAGATTCTGACGAATCGACCGTATTTTTATCGTTTTTGACCGCGATGCTGGAAAAAGAAAATGCTAAAGGCTCAGCTTGGGGAAGTGAATCGGCGATTGATGAAGGATTCTCGACTTACGCAATTGGCAAGAAAGCGGCTTTGGCGGCGGTCAACGCGGTCGGGGGCAAAAGAATCGAGGGCAAAAAATATAGAGTGGTATTCGGGCCGCAGGCGGTGACGGAATTATTCGGAAATTTGCTTTTGCCAAACCTGAATTTAGGGATGATGGATTTCGGGGCCTCCATATTTACCGCTAAATACGGCCAAGAAGTGACTTCCCCGCTTTTAACTTTATATGATGACGCGACGCTTTTAGGCGGCGCCGGTAGCAAACGGATCACCTGCGAGGGTTGTTCGACCGGCAAAACGTTATTGATTGAAAAGGGGAAACTTGTTGGGTTTTTATCAGATTTCAGAACTACCAGTAAAATGCTAAGAAAATCTAAAGAGTCGACTGCTAAACTAGGTGTTGATCCCCATGAGATCCGTCACGCCATCAGTCCCAGGAACGGATTTCGGTTTTCCGAAGGCGGCGGCCGGGTGGCGGCGGCATCGGTCGGAATCCACGCCACCAATCTGGTGATTGAATCTCATCAGCCGATGACCGAAGGGGAAATTTTAAATAAAGTCGGGGACGGAATTTATATTGGCCGTTTGTGGTACACCTATCCGGTCGGGGGAATTTCTTCCGGGATTATTTCCGGGACCGCGATTGCCGATAATTACATTATC
This sequence comes from Candidatus Collierbacteria bacterium, assembly GCA_016183365.1. Lineage (GTDB taxonomy): Bacteria > Patescibacteriota > Microgenomatia > UBA1400 > JACPES01 > JACPES01. Next base: position 161,428 of record JACPES010000003.1, read on the forward strand.
CGCAGAGGCAAATTGGCCGAGCCGATTTTGCCAAATACTTTAAGGATAGAAGATAATATCGGCGAGATGATAAAAAGGATTATCGGCATCGGCAACAATCAAATTCCGACCATCCTCTGGGCCTCCGACGAAATCACCCACGCCCCCTGGGTAGCGATGGACAAGATCAATTTTGTGGAGATAAATAAGGGAGAGTAAATTTTTATTCGCGACTGCCGACCCGTCTGCAAGCGCCTATAGCGCTAGCGACTGGCGGGTAGGTCGGCACTGTGGAATAAAGCTCGTGAAATGTAAATAAAACCTTACGATCGTGAGAGAGTATTAACGTTATTCAGTTTTGGGTTTAAGTGAGCTTAAATCTTCTAATAGAACATTGGCGTAGCCGGTGGCGGCGAGAACCCGATCGATAAACTCGTTTGCTCAAGTAATTTCTGCCGCAGTCCGCAGTGAGGCCGGGGTGTCGTCGCCAAGTTGCATTTTCCAGATTACCGATTACTCCGTTCCACCATGCCCCCCCTTACTTTATATTGATTGTCCGGGTTATTGCTATGAATAACTTTTGCCGGAATTTCGTCTTTGACTAAATGCCGTATGGCAGCCAAGTGTTTTAAAAGATGGTAAGGACTTTTTAATGGATTGTATTTTTCTTCCGACATGAGGATATTTTACATCTAGAGATTTTTTTATTCTCGGTAGAGCTTTGGTGACGGCAATTTCGCGGTGGGTCAGGAATTTTTGCCTTTTTTCAACCGGCATTTGATGGACTTCGCCTAAAACCAATTTCCATTTGGGAATGTAAAATAGGGACTCAAACGGGACGCCTTCAATTCTTAAGGGAATTGGTTTTTCCAAAATTTCTCCTTCTAAAATTCCGTCAAATGTCTCAATTCGGCAGTCCGGAGAGGACCGTCCTCCGAAAGCTAAAGTGATCACTGTCCGGAATCGGGCTCCCCGTTTTCTCTTTGGAACATTTTTCATTTTGTAAAGGCAATAGTCGATCGCCTCCTGATCCGTCATTCTGGTTTTTCCGTCGCGCCAGCGGCGGGCGTGAATTCCTGGTTCGCCGTTTAAAGCTTCAATTTCCAGTCCGGTATCGTCGGCCATAACCGCATAATTTTCTGCGGCCTTAAAATAAGCTTTGGCCTTGATGGCTGAATTTTCTTCCAGAGTCGATCCGGCTTCTTCAACTTCAATATCCAGCCCCAAATCTTTTAGGGATACCATTTTTATTCCGTAAGCCTTAAGAAGTCTGTCAACTTCAAATATTTTTCCCGGATTGGTGGTGGCGTAGAGAATTGTTTTAGAAAACATAAAAGAATATTATCATTTAAATTCTTTATTCCAGACTGTCGATCGGCATCATGGAATAAAGCTCGTGAAATCAAAAAATACATTGAACACTTTTAAGTATTCTGTTAGAGTGGCTTAATGTTAGCCAGGGTTTTTTCCGGCGCGAATGTCGGTCTGGATAGCTTGGTGGTTGAAGTTGAAGTTGACGTCTCCGAGCATGGTCTGCCTCATTTTGACATTGTCGGTTTGCCTTCGCAAGCGGTCAAAGAAAGCAAACAAAGGGTTTGGGCGGCTTTAAAAAACAGCGGAATTAAAAATCCGGCCCGGCGGATAACCATTAATTTGGCTCCGGCCGATCTGCCCAAAGACGGTCCGGCTTACGATCTGCCGATTGCCGTCGGAATCATGCTGGCGTTTAATCAAATTAATTTTGATTCCAGTCAGGCCATGTTTTTTGGCGAATTATCTTTGGACGGTTCTTTGCGGCATACTTCGGGAGCCTTACCGTTGGCGCTTTTGGCCAAAGGTCACGGGTTTAAACAGGTGTTTTTACCAAAAGCCAATGCTAAAGAGGCGGCGGTGGTGGCCGGGATTGAAACCATGCCGGCGGTTTCGATTCAACAATTAATCGGTCATTTTTCAGGGATAGAAAGTTTAAAAATTTCTCCGCATCCGCCGATTGATTTCGGCCGGATTTTATCCGAACCGACAGCGGAATTTGATATGAGTGAAGTCCGCGGGCAAGAGGAAGCCAAAGAGGCGGTAAAAATTGCCGCGGCCGGAGGCCATAACGTCTTTTTACAAGGGCCGCCGGGGTCCGGGAAAACCATGTTGGCCCGAGCCATGCCGTCAATATTGCCGGATTTAACCCAAGACGAAGCCTTGGAAGTTACCAAGATTTATTCGATTTGCGGTTTGGTGCCGGAAGGGGAATCTATCATTAAACTTAGGCCGTTTCGATCTCCTCACCATACCACCAGCAGGGTGGGCTTAATCGGCGGCGGAACCCATCCCCGGCCCGGAGAAATATCCTTGTCTCACCGCGGAGTTTTGTTTCTGGATGAATTTCCGGAATTTCCCCGGAATGTTTTGGAGGCCTTGCGCCAGCCATTAGAAGACGGGGTGGTGACAGTTAGCCGGGCGGTGGGGACCTGGACTTATCCGGCCAATTTTGTTTTAGTGGCGGCGGCCAATCCCTGTCCCTGTGGTAATTACGGCAGCCGCTGGAAACCCTGCATCTGTCCCCCGGCAGGAGTGGAAAGATATCGTAAAAGAGTTTCAGGTCCTATTTTAGACAGAATTGATTTACATGTTTCCGTCAAAGAAGTCCGACCGACTGATTTGGAGAATTTGTCGTCCGGCGAAACCTCTTTAGTTATCCGCCAGAAAGTTCAAGCAGCCAGAGAACGCCAGACTTTAAGATTTAAGGGGACTAAAATTGTTTGCAACGCGGATATGGGGACAAAAGCGGTCAAAACTTTTTGCCGGTTGTCAGCCGAATGCAGTGAGTTGGTAACCAAATTATCTTTGCATTACCGGCTGTCGGCCAGAGCCCACGTCAAATTAATTAAAGTCGGGAGAACCATCGCGGATTTAGTTGGCGACGATAATATTTTGCCGACTCATTTATTGCAGGCCGTCAGATTCCGCCAAACCGGGACTATTCCCGCTTAAGATCTTTTTTGACTCCGTTGTACCATTCTGTTAAAATTTCTTTAACCACATCTTTGCTTCCTAAACCTAAGGCCAATCCTAACCCCAGCGAGAGCATGGCAATAGTTCCGGTAATCAGAGTGTTGATAAAATTGGCGGCGATCCCTAATTCTGAAATCGCGGCTAAAGTCGCGAAAATCATCACGATCCAACTGGCTAGTTTCCCTAAAAATCGGGAAAAGGAAACGGCGACGGAACCGACCGCGCCTTTTACTAAACTCTCGACTAATCCGGCCAAAAGGACTCCGGCCAATAAAACTATAGCGGCCGAAAAAACCTTAGGCATATAACCCAAGATATTATTTAAAACTTGGGATACGGTAGATAGTCCCAGAATGTTGACCGCGGCGATAAAGAAAATAAAAATAGTCAGCCATCTGACAGTACTGCCCAGGATATCCTCTATTTTTCCCATGATTTCGGCCTTTTTTAGAAACGAGTCCACTGCTGTTCCGGAAATCAGGGCGTTTAATTTAACCGCGCCTAAAACTTTAGACACTAAAAATTTAAGCCAAGCCCCGACTAACCAGCCGATGATTAAGATTAAGATCGCCCCTAAAAAGTTTGGGATAAATATCGCCAGTCGGCTTAAAACAGAAGAACCGGCAACTATGATGGCGTCCTGCCAATTAGAAATATTTTCAGGCATTTTTATCACCCCCCGTCTGTCTAATTTAGATTATATACCCCTTCACTTTCAAAAATTGCAGGGGTATATGCCCAACGAAGCTTTGATTTCTCTCCTGCTTTCGGTTGATAGATAAAACGATAGGTTTATTTTGAAAGCTACGGCAGTGCGCCGCCAAAGCTTTGAGCGACGAGGCGTAGGCATATTCCAAAACTAAGATTATCTATGGGAAACTCATGGTCGGGGTGGCCGGTACTGCCCCGGCTGCCTCGCGAACCCCATTCGCGCGTTCTGCTATTTGAACTACACCCCGATTCCTACTGTTCATATTCTACCCCGCCTTCGCAAAAAAGCCATTGGTTTGATTACGGGGAATTGCGTTTCGGCGGGATGTCGTGTTATTTAAGGCGTGTCGCTAAGCGCCACGTGTTTTAAGCATAGGACTTCACCAGCAGAGGTGCTACAATTTGGAAGCTATGGGAAGAAGACGCGGGCGGCGGCGGACGCCATTCAAATTGGACATTAAAAAAGATACCGTTCTGTCGTTATCTTCATTGCTCATGTTTTTGTGCGGGATATTAATAATGGTCAGTTTTACCCGCCAAACGACAGTATTCTCGAGATTAAACACGGATCTGATGAAATATTTGGGTTGGACGGCGTTTGCTTCACCCTTCATCTTTTTTTCTGCCGGTTTAATGTTAACCAGATTGAAGTGGCGGATCGCCAGCCCCAATCTTTTTTTGGGGAGTTTACTTTTAATGGTTTCCCTAGCGGCTTTGACTAAAGCTGGCAAGATCGGAGTTTTTGGTTGGGAAAATGTGGCCGTAGTCTTAACCGATTGGGGCAGCGGTATCCTATATACAGTCGTGGTTTTGTTGGCAATAGTCATAATGACTGAAGTCCAATTAGACGAGATCTTAATGATTATGGCGGCCATAGTTAATAAAATAAAAATGATATTCGGTTGGTTTTTCAAAAAAAGAGATCGGTCGTGGGAAACCGAAAACCCGATAGAAAAGATTAAACTGGATGAGGATAAAAAGTCAGCGGAGGCCGAAAAGCCGACCGGTTCCTCCGATCAATCTTCTCCGGCTGACAACGGGACTGAAGTTTTACCCTCTACTGCCCTAATGGCGCCGACTATTCCCGGATCTTCGCCGGTGGTTTGGGAATATCCGCCCTTATCTCTCTTGTCTGATGTTATGGGTGGCGAGGCCGACAGGGGAGATGTTAAAAAGAGCGCCGAGATTATAGAAAATACTTTGGATTCTTTCGGAATTCAGGCCCGGGTGGTTGACTTGAACCGCGGTCCGGCAGTGACCCAATATGCCCTGGAAATCGCCCAGGGGACGAAATTAACCAAGATTACTACTTTGCAAAACGATTTAGCTCTGGCTTTGGCGGCTCCGACAGGACAAATCAGGATCGAGGCTCCGATTCCGGGAAAAAGTTTGGTCGGGATAGAAATCCCTAACCGAACTCCGAAATTTGTGTCGATGAAAGAAATGATGGCTTCGGAGGAAATGAAATCCGCTCACTCCAAATTATCTGTAGGTTTGGGTTTGGATGTTTCCGGCAAACCGATAATCGCGGATATCGAAAAAATGCCCCACGTTCTGATTGCCGGTGCCACCGGGTCGGGAAAATCAGTGGCCATCAATTCGTTTTTGTGCAATATTTTATTCAGGGCCAGTCCGGAGGAGGTAAAGTTGATGATGGTTGACCCCAAGCGGGTGGAATTAACCGGCTATAACGGCATTCCGCATTTAATCGCTCCGGTAATAGTTGACCCCAAACAGGTGCTGTCTGCCTTGAAATGGGCATTAAACGAAATGGAGCAAAGATACAAGCAATTTGCCGAAGTAGGGGCCCGCAACATTCAGGTTTTCAATGAATTGTCTGGATTTCAGGCCATGCCGTACATTTTGATTGTAGTCGATGAACTGGCAGATATCATGTTATACGCTCCGGGTGAAGTCGAAACCGCCATTACCAGATTGGCCCAGATGGCTCGGGCCACCGGAATCCATTTAATAGTTTCTACTCAAAGGCCGTCAACCGATGTCGTTACCGGTTTGATCAAGGCTAACATTCCTTGCCGTATAGCTTTCAATGTGGCTAGTATGGTTGATTCCAGGGTTATAATTGATATGCCGGGAGCGGAGAAATTATTAGGGAGGGGCGACATGTTGTATATTCCTCCGGATCAGGCTAAACCCACCAGAATTCAGGGAACTTACGTTTCTAACAAAGAGATAGACGCTTTGATCAAATATCTTCGGGATCAGGGAGTGCGGCCGATATACGACCAGGCGGTGACGGAAAAATATCCGTCAGGAAAGATGATCGTTGCCGCTGACGGAGAAGTCGGAGAATTAGACGAATTGGCTGTCGAGGCTTTGAAAGTAATGTTTACGGATAAAAGGGCTTCAGCGTCATTGTTCCAAAGACGGTTTAAAATTGGATACACCCGTGCCGCCAGAATTTTAGACCAATTTGAAAAATTGCGGATTATCGGACCCGGATCGGGAGCTAAAGCCAGAGAATTGTTGGTTTCCAATATAGAGGAGGGTTTGACGCGCCTTAAGGGGATAGCTAAATAAAAGTGAAGACTGCCGGAGAAATTTTAAAAGCTGCCAGAAAAGAAAAAGGCTGGACGGTAATTGAGTTGTCGGGACGGACCAAAATCCAGGAAAGATTTATTAGGGCTTTGGAAAATTCCAATTTGGCAAAGTTGCCGGCCATGCCTTTCGTTAACGGATTTCTAAGGACTATTTCTGTAGAATTGGACCTAAAGCCGGAGGGAATGGCAGCGGTTTTCCGGCGGGATTTCGGGGAAGACGATGGGAGTAAAATTATCTCTAACGTGTTGGAAAAAAAAGACAAAGGTTTCAGGTGGGCGCCGTCAACTTCAATCGCGATTGGAATTATAGCCATGATATTGGTTTTCGGTTCTTACCTAATTATCCAGCTGAAAGGTCTATTGGGGGTGCCGACTTTAGAAATTTTTCAGCCCCAAGATCAGGCTGTGGTCAGTTTGGAAATTGCGATTGAAGGCCGGACTGACCCCGGTGCTTCGGTTTCGATCAACGGCCAAAAGATTAAGAAAAATCGAAACGGGACTTTCAGCCAGATTGTTAATTTATCCGAAGGAGTCCAAACCATAACTATCAGTGCTACCGGTCAAAATGGTAAGACAACAACTATCGATAGAACTGTTCAGGTAAAAAAGTGATTGAAGTTGAACTTCGGGGACGGTTGACGGCTTCTGCACGCAAAAAAGTATTGGCGTATTGCCGAACGCGCGGGATATTTCTTGGAGAGTTTCATCAAATTGCCATTTTTTGTGATACCCAAAATGAACGATTGGGGAATTTTTACGATCCGAAAGTCAGAATCGCGCTTCAATTATCCTACGATATTCAAGATAAGAAAAGAACATTGCAGTTGAAAGTTAAAAACGGCCATTGGGCAAATCCCGGGCGGGAGGAATTAATAACAGACCAAGATCCTACGGGAACGTCATTTTTTGACTCATATCGCAATGCCGTTTCTTCTCTGTATCCCTTCTATTCTTGATTGTTCAACAATTTCTTCCCGGCTTAGACCTTCAGAAGCTTTATTCATCAAAATCGTGCCTTCAGTAAAAACCAATATTTTCATAAGTTAAATCCTGATTAATTTTTCCAGCCAAGGAATATTATCATTTTTTCTTTTCCACAGTTTTACACTTCAATTATTTAAATAATTGAAGTAAATGGATTCATAACATTGTAGCAAAGCGTTTTCTTTAATAATATCTAACAACGAGAGAAACCGCCTGTGAATATATCCCATTGGTGGTGTGGGATTCTTTTATTAGATTGCTACGTCTCCCTTGACTTTTGCTCGGGATTCTCGCAATGACAACTATGAAACTTGTAGATAGATGAAAATCCATTGTTTAAGAGATATGTCTTTGGGTTTGGCGTTGAGATTAAGTTTAAGTTTTTGGGAAAGATTAATTATTTGAAATGGGTTAAATTCCCGCCGTAGATTTTGGCGCATCCGCCTGCCGCCTCCGAATATATCTGTAACAAATTTCTGAAATTGCGGTTTTTCTGATTCCGGAAGCAGCGGGCAAGGCAGTTTCAAAACTCTCAACATGACGCTTTCGACCTGTGGCTTTGGAATAAAATCACTGCGTTTGAATTTGTGGAAAATTTCAAAGTCAAACCACGGTTTATGCATTACCGCGAATAATCCGTTTTTAGGAATTCCGGATAGCCTTTTTGCCAATTCTTCTCTCATAATAAGATAACAATCTTCCGGCGGATTTGCAACATCGATTAATTTGCGGACAATTTTTCCCTCGATTGAAAACGGAATATTGGCGAAAACTTTATATGGTTCGTTTGGCAATGGGAATGAAAGGAAATCAGCGCAAATAATATTAAGGTTTAGGTAACCGTTGAACCGTTGTTTGAGGAGAGAATAAAGAGCGGGATCGCGTCCTATAGCGATAACTGTTTTTGCCGATTGAAGAAGAATTTCCGTGATAATTCCTTTGCCGGGACCGATTTCAATAACAGTGTCATTTTTACCAATAGAAGATTTGCCGATTAGCCGTTTAACGAGCTCCGGAGAATGAAGAAAAACTTGCGATAGATGCTCCCGCCGTAATTTGTACACGGCGGAACCTCATGAACATGATCATATGTGTATTTTCTATAAATCCTTACGCCTATATTATATCAAAAACAATTAAGCTCAGGTCGTATCGGTTGAAGCTCAGGGGTTAATTATGGTACAATCACGTTCAATGTTGGCTTCAAGAATTATTTGAAGCTTGAGTAGCTACCAGCAACGCGGGGAAAAAGCCGCCTCTGGCGGCTTTCTTATTGGAAAAAATGATAAAAACTTTAATCGGGATTAAATCAGGAATGACGCATGTTTATGACGAGACCGGGAAATGGTTAACGGTAACCCGGTTGGCGCTTGGTCCCTGTACTGTTTTACAAACCAGAAGCGTGGAAAAAGACGGTTATCGGGCGGTTCAACTTAGTTTTGGAACTAAACGCAATATTACCAAGCCAATGGCAGGTCATTTAAAAAAGAGCGGCACAGACAGAATGCCGCTTTTTATTTCTGAAGTTACCACAGAAGAAACTTTAAACGCCGGAAGCAAAATAACCGCTTCCGACGTTTTTTTTACCGGAGATTTGGTTAATGTAGCCGGTTTGACCAGAGGCCGGGGATTTACCGGCGTGGTCAAGCGGTGGGGATTTCACGGCGGACCGAAAACTCATGGGCAGTCGGATCGGCACCGGGCGCCGGGTTCTATCGGTCAGGGCACGACTCCGGGGCGGGTATATAAGGGCAAGAAAATGGCCGGAAGATCCGGAACAGCCAGACAAACCATTAAAAATTTAAGGGTGGTTAAAATATTGCCGGATCAAAATGAAATTTGGGTTACCGGAGCGGTGCCGGGCGCCCGCGGAGGCTTTATCGAAGCTACGGTAATTAAATCTGTACCCAGAGATAAACAGGAAGAGGTTAAACAATGAAGATGGCAGTGCTGGATATCAATGGTAAAAAAGCTGGAGTCATCGAAGCGTCAGACGCGGTGTTTTCAGTCCCGATGAATTCTCCGTTGCTGGCCCAGGCAGTTTATGTGGCTAAGGCTAATTTAAGACAAGGTTCGGCCGCGGCCCTAACCCGCGGAGAAACCTACGGAAGCCGGCGTAAACTTTGGAAACAAAAAGGTACCGGTAATGCCAGACACGGAGATAAGTTTGCCCCACAATTTGTGGGCGGCGGAGTTTCCCATGGACCACTGACGGAAAAAAATTATCGCAAGAGCATCACTTTAAAAATGAAAAGAAAAGCTTTTTGTTGTGTTTTGTCGCAAAAAGTCAGAGCTAATAATCTGATTGTAGTTGAAGATTTGGATAAGAAAAAGAAAACCGGTGAAATGGCCAAAATGATGGCCAAAATATCCGCCGGGGCCAAGTCTTTGTTTTTGGCTGATGAAAAACACGTCTGGGCGTTGAGATTTTTAAAGAACCTATCGGAAGTAACGGCCGGCAGAGCCATGAATATGGATATTTTGTCTTTAATGGCGGCGAATAAAATTATGCTGACCCGCGGCGGGGTGGCCGAATTGGAGCTTAGGCTTAAAGGCGTTAGGGGGAATAAATAAATGAAAACCTGGGAAGTCATTAAAAAACCAATAGTTACCGAAAAGGCTTTGGCAAAAGGGAAAAATACCCATAAGTTTACTTTTGAAGTCGATAGAAACGCGACCAAAACTCAAATTAAAGAAGCAATTTTTGACCAGTTTGGGGTAAACCCAAAAAGAATAAATACTGCCGTAAGGAAAGGAAAATCGAAAAGAATCAGAGGCGGAAAAGGTAAAAGAATGATAGCTTCGGTAAAACACGCGATGATATTTTTATCAGCCGACCAGAAAATTCCGGAAACTTTATCAGGGAGAACCGAAAAATGAAACCAACTACGCCCGGTAGACGCCATTTATCTCTGGTAGAAGTTAAATTTAAAGGTCGGCCGGAAAAATCTTTAATTGCCGGAATTTCTCATCGGCCGGCTGGCCGGAATTTCTCCGGTCGGGTGACTATCCGTCACCGCGGCGGGGGCGAAAAAAGATTTTTGCGGATTATCGACTGGAAACGGGACATTGAAGGCATACCCGGAAAAGTCGTCCGGATTGAATATGATCCCAACCGTTCGGCCTGGATTGGTTTAATTGTTTATGCTAACGGAGCCAAGCGTTATATGTTAGCCCCGGAAGGTTTAATTGTTGGACAAACGATTATGGCCGGAGTTCAAGCTCCGATCGAAATAGGAAATTCATTGCCTTTGTCGGAAATACCGGTGGGAATGGCGATACATAACTTGGAACTTCGTCCCGGTAAGGGAGCCCAAATGGTGAGAAGCGCCGGACAGGCGGCCTTAATCCAAGCCAAAGATGAAAAAGGGGTTAATGTTAAACTACCATCCGGAGAGTTAAGGCATTTCCCTCTTAACGTTAAAGCCACCATAGGCCAAGTCAGCAACGTGACGCATAAAAACGAAAAGCTGGGCAAGGCCGGCAGAAGACGCCACATGGGTTGGCGGCCGGCAGTCAGAGGAGTAGCCATGAATCCGCGGCGGCATCCTCACGGCGGAGGCGAGGGGCGAAGCGGCATTGGTTTGAAGAGCCCGAAATCATTATGGGGAAAACGAACAATGGGGAAGAAGACCAGGAGAAATAAATACAGCGATAAATTGATTTTGAGAGATAGGAGAGTGAAGGAATAAATATGTCCAGATCATCTAAAAAAGGTCCGTATATTGACGAAAAACTGACGATAAAAGTCACAAAGCAAAAGGCGTCCGGAGAGAAAACCCCGATCAAAACCTGGGCCCGGGATTCACAAATTCCGCCGGATTTTGTCGGGCATACTTTTTCTGTTCATAACGGCAAAATCTTTAAAGACGTATTTATCACCGAATCTATGGTGGGATACAGGTTGGGAGAATTTTCCCCGACCAGAACATTCAGGGGTCATGGCAGAATGGTTAAAAGATTGATGACTAAGACTTAAAAAGAAAGGAAGAAATGAACAATAAACAGGAAACAAGAAACAGGAATCAAGAAACAATGATAGTCAGGGCGGAATCGTCCGTTATCAGACAATCGGTCAGAAAAATGCAGTTGGTGACCAGAGCCATATCCGGAATGACCCCGGCTACGGCAGTAGAAGTTTTACAGTTTATGGATAAAAAAGCGGCTGAACCGATTGGAAAAACTATCCAACAAGCTATAGCCAACGCGACTAATAATTTGAAAATCGCCGAAAGTTCTTTTGGCCGATTGTTGGTTGAACTGCAAGAGGGGCCGACGATGAAACGGTGGCGGATGGGAAGCCGGGGCCGGACCAAGCCGATTTTGAAAAGGACGGGGAAAATAGTGGTAAAGCTGTTTGTAAAAATCAATGAACAAAAAACAAAAAACAAATAACAATAAACAAAGAACAAAGAAACAAAAACGCTCTTTGCTTTTTGATTTTTAATTTTATGGGACAAAAGGTACATCCAACCGGTTTCAGGCTAGGGCCTCTTTATACTTGGGCTTCGCAATGGTATGCCGAGAAAAAAAATTATCGGGATCAGGTATCCGGAGACCAGAATATTAGGATTTTTTTAACGAGACGCTTGAGTATGGCCGGGATTACCAATATTGAAATAAAGCGTTCGATTAATGCCGTCAATATTGTTTTGCACGTAGCCAGACCGGGAGTGGTAATCGGCCGGGGCGGAGCGACCTTAAAGGCTTTGCAAGAGGATCTGGAAACAATGGTCGTAGATAATATGGGTGGAAGCAAAGGGAAAAGAGTCGGATTGGATGTAATTGAAGTTGAGAATCCGGAACAAGAAGCAGTGATTGTAGCTCAAAGAATAGCCGATCAATTGGTCAAACGGTATCCTTCGCGCCGGGCGGTGTCTCAAGCTTTGGATAAAGTTCGCCAGGCCGGAGCAATGGGCATTAAAATTCAACTTTCCGGCCGGATTAACGGCGCGGAAATCAGCCGGCGGGAGAAATATTTTAGCGGAACGGTTCCGACTCAAACTTTAAGAAATGATATTAGCTACGCCGAAGTGCCGGCTCTGACCAGGTCCGGATACGTTGGGGTAAAAGTTTGGATAAACAGGGGGGAAAAGAAATTATAAAATATGTTACAGCCAAAAAGACGGAAATATCGGAAAGAATTTAGGGGAAAAATGAAAGGTAACGCCACCAGCGGTTTTGAGGTGGATTTTGGCGAATATGGTTTAAAGGCTATGGGTAGGGGTTGGATGACTGCCAGGCAATTGGAAGCTGCCAGAAAAACTATTGCCCACTGTACTAAAAGACAAGGAAAGATTTGGATTAGGCTATTTCCCAACAAACCGATTACCACCAAGGGTTTGGGAGTCGGGATGGGGTCGGGGAAGGGCGATATAAAAGAATACGTGGCGCCGGTAATTCCGGGGAAAATATTATTCGAAATCTCAGGAGTGACTCGGGAAATTGCCGCTGAATCGATGCGTTTAGCTGGACATAAATTGCCGTTTGTTACAGCTTTGGTCCAAAGAGGGGAAATATTATGAGTCGGAAAAAAATGATTTTGCCAAAAGACCTGACGGAGCTAAAAGCTTTGTTGAGCGAATGGAGCCAAAAAAGGCAAAAACTGGAACTTGAGTCTGCAACCGGAAAATTAAAGAAAATATCAGATTTGGCAGACGCCAGAAAAAAGATGGCTCAAATACTGACTAAAATCAACGAGCAAAAGAATAGTATAAAAACGATATGAAAATACTTACCGGAGTGGTTATCAGCCCCAAAATGGAAAAATCAGCCACAGTCAGGGTGGATAGAATGTGGCGTCACCCAATTTATAAGAAGATGATGAAAAGATCTAAAAAGTTTTTGGTCCACGCGGAAAGTCCGGTTAAAGCCGGTGAAATTGTCAAAATAGCCGAGATTAAGCCTATGAGTAAGTTAAAGAGGTGGAGGATAATAGAAGAAGCAAAAAACAAAGAACAAAAAACAAAGAACAAAAAACAAGAGAGAAAATGATTCAATTAAGGACAGTTTTAACCGTAGCAGATAATACCGGAGCCAGAAAATTGCGGGTTTATATGATTCATGGAGGATCTAAGCGCAAATTTGGCAATATTGGAGATTTTGTGGGAGCCTCGGTTATCGAGGCGATTCCGGAATCGCAATTTCCGGCCGGAACTAAAGTTAAGGCAGTCATAGTCAGAACCAGACATCCATTGCGCCGCCGAGATGGATCAAGAATTCGTTTTGACGATAACGCCGGGATTATTTTGGAAAGTTCCGAAAGCAAAAATCCGGCCGGGAGCAGGGTTTTCGGGCCCATTGCCCGGGAAGTGAAAGAGGCGGGATTCACAAAAATCGCGTCCCTGGCGGAAGAGGTGGTATAGGAGTAGAGAGTAAGGAGTAAGGAGTAGGGAGTAGGGAGTAGGGAGCAAAAAATTATGAAATTAAGAAAAGGAGATACCGTTTTGATAACTGCCGGAAAGGATAGTGGCCGGGCAGGGAAAATAGCGGCCGTGCTGCCGAAAGAATCAAAAATAATAGTTGAAGGGGTTAATAAATATAAAAAACATATTAAGCCGCGCGGAAAAGGGCAGGCCGGCAGCATCCAGGACAGAGAGAGACCAATTCAAGTTGCCAATGTTGCCCTTATGTGTCCTAAATGCAAGCATGCGACCAGACTGGGATATAAGGTTACCAGAGAAGGTAAGAAGGTTAGAATTTGCCGAAAATGCGAGGAGGAAATATTATGAACAGATTAAAACAAAAATATCAAACCACAATTGTGCCGGAGCTCGCCAAAGAATTAAACCTGGATAATCTATTGGCTGTCCCGAGTTTAAATAAGGTGGTGGTATCAACCGCCTTTAAAGAAGATCAGCATCAGGATCAGGCCATAGACTTGGCCAAGAAATGGCTGGCGGTAATGACCGGCCAGATGCCAAAAACTACTGTCGCCAAGAAGTCTGTGGCCAGTTTTAATATCAGGGAGGGTGATATTTTAGGTTTACAAGTGACGCTAAGGCGCGACAGAATGTGGGGGTTTGTCGATAAACTCATTTCTATTGCTTTGCCCAGGTTGAGAGATTTTCAGGGGATTAGCCTCAATGGTTTTGACGGACACGGAAACTACACCCTGGGGTTAACGGAACAAATAATCTTTCCGGAAGTTGACTATGACACTATTGGTAAAGTCAGGGGTTTGCAGATAACATTCGTCACCACTGCCGACAATGATAAAATAGCCCGAAGGTTACTCGAAAGTATCGGGATGCCGTTTGAGAAAGAGGAGATCCGTGGCTAAAAGAAGTAAAATTGTCAAAGCCGAAAGGTTAAAAGATCACCCGACTAAGGCCCGGAACAGATGCCGGCGTTGCGGCAGGCCAAGGGGATATATCAGGATTTTTGGCATTTGCCGACTATGTTTCAGAGAATCAGCTCATAAGGGGGAATTGCCGGGAATCGTTAAGGCATCGTGGTAAAAATATGGATACTATTGGAAATCTGATTACTATTATTAGAAACGGATATATGGCTCATCGGTTGGAAGTGACCATCCCATACGCCAGACAATCCGAAAGCGTTTGCCGATTGTTGACGGAAACCGGTTATTTGGCCGGAGTCAGCCTTGGTAAAAAATCGTCTAAAAAAAGTGAATTTAAGATATTGAAATTGGAGCTTAAATACCAGAATGGTCAGCCGATATTAACCAATATTACCAGGATTAGCAAGCCCGGCCGGAGATTGCATTCGTCTTATAAAAAACTCCCCAAACCCCTAGGCGGATATGGTTTGGTTATTTTGACTACCAATAAAGGACTTATGATAGATAAAAACGCCCGTAAGGAAAAAATCGGAGGGGAGCCGCTTCTATCGGTTTGGTAATTAAATTATGTCCAGAATCGGTAAAAAACCAGTCTTATTGGGAGAAGGAGTAACGGCGGTTATAGTCGATAACCTGATAACTCTGAAGGGACCGAAAGGCGAATTGTCGCTCAACATACATCCTTTAGCGTCGGCCGAAGTATCAGAAGGACAGGTCATTATCTCTCCAAAAAATGATATAAAGCTGGCCAGGGCCGTTCACGGCCTGACCAGGTCGTTGATCGCCAATATGGCTAACGGAGTAAAAAACGGTTACGAAAAAAAACTGGAAATGGTGGGTACCGGTTACAGAGTGATTAAAAAGGGTCAAGGGTTACAGCTGTCTTTAGGGTTTTCTCACCAGATCGATTTTCCGGCCACCGAGGGCATTAATTTAGAAGTGGAAGGGAATACGGTAATTATTGTCAAAGGCATTGACAAACAATTGGTCGGGCAAGTAGCCGCCGATATCCGAGCCCTGCGGCCGCCGGAACCATATAAAGGCAAAGGGGTTAGATATTCAGGTGAACATGTTAGGAGAAAAGCCGGCAAGCAAACCAAGGCCAGCGCGACCGGAGCAGGAAAATAATATGATAAACAAATATAAAACTCTTAATGCCAGGCGGAAAGCCGCAGCCCGAAAAAAACTTTTAGGGGTGGGGAATAGGTCCAGATTGACGGTTTTCAGGTCTTCCCAACATATTTATGCCCAAGTTATCGACGTTTCGGATGGTAAAATTCTGGCGGCGGCTTCAGATTTGAGCCTTAAAAGTTCGCAGAAATTGTCAAAAACCGCCAAGTCAATTGCCGTCGGTGAGGCCTTGGCCCAAAAGGCCAAAAAATCCGGAGTGATCAAAGTGATGTTTGATCGCGGAGCTTATAAATACCACGGTCGGGTTAAGGCATTGGCTGAAGCGGCAAGGAAAGGGGGGCTGGAATTTTGAGAGAACAAAGCGAGTTTGCAGAAAAAATTATTAAGATAAACAGGGTATCCAAGAAGACCAAGGGCGGAAATAAAATGAGTTTTTCCGTTTTAATGGTGGTGGGCGATAAACGGGGACGGGTAGGGATCGGTTTAGGGAAAGCTCCTGACGTATTATCCGGGATTAAAAAGGCTTCCCGCCGAGCCAAGGATAAGATGATTAATGTCCCGATTACGGAGACTACTATTCCTTTTCCGATGTCGGTGAAGTTAGGAGCGGTAAAGTTGATCTTGCGTTCGGCACCTGCCGGAACCGGAATTATTGCCGGCGGAGCTATCAGGGCTATTTTAGATGTAGCCGGTTTTAGAAATGTGGTTTGTAAGATTTTGGGAACCAGCAACCCGGCGTCCAATGCTTACGCCATTTTTGAAACATTAGAAAAAATGAGCGTTATAGCTAAAAAGAAAGGCATTATATGAACGAAATCGGACAGATAAATTTACATTCATTGCCTAAGATAGCTTTCAGAGGAAAAAAGCGCGTTGGTCGGGGATACGGATCAGGCAAAGGCGGTCATACTTCCGGCCGCGGCCAGAAAGGTCAACGCAGCCGCCGAACCATTCCATGGTCATTTGAAGGCGGAGCTTTGTCTTTATCGCAGAGACTGCCATTTTGGCGGGGAAAAGGTCGCTTGAATCCTTTGAGCGATAATCCGGTGGCTATTAATTTAAGCCAATTGGATAAATTGACTGCCGGAACAACTGTTGATGCCGAGTTTTTGGTCAAGCGAGGTTTGGTTAAGAATAAAGAAGTTGCCTCCAGAGGAATTAAAATTTTAGGCGGCGGCCAATTGACCAAAAAATTGACGATCGTGGGCTTGAAAATTTCGGCTGCAGCGAAAGCCGTGGTGGAAAAGGTTGGGGGGAAAGTGGAAGGACCCCAAAGTATGCTTGCCACGAGCCACCCGCCCAAAGCTACGCAGTTGCTGGCGGGGCGCTCTCGTGGAGCGCAACTTCGGGGTTCGGATGTACCAGCAGATTTTTCCAAGAAGAAAAATCTGGGTTCATCCGAAAAAAAGATTATTAAAAAAACTGCCCAAAAGAAGGTTGTCGCTAAAATTAAAAAGGCCGTTAAAAAAGTTTAATTTCCCCTCTTGACACTTCGGGTATTTTATTGGTAAAAATAATTCATGTCGGTTTTAATTCATGAGCCGGTGGCAGTGGTAGCGGTATTTAAGAATGGCCGGGTGAAGCCCGTAGTGTTTCGATGGAAGGACAAGAAAATTTCCATCGAGAGCGTTTCTTTTATGTGGCAAACAACGCAGGGAAAAGAACATTTTCTTCACTTCACTGTTATTGCTTCTCAAACATTATACGAATTGCTGTTTAATATTTCATCAATGGTATGGAATCTGGAACGGGTTGAGACAAACATCGGAATTTCTACTATATAAAATGTTATATAACATTTTATATAAAGTAGCGATGAACGCAGTGAACTAATCCTAACGCCTATTGTCTTAACTAATAACCAATAACCAACAACCAATAACTTATGCAAACGACTATTATTCACGTCGATTTCAATTCGTATTTTGCCAGCGTGGAACAGCAGAAAAATCCATTTCTGCGGGGCAAGCCGGTGGGAGTGATAAAAGCAGATGGCCGGACGGTAATTATCGCCGCTTCATACGAGGCTAAACGGCGTGGAGTTAAAACCGGCAGCAGCGTTTTTCAGGCCAAGCAACTTTGCCCGGATATTTTATTGGTTCCGGCTGATTTTGACAGTTACGATTATATTACCCGTAAATTTTATGCAATTTGCCATAGATATAGTGATTTGGTGGAGTTATTTTCTCTGGATGAAGTTTTTTTGGACGTTTCCCGGACGGCTTTGTTATTTGGCGGAGCCGGAGAAATCGCCCTGTTATTGAAAAAAGATATTCGAAAAGAACTGGGAGAATGGTTGCCGGTCAGCGTCGGCATCGCCAAAAATAAGTTGTTAGCTAAGTTGGCTTCGGACTTGGAAAAACCAAACGGATTAGTGGAAATTACCGATAAAAACCGCGACGAGTGTTTGGGCCGGGCGGAATTTGAACAAATTTGCGGCATTGGCCGCCGGTTGGAACAAAGGCTGAAAGATATGGGGGTTACTCAATTACTACAGATTAGATTCATCTCCGAGAAGTATTTGGCGGCAAGCTTTGGCCCCTATTGGTCGAAGCAATTAAGGAAAATGACTTGGGGAGAAGATAATTCTCCGATAGTTCCCTCATATCAGTTGCCTTTGCCTAAATCCGTTTCCCGGACGCATACTTTATTTAAAGATATTTTCGAGCAGGAAGAAATTTTAGCCGTCGTTAGAAATTTAGTTGAAGAGGCCGCCGAAAAACTAAGGCTGGCTAAAATGTCCGGACGGCAGTTTGGCCTAATAGTCAGAAACGGAGAAAAAAGCGAGGTAAAATTTGTCACCCGGAAATACTGTACCAGTGATTCGTTAAATATTTTCCAAGAATTAAAAAGTTTGTTTCTATCTATAAAATGGCGTGAAGGGGTCAGATTTTTAGGCGTCTGGGTCAGTTTACTGGCGGAAGAAAATAATTTGCCCCAATCGCTTTTGCCGGAAGTTAACCGCCGACTATCGATTTTATCCGTCCAGGACCGGATTAATTTAAAATTCGGCCATTACACCCTGTTTCCGGCGAATTTACTGCAGGCTTCAATCATTCATCCGGAAGTCAATGGGTTTTTGGGAGACGAGAGAATAAAAAATAGGATAGGGTCTTTATCCATCGTTTAAACCCATCAAACTAACTCAAAAAGGCCTGGCCTCCGGATATTTATTCGGGTTTTATTTATATTTAGTGATATAATAAACCCGTGAAGTTTTTCAAGAAGTATTGGTATATCGTTATCTTATTGTTAATATCAGCCGGCGGGATCGGCTGGAAATTAAAGTCCAAACCGGCGGCATATCGCGAATTTACGGTTGAGAAAGGCCCGCTTCAAGTTATGTTGTCGGCGTCAGGGACGGTCAGAGCCGAAAATCAAGCAGATTTGGCATTTCAAACCGGCGGCCGTTTGAGTTGGGTCGGGGTCAAAAAAGGCGATCGGGTAAAAAAATGGCAGGGAATTGCCAGCTTAGACCAAAGAACGGTCCAAAACAATCTGGAAAAGGAATTAAACGATTACTTAAAAACCAGATGGGATTTTCAGGGCAACCGGGAAACTTACAATGTAACGACTGACAATTTGGACCGTTATACTTTGACTCCGGCAGTCCGGAGGCTTTTGGAAAAATCCCAATTTGATTTAAATAACTCCGTTTTAGACGTCGAACTACAATCGGTCGTCAAGGAATTTTCATTGATTGTATCCCCATTTTCAGGCTTGATTACCAATGTTTCTACTCCCAATCCCGGCGTTAATGTCTCGGCCGGATCAGCCATTGCCACCGTCATCGACCCTGATTCAATGTATTTCGAAGCTCGAATCGATGAAGTTGATATCGCTAAAATTAAAATAGACGCGCCGGTTCAATTGATTTTGGACGCTTACCCGGAAGAAATTATTGAAGCTAGGATCGTAGATATCGATTTCTCGCCGATATCTCTGTCCGGGGGCGGGACCGGCTACGCGGTTAAAATTTCTCTTCCCCCTCAAACCAATGATCTTAAATTCAAACTTGGCCTAAACGGCAATGCCGATATCATCATGGCTAAGTTAGACGAAGCATTGATTTTATCGCCGGTTGCAGTTATCCAAAAAGACGGCCGGTGGGTGGTAAAAGTCAAGCGTGGGAAAGAAATTGTTGAACAAGAGGTTAATATTGGATGGGAGACGGAGAACAAAATTGAGATTAAATCAGGGTTAGCAATTGGTGATCAGGTCTATGTCAATAAATAGACAGCCTGTGTTGCGGTTTGTTGACGTAACGAAAGGATATTCTCTGGGCGGGGCGGAATTTAAAGCGGTTAAACCAACCAATTTAGCGGTTTTTTCCGGAGACTATATTTCAATCAAAGGTCCCAGCGGCTCCGGTAAATCAACTTTAATACATTTAATGGGGTTGCTGGATACCCCGACAACCGGAAAAATTTATCTGGAGGGACAAGACGTTTCCGGTCTTTCGGAAACCAAACTTGCCAAGATCAGAAACCGCAAAATCGGATTTGTGTTTCAACAGTTTAATTTATTGTCCAGAACCACGGCCTGGGAAAATGTAGCCTTGCCGCTGGTCTATGCCGGAATTCCGTCAGCGTCAAGAAAAATATTGAGCCTCAAGGCTTTAGCAGCAGTAGGTTTGGCGGAAAAATACGGTAATAATCCTAACCAGTTATCCGGCGGACAGCAACAGCGGGTGGCGATTGCCCGAGCGATAGTTACAGACCCGATGATTATTTTAGCCGATGAACCCACCGGAAATCTCGATACGTTTTCCGGCCGGGCCATTATGGATTTGTTTGATAAATTCAACCGTCAGGGAAAAATCATTATTTTAGTTACTCACGAAGAGTCAGTTGCCAAACATGCTTCGCGGAAGATTACAATCGTGGATGGAGTTGTTCGGGAAACTAATAAATAAAATGGATTTACCAAATATATTTATTACCGCGTTTCAGTCTCTGGCCCGGAATAAAACTCGGACACTTTTGACTATTTTGGGAATTGTTATTGGCGTCGGGTCGGTGATTATGCTGATGTCCATCGGAGATGGATTGAAAAAGTATGTTTCAGGCCAGTTTGAAGCTCTCGGGTCAAACATTATTATAGTATTTCCGGTTAATTTGGTTGACGAACAAGGTAGGCCGGCTGCTTTTCGGGGAGGAGGCCCGCCGGTTGGGGGGAAAACTTTTTCTGAAAAAGACGTCCGCGACATTAAAAAACTCCATCCGGGCATTGTCAAGGTTAATCCTCAAGTCCAAAAATTAATCAGGGCCAAATCTGTCAGTAAGCAAAAACAATTGAATGTAGTTGGCGCTACCTACGAGTATAAAGAGATCAGATCAATAACCATGGCCGGCGGCCGGTTTTACAATGAATCAGAGGTTAACCGGTCTAAAAAAGTGGCGGTTCTGGGGCCGACGGCGGCCCGGGATTTATTTCCGGACGGAAATTCTTTGGGAAAATCCATATATATTTCGTCTGTCGCGTTTGAAATTATCGGCATAACCGATCCCCGCGGCGGCGGCGGGGGCTTAGGCGGCAATGATTTGGATGACCAAATTTATGTTCCGATTTCCAGTCTGCAAAAACTGGTGGATTCGCCCGGAGTGGATTTTATTGTTGTTAAAGCATCCGGCGCCGACCAAATAGACGGGGTAATCGCGGCTATCAAAACTCATCTTTTAAAAAGCCGAAAAGCCGATACTTTCAGCGTGGTTGATCAACGGCAATTGTTGGGGACGGTGCAATCGGTAATCGGGACTTTGACTATCGGACTTTCCGGAATCGCGACAATTAGTTTGGTGGTTGGCGGGATCGGAGTTATGAATATGATGTTGGTGACAGTGACCGAACGGACGCGGGAGATTGGTTTGCGCAAAGCCCTGGGCGCTACCCCCGGAGTGATAATGCTGCAATTTTTGATTGAAGCGATTTTGCTGTCTTTAACCGGTGGTTTAACCGGAATTATCATCGGCGCCGGCGGAAGTTTAATCGTTAACCGGTTTTTCCCGACCCAAGTTTCAGTTTTGGCAGTGCTGCTGGCGTTCGGGGTTTCGACTTTAGTCGGAGTAGTTTTTGGAATTCTGCCGGCCCGCAAAGCGGCCAAATTATCCCCTATCGCAGCGCTCCGATATGAGTAGCTGGGATATGAAACGAAGGTGGTTTTAAAAACAAGTCTTGACAAGCCGGTTATTGTGTGTACAATTGGACACATGAATATTCAAACTCAATTGGAGGACTACCATAATTTGACTACATGGCTTTATTCTTGGGGAAAGGAGCCACAGAAATCGCGTCGGGTTCAATTGAAAATGCCGGCGGCAATAGTGGAGATGTTGGATAAAAAGTTCCCTAAAATTAATAGGAGCAGGCTGTTGACTCAAGCTGTTGTAGAATTGTTAATCAGGAAAACCAGGGCGGACAGACCGGATTTGGAACAATGGCTGGCAGCGGAGCAAGATGACTTAGACGAAATGTGGAGTTATCTTAAATTCCGTGATAAAAAACAGAAAATATAAGATTGGGGAGATTTATTTGGTTCGTTTCCATCCTGCCGCTGGCGCGGAATTAAAACGTTATCGGCCTGCGGCAATTATTTCCGGGAAAATAAATGGTGCCGATCCCCGATTTTCATTGATTGCTCCGTTAACTACAGGCGGAATGATTAACAGGAACTACGAAATGATGATAAAGCGTCGAAATGATTTAGCTAAAGATTCGACGCTATTGGTTTGGTATTTAAGAACGGTTGATATCAGGAGAATTGGGGAGAGAATTGCTGAACTAAATCAGTCTGAAGTTAAAGTTATGAAACGGAAGCTTAAAAATTTGCTGGATTTCTAGAGATAAAAATTTTCAACCGGTGAGGAGGTGAGACAGGATTTCGGAAGGGAGACGGACGCGGCCGAATTGAGCCAGGCGTTTTTTGCCCTTTTTTTGTTTTTTTAATAATTTATCTTTCCGGGTTTGGTCTCCGCCGTAAAGCTTGGCGGTAACGTCTTTTCTCAACGCCGGTTTGGTTTCGCGGGCAATTATCTCTGCACCAATAGCGGCTTGGATGGGGACGGCGAATTGTTGGGAAGGCATCAACTCCTTTAGTTTTTCCACCATTTGTTTGCCGATTTGGGTGGTTTTGGACTTAACGATTATCCGGGACAAAGATTCGGCCGGTTCGTGGTTTAATAATATTGTCAGTTTGACTGCTTCAACCGGTTCAAGACCAATAATATCGTAGTCCATGGTGGCAAATCCCCGGGAAGCCGATTTAACTTCATCAAACATGCCGCTGACCAATTCAGCCAGAGGAATAATGTAGGTCAGTTGGGCCCGGTTGCCGACAAAATTGGTATTGAGATATTTTCCGCGCCGGCTTTCGGCGATTTGCATGAGAGACCCTAGATATTCCTGAGGCGTAAAAATCATAGTCTTGGTCATTGGTTCTTTTACCTGGACAATCCTTGACGGATCGGGAAAATCGTTGGCGTTTTTAATAGTTAATGTCTGGCCGTCGGTGGTTTGGGCTGAATATTCGACGGTCGGCAAGGTCATAATAGTCGGCAAGCCAAATTCTTTTTCCAGTCTTTCTCTAGTGATCTCAAGATGAAACAAGCCCAGGAAACCGCATTGCAGGCCGGGGCCTAAAACTTGAGAGAATATTTGTCGTGACGATAGGCTGGCATCGGATAGTTTCAATTTTTCAAATCCTTCCAAAAACCTTTTAAAATCTTCCCCTTCGTCCGGATATAAATCAGCATATAAACTGGGTTTGGGCTCTCGATAGCCCGACAGTGGAACTAAAGAATTGAGAATAGGAAAGACGGTAATGGTGTCCCCGGCTTTGACCTTGCGGATATCTTTAAGGCCGGTAGCGATATAACCGACTTGGCCTGTCTCTAATCTATCTATTTGAGTTCTCTTTGGCGTAAAAATACCGATTTCTTTAGGCAGAAAATTCTGACGGAAGGCCATTAGCGATAGTTTCTCACTGGCTGCAAGTTCCCCGTCGACAATTCTGACGAAGGCTATAACCCCCAAATGTTGGTCGTAAGTCGAATTAAAAATTAATCCCCGCAGGGGTAAATTTTGATTCCCTTTTGGGGCAGGTAATTCGGTTATTATCCGTTGGATTAAGTTTTCTACGCCCTGGCCGGTTTTAGCGGAAATCAGCGAGACCTCATTTTCTTTAAATCCAAACGCATTGTTTAGTTCAGTTAGTACTTCCGGGACATTGGCATTGGAAAGGTCGATTTTATTAATTACCGGAATTAAATACAGTTTTTGGGCCAGTGCCCGTTGAGCGTGAGCCAAAGTTTGGGCCTGAATTCCTTGAGTGGCATCTATTAATAGTATGGCGCCTTCGCAAGCCGCCAGACTCCTGTCGACTTCGTAGGCAAAATCGACGTGGCCGGGAGTGTCGATGAGATTCAGAATAAAATATGACGATAGATGGTTGAAGGTAGAAGATGGTGGTTGAGGATGGAGGATAGATGGTAGACGGTTTTCTATTTTCGATTTTCTATCTTCTACCACTATATTCAATCTTCTATCTTCTATCGTCTTGTTTTTCCATTTCATCGTCACCGGCGCCAAACTGATAGTCACTCCGCGTTCGCGTTCGATGGGATTGGAGTCCAAAATTTGTTCCCGCATCTGCCTTTTTTCGACCGTGCCGGTAAATTCCATCAGCCTGTCTGATAATGTCGACTTTCCGTGGTCAACATGAGCAATTATTGCGAAATTTCTGATATTTATTGAAGTCACGAAGATATTATATGTTACGCGAGTTATTTTCGGTATAACTGACTGTGGGTGCCGAGGACTTCGAAATAAGCAATTCCTGACGAAATTTCTCGAAAAATTGCCCGCCAATCACCGCTGATATTAATACTTCTGCAGCCAAAATATTTTCCGATAAGAGCATGATTATTAAGAAGAGGGTGGAATTGATTTCTCAAAAATTGTTCTAGACGCTTGTTGAATGCCGATTTTATTTTAGAAGGCGCTTTAGCATATTGTTTACCGAAAGTCCGGCTGAACTTTGCTTTCATAATTATTATTCCGTCTGTTTTTCCAGCCAAGCAATAGCATCAGCGGCGTTACTGAAAGCCGGAGATGTTCGTCCGGTTTTTCTATCGATCTCGGATTCTTTTAAAGCCTTGATCAAATATTCGCTAGGTTCTTCCGGGACCGCGCTGAAAAATACAGATTTAGTCCGCGCTAATTGTTTGAGGTAAGCATTAACTAAAGAGCTTAAGCTAAAGCCCAAATCAGCCGCAATTTTTTGGACCTGAGCTTTAAGGTCGGGATCGGTCTTGATAGTCATAACAGCGGTATTCATAATATAAATAGTATATACAAAGATAGTATTTTGTCAATACAATAGAAATCAGCAGCAACTTCTCTATTGGCCATCTTATGATTTCAATTATTTTCAAGCAAAGCTTGAACCTTCTCTGCAGGAAAATAATTGAAGTAGATATAATGTTTGACATAAATTGAGCGTGCCAGATTAATTGATGACTTACAGAATATTCTCAAGACTTAACATTTCTTATTAAGGTGAAATGATTCGAATCATTTAACCCATCTTATTCATTTTCTTTTGACGTTAATTTAACTTCAATAAAATATAAAGCCGCGAAATTTCTGATATTTGTTGAAGTCACGAAGATATTATATGTTACGCGATTTATTTTCTAAACTCTGGACAATTTAATGAGTCCTAAAATATCCAGATGATCTGATTCGCGTTGCCACATAAGCATTGTTTTTGTTCCTATAAAGATTATTGTCTCACATAAAAGATTAAAAGATCTATACTATTGCGAATTAATTACTTCAATTATTTAAATAATTGAAGTGGATATTTTTATACGGATCGAGTGCATCGGTTTGAGTGGTGGCTCGCAAGATATTCTTTAAAAAAAATCAGCCGGAAGAACTTCATGAAGTTATCTTAACATTGTGCCGACTTTGAGCATGGTCAGCAATTAATTCGAAAACACCACTAACTGCAATAATTTATCGAAACTAACAGAAAACTGCTCGAAGATATCGAGCCGACCCAATAATAGTATCGAATCTTGAGAATGGACGAAATAACTTCTGACTTCAATCTCACGATTGTCGATCATTAACTTTATTTTTCCGGGCGAAGCCAGCAGGGCTTGTTGGCCAATTCCATAGAGTTTGGTTTTGATATTAGATTCATATTTAATTCCCAGTCTATTAGCTAAAGAAATCGGCAACATGGTGACATCGGCGCCACTGTCGATTAAAAACCATAAGTGTTGCCAGCCCCACGAGGCTCTAACTGGAATTAATGCCAGGGGATTAAATATCCGACCTAAATCAATCTGTTTGTATTGATAGGGAAAAGTAGGCACTGACTTGGCCATATTTTTCGACAAATCCGATAGCTGTTTTTTGAGGCGGAACGGCTTTTCTTTTCAAATCTTTAAACAGCAAATCAATGTTTTTAGCCTGAGAATAAACTTTGCGTCCGGTCTTGCTGGTTGCCACCCACTTGCCGCCGAATTTTTTCTGAAGCTTAAGATAAATGTCTGTTTTCATGATTTGAGTATAAGCTTTGGCTTTAACGAAAGTCAATGGTTGGCAACTAACTCGTTTGGGAAAGGCACTTCGCATAGATTATAAACAGGAGCCCTGGCTCACACCTCCCTCGTCGTCGATTCGAGGACTTCTTCAGATTCCGAAAGCACCTGTTTCCAGTTGCCGATTTTTTGGGTTATTTCCAAAACGGCCGAGAGCTGTTCTATTTTTAAAAGTTTGGCCAAAATTAAATAAACCACTAACCCGATGACCGACACGCTGGTAGATAGACCAATTAAGGCTAAGGTTTTAGTGGTATCAAAAACAAATTGATCCAACAATCTTAATGGCACCCATAGGCATAAGCCGGTAGCGACGGAAGCGATCGCGATTTTAGTAGCAGGTTTTGCCATTCTCTTTATCAGCCCCGGAACTATCAACATATTTAAGACAACGGTCAGAATGATGACATTAAAAAAATCCAAAATTACGATCGAGGTGACTATGCCTAAAATACCTAAGCCTAATTTTATGGAAAAAAAAGGCGCCAAAAAGATAACCGGCAGAGTTGAAATAGCCGCGCTGATTAAAGGAATTTTGGTATTTTGAGCGGCATAAAAAGAGCGGGTTAGCAATTGATTTATGGCTTGGGCCGGAACTGACAAAGAGAATATAGCCACGGCTTTTCCGGTTAAAAGCGTGGCTTCCCAAGGAAACGCTTTTGATCCGAAAGCTAATCTGACTGCCGGAATTCTTAAGACCAGCAATAAGGCAGCTGCCGGCAAAACAAAAAATAACAGTTGTAATATAGTGGCGGCAATAGTTTCGCCGAATTTATCCTGGCCTTCTTCTCTGGCATGGACTAAAGTCGGGAAAGAAGCCTGGCCAATGGTGGCTCCTAAAATCCCGATTGGGAGAATATACAGCTGCCTGGCAAAATTAAATAAAGTTATGGTACCGGCAGCCAGGCTGCTGGAGACGGCAACGGCAATGACTCTCTCCAATTGGCCTAAGCCCAATGTAAAAGCCCTGGCCGGCATCAGCCGGAGCATTTTTTTGACGTAAGGATTTTTCCAATCGGTGGATAGTCTCGGTCTAAATCCAACTTTTATTACTGCCGGAAGCTGAATTAAAAAATGGAGAAATGAGCCTAAAACCACCCCGACAGCCGGACCGAAAATCCCGATAGAGGGAGACAGGAATATGGTTCCGATGATGATTCCCAGGTTATAGAATAAAGGCGCCAATGCCGACAGAATAAACAAATGGTGAGACTGCAAAATTCCGGTCATAAATGAACTTAAGGCAAAGAAGAATTGAGCTGCCAGCATTACCCGGATTAATTCAGCGGTAATTTGAGTTAATTCAGGGGTAAAGCTGGGAGCTAAAATTTTACTGGCGGGATAAGCAAAAATAAATAATCCGGCCGATAACACCAAGAATAAAAACAAAATGCCGCTGGCGGCGGAATTGGCGATATGCCAGGCTTCCTTTTTATCGCGTCTTAGGGCTTCGGTGAAAACCGGAATGAACGCGGCCGATAGAGCTCCCAGAATTAATAATTGAAAGATCGTGTCCGGTAAGACAAAGGCCGCGAAATAAGCATCCAGCAGTGACTTGTGATTAACAAAGAATAGTTGGGCTAAAAGCCGATTCCGGACTAACCCTAATAAACTCGACAGCCCATAGGCGATCATGATAACAGTGGCGGCGGATAAAATACTGCTTTGCTTACGCAAAATAATATTGCTACCGTTTTTTATAAAAGTTGAAACCATAGGCTCAAGCCCAAGTATAAAGGTAAAGACGGGTTTTGAAAAGATGCTACAATACTATTTAAGATGCCAATCACGACTTCGGCTTTAAAAAAATTAAGGCAGGACAAACGCCGAAACTTGGCAAATAATAAAATCAGGTCAAGTTTAAGGGCGGCCATTAAGGCAGTCCGTCAAAAGGAAGATCTGCCGCTATTGGGAAAAGCTTTTTCAGCCCTGGATAAAGCTGTTAAAAGTCATATTATTCACCAGAATAAAGCTGCCAGGCTTAAAAGTAAGCTTGCCCGTTGGTTGCGGTAGAGCTATACTTCTTTCATACAAGGAAAATATGCCTGCCCAAATTAGTTCCAGAGTTAACTTTTTACCTTCCGATAGATTTGAATTTTCAAAAACCGGCAAATTTTTAAATTGGGCCCTGACTACAGGTCGGTATTTGGTGATAATGACGGAGTTGGTTGTCACCCTGGCCTTTTTATCCAGATTTTGGTTCGATAGAGTTTTAACCGATCTCAAGGAATCTCGTTTTCAGAAAGAGGTAACGGTCGATAGTTTTAAAAATTTCGAGCGAACATTTTTATCCACCCAATCCAGGTTAAATTTTGTTAAACAAACTGTTGATTCATCTTTAAGAGCGGATGAGGAATTGACAGTGATCAACGAGTTAAGCCCAAAAGGGATAGATTATAACCAAATCCAAATTGAGCCGGACAGAACTGTTTTGTCCGGATTTGCCGCCAGCGCTTCAGACTTTTCATCTTTACTTTCCAGCTTGGAATCCAGAGAGAGATTTTCGGAAATATCGGTGAAAATATTAAAACTGTCTTTGGCTAGAAAACCCGGGTTTGATTTCGAAATTGACGCTATAAGGACCCCAAAATGACTTTTGATTATCGGAAACAATACCAGCAATATCGCCAATATATAGATAGTATAGTGGAAAAAACCAGAACCCCGGCCACCAGGGTATCTTTGACAGTGGTCGGAACTATAGCCTTTACCGGATTTTTGGCAGTGTTTGCGCTTAGGCCGACTTTAATCACCGTGGCCGGTTTATGGAAAGAAATAAATACGGAAAAAGAAATCATTATTGGCTTGGACAGGAAATTGAAATTGTTGCAAGCGGCTAATAAAAATTATGATCAGGCTGGTTCCAGGCTTTACTTTTTGGATAGAGCAATACCCGTAACTATAGAGGTTGAGAATATGGCTAAAGATCTGGAATTACTAGCTTCAGAAAATGGTTTAAATACTTTAGAATTTAAAGAAGAAAATTTTTGGCTGTTGTCACCGCAGCTGGCTGACAATTCTTCAGTCAGTATATCCGGAGTAGATATAAGAATGTCGATAGGCGGCCAAGAGCCGCAGATCAGGAATTTTATTGGTAATTTAGAAAAGTTGGGCCGAATGGTAAAAATAAAATCAATAACAATCAGGTCGGTCCCGGAAACGGAAAGGACGGAAAGGCCGTTTCCGGTTTACGCAATGCTTGGAATAACCATGTTTACCAGCCAACCGGGGGTATTGGAAGCGCCTCCGATCGAAAGCCCGGGAAAGGATCAATTATGAGCGTAGTTGTCAAAAGTGAGAAAATATTTATTGCTAAAGAATGGTTGGTGGTGGCGGTAATGACCTTTATGATGGTAGTCGCCTGGATTAGCGTCAGCGTTTATCAGGTATTGTCCAAGTCGGGTATTGCCCCGGCCCAAGCCGAGAGATTAAAAGGATTCTCGCCGGTATTGGACGAGGTGGCCCTGCAGGATTTAGGAAGCAGGAAACAGTTGCTAGATTTGTCGTCAGTTGCAGCGCCAAAACCGACCGAACCTGCGGAGAAGGTTCAATAAAATGCAGAGGGTAGTTAAAATTCCGACACTATTGGGATTAATAGTATTAGTGGCAGGACTGATCGGTGGCATAATAATGATTAATAGCCGTCAGCAAGTAGTGACTAAAGTTGCGGCTTCGCCGACGCCTCAAGGGGTGGCTTTGTCAAATATTACTGATAGGTCGTTTACGGTTAGTTGGACAACTGCGTTTCCGGCCACCGGTTTTATCAAATTAATGCCGCAAGGCAAGCTATCAGAGAAAATTATTCTGGACGACCGGGATAGGGATAAGGGCTCTCAAAATAAGCGGACTGTCCATTATGTAACTGTTGACTCTTTGACGCCTTCAGAAACGTATAAATTTGTGATTGGCGGAGACAATAGTCAATTTGACCAGAACGGTTCGCCGTTTTCCGTCCGGATAGCTCAAACTTTGTCTTCGGCGCCGCAGTCTGACATCGCCAGCGGAGTAATTTTATCCGAAAATGGCCAGGCAGCGGAAGGCATAATCGTTTATATCCAGATACCCGGCGGCCAATTGGCTTCAGCTTTAAGCGGCAGCGACGGGAGATGGGCGGCACCTCTATCGGTCGTCAGGACAGAAAACGGAGATTCCTGGTTGAATTACGATTTAAGCGCCACCATTTATGCCGTTAAAGCCGACGGCGGACCGGAGGGGATAGCGGATGCAATTTTAACTACAGCTATAGATAAACCGGTTCCTCCTCTAAAACTCGGAAATTCTTATGATTTCCGCCAGAGCAAAGAATCGGTATTAAGTGAAGGAAACAAACAAAATCCTTCTTCCGAAAAGCCTTTTTCCGATGAAACTGAAATAAACTCATTATTTGATTTTTCTTCTTTGGGACCGGTAACTCCTTTAAACGAAGGGTTGACTTTAGATAATCCCAAAAAGGAAGGCGAGGTTATTTATACCGATAAACCGGAATTCTTTGGGTCAGGTTCGGCCGGATCCTCGGTTGAGGTAGTGATTGAATCTGCAAACACTATTACCGGCGAAATAAAAGTAGACGGTAGCGGCAAATGGTCGTTTCCGGCCACGGCTAATCTTGAGGATGGCAACCATACTATTACATTGAAATGGACCGATGCTAATGGGATTGTTCAGGTATTGAAGAGGTCATTTGTGGTAAACGCCGCTTCCGGCCGTCCGGCATATGTTTCTACTCCTTCGGCTACACCGACTTCAAAATCTAAAACCCCCACTCCAACTATCCCGCCCAATAAATCAGTTCCGTCGACTTCGTCCGGAATACCTAAATCCGGCGGCTTGACTCAAACTGTCATCATATTTATGATAGGATTAACTTTGGTGGTAACAGGTCTATTTTCTACGGTTAAACCCAATAAAAATTTAATTAAATGACCGATAAACTATCCAATAATACTCCAGTCCCTTTCATTCCAACGGTTGACCCTTCGGTTTTACCGGATTCTCCGCCCCCGCAGGAAGTAGCGGCGGATCCGATTACGCCGTTACCATCTATGTCACCTTTGGCTGCTAACCCGACCACAGAATTTGGCGTTCCGGAACTTAAAGCTGAAACCATGATTGAGCCTGATCCACCTAAAGCCGTGGCGGAAAATCCGATAACCCCATCTGCTTCGCCTGTTCCGGAAGAAAACCCGGCTATCCGTCCGCCGGGGGCTTCATCAGCGGTTGGAAATAAATCCGGGGATCCATATATTAAACAACATCATGGTTTACCAAAGGCAATAATAGCCGGCATTGCCTCATTGGTGTTTTTGATTGGGGGTTTGGGCGCCGGCGTCTATCTCTCCCGCCAAAAACAAAGTTCCAAGATTGAGGCCTCGGTATGTTCTCCAAATGGAGTAACGGAGAGATATTGCAACTCAAGTGTCTCTCCGGAAGCTAATAAATGCCATTCCTGTCAAAATAACGAGTGGCAAGAAGACAGCGATTGCGCCGGATTAACTTGTAATGCTTGCGGCGATACAAATAATCCCAACGATAACACCACTTGTCAAGCGGGCGGAGGTGGCGGAGGTGGCGGAGGTGGCGGACAAGCAGGAACATGTACAGATACGTCATGCTCTGCGGATACTAATCAGTTTGTGCGGCACTTTGTGTGCGACAGTGCCCTCATTGGCGGAAAGTGCGAACCAGGCACTCATGGAGGAGAAGTTGTTTATGATTCAGGAGACAACAGAAATAATAAATATGCTTCGTTTCGTGGGGACTCATGTACGTCGGAACAAATCGATCTGTTTAATAATGTGGGAGACCCTTATACGGAGGGATTTGTGCAGTTTATCGCCCGTAATAACGACTTTAGCAATTGTGGAGCCCCCACAAGCACCCCAAGGCCGACCCCCACTCCCACGTCGAGGCCGACACCAACGCCAACACCGACACCGAGGCCACCATCAGCGACTCCGACGCCGGTGACGATTTCCGCCAACTGTGAAAGTTTGGTGGGTCAAGTATCGAATGGTGCCGGCGGGTGGACCAGTAAAACCGACAGCGAGTTTGTGGCCGCGGTCCGACCCGGAGATAGAGTCCGATTTGTTTGCACCGGCCACAAGACGCAGGGTTCCTTCACCAAATCGGCGTTTTTCATTAACAGCATATTGCATGTGGACGATGTAGTGAAATTGAACGAGACCCAGTTTGCGGTGGAATACACCATCTCGGCGGCAGGCCAATTGGAAGTAGAATCGGTGCTTTTGCACGACACGAAAGGATGGGTGGATTAATGATAATTACTCAAAAACAGAAAAGATTGATGACCATAGGCGGAGTATTGTTGGTGTTGGCGCTGTTGATTATCGCGGTAATGACGGCTTTGAGGCTGCAGCAGATCGGGACCGAACCGGTGGTCCCCAGCGTCCCCAAAAGCCAACCTCGGGCCCAGGCTGCCATTCCGACTCCGGGAGCAGACAGCGCCTGCCGCAAAACTTGGACCATTGCGCTAGCGCCGACACTGACGCCCACTCCGACGTCTACTCCGACTCCAACCGGAACCTTAACTCCGACTCCAATCGGCACTCTGACACCGACGCCGACTTCTACCCCGACTTTGACTCCCACCGGGACCCTGCAACCAACTTCTACCGGTACCATCATTCCGACTAACACTTCTGCCCCTTTGGTTCAGGGACCAACTGCCATTCCTACCGTGGCCCAACAACAGGCCTTGCCTCAAGCCGGGGGCATCGGCCAAACATTAGGTGTCATTGTCGCCGGTTTAGGGGCGGTAATCTTGGGAATACTTCTTATCCTGTAAAATCATCTGGTGAAGATTGCAATTGTGGGGGCGGGATTTGCCGGTTTGGCGGCGGGACTGGAACTAGCAAAAGGTGGAGTTGAGGTCAAGATCTTTGAATCCCAAGATAAAATCGGCGGTCTGGCGGTTGGATTTAAGGAGCCAAATTGGGATTGGTCGGCGGAAAAGTTTTATCATCACATCTTTACCAACGACTTAGATATTATCCGTTTATCAAAAGAAGTCGGGATAAGCCCCATATTCTTGAGACCCAAAACTTGTGTTTATTGGCACCGGAAAATTTACCCTTTTGATTCTCCGATTGATCTAATGAAGTTTTCGGGATTAAGTTGGATCGATAAATTTAGGATGGGAATAGTTTTGGCTTTGTTCAAGCTATTACCTAACGGAAAATTTTTGGAAAAATGGACTGCCGAAAAAGGGCTTAAATTTTTGATGGGCGAGAACGGGTATAAGACAATATGGGAACCATTGTTAACTGGTAAATTTTCTGAATTTGCAGGTCTTGTTAACCTGGCCTGGTTTTGGGCCAGGATAAAAAAACGAACCCCAGAATTGGGGACATTTCCCGGCGGCTTTCAGGCTTTGGCCGATAGAATTGCCCAAAAGATAATAGAGTCAGGCGGAAAAATCCACCTAAATAGCCGGGCAGATGTTAATATTCTTCAAAATACATTTGACGCCGTCTTGACCACTACTATTTTTTCTCCCACTCCTCACTCCTTACCACCCACTCTTTATCTCAATGCCCACGTTCTATTTCTGGAATTAAACCGGCCATTTTTACCCCCGAATATTTATTGGCTGAACATTTTGAATAGGGAATTTCCCTTTTTGGTTGTCTGCGAGCATACCAACTTTGTCGGAACAGAACGCTTTGGCGATAAACATTTACTATATTTGGGGAATTATCTTCCTGAAGATCATAGGCTATTTACCTTAACCTCGGAAAAGATCCTTCAGGAGTTTTTACCATGGCTATCTAAGATTAATCCGAATTTTTCAAGAAAACAGATCAGCAAATTTTTTGTTTTCCGCGGCCCTAAAGCCCAGTCGGTGATGACTCTCAATTATTCCCGCCGAATTCCGCCTATCAAAGTCAATGAAAAATTATATTCCATTAATCAGGCTATGATTTATCCTTGGGATAGAGGTACAAACTACGCGGTGGAATTAGGACAGAAGGCGGCGAGAGAGATAATTAATGATTTATGAAGTATGAATTATGATTTATGAATTAGGCAAACATAAACAAAAGTATTTGCAATTTATTCATAATTCGTAAATCGTAAATCGTAATTCAGATGATCAAAAAACTCTCATTTTTTTTATTACTCGTTGTCACTATTTATACTCGATTTCTCAATTTGAATTGGGATTCCGGTTGGGAGTTTCATCCCGACGAGAATAATCTGTGGGGAGCGTCGCGATCCATAAAATGGTTTTCCAACCTTGACCCCAAGTTTTACGCTTACGGCGGATTTCCGATTTATGTATATTCACTTTTAGCCAGTAAAGTGGAGGCCAGAGCGGTGTCGGCGGCAGCGCAAACATTGATCGTGATTCTGTTGTTTGTTATCGGAAAGAAGTTGGCAGGATTAAGCGGAGGATTTTTGGCGGCGGCGATGGGAGTATTTTCCGCCGGATTGATGCAGGCGGGACATTTTTTGACTGTGGAAAGTTTGTTAGGGCTGTTTGGGCTGCTATTAATTTTTGAGTTATGTGAAGTTTGCGAAACTTCCAAGTGGAAGTTTCGCAAACTTCACATAATGGCTGCGGCAATAGTTTTGGGATTGGGAGTAGGAACGAAGGTGTCGTTTGCGGTGTTTGTTCTACCGTTTTTTAGTTTATTAAGGCCCGGCCTTGCCAGCAAGGCCGGGCCTTTTCAGATAATCAAGGCATTGGCGACGCCAGTTTTGTCTTTATTGGTTGCCGTTTCAGTATTCTTGTTGACGAATCCCTTTATTCTGACTAAATGGGTAGATGTTATGACTACTGTTGAATACGAAACAAAGGTAGCGGCTGGGAGTTTGTCGGTGTTTTATACCCGGCAGTTTATAGGGACTGCTCCCGGTTGGTTCCAAGCGATTCATGTGTTTCCTTATGTAACGGGATGGTTATTTTTGCCGATGTTTTTAATCGGAGCGTTTGTGGTTTGTTTTAAGTATTTTAAGGATACTCCTTGCGGTACCGCAAGGAGTATCCTTATTGGAAGCATAGTTGCGGCGGTTTTGTCTTTTGTTCCTTTTTGGGCCAAGTGGACGCGGTATGTAGTTCAAGTTTTGCCGGTATTAATTTTGATAGCCGGAGTCGGATCGGCTTGGATTTGGGAAAAAGGAAAATTGGGTAAAATTTTGGCGGTCATGGCGGTTGTTTCGTTTCTACCGCAGTTTTTCTTCGCAATGAACGTTTATTCAAACGAAGATACCAGGGTGGCCGCGGCAAAATGGGCGGAGGTGAGTATTCCCAAAGACGCCAAGATTTTCACCGAAGCGATGGACCTGGGGATATTGCCGTTTAATCCGAGTTTCGGAAAAAATATTAAACTGTTTAATTTTTATGAATTAGATGAAGTCCGAGCCGAGGAGAAACAGGCGAAACTCGACAGTTTATTAGATGAAAGCGACTACTTTATTATATTATCGCGGAGAATTTATATAAATTCTTTAGATTATCCGGATAAGTTTCCACGGTCGGCAAAGTTTTACCGGTCTCTTTTTGACGGATCTTTGGGATATAAAAAAATATATGAATCTTTGCCAGGCGTCATTCCGGCTTTAAGCCGGAATCTATCCCGGATCAAGTCCGGGACAAGTTATAGATTCCAGGTCAAGCCTGGAATAACAGCAGAATTTTTTCCGGAAGAAACTTTTGAGGTGTTCGATAATCCTCGAGTGTTAATTTTCAAGAATTTCCATGAGAGGCCATCGCTTGATCAAAATCTATAAGATAAAGCCACCAATTATTTAACATATTTTTGTTTATGCCACCTGATTTTGACAGATGTTTTAACCACCAACGATAATAATCAAGACCGGAGCATCCCCATGTTTCGCAGTTAGTTAAGCGATGTAGTTTCGTTTTTTAGGATTGGATATAAATACCATCATAAAATCGATATATTGCTGAACGAGTATATTAGGCTGATTCCAGTGGTATCGCTCGATTAGCCCAACCCCATTCTCGTTTTTAGGGTTAAATACAATAACCTTGACTGGAATTTTTAATGATGAAGTTGGCGAAGTGGGAATCGGAATGGTTGGTGAAGTGGTGATGGATTTCGGCGAGGAGGTAAGAGGAGTTTCGGTTATAGTCGGAATTGGTGATGTAGTAATATGGGATTGTTTCGAACCCGTAGGAGGGAGAACAGAATAATTGTTTGATTTTTTTAAGGATAAATTGGTGAAAATACTAACTCCTATGATGACGAAACCAATAAAAACTAATGTCAGTTTTTTGTGGGCGATGCTGGAGGATAAAGATGTGGGCGCTGAATATGCGGAGATAATAACATAGAGAGGAGGAAGAAATGAAGGCGACAATCTTAATTACTGCTTTATACGTTATCATTTTTTCTTTGCTATCTGCGACTATTTCGTTTCCGGATGTGTTTCAACTGGTATTTACTCCGGTGAGGGCGGCGATGGAAGGGATTTCACCATATTCTTATGTTGACCGTTATAAAGAAGATTGCCCTTGGTTGGACGCGACTTACCCACCGTTATTTTATCGGGTAATTACTCCGTATTATTTGGCATTGTTACGGCTTGGAGTATTTGGGACTTTGATTAATGAAGTATGCCCGGTTTGGCCTTTTATTACAAATGGATTGATTTTATTCTTGACTAAACTTCCCTATTTGGCGGCCCAGATTATAACGGCGTTAATTTTTTCGAGAATGTTTCCGACGGAACGTTTAAAGTGGTATGTATTCTATTTGTTTCAACCGCTGCCATTGTTTGTAGGGGCGATGATGGGCCAGTTTGACGGGTTGATGGTATTGGTAGTGGTAGTGGCGACATATTTGTTGTTGAGGCAACAATATCTGATAAGCGCGTTGACTTTTGGAATTGCGGGAGCAATCAAACATCAGCCGTTTTTAGTGGCGGTTCCTTTGCTTTGGCGGTGGAAAGAAGTCTCGGTTAGGAAATTATTAGCGACGATTCTTTTGGCGGTTCCTTACTTAGCGGCATTATGGAAGAGCGATGTCGGAGAGGTGCAGAGACGAGTGTTTGGTTTTTCCGAAAATACCAAAATGATGTCCGCAAAGATAGATTTGGGCTTGGGAGTGGAAATCCCGATTTTTGTGATTTTGTACTTAGTGAGTTGTTGGCTGGTATGGCGGCGAAAAAGCGAAGACGTGACAGGGTTGGAGCGGGTAACTAGAATCGGACTATTGTCTCTTCTGCCTTATTATTTGGTGACGCCGTGGTTTTTGCAGAGAATATTGATAGTGGTGCCATATTTGATATTGTTTGGGGCTGCTTATAAATCCGGATTTAGGTTATTATATTTGATTAACTGGTTATTTTTTGTCTGGGCGATCTTTGGTTATCCCGGAGTACTGGATTCGGTATTGTTGAGGGGGCTGTGGCCGAAAGCCGATTATGTTTTGCCATTGGCAGCGAGATTAAGTTCTGTGACGGCTATATCGGTGAAAGATTTAGGTAAATATTCGCTGACAGGAATTAATAGCGTCTTGTTGATTCTGTACATTTTAGCCGGATGGCATAGGCAAGATAAAAAATTATATTTACCAAACAGACGAGACTTTGTGCTTTTAGGGATGCCGCTGGTGGGATATTTGGCAGTGATTTCGTTGAATTTGCTCCAGTAAATCGGAAAATTTAGAGGTTGTTTTTGGGGGAGAAAAAACGGTTTTAACCTTACGGATTTTGTCCGGAGAGCAGAATGTAGGATCGGCCACAACGGAAGCGATAGCATCGGCTAAAATCAGGGGTTGATTAGGGGGGACGAGTTTGCCCATGCCGGTTAAGCCAATCGGGATTCTGGCGCCGGGAAGATCGGTGGCGACAACCGGACAGCCGTTGATCATGGCTTCAATTTGCACCAAACCGAATGATTCGAGCCGATCGTTGCTGGGTAAAACCAAAGCGTCGAGATGTTGATAAAAAGCGCTAAGTTGTTGGTCATTTAGAGCTTTCAACCAAGATATGTCCTGGCGGTTTTTAATCGACGCAATTAAATTTTGACCGTAGGTTTCTCCGATGGCTAATGGGCCGGCCAGCAACAATTTCCATTGATAATTATGGTTACTTTTATTGAGAATATCTAGGGCGGCGATGGCGTCCTCCAGTTTTTTTTGTTTGGCGATTCTGCCGGAGTATCCAATATATTTTGTATTGTTAGTTTTTGGAAACCGGGATATTAATTTTTGAGTGAATTGCTGACTTGGCAAGCGTCGGTTTACCAAAGGAAATAAGGGGGAAACTTTTTGAAAATAAGGACGAAGAAAGTCGGAATTTTTAGCATAGTCGTTGGTGTATGGAATGATGATTGTCGCAATACTACAAGCTAATTTTCCAGATAAATTAGTAATGCCTTCGCTTAGCCGGTGCCACCAACCGTTCCACCCGGATAAATCAGTGTGATGAATTGCGACGAGAGGCTTATTGAATATTTTGCACCATAGGGCGATAAATCCAGCTTCCAGCTGGGGGAGGTTTACCACAACAATATCCGATCTTCCTATACAAATCGGAGCCTTGATTATCAAATGGGGCATGATGACCCCTTTACCTAAATGTATTAGCACCGGTATCCGGAAAATGCTAGTCCCATTTTTCCTTTCAAACATTGAAAGGTTTGGTGGGTGTTTTGACGTTAAAATTGAAACAACGTTACCTTGTTTTTCCAGTTCTTTAGCTAATCTTTCAATATATTTCACCGGTCCCGAGATATGCGGAGTGTAGTAAGTAAGGAAGAAAAGTATTCTCATCATGGTGTTGCTAACAGCTTATAATACCAGCGTGGCTTTAAATAAAAAGATGGCGACTTTGACGCTAGTTGTTATTGTGCTTCTTGGCGGTTGGCTAAGGCTGCAAGGATTAAACTGGGATCAAGGTTATCATTTGCAACCGGATGAAAGATACATCAGCATGGTGCTGTCGTCGCTCTCGCCACCAAAAAACTTGACGGAGTATCTTGACCCCAATAAATCTTCTCTTTCTCCATACATCCATAATTTTGGCGCCTATATCTACGGTCAGTTACCGTTGACGGTAATGATTTATTTGTCTCGGTGGGTGGAAATGGAAGGATATGACCGGACTTATTTATTGGGGCGGGGAATAAGCGCGATGCTGGATACATTGTCGATTATTTTGGTTTATAAGTTGGGTAAGAGATTATGGAATGAAATGATGGGAATAGTAGGGGCTGCTTTTTACGCGTTTTCTCCGCTGGCGATTCAATATTCCCATTTTATGACGATGGAAAGCTGGCTAGTGTTCAGTTGGCTGATAATGATCTTGATTCTAACGAGATTGCCACACCAACCTTTTGCGAAAGGCTGGTTCGTAATGACGGGGTTGATCGGAGTGGGGTTGGGGGCGGCGATGGCGGTGAAATTGAATTCGGTGGCGCTGGTACCGTTGGTGGCGGCAACAATATTGTTGTCTTTTAAGGATTCTCCTTGGCGTACGCCAAGGAGAATCCTTTTGGGGTATTTTGGAAGTTTAGGGATTTTGGGAGGGGTAACGGTGTTGAGTTTTCGGTTTTTTCAGCCGACGATTTTTGCTTCCGTCAGTTGGTTGGATTGGTCATTGAGACAGGATTTTTATCAAGCCTTTAATTTCCAGCGGCAGGCGATTGACGGCAAGGTGATGTTTCCGCCGCAGTGGCAATGGGTGAATACGCCGCGATGGTGGTTTCCTTTAAAGAATATTGTGTTGTGGGGGATGGGGTCGGCGGCGGGAGGACTGGCGGTGGTGGGAATCATTTGGCAGATTTGGCGAATTAGGCATATTGGGGGACAAGATGTACTGAAAAAAGCTTGGCGATTACTACTGGCGGCTTGGATAACGGGAGTTTTTCTTTGGCAAGGCGGAAAATTTGTGAGAATCATGCGTTACTATCTGCCGTTCTTTCCGCTGTACGCGCTGTTTGCGGCCAGCGCCGTAGATAGCTTCAAAAGGTTTAACCTTGCCAAGGCAAGGTTAAACCTTAGGATAATTGTTATGGCTGCGAGTATAATTTCTTCCGGTTTGTGGGCGCTAATGTTTACCAATATTTATCGGACAACTACGACCCGGATTGCCGCCAGCGAATGGATTTATCAAAACATTCCCGATGGTTCCAAGGTAATGCTGGAGGAATGGGATGATCCCTTGCCTTTATCTCTGGCCGGATATCCGGCGAAGAAATATGTTTCCGCTATGGAGCCGGTTTACGCTCCTGATGATGAAAAAAAGAAATTGCTAATTGATGGATGGATAAATAAATATGATTGGATAATTCTGTCATCAAGACGCGCTAAAGGAAGCATTGGAAGACTGCCGAATCAGTTCCCTCTTATGTCGCGTTTCTACAAAGACTTAGAATCTGGTACGCTTGGATTTGTGAAAGTTACGGAATTTACATCTTTTCCAAAATTTCAATTTTCAATAGACGATTCCTATGCCGAAGAATCGTTTTGGGTATATGATCATCCGAAAGTCGAAATATACCAAAAACTTGAAGAATGAAAAGGTTTCTTAACCCCAAACAAGCAGTCAGATTATTTTTAACCGCCGCGGTTCTGTGGAGCTTATTGGGATTATTTACCGATTTTAAAGATATTGCCAGAGAAATTAGGCACGTGTCTATATGGCGACTGATGGCCGTTTTTATCCTTAGCGCCGGGAATTATTGGTTAAGGATAATCCGTTTTAATTGGTTGTCAAAATTAGTGGCTAAAGCCGAAATAAACGAAGAAACTAATTCGATGATATTTCTGTCAGGACTTTCCATGAATTTGACTCCGGCCCGGGTCGGGGAAGTAGTCAAAGCCTATTACCAGCAAAAGTTTTTCAAAGAAAGTTTTGCCCGGATGGCTCCGATTCCGGTGATGGAACGTTTGGCCGACGGAATATCAATGTTGATTTTGATGAGCTTTGGGGTGCTTATTTTTAAGTTTGGGATTCTGGCTTTTGGTTTATTGTCAGGATTGATTGTGGTTATAATTTTATGCCTGCACCAAAAAAGGCTGATGAAAATTATCTTTTATTTAGGTTCCAGAGTCGGGGCTACCAAAAAAATTTCAGTGTCTTTAGAAAGGGCTCTGGACTCGTTTTACCGGTTAAGCAGTTTATGGCCTTTAATATTGTCGTCCGGGTTGGGGGTGGCGGCCTGGGCCATGGAGGCTTCAGGCTTATGGATAATGGTTGGCGCGGTTGGCGTCCCAAATACTATTTCTAATTTATATTTATCCTTATTCATATTTTCCATTGCCGCCGCCGCCGGGTTCCTGGCCATTATTCCGGCCGGCCTGGGAATTAATGAGATTTCCACCATCGGATTGTTGGAAAGATTGATAAAAATCAATTATCCTCAAGCTCTAGTGGTGACTTTTGTATTTCGGTTGGTAACCTTATGGTTTGGGATATTTTTAGGTTTAGCAAGCATTTTGTATTTGGAAAGGAGGCTCAAGAATGGAGATAATTTGGAGTAATTTGACGCGTTTAACCGGGTTTCCGGCCGAGATATTGGTTTTGGCCCTAGTTTTAATTGCCACAGGTAAAAAAAATTGGCGCAGGGCCATTATAACCATCCTGGCTTTTATTCTTTTTAGACTAGCCGGAGAAATTATCAAAGAAGCGGTGGCGTCCCCCAGAATCTGTTGGCGAGAAGGAGTCAAAACCTTGATTCCTTGTCCCGACAGTTTCGCTTTTCCTTCAGGCCATGCTTTAGGGTCTGCGATGATAGCATCCATAGTTAGTTTGATTTACAGGCGTAAACTGATTCTAATTTCAGCTTGGGCGATTACCTTTTTGATTGCCGTGTCCAGGGTGGCTGTCGGCGTCCATAGCCCGATTGACGTTGTTGGCGGGATGATTATGGGAATTGCTTTTGGTTTTGCAATATGGAAGTTTTATTGGATTTGAATCAGGATTTGGTTTATTTGCTGATTTTTGCGGCCATGCTCGTTAGTTTAGGCTGGATGGCATTTCCGTTAGTTTTTTCGCTGTTAAAAAAACTTCCGGATGCGGGTTTCGGAATTTCGATACCAATCGGAATTCTTTCGGCGGCTTGGCCGGTTTGGTTTTTATCATCTTTGAAGATTATCGGATTCTCTTTAGCGGCGGCCATATCGGGAATTGCAGTTTTATTCTTGCTTGGGACCATGACTGCTTACCGTCAACGCCAAGAGCTTAAGATTTGGTTAACCACCCATCGGAAGATATGGATATCGGAAACCATACTATTTATAACGGCATTTTTGTTTTGGGGCCTGATTCGCGGTTTTCAGCCGGATATTCAGGGGTTGGAAAAATTCATGGATATAGGATTTACGAATAGCGTGATGCGGTCGCGGTTTATGCCTCCGTCTGATCCTTGGCTTGCCGGAAAGACAATTAATTATTATTACTTCGGACATTTTTTAGCAGGCTTTCTGATTATGCTTTCAGGAATAGACTCGGCATTCAGTTATAACTTAATGTTGGCGGCAGTTTTCGCCCTAGGCGTAACCGGCGGATTTAGTTTTATTTATAACTTTAGCGGTGGGAAAAAGGCCGGAGTAATTGGCGGTTTATTGGGAGCCCTAATGTTAAATCTTGGCGGAAATGGCCATACTTTATGGCATTTGCTGTCTAAGTCGGGAAAAAGCTATTGGTACCCGGACGCAACCAGATTTATTCCGTTTACTATCCATGAATTTCCGGCCTATTCTCATGTAGTGGCGGACCTGCACGGCCATTTGATGAATTTCCCGCTGGTGCTGGCCTTCTTGGTAATTTTAATTGGACTCATCAATACATTGAAGGTCAGACCTTCAATTGGTCGATATATCAATTATTTAGCTTTATTGGGGTTTTTTCTCGGAGTATTTATTATGACCAATGCTTGGGATTTTCCGATTTACGGATTAATTTTTGGGCTGGTTTTATGCCATAAGGTTATATCAACGGCAAAAATAAAGACAGAACAACGGTTTTTTAACATTTTCATTTCCGGAT
Source organism: Candidatus Collierbacteria bacterium (assembly GCA_016183365.1). GTDB lineage: Bacteria > Patescibacteriota > Microgenomatia > UBA1400 > JACPES01 > JACPES01. The sequence continues at coordinate 204,696 of JACPES010000003.1, forward strand.
TTATAGTTTTATTAGTGGCATTGGCGACATCTCTGCCGTTTACTCTAAATTTTAAAAATATTACCCAAGGCGTAGCTTTGGTAGAAGCCAGGTCGCCTCTGTGGCAACTGGCGGTGTTGTGGGGAGGATTTGCGGTCATTGGGTTAGTGGCGGGATGGCGATTCAGTCGGAAGAAAATGGACTATGGGGCTTTGCCATTAGCGATGGTAGCGGTTTCAGCGTTATTGATTCTGATCCCGGAATTTATTTACGTCAAAGATATCTATATCAAGGAATATCATCGGGCAAATACGATGTTTAAATTGACGTATCAGTCGTTTGTGATAATGTCTTTGGTGTTTGGGGTGACGGTGGGCAGTCTAATTGAGCAAAACAAAAAACAAAAAACAAAAAACAAAAAACGGACAATTTGGGAAAGTCTGATTTTATTATTGCTGGTTTTTTCGGCTCATATGCTGTATCCGTTCTATGCCATCGGGAGTTATTACAACGGGTTGAAAAATTATCAAGGGCTGAATGGATTAAGATGGTTGTGGCGGCAATATCCCAATGACTACAGGGCGTTATTATGGTTAAAGGATATCAAGTCCAAAAACGATTTTTCTATTCTCGAGGCGGTCGGCGAGAGCTATACCGATTTTGCCAGGATGTCCGCCTTTTCAGGATTTCCGACTGTTTTAGGATGGAGGGTACACGAGTGGCTATGGCGGGGTGGATTTGATATTCCGGCCCAAAGAACCGAAGAGGTGAGAAGAATGTACGAGTCCCCCTTCGATCCCGAATCGTTAAAATTGTTTAACAACTATAAAATCCGCTATATCGTCATTGGCGATCTGGAGAGGAAAACCTATAAAATTCCGGACAATATTAACGGTTTAGGCAAGGTTGTCTTTCAGTCCGGAAACACCGAGATTATCGAGTTCCAATCAATGTAAAGTCATCCAAATAGTTTTTTGTTTTGCGGAGTTTGGAGAAAGTTTTGGCGCAGAACTTATTTTGACTTGACGATTAACTGGATAGTGAAAGGTTAAATGATTCAAATCATTTAACCTTCATCGCATGATGATTGGTCGATTTAATTTATCTTTACAGAAAGCGAGATACAGTTTTTTCATTTATGGGTATATCAAAGAAAACCCCTGCAAACAGCTTGCGCTCTCGCAGGGGGGTTTAGTAACTCTTTATTCTATAGAGCATTTGTATAAAAGTCAAATACAGAGACGGTTGGATAAACCAGTACCAGATGGTACGTTCTTCTGAAGGGCGCGGAATCTATAGATTCCAGCTCGAGGTTGGAATGACATCGAGATGGAGTTATTTAGCGCTTTTAAGTTATGGTTGGCATAGTCGGATTGCCAATGCTACAATAAATACTCTTATGACCAGAAAAATTTTGCGTTATATTTTTAGATTGTGGAGCAATAAAGAGTTGAGGAAAAAGATTCTTTTTACCGCCGGGATGATTTTTGTTTTCCGGTTCGTGGCCCATATTCCTTCTCCCGGGGTTGATCAAACCAAGTTGAAAGAACTATTTGCCTCGTCCCAGCTTTTAGGCTTATTGGACGTTTTTTCCGGCGGAACACTGTCTAATTTTTCGGTTATGGCTTTGGGAGTCAATCCTTACATTAACGCTTCAATTATCCTGCAGATGTTGACCATCGTGATTCCGCCTTTGGAGGCTTTGTCGAAAGAAGGCGAGTACGGCCGGGAAAAAATTAACCAATACACCCGGCTTTTGACACTTCCACTGGCGGTAGTTCAGGCGATTGGGATTTTAGTGTTTTTACGCTCTAAAGAAATTTTGGCAGTTTCCAATCCGGCGGCGGTTTTATCCATGGTTTTGACAATGACCGCCGGAACCATGCTTTTACTATGGCTAGGCGAACTGATTACCGAATACGGGCTGGGAAACGGGGTATCGTTGATAATTTTTGCCGGTATTGTCGGCAGATTGCCGGTGTCGCTCATTCAAACTTTTTCCATAGCCGATACGGTTAGTCTGCAAAATATTTTTATTTTTACAGGTTTGGCTTTGGGCGTGATTGCCGGAGTGGTCATGATTAATGAGGCGGTCAGAAAAGTAACCGTTAATTATGCTCGCCGGGCCCGGGGAAGCTCTTTGGTTGGCGGCCAATCGACTCATTTGCCTTTAAAAGTTAATCAGGCCGGAGTAATTCCGATAATTTTTGCGGTTTCCATCGTGCTTGTGCCGAGTATGGCCGGTAATTTATTGGCAGCCGTCCCCAATCCGATCGTGTCTCAAGTTGCCCGGAACCTATCAGCGGCGTTTGTGCCGGAGTCTTTAGCTTATACCCTGACATATTTCTTTTTAGTCTTGGGATTTACGTATTTTTATACGGCAGTTATTTTTGATCCCGTTAAAATCGCCGATGAGGTCAAAAAACACGGCGGGTTTGTTCCCGGCATTCGTCCCGGAAAATCAACTGCGGATTATTTATCATACATAATCACTAGGATTACATTGGCAGGAGCGTTGTTTTTAGGTATAATCGCCATTTTGCCGAATCTGGCTCAGAAATTATCAGGGGTGGCAACGCTGTCCATCGGCGGCACCGGAATATTGATTGTAGTTTCGGTAATTTTAGAAACAGTTAACCAGATTGAGGCGATGATGGTAACCAGGAGTTATGACAAGTTTTTGGAGTAGATTAAAAAATATATGAATGTTTTATTGTACGGAATTCAAGGTTCGGGAAAATCAACCCAGGGTAAATTATTGGCCCGGCATTTGCATTTGCCATATTTATCTACCGGCCACATTTTTAGGGATATGGCTAAAGAGGGGAGCCGTGAGGGAAGATATATTAAAGAAACTTTGGCCGCGGGGCTATTGGTTCCGGATGAAATCACCATTCCGATTGTCGAAAAATACTTAAGCAGAATTGAATATAAAAAGGGTTGGATTTTAGACGGTTTTCCACGGACTATATCTCAAGCGGAAAAATTTAAAACTAAAATTGACGTGGCTTTTTATTTATTGGTGTCCGATAAAGAAGCCTTGTGGCGGTTATCTTTCCGGATGGGACCCAAGGGGGAAATCCGCGAAGACGAAACTTTAATGGCTATCAGAAAAAGGATAGATTTATTTCATAAAGTTACAGAGCCAGTGCTGGAATATTACCGCAAGCGCGACCTATTGGTTGAAATCAGCGGCGAAAAGAAGATAGAAGAAATCTGCGAAGATCTTATAGGTAAAATCAGATGGTACCAAAAAGGCAATGGAAATAAGGGATGATTCCTTTTATAAAGGCGGAGGTATTTTAGGGAATATCAGGCGACAATTAATCGGAATGGTGAAACCCGGTTTGGACCTGTTCGAAATTGAGACTTCGGCCAGAAAACTAATCGCATCTGCCGGGGCAATTCCTAATTTTGCCTTTGTGGACAAGTACGGATTTGCTACATGTTTGATGGTGAATGATGAAGTAGTCCATTGCCGCCCGCGGCACTATCGGATAGCCGAGGGAGATTTGGTGACTGTGGACGTCGGACTGGAATGGCATGGTTGGCAATTAGATACAGCTGATTCTATCCTCGCCGGCCGGCCGGATGACAAATTTATCCTCGCCGGCCGGCAGGCTTTAAAAAAGGCGATTATGGCCGCCAAATCAGGGAACAGGATAGGCCATATATCTCGGATTATCCAGGAAATTCTAAAAAAAAACGGTTTCTCTCCGGTCAGACAGTATTGCGGTCATGGTATCGGGAGGCAAATTCACGAAGATCCGCAAATTCCCTGTTTTTTGGGAGATCCTATCGCTAAAACGCCCTTGATTAAAGCCGGAATGGCGTTGGCGGTGGAAGTGATGATGAATGAGGGCGGCTATAAAGTGGTTTTGGATAAAGACGGATGGAGGGCTAGAACTGCCGACGGCTCCCGTTCGGCCCAGTTTGAACATTCGATATTAGTCACAGATAGGGGCCCAAAAATTTTGACATAGCCACCCAACAATTTTTCAGGTTGTGTCTGGCGGATGGTTCTGGTAAAATACTCCTCGTTCATGCCTGGTCAGAATTTAATCATAGGCGAAGGGGAAATCATTGAATCTTTACCGAATACTCTTTTCCGCGTTAAGATCGACGATAATGTTGTGGAGGAGATAAGAGGAAAGACAATCCTGTGCACCCTTTCAGGTAAAATGCGGATGTATCGGATTTCGGTTATGCCGGGCGACCGGGTAAGAATCGAAGTCAGCCCGTATGACTTGAACAGAGGCAGAATTACATATAGACAGAAGTGAAAAATGAGAAGCTGGATTATAAAGTGCGATATGCGAAGTGAGATTCAAATATTCACACTTCACATCTTAATATCCAGCCTCCCACTTTGCGCTTCCCATATCTAGATTTAGGATTATCATGAAAGTACAATCGTCTATTAAAAAACGCTGTGATAACTGTATAACCGTCCGCCGCCGCGGCGTGCTTTACATTATTTGTAAATCTAATCCGCGCCATAAGCAAAGACAAGGATAGGAGGAAAAATACTAAAATACTGAATACTAAATTCTGAATGATAACAATAATCCACGCACTGCGCGTGGCATTCAGTATTCGGCATTCAGAATTAGGTATTGCATTTCATGCCAAGAATTTCAGGAGTCGATATTCCGGAAAATAAACGAGTCGAAGCCGGTCTAAGATATCTTTATGGCATAGGTCAATATAATTCAACTGAAGTTTTACACAAAGCTGAAGTTAATCCTGATAAAAGGGCCAAAGACTTGACAGCAGATGAGATTTCCAGAATCGCTAAAGGTTTAGAAGGAATATTGGTTGAAGGGGAATTAAGAAAACAAATCCGAGATAATGTTGAAAGATTAAAAAGGATTGGTTCCTATCGTGGACATCGTCATGCTGTTGGATTACCCGTCAGGGGCCAGCGAACCAGGACCAACGCCAGGACTAAAAGAGGCAAGAGAATGACTGTCGGAGCTTTGAAGAAAGAAGAAGCGGCTAAACAGGAACAAAAGCCTCAAGAGCCGGAAAAGAAATAATTTATTATGCCGAAAAAGCAAATTAAAAAAACCAATCCAAGGCCAGCCTCTAAAGTTGCAGCTAGCGGCAAGGGACGAGTATATATTACGGCAACTCTCAACAATACTCTAGTCACGGTTACCAATGAAGACGGTAACACTTTGTGTTGGAGTTCGACCGGAACTGTTGGTTTTAAGGGTAGCCGTAAATCTACTCCATATGCCAGTACTATGGCGCTGGAGGCGGTTTTTAAAAAAGCCCAAACATTAGGAATCAGGCAGGTTGAGGTATTTTTGAAAGGCCCGGGATCAGGCAGAGATGCAGCCCTAAGGGCGTTTCGGGCCTCTCCGTTTAAAGTTATTCAGATTGCCGACGTCACGCCGCTGCCGCATAACGGCACCAGAAAACCTAAAGTGAGGAGAGGCTAAGAGATATGTCAAGATATATCGGACCAAAACTAAGATTGGCCAGACGTTTGGGACAGGACTTGGGTCATAAGCAGAATATTCAAAAAGTGGCCAAACGATTGTCTGTCTTACCCGGTCAGCATGGCCGGCATGGGGCTAAACGCCTGTCGGAATACGGCGTTCAGTTGAAGGAAAAACAAAAAGTCAGATTCAGTTACTTCGTTACGGAAAAACAACTTAAGAAATATTTTGTAGAGGCTCTTAGCAATAAAAGCGCGACAGGAGAGGAATTATTGCGTCTGTTGGAGCGACGTTTAGATAATGTCGTATATAGATTGGGTTTGGCCCCGACCAGGCCTTTTGCCAGACAATTGGTAACTCATGGTCACATTAAGGTCAGCGGAAAAAAAATTGATATTCCATCGTATCGCATAAACCTTGAAGATGTGGTATCATTATCGGATAAAGCGGTCAATATCCCTGATATCAAAGCTAAAATTGCCGATAAGAGCTATATATCTCCGCCATGGATGCAAAAAACCGCCGCAGTTGGTAAAATAAAAAGCTTGCCGGAAAGGTCCGAGATTGATATGGCTGTGGACGAACAGCTGATAGTTGAATTTTATTCGCGATAATAATTAAATAAGATGTCAGATCAACCTTTTCATATTACAGTTAAAGAGGGTGTTCATCCCAATGAGAACCTAATCACTTTTGAGCCTTTGCGCCAGGGATTTGGGCATACTTTAGGGGTGGCTTTGCGCCGGGTGATGTTGTCGGGATTGGCCGGGGCGGCGGTAACTAAGGTAAAGATAAAAGGGGCTACCCATCAATTTACCACTCTTAAAGGGATGAACGAAGATATAGTCGAGCTGATTTTGAATATCAAACAACTGAAACTGGCTTATACCGGAGACAAACCGGAGGTATTGCATCTTCAAATTAGCGGCGACAAAGAGATTAAAGCCGGTGATTTAGAGTATCCGGCGACAATAAAGATTGCTAACCCGGGTTTAATTTTGGCCAGTTTGACTGATAAAAAATCCAAGTTGTCGGCGGAATTAACCGTCGAAACCGGCACCGGTTATTTGTCAGCGGAAGAACAGGGCAAACAAAAATTAGGAGTAATTCCGGTTGACGCCAGTTTTTCGCCGGTGTCTAATGTTTTCTACAAAATCGAATCTACCCGGGTTGGCCGCCGGACCGACTATGATAAATTAATTATGACAGTCAAAACCGACGGGACGATTTCACCGAAAGAAGCCGTGGTTAAAGCCGCTAAAATTTTGGTTGAAAATTTTCAGCAAGTAGTTTCTCCTATTGTTGATGGAGAAACCGCCGAATCCGGCAATGCCATTGGTTCAAGTACTATTTTAAAGCTTACCGTAGAAGAATTGGGATTGCCGACCAGAATCGCCAACGCTTTGTTGAAAGCCGGATACAAAACCATCGGTGATATCGTGAGCGCCGATAAAGAAGTCATCGCTAAAGTAAAGAATATCGGGGCCAAATCCGTATCCAACATTTACGTTAAGATAAGGGAGAAGGGGGTCCCGGTATAAACGTGATGAAGTATGCGGCATCGAGTCTTTGGTCGGAAATTGAATCGGGATGTTAATCAACGAAAAGCTCTGCTAAGATCGCTTTTAAGCTCTTTTATTGCCCATGGCAAGATTTCTACAACCAAGGCTAAAGCTAAGTTTTTCCAACCGGTGGTGGAAAAATTAATTGCCGGTTTGATTAAGAAAAACGATTTAAGCGCCATAAAACGGGCGCAGTCTCAACTGCAAAATCCGATATTAGTCAAGAAGTTGGGCGATAAGGCCAAAGAATTTTCAGACAGGGACGGGGGTTATACGTCTATAAAAGATATCGATATTCGCCGGGGTGATAAGGCTAGAATGGTTCAGATCGCGTGGACAACCAATGAAAAGAACGGAAACTAAACAACTACCAATATTGGAAAAGGACAGAAAATGGCATTTGATCGATCTGTCAGGTCAAATTTTGGGCCGGGCGGTGACAGGGATAGCAGGTTTATTAATCGGTAAGACTAAAATAGTATATGCTCCGCATACAGACTGCGGCGATTACGTAGTAGCTATAAATGCCGGTAAAATCAAAGTAACCGGGCAGAAATTGCAGAATAAAAAGTTTTACCATCATACCGGTTACCCCAGCGGCTTAAGGCAAATAAACTTGGGTGAAGTAATGGAGTCTGATCCGACCAAAGTGATAAGATTGGCAGTTTTAGGGATGTTGCCTAAGGATAAGCTCCGTAATCAGAGGATAAAAAGATTAAAGGTGTTTGCCGACCAGAACCATATTTATTCAGAAAAGTTTAAATCTTAAATTATGCCAACAAATAAATATTATTATGCTATCGGCCGGAGAAAAACCGCGACGGTGATTATTAAAATGTTTAAGGGGAAACAGGAAGAACAGCAGATAACCGTTAACGGTCTTCCGATTAATGTTTATTGGCCATCCGCAACCGCTAAAACAGTCTATCAGGAGCCCTTTAAAACGACCAATACTTTAAGTAGGTTTACCGCTACGGCTACGGCTAAGGGTTCCGGCAAAAACGGTCAATTGGGGGCTTTTGTGTTGGCGGCCGCCAGAGCCTTGGAAAAATTTGATCCCAAATTAAGATCGGTTTTGAAAAAGCGGGGACTTTTAACCCGTGATCAGCGCCAGAAGGAAAGACGGAAACCCGGCTTGGCCCACAAAGCAAGGGCTAAGAAACAATCTCCAAAGCGATAAAGAAATCCTTAAGTACTTTGGTAGCGTGAATTTGAATTTACGTCTGTCGCCGCCCCGTAGTTGCGCTTTTGGTTTGCGTGCACGTAGAGCACGAAACCAAATAAGCGTACTACGGGGCGAGGGCTAAGAAACAGTCCCCGAAACGTTAAGGTAATCAGTTTTGCCGTCAAAAATAATTTGTAAAATGATTTAAATCATTTTACAGTTCCAGCCGCAAGTTTTAACCTCTCAATAGTTTCATCTTTACCCAAAACCGCCATCATCTCAAATAGCGGCGGAGTGGCGGTTTTTCCGGAGAGGGCAACGCGGATGGTCATAAATAATTCCCTGGGAGTCCAGCCGGTGATTTCCAGCAAATAGTGGCCCGTTGCTTCCAATTCTGCCACCGCCCAAGTACTGCTATTTTCATAGGCTTTGATCGTTTGGATTAACGCTTGTTTAATTTCAGAGGGGCTATATTTTGTTTGATTGGTAAGGAGTGACAACTTAATTTCCGGCGTCTTGAGAAAGAAATCCACCGATCCTTTAAATTCCGATAGCTTTCGCAACCGTTCTTTGACTAAAGGAATAAATTTCCCGACTAATTCTTTGGGGATTTCCGGTGCAAACTCTTGGCTGATAATATCGGTAAGTTCCTGATTGTCTTTATTCTTGATATATTGGCCATTTAACCAATCCAGCTTTTTAAAATCAAATACCGGGGCCGAGGTTTTAATTCTTTCTAAACTGATTAATTTGGCGAACTCATCAGCCAGAAAAATATCCTTTTCTTCCGGGTGAGACCATCCCTGCAGGGCTAAAAAGTTAAGCAAAGCCTCCGGCAAATATCCTTCTTCCCTAAACCATTGCAACGATACCGGATCGCGGCGCTTGCTAAGTTTTTTGTGATCCGCGGCCCGTAACACCGGTAAATGAGCGAAGACGGGCGGTTTTTGGCCTAGGGCTTGGTAAGCAGATAATTGCAGAGGGGTATTACTGATATGCTCTTCGCCGCGGATGACGTGTGAAATTTTCATATCCAAATCGTCGATGACATTGGCAAAATTATAAGTCGGGTTGGAGTCTGATTTAAGAATGACCCAATCTTTTAACTGGTTGGAATCAAAACTGATTTTTCCTCTGACCGCGTCTTCCCACTTAAAAACAATATTCGGAAGCATCTTCAGCCATATTGCCCCGTCTTTGGAATAGGCTGTCCCGGACTTTACCAATTTATCGGCGGCTTCTTGGTATCTTAACAACCTTTCCGATTGACGGTAAGGGCCAAATGATCCGCCTTTAACCGGGCTTTCATCCGGAGTTATATTCAGCCATTTGAGGGCGGAATAAATCGCCTCTTCGGCTTCCAGGACGTGGCGTTTTTGATCGGTGTCTTCCAGCCTTAGAATAAAAACCCCTTGATTTTTTTTAGCAAAGGCCCAATTAAACAGCGCCATATAGGCAGTTCCGACATGGGCCAAGCCGGTGGGAGAAGGGGCGATCCTGACTCTTACCATGAATTGATTGTATCAAGAAAACTCGGTTATACTAGACTAATGGCCAGCTTAACTGAAACTGCTCACTATGCCCGGAAAGCAATCGCGTTTTCGGGTATCGGATTAATCTCGATAATCATTTTGCGATTTTCGTGGGGAATACTTTTCCGCTGGTGGATAGCGGCAAATCCGCCCCCGCCCCCGACCCCGACAGTAGCCTTTGGAGTGCTGTTGGCTCCGGTATTTCCATCTCCGGCCAAGAATTCGATTTCCGCCTATAGGTTAGAAACAGTCAGCGGCGTAACCCCGGATTTTGGGACGCAAGCTAAAGTGTTTTTCATGCCGTCGTTCAGGGCCAATGTTTTAGGGGCGGAATTGGCGACTAAAATGGCCGGTTCGATGGGGTTTTCCCAGCCTCCGGAAACTACCGATGAACAAATTTATGTTTGGAGCCGGGGCGGGACGTTGCCCGGAGAATTGAAAATAAATTTGATTACCGGATTTTTCTCCCTGAATACCGTTTGGCATCAAGACGCGGAATTAGTCAAAAGCCGGGCTCCATCTGAACAAGATGCGGTCCGTTTTGCCAAGGAGTTTTTAACCCGATTAAGTTTGTTGCCGCTGGATTTAGCGGCAGGAAAAACCAGGGTAGAATATTTAAAGGCCGGAGCTGGAATTTTGTTGCCGGCGGTTAGCCAATCGGAAGCCAATTTTGCCCGGGTTCATATATTCAGAGCAGACGTCAATTCGCTGCCGGTGGCGACGGAAAGGCAGGATGAGGCTTTGGCCCAAGTGATAGTTTCCGGCGCTTCCTCGGCCAAGCAGATTATCGGGGTGGAATATAAATATTCTCCAATTGCCATAGATAAAAGCGCCACATATCCATTGCGGTCATCTCAAACCGCTTGGCAACAATTACAATCGGGAGAGGGTGTAATTATCCAGGTAGTGGGAGGAACGGCAGAAGCGGTAGTCCGCAACGTCGAAATGGCTTATTATGATTCCTTCACCCCCCAGGAATTTTTTCAGCCGGTGTATGTTTTTAAAGGCGATAATGGATTTAAGGCCTACGTGCCGGCTATCGACCCCAAATGGTTGAGTAAGTAGAATGATTTACGATTAGCGTTTAGCGGTTAACGATTATCGATAGGTGATTTCCAGTCGTGACTTGAAAAAATCCAATCGATAAGTTTTTTGGTTTCTCCAAATCTGTCCTGGCTTCCGAATAAGCCGATAATCACCTGATGCCCGTTTCTGTCAACCAGAGTTATTAAATTTTCTCCGGCTAAATCAGTCAGCCCGGTTTTTATGCCTTTAACCCCATCAACAGTTCCCAATAATTCATTGGTATTTTTTAACCGATGAATAATATTGCCGTCCACAGTCTTAATTTCTTTTTGTTTGGTGTTGACAATATCTGCGAATAGCGGATTTTTAATGGCTTCGGAGGCCAAAATCGTCATATCCCGGGCGGTAGTCTCATGCTGGTACTGGTCAATACCGGAAACGTTTTTAAAAATGGTATTTTCCAGTCCCAATTTTTTAGCTTTCAGGTTCATAGCTTTAACCATTTCGGCATAGCCACCGGAGTAATTTTCCGCCAGGGCGAAAGCTACATCGTTGCCGGATTCCAACAAAAGAGCGTAAAGCATATCGTCAAATCCGATGTGTTCGCCGGATTTTAATTTGATCGTTTTGCCGATGGCTTCGGTGGTTTTGGAAGAAGTTACGATTGTATCTGATTTTAAAGATTCCATCGCCACCAGCGCGGTCATAATTTTTGTAGTCGAGGCAGGGCGTATTTTTTGATCGGGATTTTTTATGTATACTACTGCCATAGATTGGACATCGAGCGCGTAAACAAATTTGGCCGAAATATATGGGGCTTGAATTCCGGAATTAATTGGATACGGCGACAGACTGAAAGAAGAAACGGAAACAGGCCTTAAAACAGGTTCCGGCCTGACCGGCGGGATGGACAGACTCGGATTAATTAAAAATGCGATTAATCCGGCAAATATCAGGCTAGCCGGTTTTTGTTTTAGGCCGGTGGCGTATTGAAATGCCAAGCTCGGCCAGTTGTTTTTCATTGGCAAAAGAAGGAGCGTCCACGACCGCGGTACTGCCGTGAGCGTTAGCCGGAAATGCCATGACTTCCCGGATAGTCGGCTCGCCTCTAACTGCCATCATGAACCGGTCGATTCCCGGGGCAATTCCTCCGTGGGGCGGGACGCCGTAAGTGAACGCGGTCAGCATATGTTCAAATTGGGTTTTTTGTTCGGCGGTAAATCCGATCAGATCAAAGATTTTTTCCTGAACATTTTTTTGGTGAATTCTGATACTGCCTCCGCCGACTTCGAAACCGTTCAATATCAGGTCGTACTGTAGGCCTCTGACTTTTGTCGGATCAGTATCTAGCAAGGGGATATCATCCGGATGCGGGGCCGTGAACATATGATGCGACGGAGCAAATTTTGCTTTTCCGGATCCGTAGAAAAAATCCTCTTTTGTTTGCCCGGTGAAAAGCGGGAAATCGATTGTCCATCCAAAAGCCAATTCATTCGGATCATTTTTATCTTTTCTTAAATCCGGTTTGTCAACGCCGTATTTTTGAATGGCTTCTTTGTGGGGAATTCTTGGCCAAGGCGATTGAGAAATGTGTTTTTCCGGGAAAATTTCTTTAACAATTTTGGTAAATAAATCTTCAATCAGTTCCAAAATATCGTTTTGGGTGACAAAGGATATCTCAAGGTCAAGTTGGGTAAATTCGCCATAGGCGCGGTCCGCCCGTTGGGATTCATCGCGGAAACAGCGGACTATTTGAAAATACCGTTCCAAGCCTGCAACCATCAGAAGTTGTTTATATTGTTGTGGCGATTGCGGAAGTGCATAAAATTTCCCCGGATGTAAGCGAGCCGGAACCAGGAAATCACGGGCGCCTTCAGGAGTGGTTTTGGTCAGCATCGGAGTTTCAATTTCGGCAAAATCCCGATCTGTAAGGTAATTCCTAATAAACGTGGTTACCTTGGACCGTAACCGCAGATTTTGGGCCATTCTTGGGCGGCGGATATCAAGATAGCGATATTTTAATCGGACGTCTTCATCAATGTTATATCCGTCGGTATCAATCGGAAACGGCAATTCTTTAGAAGAAGACATAACAGTCATTTTTTCGATCTGTATTTCCACGGTTCCGGTCGGAAGTCTTGGATTGATTAATTTTTCCGGCCGCTTCGCTACTGTTCCGACAATTTCGACCACGCTTTCAGCAGTCACTTTTGGCAAATCTTTACCAACGCATTGGATTTTTCCCGATCTGTCCCGTAAGTCTAAAAATGTGATTTTACCGTGATCCCTAATAGAATCCACCCAACCATTGAGGTTGACGTTCTGACCGATTTTAGTAAGTGTTTCTTTAACTAAAGTCCGCATACTGAAGTTTATTCTACTTTTATGAAGCCTCTTTAGCAAGGCAAAGATTATATTTTCTTAAATCTGTCTATATTATTGCCATTGATAACCACTTTTCCCAAAAACATTTTTTTCGGCCGGATCCAGATTGGATTTTTGCCAAATTTTTTATCATCATATAGTAGCCCTTGATAAATCACTAATTCTTCGTCCGGATTTTCACTGTTTCTTCCAACTGCTAAAACCACATATTCGTTTCCCTTGTAGTGTCTGTATCGTCCCCCAACAATAATTTCATTTTTCTTCATTTTAATTGAAAATATAAAATGTTATATAACATTTTATATCAAGAGTTAAATATTTATAAATGTTGTCTTAGATAACTTCAATTATTTTCTTGCGGAGCAGGATCAGGCTCTGCCTGAAAATAATTGAAGTATATTCAAGATTCTTATTTCAGACTGCCGATCGGCAGTCGCTAATAAAAGTATTTGGTTTTTATTCTTTTATATCCTTCAGTTTAAGTTCGATTTGGGTATTGCCGTTCCAGGAATTGATTTCCGGGGTAAAAGCGATAGAAATCCAATCTCCGCTTTTAACATTTTTGGCTTTAGGCCCCAGATTAAAACCGATAGCGGAAAAAACCTCCCCGTCTTTTTCCAACGATAGTTTTAAGTGCTGTTTGTCTTTTCCCACCGCCTTCAGTTGGCGAATTTTAACTTTTTCGCTGGCAAAAACCGCAGACGGATTTCCGACCCCCAATGGATGCAATTGTTCAAGTGCCACCAGTAATTCGTGGGTTATATCGGAGAATAGAACTTGGGCGTCAATTTTTAAATTCCGGTTTAGAATTTCCGGATTTAGTTTTCCGGCGGCGAATTGATTGAAGGTTTTAGCAAATTCCGGAATATTTTTGGTTTTAATCGTAAATCCGGCGGCCATCGGATGTCCGCCCACGCCTTCCAATAAATTTTCGGTTTGGCGCAGGGTTTCAATCAGATTAAATCCGGGGATTGACCGACCGGAGCCTTTAGAAATTTCTTTTTGGCGGTTAAGGATTATTGACGGCCGCCAAAATTGCTGGACCATTTTTCCGGCGATCAGGCCGATTATGCCCTCATGGAAATTCTCGTCGGCCAAAATAATGGCGGAAGGCAAGTCTTTGTCATTGATTAAACTTTTGGCTTTTTCAGTTGATTGAATGGTTAGATCCTGCCTTTTTGAATTAGCTCCTGATAAGATTTTGGTTAATTCTTCAGCCCGTTGAATATTGTTGGTGCATAGGAGTCTAAGAGAATCGATAGCCTCTTCCAGCCGGCCTTTGGCGTTTAATCTTGGGGCCAGATGATATCCGATATTGTAAGTAGATAAACTCGATTGGTCCAAGCCGGCAGCGACAGAAAGCGACAGAATCCCCGGTCTTTTTGATTTCCGTAAAGCCTCGATTCCGTATTTGACAATGGAGCGGTTTGGCCCGATTAAGGGAACTTGATCGGCCACAGTTCCGATGGCTGCCAATTCTAAGAGAGGTAAGGCAATTCTCGGTTTGCCGATTTTATAAGAGAGATAATCGGAGAACATCCACGATAGTCCGGCAGCAGCTAATTGAGTGGTATGGATTAAAGCGTCAGCCGGATGGGTTTTTTTTGTCAATTCATGATGGTCAATAATTATGATTTTTATGCCTTGCTGGTGGGCCCAAGCGGTTTCTTTAATAGCGGTTATTCCGTTATCAACGGCAATAATTAATTTTGGATTGTATGTCTTGATAACTTCTTTTAATCCGGCAATGGATAAACCGTATCCGTGTTTAGCCCGAGAGGGAATAAACGGCATACTTTTTATACCGGCTGCGGTTAAGGTCTCCCAAATAATCGCGGTAGAAGTAATTCCGTCGGCGTCATAGTCGCCGAAGATAACTATTGGTAAATCCGCATTTTTATACTTATTGATTAAACCTATAGCCTTTTTTGCTTCCCTAATTTTAACACCGGCATTTCTTAAGCCGATTTGATGCGGATGGGGAGGATTAATAAAATTTTCCCATTGAGATTGGTTAATCCCCCGATTCTTGACAATATTGTCGATAATTTCCCGACGGCGATCTTTTAGAGCGGATTTTTTAAGAACAGACGCGATTTTCCAATTCATAAAATGTTAAGATTCATCTTATCATGACATTTCAGTTGCCGAGTGAAGTAATCAACATTCTGCAGGGGTTAAAAAAATCAGGATTTGATGGTTTTGTGGTGGGTGGAGCGGTGCGGGATTTATTGACTAAGCGTCAAGTTGATGATTGGGATTTTACCACCAACGCAACTCCTGTCGAGATTCAAAAAGTGTTTCCCGGAAGTTTTTATGACAATCAATTCGGGACAGTGGGAATCCCCCGGGATGGCAATATTTTTGAAATCACGACTTTCAGGACGGAACATGGATATTCTGACAAAAGACGGCCGGATAAGGTGGAGTGGGGAAAAAGTTTGGAAGAAGATTTAAGCCGGCGGGATTTTACGATTAACGCCATGGCGCTACAAACAAAAAACAAGAAACAAAGAACAAAGAACGATGAATTAGAGGTAGAAATAATTGATCCATTTGGGGGACAAAAAGATTTGGAGAAGAAAATTATTAAGGCGGTAGGGGATCCAAACCAAAGATTCGGCGAGGACGCTTTGAGAATGATGCGGGCTATTCGCTTGGGAGCCGAATTGGGATTTGGAATTGAAGGTCAAACTTTAGAAGCCATTAAGAAAAATAAAGATTTAATCAGGGAGATATCTGGGGAAAGAATTAGGGATGAATTTTTAAAGATTGTCGGCAGTCCTTATCCGGCCGATGGAGTTAAACTGTTATATAGCACCGGGTTGTTAGAAATTATCTTACCGGAATTGGTTAAGGGGGCAGGAGTGCCTCAAGGCGGCCATCATATTAATGACGTTTTTACCCACTGTATCGAAAGTTTAAGATTTTGTCCCAGTCAAGACGCGTGGGTGAGGTTGGCGACTTTGCTTCATGATGTTGGTAAACCGGACACGATGATGATGCGTGATGGTAAACCGACATTTTATAACCATGAAGTGGTTGGAGCCAGGTTAGTTAAAGTAATTTCCGATAGGCTACGTTTACCGCGGGAAAAAAAAGACTTCTTATGGAAAATGGTTCGTTGGCATATGTTCGCTTACAACCCGGAAATGACAGATTCCGCCATTCGCCGGTTTATGCGCCGGGTGGGAAAAGACGATATTCCGAAGATGATCGAACTGCGGGTTGGCGACAGAAAAGGCGGCGGCAGCAGGGAAACCAGTTGGAGGCTGGAAGAATTGAAACGCCGGATTGCCGGGTTAATGAACGATCCGTTAACCGTGGCCGATCTTAAGATTGACGGATTTGATGTAATGAAAACACTTAATATTAAACCCGGGCCGGTAATCGGCAAAGTCTTAAATTTTCTATTCGAGGAAGTTTTGGAAGATCCTAACAAAAATACCTCGGAATATTTACTGTCTAGAATTGCGGTGGCGGTACAATCTAAAGATAACCAGCAAAGCCCCGATTGAATCAAACCCAACGTCGTAAATTTTGGCATGGCGGTTGGGGACAAACGACTGATGAATTTCATCGAAGATGGCGTATATTAGAACGAAAATAAATGGTCCGAAGTAATTGAACCCCATATGACGCTTATTTGCTTCCCCCGATTTAATCGGGACGTCGCAAGAGCGGGCAAAATTCACCGCCCTGGATGTTAGCCAATAAAGAACGGCGTATTCAAAGATATGGGCGGATTTTTTTAAAACGAAATTTAAAATTGTATCTGGCGGTGAAGGAGGGGTTTGTAAAGAAGAAAAGAAAAAAATCAATCCGGCCCAAGCCATGACCGGATAATAGCGGTTGATAAAATTTTTCATTTGCCAATTATGCCATAAAAGAATGAATGAAAATATTATGGCGGAGTTGCAATATATCGATATTTTAAAATATCGATATATTTATATAGCGAGAGTTATTTCTTGACTTGATGAGCTTTAACTTCTTGATAGGCCAGAAGAACTCCGCCGGCAAACGTTAGCAGAGTTCCGGCGATAATTAAAATAAGCGGTAAACTTGGTTTTGAGGTTTTAGCTGAATTGGCTCCGAGCACTTCTGGTTCATTTGTGGGAGTTGTTTCCATAGCATTATTTATGGATAAATCAATTTCGGGCTGATTTTCATTGTCAGAAATAGAATTTTCTGAAACAGAATCTGCCAAAATGATTGACGGTTTGACAGTCGGAATGGAACTGGGGATAGCGGTTGGAGGAATCGAAGTCGGCGTCGGAGTTGATGTTGGAGAAGACGTTGAAGCCGGAGCAGGGGTCGCAGGTGGCACCGGAGCTGGTGTCGGAGTAACCGATTCAAATAATAGATCGTCAAAAATCGCCGGACTAACAGGATTGGCTTTATTTAGATATATATAAGTTTGTATATCAGCAAATTGTGCCGTCGACGGTGAAAGAGTCGACTCTGTTTCCATGAACTGAAAATCTGATCCTTTAACCGCTAATTCTTTTTCTGTCGGATTACTGGAAATTTTTGACTGAGAGGCATCAAGCCAATAGAATCGAAGCTTGATATTGGTTATGGAAGCATCGTTTAAGAATCCCCAGCCGGAAAATTTGTAATATTTATCTGGCTCCACGGTGATTTTTTGAGAAAGGTAAGCCCAACTAGAAGAGGAAAGTTTGGTTAAAAGCCCCCCAAGCGAGCCTGAATGTTTTGTGGAGGCGGTAGCACTGGCCGTGGCCGTGGCCGGGGAAACGGTCCAACTGTTTAGTCCTTCTTCGAATCCAGAATTTTGAAGCAAATTGCCGGCAAATGCAGGATCAGTTGTTTGCCAGAGGAAGAAAACAATAAACAAGAACGCAAATGTTAATACTTTTATACGATCGTAAGACTTTATTAACAATTCAGATATAGTTGACATGAAGATAATATGTAGATAATCCATCTCCTTGATCAACCTTAACATATCTTAAATTTCCGCCGCCGCAGGCTATGGATCCGCGGTATAAAGTCCCGGCAGACACGGCAAAAACCGGAGATCCCGATTCACCGCTTCTTTTCATATCAATACCGGTGTGGAAATCATAATTAAGGTATTTGGTCCAAAACGTAGCTCCATATATTTGGGTGATAACGATAGGTTCGTCCAACGGCCAACGCCAGCCGCCTGAAGGCGAGACAGTTTCCGGGACCTTGGAAGTATCATAGTCATAAGATAAATTTGCCGATTTGAGGTAATTAGCCGGATTTTGATTGGCGCCATTTTTTGCGACTTCAAAATGCAAGTGGCCTCCGGTTGAACATGGTGAAGCCGTCGGGATAATCGAAGCGATTTTATTTCCCTCTGATACCGAGCCGACTTTTGTTTCTTCTCCTTTGCCGGCGACGATATTTTGGATAGCGTTTAGTTCTTCTCTGGCTTGGGATAACAAATCCTGATATTTCTTTTCATCATTTTTAGTCAGCTCCAATAGTCTTTGCTTTTCCAATTGCCTGGTAGCCAGCGCTGATTTTTGTTTGTTTAATTTCAATTTCAGGCTTTCTACTTCTGCCTGTTTGTCCTCCTTAACATTTTTTTGGGTATCGTAATTCAATTTTATTTGTTCCATAGCCACAAAAACATTTTTATCGTGGTTTTGGACTGACCGGACGTATTTAACCCGGTTAATAAAATCCGGAAATCCATTGGAGGAGAAGAGAAGGTAAACCGGTTCCAGATACGATTGTTTGTATGTTTCTCTGACTCTGACCACCATCACTTCCGATAAATGCTCCAACGACTGATCAATCTGGCCGATTTTTAAACTCAAAGCGTTGATATCGTCAGCCAGAATCCCCAACTCTTTTTCGGTTTTGGAAATTTGGACTTGAGTTAGACTAATTTGGGTATTCAAAGTGCCCAGAGTAGTGGTCAAGGTTTGTTTCTGTCCGGCCAGGTCTTTGAGTTTTTGTCCGTATTCCTGAATTTGCCGATTAAGTTCATCCAACTTATCGTTGTTCGACTGGGCATAAACGTAGGGATAAGGGAAAAAGGAAAAAGGGAAAAGAATAACAATCAGCAAACAGAGAATTAGCAGGCGCATATCTCTAGTCTAGCAAACTATGCTTAACGCAGGAATCTTTTGGCGGCCAGAGCGCTTGCGAAAAATCCGATAATTATTCCGGTTATGATTTGACCTCCCAAAAGAGCCAGTAAAAACCAAGTCGGAGCCGGCAAAACCGGGATCGAACCAAAGAAATCCAGAATTGCCGGAGTGGCGTAAAGCAGCGTCAGCCAAGACAATAACCATCCGATTATTCCGCCGATTATTCCATAGATGATACCTTCGTAAACGAATGAGGAAACCACTTGCCATCCCGAGCCGCCTAGAAGTCTAATAATTTCAATTTCGGCTTTTCGGTTAGCAATTTTCATCCCGATAACAATGAATACCATGCACAGTGAAGAGATAATCAGGGAACTGACTAAACCGATGCCGGAGAGCTTAATCGCCCGAGACCATTTATTCAGGTTATCGACAATATCTTTATGGAAAGAGACCTCTTCAACTATGTCCTGGGTTTTCAGGATTTCGGCTACCTGCGGCAGGACTTCCGGATCGGTGGAGCGGATTTCCAGGCTGGCCGGCAAAATATCCGAAGTGACCATTTCCAGTAATAGCGGATCGTTTTCATTTTGTTGGCGGTATTTGGCTAGAGCTTCGTCTTTGGAAGTAAAAACGACGGCGGATATTCCGGATAGTTTTTGAATGCTGTTCTTAAGTTCATTAATTTTAGTTTCATCGGCAGAATCCTTTAGAAAAGCGATCACTTGCGGCCGGGTGGAAAAATATCGGGCCACTGAATAGCTGCCGGCCAAAATCGTAATAAATGCTGAAGACAGAAAAAAGGTCAGACTCAAAACCAGAATAGCCGCCAAGGATTGGAAAGGGGATCTCAATATATGTTTGGAAGTAGCTTTCAATTGGCGTTTCATAAAATTAATTCTCCGGCTTCTAATTGTAATATCCGGGGTTTAATAAAGTCCAGGACGCCTTTATCGTGAGTCGCGATAATAACGGTAGTTCCCCGGCCATTGATTTCTTTTAAAATCTTAGAAATTTGTTTGGCAGTGACGGAATCCAGATTTCCGGTAGGTTCGTCGGCAAACAAGATCTTTGGACTCATAGCCATGGCCCGAGCGATAGCCACTCTTTGCAATTCGCCTCCGGAGAGTTGGGCCGGAAACAAATCTTCGGTTTTTGATAACCCCACCATCTCCAGGGCATTAGTCACTTTTTCCGCGATTTCTTTGTCGGGCAGATCTAATATTTCCAAGATAAGGCCGACATTTTCGGCTACCGTTCTGTCGGTTAAGATTTTATAATCCTGGAAAACGCTGCCGATGGTTCGGCGCAATTGAGGTAATTTTTTGCGGTTTAATTTATGAACCTGAAAATCATCAACGCTTATTTCTCCTTCAGTCGGAATAATCTCGTTTATCAATAGCCGCAGGATGGTGGTTTTCCCGGAACCGGAAGGGCCGATAATTCCCACCATCTCGCCATCGGCGATTTCAAAAGAGATTTGTTTTAATGCCGTTTTACCGTTTGGAAATGTTTTGGTGACGCTGGCAAAACGGATCATGGTGGCAGGCAATATGATTAATTTTCTTCAAACGGAATACTTTCATTCGGCGGTTTAACGTTTAATTCCATAATTTGGACCCGGCCGACGTCCATTAACCACCCGGCTTTTTGGGCGGAAAAAGTTTCTCCCCAAACAGTTACTTTATGACCGACGAATAAGCTCAAATCTACAATTGAACTGGTCAGATAGACATTTTGGCTCGCACCGCCCGGCCTAACCAGATGATAGCTGCCTTCGCCTTCAAATCCGCCTTCAGCTAAGACGCCGTCGGCTTTATCCCGGAAAGATTTTTCATCGGGAACCCCGACGATTTCCCCGATTTTAAGATTAGAGGCTGAAATGGATTCCGGCGAAATCAGCTGGCTGGATGCGACAGTGGATGAACCTGATATTCGCGATATTCCCCATCCGGAAGCTATGCCAAGCAGAATTATGACTGTAGGAATTATCAGTTTTTTGGATCTAGCGGATTTGAGTTTAACCAATTCAAGCGGTTTTACCAGCCCCGGGCTTGAATCTAGCGGTTGAGCATCCATCATTTGATACTATCATTACTGCCAAATGATTACAACAGCCTTAATTCGGCGGTTATAAATTCATTTATTTCTCCGTCTAAAACAGCTTCCGGAGTCCTGGATTCCACTCCGGTCCGCAAGTCCTTAACCAATTTATACGGATGTAGAACATAAGATCTGATTTGAGTTCCCCAAGAGGCTTGAGTTTGACCGCCTTTGATTTTTTTCATAGTCGCCTGGCGTTTAGCTTCCTCGATTTCCCAAAGTTTGGCCCGCAGGATTTGAGTTGCGATTTTCCGGTTCTGTTCTTGTTGCCTTTGGGAATGGCATTCGATAACTATTCCGGTTGGTTTGTGCCTTATTCTGACTGCGGTACTGACTTTATTTACATTCTGGCCGCCGGCACCGGGAGAGCGAAAAGCCTCAAACTCGACATCTTCCGGTTTAATTACGATTTCGGCGTTATCGTCTAAAACCGGCATAACTTCCACCATAGCAAAACTGGTTTGGCGTAAACTGTCGGCGTTAAACGGAGATTGTCTGACCAGACGATGGGTGCCTTTTTCTCCGCGCAGGAAGCCGAAAGCTTGATGTCCATGGATAGCCAGGGTAGCCGATTTAATTCCGGCTTCTTCACCGTTTTGCTGATCGATAAGTTCCCATTTCCAGCCTCGAATAGTGGCAAAGCGCTGATACATTCTCAACAGCATTGCGGCCCAATCCATAGCTTCGGTCCCGCCCTGGCCGGAATGAATAGATAATAGGGTGTCGCGTTGGTCATAGGTCTGAGATAAATAAGTCGCGTCTTCCAATTGGCGGATTAATGTTTCCACTTCAGCCAATTTTTGCCGCAGCTCTTCCGCCATTTCCAGTTCCAGAGCGGTTTTGGCATCTTCCAAGGCTTCTGAAGTTGAATCTAGTTTTGAAATAAGACCTTTAAGTCCGGACAATTCCCGCATTAAACTTTGAGCTTTGCGATCGTCTTTCCAGAAGTCAGGGTTTTGAGTTTCTAACTGCAGGCGTTCAATTTCCGTCAATTTCTTGTTAGGTTCTAGCTTAACATTAAGTTGGCGCAGAGCTTGTTCAGCCAGATCGATTCTGGTTTTAAATTCTTCCATGAAGGTATTGTACTAGAACGCGATACTAATCCACCTGTCCGACTTCGCATGGACGAAGTCCAGGCGGGCGGGCGAATTGCATACGAATTACACGAATATTCGTATCATTCGTATCGTTACTGAAGATATTTAGTGACGTTGGCGTTATGCTCCTCCAAAGTTTTGGCGTAGTGGGTGGTGCCATCCGGTTCGGAAACGTAATATAAATAGTCGGTTTTAGTCGGATTAAGAGTGGCTTCAAGAGCCTCAATTCCGGGGTTGGCAATCGGCCCCGGCGGCAGTCCGGGATATTTATAAGTGTTATATGTGGAATTTATTGATTTGTCAGCCGAAGTGATTTGGGGCCACCAGTTAAATTGGTTATTAGTTATTGGTTGTTGGTTGTTAGTTATGGACGCTTTTGCGTATTGCAAAGTCGCGTCAACTTGGAGCGCCATTCCGATTTTAAGCCTGTTTTTTAAAACGCCGGCAACCAACGGTCGATCGGTATCGTGTCTGGCTTCTCTTTCGACTAAAGACGCTAGAGTAATAATTTCATGAGTTAATGGATTTCCGCCAGAGGCGGATCGGCCTTTGGCCGAAATGTCTTCACTGGTCAAGGAGGAAATCTTGGCGTCAAAGTTATCCGTCATTTTTTCAATAATTTTTTCCGCGGCGGAACCTTTAGCGAATAGATAGGTATCGGGAAAAAGTCGGCCTTCTGATTGGCGGAACAGTTGATAAAGTTCATTTAGATTTGAATTTTCCAAAAATCCCTGGTTTTTTAACTCATCGGTAATCTGTTCTGCCCGCCACCCCTCGGGGATGGTTATCCAAACGTCCAGAGTGCCGGTTTTCAGCGCTGAAGCAACCTCAAATATTGACATGGCAGGATTCAACCTGAATGACCCGGCTTGGAAAAGCCCTCGTTGTTTGGTCAGAAATAAATAAATTTCAGCGGCCAAGGAAGATCTTATAATTCCTTCCGCTTGAAGGCGTTTTAATATCGTTCGAGTCGGCTGGCCTTTGGGGATGACGAATATTTGTAAATTTTTTGATTTAGAAACCGGCCCAATGTTACTTATATACCAACCGATAAGCAGGGTCCCGATTAACGCGGGTAAAAATATTTTCTTGAACATTTGAGATCTTATGGGTTATTCGATTTCGGAGAATAGGGCTCGGACGTAAGTTTTCTTTTGCGGATTGTGGATAAATACCCGGCCGCATTTACAAGTTAATTGGATATTTTTATCTTTTCTGATTTTTGATTTAGCCGTGATTAATGGCATACCGCACCCGACACATTGTCCGCGGGATAAAAGCCAAGCTTGAATAGGAGCGATCACATTCTTAAACATTTCCTTGTTTATACTCCATCTGATACCCCGGAGTCAAATCAGCCAACCACCTTTCCAGAATTATGGCCGCCGCGGCGGCATGGCGAAACAGTTTCCCTTTGGATTTCTTCCAGTGAAGAGTCCTTTTTTCAGCTTCTTGACTGCTTAAGGTCTCATCGGAGATTTCTACCGGCAGGGAAAAAGTTTTTTTAAGCCCGGAAGCGAAATTCAAACTTTGCCGGGCCGATGATTTTTCGGAGACTCCGACGATTAATTTTTCCGGATGGTGGGTTTTAATCAGGTCGGCGATTTTCTCCAAGTCCTTATTTAAGCTCGAGACGCTGATAACGGTTAATGGTTCAACCAACCCAGTGTTGGTTGACCCCAGAGCCACCCCGATATGAGATAAACCGTAGTCGAAAGAAAGAATTGTCATAAATGGTTACAAAGGTTAAAAATGGTTGATTAATTTTCAGCCATTCTAGCCATTCAAGCCATTTTAACCATTTGTTAGTTCTGCAATCACCACTCCTCTTCTCAAATATGTTCCCTCCGGCACGCAAGTGACTAATTTTAGATAACGGCCATTATATTTTTGCTCCAGTATTTGAATATCTTCAGGCTTGACCTCGATTTTATCAACGACTTTATAACGATAATTGACAGCGTCGAACTTAACCAGGATTTCATCGCCGTATTCCAGCGTCATGATGGTAGAAAAGATGGACCGATAGTTCTTGGGATTATAAAATTGGCGTAAGATTGAATGCCCGAAAATCACCGGCGCTCCCAGTTCTCCGGGAAAAGCCGTTCCCGGATAATGAATCAGTGATTTGGCCAAATCCGTGCCGCCGATTTCCACCACCGCGTTATCTATTCCGATTTTTGGGATGCTTAGATTGTAACTGGAGATTTTGGAAACACTCTGGCTGGGGTATTCGGCCTCCGGAAACCAATTTTCCGGTTTGGTGTAGTCGAGTCGCTGATAAACTGCCGGTGAAAAATTATTGGCCCCCAAGACCTGAAAATTGGCAGCTAATGGCAATGGAGATATCATGCCGCGGCTGGAATTTAACCGTGGCGATATTATGGCGAAATAGCCGATAATCGGGCCGATTACAGCTCCGATAGTGGCTGAACCTACGGCAATCAACATGAAGGGGATAATATGGGCCAGCCGGTTTGGCTCCGAAGCCCGTTGAATTGGCGCTTTTCTATAAACTATTTTTAGCATGAGCCTAATGTGAATTAATTCCGGATTTGGATTTCAAAGTTGACCCGTTCCGGGTCAGATGAAATCCATTGGAGAAACCTCGGTAATTTCGGCGAAAATGTAAATTCAGCATCCTTGACCCGCGGCAATCGTTTAAGAATATCAATTGCCACGTCCGGACGTTTCCCGGCTATCATTTCTAAAAATTGCTTTTTATCAGTTTGAGGAATCAAGGTAGCGGAAAAATTTATGTCAAAAAATACTTTTCCTTCGTCGGCTTGAACATTTTTAATTTCTGATTTTATGTTTTGGCCATTAGCTGAAAAGCCGGCCGGAACTTTTGAAGATAAAATTGCCGCCAACAGATTTTGATAATCCGTTTCGGTTACCGCCATTGCCTTTACTGAAGCATCAAGAGATAAGGAAACAGATTCGGCTTCTGTTCCGGCGTCAACGGAATAATTTTCTTTGGTGGGTTTGACTTCGATAGTTTCTGAAAATATTTTTTTATCCTGATTTTGGCCGGTTAATTCATTTTGGCTTTCGGACTTAATTTCTTCAATTAAACTAGCCAGCAGTTCGGATTTATCTTTTTTAGAAACCGTGGCAATCTCCTTTTTGGTCCCGCCGGCTAAGCCTGTTTCATTTTTAGCGACATAAGTTGATTTGGAATAATTGGCTATTTGAAATTCCGTTCCGGATTCTAAATTGTATTCCGGCCCGAATGATTCGGCGGTAACCGAAACTTTGGTTTTCCCGGGAATTATGGAATAATCGGTTCCGGCTGAAGCCGAAGCGACGTTAACGCTGGAATCTAACAGAAATAATATTTTGTTTCCGGAAACTGAAGTAGTGATGCCGACGCCGGCATCAAAATTTTTGTGTCCGTCAGTCCGGAGATTGTAAATAGTGATTTCCCCCTTGGCTTTATCTCCGGTGGTCTTTTTTCCGGTAGTTGGTTTTGTTTGTTCTTTTGATTTTGTTAAACTTACAATTTGGGCCGGCAAGATATTGGCGGAAGAATCGACAGAATTGCTTTGCAAATCGGCGGTTACTTTGACCGTATCTGAAATTTCCTGTCCGGCTATCGAAATTTTAATGATTGTTCTGGATAATTTTTTAGCGGCTTGAACGATTCCGGCCGTAGCTAAAAGAAAAAACAGAAAAACTACTGCCGCAGTTAAATTAACCCTATTCATTCTGGTTGTTATCTTGGGAAATTTCAGATTTAATTTAGGCAGGTGAATTGTTTTCATCCGGAAATTCTTAAGTTTAGAAAAAATGGCGTTGATTTTGCCCATAGAGTAAGATTTAGATAGTCGGGGTGTAGATGAATGGATGACCGGTGGTTCCGGTTCAGGTTTTGACTCCTGAATAGGTTCCTGGAGAGGGATTGGTTTAATGACTATGCCTAACGATTTAGCCGCTTCTCCGCCTCCGGAAATAGCGATAGCGGAGATGGAAAAAGAATTATCCATGGTTTCTATTTTTGGAATGTGCAGGAAAGGGAAAGTAGAATACCAGTCGGAGACTAATAATTGTTGGGTTAGTTCCTCTAATCTGTCCGAGATTCCGTCGTACAGGATTATTCTGGATGGCAATGATTCTTGATCTCCGAATCTGGTTAATCCCTCCTTGACGTCTGAAGAGATATCTCCGCTGCGGCCGGCTATATGAGTGGCTTCGATTACTCCCAACCTGATAATTGACACCGCCACTTCTGACGTGGAAACTCTAACCAAAATGGCTGACGCCGGAGTTCCCTCTTTGGCCTTAAGATATTGGGCGATAGCTTCAGTAGTAATGACGAACCCTAAAGGTTTAAAAGCCATTTTTTCGCAGATAGTTTTAATATCATTTAATCTGGCGGGAAGGATGCTTTCCGGAGATACCCAGGTTTCAGGGAGGCCAAAAATAGCTTTGGTGATTTCGATCTTTTCAGGGATTTTTTCTAAAGCTACAGATAATGAAGTATCGATAGCCTCCAGCAGGACTTCGACCGAAGTCCCGTCCCATTGAGCCGTGCCGCCAATCTCGATAATTTCCGGCAAATCGTTTTTTATCCCCCAAACCGCGATTTTAATAAATTCAGTATCAATCTGAACTGCCAGAAAACAACCAATATTTGTATTTGGTTTCTTGGTAAATTTTTTGATGAATGAAGCAACCTCCATTTTATTTTGGTTTAAGGAACGCATACACTCGTCTGACTCCGGCGGAAACGGTTTCTTCCTTGCCTAGTTTAAACGATCCTAGGACACCGGTACGGGTAACGTGCGGCCCTCCGCAAACCTCTTGACTAACTATACCAGTTTTTTCGTTTCCAATGGTATAGACAGTGACTTTTTCTCCATATTTCTCCCCGAAAAACGCTAAAGCCCCGCCGGCCTTGGCTCCGGAGAGACTGTCGATAGTTCTGGTAACCGGTAAATCTTCAGCGATTTGTTGATTTATCCAGATTTCTATATCCTGTTTTTGTTTATCAGTGAGCCTGGTGCTTTGGGTAAAGTCAAACCGCAGCCGTTCGGAAGTGATATTACTGCCTTTTTGTTGGATGTTGGTTCCGACAAATTTTCTTAAAGCAGTATGCAAAAGGTGGGTGGCGGTGTGAAGTTTGGTGACTGCTTCGGAATGATCTATCAATCCGCCTTTGAACATTCCCTTGGATGCAGTCCGGGAAATGTTTTGATGCTTTTCAAATTCATCTTTAAATTCACCTAAATTAATTTTTTGGCCTTTTTGTTCTAGCAATTCAGCAGTTAGTTCTATCGGAAAACCGTAGGATTGATAAAGGTCAAAAGCGGATTTAGCATCGATGGAGTCAGTTTTTTCAATCATTTTTATGCCTTTTGCCAAAACCTTTCCAAATTTGTTAATTTCTTCAGAAATGACAGATGAAATTTTAGGCAGATCAATTATTGGGTCGAAATAATCTGTATTTTGATACGTTTGAATAATGTTTGACGCAATCTCATTAAACATTTCTGATTGAGGAGTTTTGTCAGTCAAGGCATAGAGTTTGACCGCCGAACGCCTTAATAGCCGGCGCAAAATATAACCACGAGTTTTGTTAAAAGGGTAAACGTCGTCAACAATCAAAAATGAGGCGGCCTTAAGATGGTCGGCGATGATTCTCATTGGCGGACGATTGATTTTTTCTAAGTAGGAATGACCAGTAATTTTTTCAATTATTTGAATAATTGAAATATATAAATCGGTTTTGAAAATGTCAGGGTTGTTGTTGACAACAGCAGCTAAACGTTCCAAACCCCCACCAAAATCTACATTTTTTTGTCTCAATTCTTGGAGTGAACCATCGGGTTGTTTTTGGTATTGCATAAAAACCGAGTTAGCAATTTCCATAAAACGGCCACAGTCGCAATTAGGATGGCATTGTTCATTTTTATACCTCGATTTTTCATGTATTAACAAATTTTGTCCAAAATCGAAAAAAACCTCGCTGTCAGGGCCTCCCGGTTCTTTTGCCGGCATTTTGTCAGGTTCGCCGGATCGTGACCACCAGTTCTTTTGGGCCGGATAAGCAAAAATCCTTTCATTTTCATCTGCTACCATCCCAACGCTCTGAAACAATTCTTTCCATATTTTGATCGACTCGATATCTTTAGGGACCGATGAATTTCCCTGAAACACTGTGATATAGAGTTGTTTTGGATCTAATTCCAATTCTTTTGTTAAAAATTCAAAAATCCACGACAACTGTTCCTTTTTGAAGTAATCTCCGAGCGACCAATTTCCCAACATCTCGAAAAAAGTAGTATGTCGGTTATCGCCGATCTCTTCAATGTCTTGGGCACGGAATGATTTTTGGCTGTTGACCAATCTTTTCCCGGCCGGATGTTTTTGTCCCAAAAGATATGGGACCAATGGTTGCATGCCGGAACTGGTAAACAAAGTGGTCGGATCGTTCTCCGGCACCAACGAAGCCGAAGGGATAATCGCGTGTCCCCGATCGGCGAAAAATTTAAGATACTTTTGTCTGATTTGAGCTGAACTGATTTTCACTGCTTAATTATACCTTCGTTCTATCCCAACGGGGTGCCGGAGCGATGAAAGAATCTTTTTACTACTGAAGCGGGGTGGGTTGCCGGTGGTTTTGGCTGTTCGATATTTTCTTCAGGCCGGTGGATTGATTCGTTGATTTCCGTTTTAATTTCCTTGATTTTTTCCGGCAATTCCCCGATCGCATTTTTGGCGTTTTTCTTAACGTAACCCAGTAATTCAGCGATCTTTAGAGAAGATTGGATGCCTTCAATTAAGGAGCTAATCCCGGTTATCGGTTTGGAGATGGCCGCGGTCAATGATTCGGCCTGACCGACAATCTTATTTACTTTTTGGAGAGTCTCGCGTAAATCTTTGAGGATATAGACAACTTGAATACCGATAAACGTTAAAAGAATGGTGAGGGTGGTAATAACCACTACCAGAATGACCTGGGTCAGGTTGATCATCTTAAGATTAAGTATCTCATGGTATAATTTTTCTTGCAAGATTAGATTTAAAGGAGGTGACTGATTAAATGGATCAAAAAAGACTGTATATCGGAAATTTATCTTATAAAACTACTTCTGACGGACTTCGCCAAGCTTTTTCTCAAGCCGGGCAAGTAGTGTCAGCGGATGTAATGATGGATAGGCAAACCGGCCGCCCCCGCGGTTTTGGATTTGTGGAAATGGCCAGCGACGAAGACGCTAAGAAAGCTGTTGATATGTGGAATGGTAAAGAATTAGACGAAAGAACTCTTAGAGTTAACGTAGCTCAACCTAAAGCATCCAGGATGTAAACTATTATCCGATATGGATATTTACAATCCTAAAACAATAGAATCTCACTGGAGAAAGTTTTGGTTGGAAAAAAGGATTTATCAGCCGGATTTAACTAAGGGTAAAAAACCCTTCGGTAAAACTCAGGGCAAGCCTTATTACAACCTGATGATGTTCCCGTATCCGTCTGCGGAAGGTTTGCACGTCGGGAACATGTACGCTTTTACCGGTGCTGATGTTCATGGCCGGTTTAAAAGAATGCAGGGTTTTGACGTATTTCAACCGATTGGTTTGGATGGATTCGGAATTCATTCCGAGAATTACGCCATAAAAGTCGGCCGCCATCCTAAAGAACACGCTAAAATCAGCGAAAAGCATTTTTACGAACAACTGCACATGATCGGCAACGGGTTTGCCTGGGACCAGAAACTGGAAACTTACGATCCGGATTATTACCGCTGGACGCAATGGTTGTTTGTCCAGATGTATAAGCATGGATTGGCGTACCGCAAAAAAGCGATGGTGAATTGGTGCCCGTCGTGCAAAACGGTTTTGTCCGATGAGCAAGTCGAAGGCGGAGTCTGCGAGCGGTGCAAAACTCCGACGACCAGAAAAGAGACAGAACAGTGGTTTTTCAAAATTACCGCCTATGCCGACCAGCTATTAAATAATATTCCTAAACTGAATTGGCCGAAGAAAATTACCATTGCGCAACAGAATTGGATTGGGAAAACAAAAGGCTTGAATATTTCATTTAAGATTGAAGGAAGCGACGCAAAAATTGTAGTCTGGACCAAATTTTGGGAAACAGTTTTCGGAGTAACTTTCCTAGTGGTCGCGCCGGAGCACCAAATTGTCGCTTCACTCCTAAGCTCAAAGTCCAAAACCCAAAGTCCAAAGCTTGAGGAAATACGAAATTACGTGGGAAAGGCTTTAAAGAAAACGGAGCAGAAGAGAAAGGCTGGCGAGAAAGATAAAACCGGAGTGTTTACCGGAATTTATGCTATTAATCCGGTAAATGGCCAAAAAATTCCGGTCTGGATATCGGATTATGTTTTGACGGACGTCGGAACCGGAGCAGTGATGGGGGTTCCATCCCACGATTTGCGCGA
The DNA here is from genome assembly GCA_016183365.1 of Candidatus Collierbacteria bacterium. Taxonomy (GTDB): domain Bacteria; phylum Patescibacteriota; class Microgenomatia; order UBA1400; family JACPES01; genus JACPES01. Next base: position 235,482 of record JACPES010000003.1, read on the forward strand.
TTTTGATTTTGCCAAAAAATATGATTTAGAGATCAAACAAGTTGTTGCTTATTCCGATCAGGACATTGACGTTAAAGTCAAAAACGGACAAATGGCTTATGAAGGTGAAGGAGTTTTGGTGAATTCGGGAGAATTTAAGGGGTTAAGTGCTTGGGGAGTTGGTAAACAAAAAATGGCTGATTGGATGATAAAGAAAAAATCTGCGAAATGGAAAACTACATATCATCTCCGCGATTGGTTGATTTCCAGGCAAAGATATTGGGGACCGCCGATCCCGATGATTTTTTGCGAGAAGTGCGGTTGGCAGCCGGTGCCGGAGGATCAGTTGCCGGTGTTATTGCCGGATATAAAAGACTTTCAACCTAAAGGTGATGGTAAATCACCTCTTCAGAGAGCGCCGAAAGAATGGTTGGAAACTGTCTGTCCAAAATGCGGCGGGAAAGCCAAGAGGGAGACGGATGTCAGCGATACTTTCCTGGATAGTGCTTGGTATTTTTTGAAATATCCCTCGATAGGATTAAACTCGAAACTCGAAACTCGAAACTCGAAACAATTTTCAAAATCAAAACTTGTAAATTCAAAACATTTCGGATTTCGAAATTCGGATTTAGAGCTTCCGTGGAATCCTGAGATTACACGGCGGTGGTTGCCGGTTAACGCTTATATTGGCGGAGCGGAACACGCGGTGCTTCATTTATTGTACGCCAGATTTGTATGGATGTGCTTTAAAGATTGGGGATATTTGTCCAGTATTGAAAGCGATGAACCATTTCCATTTCTTTTTTCTCATGGCCTGATTATTAAAGATGGCGCCAAAATGAGTAAATCCAGGGGCAACGTGGTCAATCCTGACGAATATATCAGCCGTTACGGGGCGGACGCGCTGCGGATGTATTTAATGTTTTTGGGTTCATATGATCAAGGCGGAGATTTTCGGAATACCGGAATGGCGGGGATGTATCGGTTTCTGGAACGAGTATGGCGGATGTTCCAGAAACAAGTTCAAAGTTCCAAAAAAAATACAGAACAATATAACAATCGATTGAACGTAATATTACATAAGACAATCAAAAAAGTGACGGAAGATGTGGCTAAGTTCAAATACAATACGGCAATCGCGGCTTTGATGGAGTTTATGAATGCGTATGAGGAGAAAACTCCTGATGGAAAAGAAAAAACGCTATCAACCGATGACGCCGGAAAGTTAATCAAGCTGATGGCGCCGTTTACTCCGTATTTAGCCGAAGAAATTTGGCATAACCTTTATCCAGATTCTTTGGAATCAATTCATACAAGTCTTTGGCCGGAATATGATCCCAAAATGTTGGAAGGGGAGCAGGTCGAAATTCCGGTCCAGATCAATGGTAAGACCAGGGCGGTGATCTCGGTTAATCCGCCAGTTGCCAAAAGCCAACCGGAAATGGTAAAAATAGTTATGGAAGATCAACGGACTCTACAGTATCTTAGGACCAAGAAAATTGTTAAAATTATATTCGTTGCTAATAAAATAATTAATTTAATAGTCAGCTAATGCGAACACATCCAGCCCATTCTACTTCCAAAAATAAACTTTCAATCGTTCCGCTTGTCAGGCCAATACGGTTTTTAACACTGATGGCCGGAATGGCCGCAATTCTAACCATTATGTTGGTAAAAAGCGTTACTGACTGGAAACAGAATACCGTAACCCCAGAATATGTTTGCGGCGGGAAAGGCAGCATTTTAGGATCAGGGGATTTTGTGACCGGAGAGCAGTTGGCTTGGTTTATGAATGAAAAAATTTCTTCGCTGGCTCAAGCTTTACCCGGCCCTTCTCCCGAGTCAATGGTTTTGGGTGCAAGTTCGGAAGAAAAATGGATCGACGTTGATTTAGACACTCAAACTTTGCGGGCGATGGAAGGCGACAAAGAAGTCATGAAATTTCTTATTTCTTCCGGTAAATGGGCTCCGACTCCGACCGGAGAGTATCGGATATGGATAAAACTGCGTTATACCAAAATGTCCGGCGGAGATAAAGCCAAGAATACTTATTATTATTTACCCAACGTTCCATTCGTGATGTATTTTTATCAAGGTTTCGGGTTGCACGGAACTTATTGGCATAATAATTTTGGCCAGCCGATGAGCCACGGATGTGTTAATATGGCGATTCCGGACGCGGAAAAAATATTTTATTGGGTAGGGCCGGTTTTGCCGGAAGGAGCCAATATGATAAAGTCTACCCAAGATAATCCCGGAACCAGAATTGTTGTCCACGGGGTAGCTCCGAAGACTTGAATTGCAATTTGGCAATCATTATGTTAGACTGCTAGATCTATGGCTATATTGATCAAAAGACCAGGCTCCATTATTGTCCATCACTCCAAGCAATATCCGGTAGTGGCTATCAGGGAAGGAGTAATTTTTCCCAATACCGAGTCCATATTAACTTTTGGCAGAAAAAGATCGGTGGCGGCAGTTAACGCGGCTTTTAAAAACGACCGAAAAATAATTTTTGTGTCCCAAAAAAATTCCCGGATCAATGACCCATTAGGGATTGATTTATATTTAGTCGGGACTCTGGGAGAAATCCAGCAAACTTTACAGGGTAACGATGACGTTAACGCTCTGGTCAGGGGAACTAAAAGAGCCGCAATCTCCAAATGGATAGAAACAGAAGGATATTTAGCGGCAGAGATTTCTGAAATTCCCGACGTGATGGAAGACTCGGAAGAAATGGTAGCCCTATCAAGGTTGTTAGCAAGCGAATTCCGTAAAGCGGTAAATTTAGGCAAACCGGTGGAATATTTTACGATGATGAGATTGATGGCCGGACAGGATCCGGCTGAACTTTCAGATCAAATCGCCTCATCTCTGGATATATCGACTAAAGAAAAACAAGCAATTTTGGAAATGACTGATGTTAAAGCCCGTTTAATCGAAGTGCGCAAATTTTTAGCTCATGAATTAAAAATTTTAGAAATTGAACATAATATAACTACTAAAACAAGAGAGAAAATGGATAAGTCAATGCGCGACGCGGTCTTGAGAGAGCGGATGAAAACTATCCAAAAAGAATTAGGAGAAGATGAGGAAACGGATACGGAATCCACTGAAATGCTGAAAAAGCTTCAAGACAAGAAATTGCCGGAATTTGCTTTCAAACGGGTAAAAAAAGAAGTCGACAAACTCAAGAAAATGCATATTCACAACCCCGAACGCGGCTATTTAACCAGTTGGATTGAAACGGTTTTGGACATGCCCTGGATCGAAAGAACTCCCAATGATGTGGAGATCAAAAACGCCAAAAAGATTTTAGATACAGAGCACTTCGGTTTGGATGAAGTCAAGGACCGGATTTTGGAATATCTGGCGGTAATGCAGTTAAGAAACAAAAAAGAGCAGCCTCAAACAGGGGTAACGCCGACGATTTTGTGTTTTGTCGGGCCGCCCGGAGTCGGCAAAACCAGTATCGGTAGATCCATCGCCCACGCGTTAAACCGTAAATTTGTCAAGATCAGTTTGGGCGGAATTCGCGACGAGGCCGAGATTCGCGGCCACCGCCGGACTTACGTCGGGGCGATGCCGGGACGGATCATCCGGGGGATGAAAACCGCCGGCACGATTAATCCGGTATTTATGCTGGATGAACTGGATAAAGTCGGGGCCGATTTCCGCGGCGACCCGTCGGCGGCTTTATTGGAGGCTTTGGATCCGGAACAGAACAAAGAATTTGAAGATCACTATCTGGATATGCCGTACGATTTATCCGAGGTGATTTTTATTACTACGGCTAATGTGCTTGACACTATTCCGCCGGCTCTGCGGGACCGGTTGGAAATTATCCGTTTTCCCGGTTATACCGTAAACGAGAAATATCACATTGCCGAAGATCATTTATGGCAGAAATCTCTGGGCGATAACGGGTTGACGGCGGAGAAAGTCAATATGCCGCCGGTGTTGATCAAAGACATTATTTCCGGCTACACCCGTGAAGCCGGGGTGAGAAATCTGGAGCGGGAAATTAGCAAGCTGATGCGGAAAGCCGCCAGGGAAATGGCCGAAGATGTAATCGATAAAGTGGCGGTGACTAAGAAAATTTTGCATAAATATCTAGGCCCAATCCGTTTTACCGATACTTTATCGGAGGAAAGAGATGATATCGGGATGGCGACGGGTTTGGCTTGGACCCAGGCCGGCGGCGAGATACTATTTATAGAGGTTTCCATCATGCCCGGCAGCGGCAATCTAACTTTGACCGGCCAGTTGGGCGACGTGATGAAAGAATCGGCCCGGGCGGCTTTATCCTATGTCAGGAGTCGGTGGCAGGATTTGAAGCTGGAAAAAGATTTTTACAAGAGAATCGATGTTCACATCCATGTCCCGGAAGGGGCGGTCCCCAAGGACGGTCCGTCGGCGGGGATCGCCATTACTACAGCTTTGGTGTCGGCGTTGACCGGAAAAGCGACGCGCAAAGATACCGCCATGACTGGTGAGGTCACCCTGCGGGGTCGGGTGCTGGAAATCGGCGGACTAAAAGAAAAGGCTATAGCCGGCCATCGGGCCGGTATCAGGCGGATTATTATTCCTTACCAAAATAAACGGAATTTAGAAAAAATTCCGGCGGAAGTAACTCATGACATTAAATTCTTCCCCGTCCGCTACATGGACGACGTCCTCCGGTTGGCGATGGTGAGCTAAAAATGGGATAAAAATGTTAATGATTGTGTTACAATAATTTGACAATGGCGATTGATTGGACAAAAATTTACCAAAAATATAAAGGGAAATGGGTGGCTCTGAAAAGCGACGAAAAAACGGTGGTCGGAGTTGGCAAAACAGCGAAAGTGGCTGTAGAAAAGGCTAAAACAACGGGAGAGCGCTTACCGATTCTTCATAGAATTCCGGCAAAACAACGATTTTACGTCGGATGAATGTTACCTGTTGAAATCTCTTTTAACCGGTCAGCCAAAATTATTCAGATAAGCCCAAAGCTTAAACATTAAATTTTTCCACATTCTCTCTTAAATCCGTTCTTAACTCCACGCGGCCACGAAGAAAAAAGAGGGAACAAGCCAGCACTTATTATATTTCATTTTTTTGTCTATGATTATGATTATGGCAGCAGCCAAGATCGCTATTTTCAAAAGTAAACAAATCAGGCGAATAATTTTTACAACGAATGGTGGTTTTCGGTTGTGGATGTGGTGAAAGCGCTTACAGATAGTATTAATACTCGTGATTATTGGTTCAAAATGAAAATACGAGTCAAAGACGAGAGCGGGATTGAGTTATCGACAATTTGTCGACAACTGAAGTTGGAGTCAGCAGATGGAAAAAAATACGAAACTGATTGTGCCAATACAGAAGAAATTTTTCGCATCATCCAGTTAACATAAGAATGTCAAAAGATTGAAAAGGTTTGAAGCGGAAAAATTATCTCAAAAATCCGGAAAACAAAAAATCAATCGATAAATAGCTTTATGTTCTTTTCCGGCCGCGGCCGCGTGGAGTTAAGAGCAATTTATGTAACAATTCTCTCACGATCGTAGAGGAATAGTGACATTTTCCAGCTTAGGATTGTTTGGAGTTCTTGTTTATCTTAAGATAGGCTTGCTTAAATTTTCTAGCAAAATTACAAGTAGAATGATAAAAGATTAACTAGTATGGCAAAAAAATTATATCAGACAAAAATCCATTAATAATATAGATTTCGCGTCCCTCCTGAAGCGGGCAGGCAAGCACGGAAGAGCTTTCCTTTCTGAACGATTTCTGTCACAAAATAATCGTTGATCGCCAATCAGTCACTTACTAGTTTGGGAGTCATTACCAATAGGTCTATCGGAAAAGGGCGGGGGAACTTGGGTTGTCGCGCCTTGGATCGGTGAACTAGGTATTCCGTCTGGCCAGCAATGGAGGCGCCATTCACAGCGGGGACAGTGTTTTTTGACATCAGCAGTTCTGGGAAATTTCAAGTCCAGAATATCTTTCCAAGCTCCCTTAATAACTTTTTTCAATTCTTCCACTTCAGTTTCGGAAATTGTAAATCTTTCCTTTTTAAATTTGCCGGTGGTCCGGTCGGGTTCGACAAAATCCAGCTCGCCTTCGGCAACTGTTAATTTAAAAGTTTGGTCCAAATCAGCCAATAATTTATAAAATACCAATTGCCTTTTATAATCTCCGCTTGATTGGGCAGTCTTGCCCTCGATTTCAGCGCGGGATTTAGCCGAACCGGTTTTATAGTCAATTACTCTGGCGAATTTACTATCTAAAGCCTCTATTTTATCGATCTTGCCTCCTAAGGGAATACCATTTAGAACAATCTTGGAGAATCCATATCCGAAAAATTTTTCAACTTCAAATGGCGGGATAAATTGGCCTTTATAAAAAGATACATATTCTTCCAAAACATTTAAACCTCTTTTCAACAACCGCCCGTTTTCCATAGTGGTCAGAATTTCTTTACCTAAAGCTGTCTTAAAAGTTGACCGCAGAATGGCAACGGAGGGTATTTTTTTGTTTTTTTTAAATTCCCGAAAAAATTCTTCCAAAGCCCTGTGGATTGCCGAACCGAACGACATCGGGATGGCTTTAGCCCGAGGGGCGCGCAATAAATTATTCAGTTTGAATTTATACGGGCAACTTAAATAAGTATTTAAGGCAGTAGGGCTTAATTTTAAGGTGGCAACAATTTCTTGCAAAAATTTGGATTCCGCTAATGTAGTTTTTTGGAGAGTAGGAACCTTTAGCATGGTTTGCAATATTTCTTTAGCTTGTTGTTCGTATTCCGAAGGATCAATTCTGTCTAAAAATTTCTCCGGAATTTCAGATAAAAACATGGTTTCGACGCTTTCTTTTTTTCTATGCTCCATTGAGCTGGTAACGGCGGAAGTAATAAATATCCGCTTTTTTGCCCTGGTCAAGGCCACATAAAATAATCTTCTTTCGTCCTCATTTTTCTCCTTAACGGATAAATCGGTATTGGAAATGATTTCTGTGGGCAGTTTTATTAATTCCCGAACGACATTGTTTCCCCATTTTCCGTCTATAGCTCTGATAATAAACACAATCGAAAATTCCCGGCCTTTGGCTTTATGGGCGGTTAAAAGCGATACGGCCCCGGTTTTTATGTCCAGATCTTCTTCATATATAGGAACTTTTTGTTCAATCATCAAATCAATTATTTCCAGAAAGTCCTTAAGGCGCAGGTTGTGGTTGGCGGAATTTAGCTTTTTAATTTCGGAAAATAAGGAGTTGACGGAGTTTAATTTTTCGATGGCATCAACTGATTTTAAGCACCAATCCAGAAAGCCGGTTTTATGGATTAATTTTTCAAAAAATAAAGTAAACGGGCCCTCGGCGTCGTCTTGTTGCAATTCAGATAAAACGGAATAAACATTACTTATACTTGTTGGATCCGTCAAACCATGGGGCAGAGAAATTAAAGCCTCCCAAAGCTTAATCTTTTTGTCACTGGCAAAACGGGAGAGTTTCAGAATATCAAGTTGATCGCAATTGAAAAAAGGCTGATTTAATAAGGTAAATAAATCTACCCCTTCCTGGCCGTTTCTGATCCCTTCAACTGTTTTCATCAGCAAAATTAATTTTTCAATCACCGGGCGACTCAACACATCCTGCCCGCCTTCCAGATTAAATTGAATGTTGAATTTGGAGAGTATATCTGCCATCTCCATTCCGTCACTGCGGTTGCGGAAAATGACCGCGATATCTTCCGGATTCTCACCCCCATTAATTAATTTTTGAATCTCCTTAGCGGCGAAAAATAGTTCGACTGCGGAAGACGAGAATCTGGCCACCTGAATTTTTTCAACCGGGCTATTGAGAACCGAACGCAATTTTTTTTCAACTTGGGGAAGAGAATTAACCAGTGATAGCCGGTTACGGGTGATAACTTCTCTCCCGGCATCTAAAATTAATTGTTGGGAGCGGTAGTTTTCTGATAGGACCACGATCTCTGCCTTTTTAAATAATTTATGAAAAGATAAGATATTTTCAATTGAAGCTCCTTGAAAGCGGAAGATGGCCTGATCATCGTCTCCGACCACGAAAAGATTGGCGTTTTGGCCCCAATAGGACGAAAGGTGCAGCAAGAGCGCGTTTTGGGCGGCGTTGGTGTCCTGATATTCGTCGACCAGGATGTATAGGAATTTTTCCTGATGCTCCAGTAAAAGATCCTTATCTTGGTTAAAGGCTTGGGTGACAAAAGAAATCATGTCTTCAAAATCATAGCGGTTTAATTTTTTTAATTCCGAATTGTAATCCCGGTAAACTTTAACCAAGTCCAGATTTCTTTGAAAATATTTATCGTTTTGATCCGCAGGCGGATTTCCGGCTAAAAGTTTTTCAAACCCTTCCGGGCTTATGCCTTCTCTTTTAAGATTAGCGATAGACGCGACTAAATCGCGGATATAAAGATAGGGCGCTCCGTGGGGACGGATGATTTTATAATCGCCTTTATCAATTAAAGTCCTGAACAGGCCGGCCCGTTCCAAGTCTGACAACGGCTCCAATTGGCCCATTGACTGGAAAATATCCGGCCGGCTTTGAATAACGTTTGAACAAAATGAATGGAAAGTTTGGATGTTAACGTAGTAGGCGGTCGGGCCAATAGCTTTGACCAATCTTTCCCGCATTTCCCGGGCGGCGGCGTCGGTAAATGTCAAAGCCAAAATCCCATTAGGCGGGGTATCGGTAGATTTTAGAATATGGGCTATCCGCAGGGTCAAAGTCTGGGTTTTGCCGGTTCCCGGGCCGGCGATAACCATTACCGGGCCTTCGATTGACTCGACGGCTTTTTTCTGGGCGGAGTTGAGGAGGAATGGGGGTTTGGAGGTGGACATAAAATGGATTATATCTGGTTTTAGCTTTTAACCCCTTAACCCTGCTAGTACGTTTACCCCGCCGCGGCGGGGAGCGCGACTACAGGGTCTGCGTCCCGTCAAACGGGGCTTGACATTATTTAGCAGTCTTGGTATTATTCTGCTAAGATATGGATAACTCCACTCAACTACCGGCATTAACTGAAAGACAAGTAAAAATTTTGCGAGCGATGGTGCAGGAATACTGCGAAACTGCCGAGGCGGTGGGTTCCGATACTTTGGATAAAAAATATCAGATCGGTTTTTCTCCGGCCACCATTAGAAATGAAATGAACCGTTTGGACGAAAAGGGATATTTGTCTCAACCCCACACTTCTTCGGGCAGGGTTCCGACTCCGGCGGCGATTAAGTTTTACGTCAATCAACTGATGAAGGAAAAAGATGTCCCGATAACCGAAGAGGTTAAAGCCAAACAGCAGGTTTGGGACGCCAAGGGAGAAGTGGAAAAATTAATGCGGGAGGTAACCCACGTTTTGGCCGATGAAACTAAAATGTTGGCAGTAGCCGCGACAGACCAAGGCCGGGCTTATCACGCAGGTTACGCCAATCTTCTGGAAGTCAAAGAATTTTTTGATATCGACGTCTTCCGTCAAGTTTTGATGATGATCGATCACGTTGAACAAATGATGGATGTTTTCGGTTTGGGACAACTGGAAGATCAAATGAATATTTTGGTCGGCGATGATTTCGGGATGCGGGAATTAATGCCTGTCGGGATGGTGTACTCCAGATTTTCCCTAGGCAATACTCACGGATCAATCGGAGTTTTAGGGCCTTGCCGGTTGGATTATTCGTTTGTTATTCCCAGAGTCAGAAAAATTGGAGATTGGTTGAATGAGATTGGGAGGGAATGGTAGAAGAAATTTTCAATTTTCAATTTTCAAACTATGACCAAAAAACAATCAGATAATCAGCAAATTAAACAATTTGAGAGTCGGATTAACGAATTGGACGGGAATTGGAAGCGGGCTTTAGCTGATTATAAAAATTTGGAAGCGAGAACCGAAAAAGCCGTCAGAGAGGCCTTAACTTTTGGGACTAAAGGACTTATAATCAAATTATTAAAAGTTTTGGATGAATTGAGCATGGCGGTTGAGCATCATCCCGACCAAACTTGGGCAAAGTTAACCCGGGATGAAATGAAAACTATTTTAATCGACGAAGGTATAGTTGAAATTGAAGCCTTGGGCAAACCGTTTAACCCGATTGAGATGGAGTGCGTCGGGAAAGCGGAAGGGGAAGAAAATATAGTTGTTGAAATCGTCCAAAAAGGATATAAAATATATGATCAGATATTAAGGCCGGCGAGAGTGGAAGTCGGAGAAACAAAGAACAAAAAACAAGAAGCAAAAAACAATGAAAGTCAATAAATAATATGTCAAAGATTATCGGAATCGATTTAGGAACAACCAACAGCGCGGTGGCTTTTATGGAGGGTGGAACTCCCAAAGTTATCCCTTCGGCCGAAGGCCGGAATCTGATTCCTTCGGTTGTTAATCCGAAGGATAGTTTGGTCGGCGACGTGGCCAAGCGCCAATTGATCCTTAAGCCCAAAGAAACTATTTATTCCATAAAAAGATTGATGGGCAGGCGGATAGGCGATGAGCAAGTCAAGAAAAGCCGCGAAATGGTCGGTTATGAAATCGTCGAAGGCAAAGATAAGACCGTTTCAGTCAAAGTCGATGGCCGGGCCTATACCCCGCAAGAAATTTCCGCCAAAATTCTCGCCAAAATCAAAGCCGACGCCGAAGCTTATTTGGGGATGCCGGTGGACAAGGCCGTGATTACCGTGCCGGCGTATTTCGACGATTCCCAGCGCCAGGCCACCAAGCAGGCCGGCGAGATTGCCGGATTAAAAGTTGAAAGAATAATCAATGAGCCGACGGCCGCGGCTTTGGCGTATGGACTGGATAAAAAAACCGGCGGAACCATTGTGGTTTACGATTTGGGCGGAGGGACTTTTGACATCAGTATTTTGGAATTAGGCGGCGGAGTCTTTGAAGTTAAAGCGACTAACGGCGATACTTTCTTAGGCGGGGACGATTTTGATAAGAAGATTATTGAATGGATTGTGGCTGAATTTAAGAAAGATAACGGAGTCGATTTGTCTAAAGATCCCCAGGCGATGCAAAGGATTAAAGACGCAGGCGAAAAGGCCAAAATAGAGTTGTCCAGCTCAATGGAGAGCGATATCAACCAGCCGTTTATCACTCAAGGGAAGGACGGCAATCCGCTGCATCTGACGATGAAATTGACCCGGGCGAAGCTGGAAGAATTGGTGGATGATTTAGTCCAGAAAACTATGGGCCCGGTCAAAAGTTGCTTAAAAGACGCCGGCTTATCCCCGAAAGATATTCGCGAAGTAGTTCTGGTCGGGGGGCAAACCCGGATGCCAAAAATTCAGCAGATAGTTAAGGAATATTTTGGCCGCGAACCCCATAAAGGCGTTAATCCTGATGAAGTGGTGGCAATCGGAGCGGCCATCCAGGCCGGAGTCTTGTCCGGCGACGTTAAAGACGTGGTTTTGTTGGACGTGACGCCTTTGACTTTGGGATTGGAAACTTTGGGAGGGGTGATGACGCCTTTGATTGACCGGAATACCACTATTCCCACCAGCAAATCGCAGATTTTTTCCACCGCGGCCGATAATCAGACACAGGTTGAAATTCACGTTTTGCAGGGAGAACGGCCGATGGCAGCCGATAACAAGACTTTGGGCAAATTTATTCTGGACGGAATTCCACCGGCCGGCCGGGGAATTCCCCAAATTGAAGTGACTTTTGATATCGACACCAACGGAATTCTGAAAGTGGGGGCTAAAGACAAGACCAGCGGCAAAGAACAGAAAATTACCATCCAAAACGCGACTAATTTATCGAAAGAAGAAGTCGAAAAATTGAAATCCGAAGCCGAAAAACACGCCGATGAAGATAAAAATAAAAAAGAATTGGCAGAAGGCCGGAATCACGCTTCCTCGGTGGCTTTCGAGATTGACAAACAATTGAAAGAGCATGGGCCGAAATTAGACGCGGAGACTAAAAGTAAAATTGAAGAGAACGTCAAAAAATTAAAAGAATTGAGTGAAAATCCGGAAGTTTCGGCTGAAGATCTGAAGAAAGCTGCAGAAGAAACTTTGACCAGCGCCCAGAAAATTGGGGAAGTGTTGGCGGCCCAATCCCGCGAAGCGGGAACCTCGGCAGAGCCGGGACAAGCGGAAAAGGATGAGGAAAAAGCAGAAGGGAAAGTGGGAAAAGCAAAGAAAGAGGATAAAGGAAAGGCCGAAGAAGGAGAGGTAGTAAAAGAGTAAAATGCTCCCATGCCTGATAAACAAGATTACTACGAACTTCTCGGGGTTTCCCGAAGTGCCTCGGCGGAAGAAATAAAGCGGGCTTACCGCAAAAAGGCTTTAGAATTTCATCCCGATAAAAATAAGTCTCCTGACGCTGAAAAGATTTTCAAGCAGATCAATGAGGCTTATGAGGTATTGGCTGATCCTAAAAAACGCGGGACTTATGACCAATTCGGACATTCGGCCTTCGACCCGGCGTCAGGATTTAGCGGGTTCTCTAAAGGCCAGACTTATCGCCAGGGGCCGTTTGGATACACTTATTATACCGGCGGTTCGCCGTTTTCCGGCGGAGAAGATTTGGGGGGATTTTCCGATCCGTTTGAGGTATTTGAATCTTTTTTTGGTTCCACAGGCGGTTTTGGCCGCCGCCGACCGGCCAAACCCCACTATTCTTTGAAAGTTGACTTTATGGACGCCGTCAAAGGTGGCGAGGTGACGGTCGTAATCAGTGGCCGGGAGCGAAAAATAAAGATTCCGGCCGGAGCCGATGACGGGACCAGGGTCAGATATCAGGATTTTGACGTTAGTTTTGACGTTAAGCCTCATCCGGTTTTTCGCCGCGATGGAAATGACGTAGTCAGCGAACTGAAAATTTCGATGGCGGACGCGGTTTTAGGCCGGGATATTGAAGTCGAAACCGTGGATGGGCAGGTTAAAATCAGGATCCGTCCCGGGACTCAGTCGAATACCCTGATTAGATTAAAAGATAAAGGGGTGCCGTTTTTAAACCGCCGCGGCCGCGGCGACCACTATGCCAAAATCACGGTTGAAATTCCAGAAAGGTTGACCAACGAACAACGACGACTGCTCGAGCAATTTCGTGATTTGTCTTAACTAACTCAATTTGATAGTATTTGATATATAATGTAGTAATTGACCCAGAATAAATAGTCGGGTATCATAGCAGGATGGATCTGCTGCTAACGAAACGACAACGAGACATGTTGTCCATTATTTATAACTACATTAAAGACACAGGGTATCCTCCAACTTTTGAAGAAATGAGGGTGTTGCTTGGAGTTTCTTCCAATCAGTCCGTTATTGATCTTCTGAATCATCTTGAGAAAAAGAAAGTAATTAAAAGAAACGAATCGGCGGCTCGCGGTATCGCCATTTTACCGCTGGGATATGATGCTTTGGAAGAAAAACCTCTAGTTCCATTTTTAGGTATGAGCCACACCGGTGCTCCAATTGATGTTTTTGAAATTGAAGGAGAATGGCGCCCACTCTCCGGTGAAGTTGCCAAATCTTCCAACGATATCTTTTTACTGAAAATATCAGGTGATTCCATGATCAACGCCGGAATTGATCATGGAGACAAGGTGCTAGTGGAAGTACGAAAAGAATTTAGCACTGGCGACATTGTCTTAGCGGACGTTGAGGGCAAATCAACAGTTAAACGGTTTATTTCTGATGATCACCCGCCATTCGTATATTTGAAACCGGAGAATCCTAATTATCCGATCATCCCCTTTACTCACAAAATGCGACTGGTTGGGAAAGTCGTTTCCATTCTTAAACAAGGACAGTGGAAAGGAGCAAATTAAAAATGCCAACAATCAAGCCAAACAAGTCAGAAGAAATAATAGGAAAAATATTTAAAAATCTGGGGAATGTGTATGGCCTCAAAGAATTTGAGAACTTGCAGATTCCAGACGTCCTCACAATTACCGAAGAAGAATCAAAAAGATATTATATCAAAGACTTGAAGTCGGGAAATAAAAAATTCGTGTACGACGAGAAAAAGCTTAACGGCAAACCAGAAGAAATCATCAGGCAACTCTGGCTGTATAAACTGCACGCGCACTACCGATATCCGCTAGAGAGGATCGAGACGGAAAAATCCATCCACTTCGGATCAAAAGAATATGCCCGAGCGGATATTGTCGTGTTCAAAAACGACAAAATTACTCCCTACATCATCGTCGAGGTCAAAATTCCCGCGGAAAAGAAAGGCGTCGAACAACTTAAAAGTTACCTGTCGGCGGAAGGCTCTGAAATCGGAGTTTGGTCAAACGGAAATAGCCGCGTTATCCTCTATCGGCCATATCCAAGAGAATTTCAACGGGATTCATTGAGCGATCTTCCACGGGCAAATCAGACCATTGATGACCTATTCGAGGTTAAGAAGACATGGAACGAATTAACACCAAAGTTTGATTTTGTAGAACGCGTGAAGCGGATCGAAGAATTGGCGTTGGCAGGTTCTGGTGCCAACGTCTTTGAAGAAATTTTCAAACTCATCTATGCCAAACTCTATGATGAAAAAATTGCCCGCCAGCGGCGTGAAAATCAGGAAGTCATCTTTCGAAAATACAAAGAGCCGGAAAAAACTTATGAGGTCATCAACGGACTATTCCGGGACGCCATCCATGAGTGGCCTGATACTTTCGAACTTTCAGACAAAATCAGGCTAAGTCCTGCCAGATTGAGTATTTGCGTCCCATTCCTGGAAGACATCCGTTTTTTCGAGCTTGGTCAGGGAGAATATGAAATTGTCGACAGCGCGTTTGAATATCTGATCACGGAAGTATCAAGGGGCAAGAAGGGGCAATATTTTACTCCCCGCCACGTCATCAAAATGTGCGTAAAGATGTTTAATCCAAATCTAGATGAATACATCATTGACCCTGCCTGCGGCTCCGGAGGATTTCTGTTACACACGATGTACCACGTCTGGGAAAAACACCTTAGAACCGAGGCCGCGCAGAAAAGTTACGCCGGAAAATATCTCTTTGGTGTTGATTTTGACGACAATATGCGTCGGATTTCCCAAGCGCTGATGCTGATTGCCGGCGACGGCAAACATCACATTTTCAAACGAGATTCTCTGGATGGTCGGGAATGGGTTGGAGACGACGCGGAAGACGCGCGAGTGCAGCTGCGATCACTCCTTAAACATTCCGATAACTCCGAAAGCGAGAGAGAAAACAAACTTACCTACCGGCACCTAAGTTTCGATATTTTATTCACAAATCCGCCATTTGCCGGCGAAAATCCCGATTCGGGCATTTTACGCCAATATGAACTGGCGAAAAAAGATGGAAAGCTGCGGAACAACGTCGAGCGCCATATCCTGTTTATCGAGAGATCTCTTGATGCGGTGCGCCCTGGTGGTAGGCTAGCTATCGTCCTTCCCCAAGGCGTCCTGAACAACACGAATATGGACTACATTCGTAACTATCTTTTCGAGAAAGCAAGAATTTTGGCGGTCGTCGGACTTCACGGCAATACTTTTAAACCCCATACCGGGACTAAAACATCAGTTTTGTTTCTCCAGAAGTGGGACGGAGAACCACTCAAGGATTATCCAATCTTTATGGCGGTCTCAAAAAAACCCGGAAAAGATAACTCCGGCGAATACGTCTATAAAAAAGATAAAAACGGAAACTATCTGTCCGATAGCCACGGACGCAAAGTCCTCGACCACGACCTCGACGAAATCACGGACAAATTCATCGAATTTGCAAAAGAGCATGAATTGAGTTTTTGGAGGAGGGGATTCTAAATAAACTAATGCAAAGTTGAGGAGTCAAAAATTGATCTTCACAAAAACAAATGATTAACTACTCCGTAATTCAAAAGTCTCAACTCGAAGGCGCGCAGCGGCTAGATGCAGAATATTATCAACCGGAGTATTTGGAAAAAGAGAAAAGATTAAAAAACCTTGCGACGATTAAGTTGGGGAAAATAGCTTACATAACAGATGGTGAACATGGGTCTCCAGTTTGGGACGAAAAGAGTGGAATAAAATATTTCTCTGCAAAGCATGTCAAAGATGGAATTATAGATAATTCTGACATTCAAACAATTTCAAAAATTATTGATGATAGAAATAAAAGATCGAGATTACAAGAGGGCGATATTTTACTATCGACAGTTGGTACAGTAGGTTATGCAGGCATTGTAACGACGAATGCATTACCCGCCAATATAGATAGGCATGTAGCCAGAATAGCTCTCCACCCCAATACCCTTGATCCTGAGTTTTTGGTTGCTTTCTTAAACTCCACTTACGGAAGATTCCAAACCACACGACAAGCAACTGGCAATGTGCAATTAAACTTATTCTTGGAGAAAATCCAAGAACTTTATGTACCAAAATCTAATAATATACAGGTATCAAAATTAGTTAAAGCTGCCCTACAAGAATTAGACAGGTCAGAAAAATTATACTCCCAAGCAGAAATTTTGCTTTTGGAGGAGTTGGGGCTGAGAGATTTTAAAATTCTCGAAGATTTGTCGTTCATCGTGAATTTTTCGGAAGTGAAAAACGCCCATCGAATGGATACAGATTATTTCCATCCAAAATATGAGATTCTCGAATCTAAACTGAAAAGACACGGAGCGAAAACATTTGAAGAAGTAATCATGAATGTTCCGGCAACCTTTAATCCTTTGGCAAAACCGGACGATCTATTCAAGTACGTAGAACTTGCAAACATAAATTCTTCTATCGGAGTTATAGACGGATACGAAGAATTGTTAGGTAAAGAAGCTCCGAGTAGAGCCAAAAGGATATTGAAACGAAGTGACGTAGTTGTTCCGAGTGTGGAAGGATCACTTGAGAAGGTTGCTTTAGTCGATAGCGCACAAGAAGGTTATTTAGCGTCAACGGGTTTTTTTCAATTAAGAAGTAAAGAAATATTACCGGAAGCGCTTTTGGTATTAGCCGGTAGCGTCGTTTTTCAGATGCAATTAAAAAAGCGTTGCGCTGGAACAATTTTGACTGCTGTTCCAAAAGAGTCAATCTCTAACATATTAATTCCCTCTTTATCTATCGAGACACAGCAAAAAATTGCTGTCTTGGTTTGCCGATCTCACGATGCGCGCAAGAAATTTAAAGATCTGCTCGAAGAAGCCAAGAGAAAAGTTGAGGAAATGATTGAGAAAGGGAGTGATTAAATTGGCGTACAGAAGCTCTAAAACAGGTAGATATGTTTCGAAAAAATATTCAACGAAGCATAAAACAGTAACTGTGCATGAGAGGGGTAAGAAAAGAAAGTAAAACGAGCGATAGGCTATAGGAAGAATTCAGACTTCAATGATGACCGGGAGGATCATCGGGTTGCGGTTGGTTCTATGGAAAAAGAAATCCTGTAAGCGGCCGGCGATTTCGTCTCTTGTGTTTCTAAAATCGGCTTTTGCGGATTGTTTAAATAAATATTCCTCCACCAATTTTTGGGCTTCGCCGAATAAATCTTGGGATTGTTTCATGAATACAAATCCGCGGCTGACCAACTCAACTTTTCCGGCCAATTTACCGGTTTTCTGTTCCAGCTGGAGAATGACGACCACGATGCCGTCTTTAGCCATAGCTTGGCGGTCCCGCAGAACCACCGGACCAACGTCTCCAACTCCGTATCCATCAACCATAATATTTTTCAATTGGATAGTTGCACCGATTTTGGCTGTCTGGGGATTTTCCAAGGCCAGGGTTTGACCGTTGTCGAGAACGAAAACGTTTTTTTCCGGGTGGCCTAATTTAACCGCCAATTTCCGGTATTGGATCATATGCCGGTAAGTTCCGCCGATCGGCATCAGATATTTTGGTTTGACCAGTTCCATTAATAACATCAGTTCGCCGGAGGAAGCGTGACCGGAGACGTGAAGATTATCGTTTATATCCGGATAAACCACGTCAATTCCCATCAGGCTTAGGGCATCGATAGTGGCATAGACCGCGGTTTCATTGCCGGGGATCGGGTCGGAAGAAAAAACCACTTTGTCGCCGGCTTTTAATTTCACAAAATCGTGTTCCTCGGCCGCGGCCCTGACCAAGCTGGATCCGGTTTGGCCTTGGGATCCGGCGATAATTATGCACAGCTGATTATCCGGAAACCTGTGAATGTCGCGCTTATCGATAATTCCCTGACGCGGCAGATTAAACATATGAAGTGTAGACGCATCTTTGATATTTTGTTCGATTGACCGGCCGATAAAGGCAATTTTCCGGCCTCGGGACATGGCCACGGTAACCGCCTGCTGGATGCGGTGAACGTTAGAGCTCATGGTGGTGACGATGAATTTTCCCCTAGCGGTCCGGATTTCTCTTTCAAAACTGTCGGACAGGGTTTGTTCCGACAATGAGAAGCCTTCTTTTTCGCTTCTTAAGCTGTCGGATAATAAAACCGAGATGCCTTTTTGGCTGAACTCGGCGATTTTTTGCAGGTCGGGTTTAACTCCGTCAATCGGGGTCAGGTCGATTTTGAAATCAGAGCCGTGGTAAACGTTTCCTTCCGGGGTGGAAATTACCAGATGCCGGGTATCCGGAATAGAGTGGGTCAGGCGGATTGAGTTGACAGTAAACGGCCCCAATTTTAAAGACTGGTTGTAATCCAATATGGAAATCCGTTTGTTAATTTGGAATTCCCGGATTCGGGATTCGGCAAAAGCGGCGGTCAGAGGACTGCCGAATATCGGGAAATGGTCGCCCAATCGGGGGAGAATATACGGTAGACCGGCAATATGGTCATCGTGGCCGTGGGTTAGAATCATGCCGACGATTTGATCAATTTTGTTTTCTAAATAGGAAATATCCGGAATCAGCAAGTCTACTCCCGGCATATTTTCATCGGGGAAACCAATGCCGCAGTCTACTAGCAAGACTTTGCCTTGGGTTTCATAGGCGAACATGTTCCTGGTGACATTTCCCATTCCGCCGAGGGGGATAATTTTTAACATATTAATTTAGTCCAATGTTATCATAGTTTTTGAGGAGATTTTTGGAAGAGTAGGACTTGACCAAAAAGATTAACTGTGGTTGAATAGGATTATGACCGCTAAACAAGACTTTAAACAGATAGAGAAACTGTTGAAAGATTATCCGACAAGAAAAGAGTTGTATAAAAAGCTAGACGATTATCCAACCAGAGAAGAGTTATACAAAAAATTAGATGAGTACCCAAAAAGAGAAGAGCTTTATAAGCATTTAGATCTTCTCGGAAAAGCGTTGTCGGAAAAGATTGACAATAGCCTGAAGGATTATCCGACCAAAGATGAACTTTTTAAGCGTTTAGATCACATTGTCGGAGAATTGGAAACCATTAGGACTGAACAATTAATCTTGACTCATAGCCAAACTGAACATGAAAGCAGATATAACCATACCCCCTTGCAGAGCATTACTCCCGTAGCTTCGTAATTGTTGGCTGTTTACAAAAATGCCGGATTTAATTATGTCAATGATCGTGCGTTCCAGCGGTGAGTTATTGACATAAATTGCTCTTTTCTCCACGCGGCCGCGTGGAGAAAAGAGCAAAGTTTATTCTTTTCTCTTCGCTGGAGAGACGAAAAAGAACATTGGCAACATCTTGTTTCGCCTCTGTCTCGCTGGTAGGCGGACCGCAGTCTATTTCGGAAGTCTTAAGTAAGAAGAAAACACTGAAGGTGAGAGAGTGAAAAGATAAAACTGTAAAATGATTTAAATCATTTTACAGTACTTTATTGGTCAGCACTGGGTTTTTGGAATCAAACAAAGAAAACGACAGTTCTGAAGACTGCTCTAATTAAATACTTAATTGCTGATCATTCGAATGTGTTCATTGTTATTTACTAAACAATCTTACTATGTGGTAACCACCAGAAGCATGAGTCGAAAAAACGGAGGTAGCATCAGCAATGAAACGAAAAAAATTAACCATACCAAAATTTTCATCTATCCAAAAAGAAGCCCGATTTTGGGATACTCACGACGCGACTGATTATTTTGACCAAATGGAAGACGTCAAGGCGAAGTTTGTGTTAAAATCGCCCAAAGCCGAGAGTGTAACAATCAGGTTGCAGCCGGAAATAAAACGCCGATTAGTAAAAGCGGCCAAAAAATGGGGGGTAAGTTTTACCACTCTCCCATATAATGCTTGAAATTGTCTTTGGTGACATGAATCGGTTGGTTTTGGCCGGAAACGATATCCATAGCGGCTTTCCGGGATAAGCCTTGAATTGTTCGTTGCAGGGTTCTAATTCCGGCATCAAATCCTAATGGTCTAACTATCAGAGGCCAGGCGTCATTGTCGAAAATCAAAGCCTCGGCCGGGATGCCGGCTTCCTGGCGGGCTTGGGGAAGAAGATAATCTTTGGCAATGATAATTTTTTGGTCATCGGTGTAGCTTGGCATACTCAATGGTTCCAGTCTATCCATAACGGCGGTGGCAATATTATTAGTATTGTTAGCAGTAGCGATAAAAACCACTTCCGATAAATCCAATGGCACGTCCAG
The DNA here is from genome assembly GCA_016183365.1 of Candidatus Collierbacteria bacterium. GTDB lineage: Bacteria > Patescibacteriota > Microgenomatia > UBA1400 > JACPES01 > JACPES01. The sequence continues at coordinate 255,928 of JACPES010000003.1, forward strand.
ATAATGGTCTAAAAACGCCTTGTTTTGCTCCGGGTCCAGCAATTCAACTAATACTCCCATAATATCATGGCGAGCTTCGTCGGCTACTCTGTCCAGCTCATCCAAGAGCATAATAGGATTTTTAACCCCGGCAAGTTTTAAGCCTTTAACTACTTGTCCGGGTTCAGCCTCTGAATGCAGCCGTGATTGGCCGCGCAAGTCCCGAGCTGATCCCATACCCCCGAAAGGAATCCTGACTATAGGTCGATTTAAGGCTTGGGCGATGGAATAGGCCAAAGTGGTTTTTCCGGTTCCCACCAGTCCGACCAGCAGGAGAATAGGGGCCCGGGCATGACCAATTTGGACGTTAGGCGTTTGGCGAAGTTTCATGACCGCCAGATATTCTAAAATTCTTACTTTTATCTCGTCTAAACCGTAGTGATTGCGGTCCAGAATTTGTTTGGCGCGTGATAAATCCAATGGAGATAAGACCCGGTTTTCCCACGGAAGAGCGGTAATCCAATCTATCCAGCGGATAGTCATATCGGCTTCCAAAGTATAATCTCGGCCGGAGAGTCGGGTTAAACGTTCAATTTGGCCGGCGGCTTTTTCCTGAATCGGTTTGGGAAGATGAGCCGCCGAAACACGGTTGTTGAGAATAGCTATTTCTTCGAGCAGGCTAGGCATATTATCGTCCGCGATCGTAACCGGAGCGGCCCCGGCGTTGGTCGCCGAATGATTCCCGGCGCCTGAAATTAGAATCCGGACGTCTGTCTCCACCGCCGAAATATCCTCCTGACGGAGTTGATCCGGCCGGCCGCCGCCCAGAAGGCATGTTCTGCCCGGCCGGGGCTGTCAACGGGGTAACCGGAACTAAATTTATCCGATCCTGATCGTCGACTTCGGCCACTTTTACTTTCAAATTGTCGCCTTCTTTGACTACGTCTTCGGGGTGGTTAAGATAACCGGTGGCTAATTTACTGATATGAATCAGGCCGTCTTTGCCGGGCAGAATATTCACAAAAACTCCGAACGGCACGATCCGGACTATTTTCCCGTCATATTCTTTACCGATTTCGGCTTCTTCGGTTAGGCCTTTGACCCAGTCGATGGCTTTTTGGACTCCGGCTTCATCCGTCCCGGAAATTGTCACCGTTCCGTCGTCTTCAACGTCAACTTGGGCTCCGGTTTCAGCGATAATCCGTCGAATAATTTTGCCCCCCGGCCCGATTATCCCGCCGATTTTTTCCGGATCAATTTGAACCACAGAGATTTTGGGGGCAAATTTGGATATTTTGAGATTCGGAGAAGGTTGCATTGCTATCATTTTTCCCAAAATAAACATCCGGCCGTCCTTGGCCTGTGCCAAAGCTTTTTCCAATATTTCAAAAGAGATGCCTTTAACTTTAACGTCCATTTGCATGGCGGTAATCCCTTTTTCGGTCCCGGCCACCTTAAAATCCATATCGCCCTTGAAATCTTCCAAACCGATAATATCCGAGAGGATAGCGGTTTTATCGTTTTCAATAATCAGCCCCATGGCAATTCCAGCTACAGGCGCCAGTATCGGGACCCCGGCATCCATTAAAGCTAAAGTTGAGCCGCAAACGCTGGCCATTGAGGTCGAACCATTGCCGGACATAATTTCCGAGACTACCCTGATAGTGTAGGGGAATTGGGTTTTTGAAGGAATTACCGGAACTAAAGCCCGTTCTGCCAGCGCTCCGTGGCCGATTTCCCGACGGCTGGGCCATCCCAATCGTCCGGTTTCGCCGATAGAAAAAGGCGGCATATTGTAATGATGGATATAGTGTTTAACGACTTCAGATTCCGGCGATTCAAGCAATTGTCCGCTAGCCGGAGAGGCTAAAGTGACGATTGACAGAGCTTGGGTGCTGCCGCGCTGGAACATGGCCGATCCGTGAGTTCGGGGGAGTTCGCCGACTCTGACGGTAATCTGTCGAATTTCGTCTAATTTCCGGCCGTCCGGCCGAATGCTCTTATCTACGATTTGTTCTCTTATAAGTTGATAGATAGCCTTATTTAAAGCTGCGGAAGCTAATATCGGATCGATGATGCCTTCTTTTTCAGATATGGCCGTCACCAATTCATTGATGTCGCTATCCGATTCTTTGGTGGCCATACCCTTAATGGCTTCTAACAGTTCTTTGATGTATTTCTTTTTAAGAACTTTAGAAATTTTAACCATTTCAGTTTCGTCCGGTAAAGTAAACTTCATATCCTTAGTCCCGACTTTTTGTTTTAATTCGGAAATTCCGGCTATGATCCGGTTTATTTCACCTTCGGCGAATTTCATCCCGGAAAGAACGATGGTTTCGGACACCTGATTGGCTCCGGCTTCGACCATATGAATTCCGTCCTTGGTTCCGGAAACTATCAAGTCCAGATCGGAATATTGGCGGTCCTGATGGGTAGGATTGGCCACAAAAGTACCGGTGCCGTTTTGAGAAACATATCCGATTCTGACCGATCCGACAGGTCCTGCAAACGGTAATCCGGAAATGGATAAGGCAGCGGCAGTGGCGATAATCGCGGTCATATCCGGGTCGTTCTCGCCGTCCACTGACAAAGTAGTGATAATAATTTGAATTTCCCGCCGAAATGATTTGGGGAAAAGAGGTCTGATGGATCTGTCGATCAAACGGCTGGTCAGAATGGCCTCGTCCGAGGACCGGCCTTCGCGTTTGACCCAGCGGCTGCCCTTGATTTTGCCTCCGGCGTAAAGCTTTTCCTGATACTCGACCATCAAAGGCAAATAGTCGATTTCCGGGTTTTCCCGGCCGACGGAAACCGCGGCAAAAACTAAAGTATCGCCTAATCTGGCCGTAACCGCGGCCGTAGCCTGTTCCCCGTATCTGCCGGTTTCCAAGATAATCTGTCGGTTGTCTGACAGGGTAATGGTGGTATTTAAAATCACAGTTTAACTTCTTTCAACAGAGTGGAATAGCGTCCGGCTGACTTGAACTTAAGATAGTTTAACAGCCGGCGGCGTTTGGCCACCATTTTAATCAGTCCCCTGCGGGTATGGTTGTCTTTGGCGTGTTTGGCTAAATGGGAGGCGACTGCCGCTATTTTTTGTTGCAGTAAGCCGGTTTGGACTTCCGGACTGCCGGTATCCCCCTTGCCTCTCCCGAATTTATTGATAATTTTTTGCTTGGTATCCTTATTTAACATCTATTCAAAATATATTCGACATATAAACTTTTATTTTTTGATTGTCGAAGGCATATTATACAGCACTGTCTTTAATTGCTTTCACCGCTACTAAAAATTTTAGGTTGTTTCAGCCAATCAGTTTTAACTTTTGGCATTTCCGGAAGTCTCTCTAAATTTCCGTTTTCCAGATTTAATTGTCCGGTTACGGTAGCTGATTCCGGAGACGATAATTTGGCTCCCGCCCTTAGCAAAGCGGCGGCGGTTTCAAAGTCGGCGGCGGCGGCGGTTTCAAAGCGATTAGTTTCAGCAATCAATCCCAACATCAGATTATTTGCAATATCCTCGTCCGGCATTATGTCCAGGCTGGCGATTAACTGGGCGGTTTCCGACGCCAATGTCCGGTTATGGCCGGGGACCAGGCAAAATATTTTCCAGTTCTCTGTTAAACCAGGGAGAAAGTTAGCTTCTTCGGCCTGGGAAGAACCCACAATAATCACCAATTCATCATTAATCCCTGAATACGAATATTCAACTTCGGCCGAGTTCAAGGGGGGATTTCCGGTTTTGGGGATAACTATCAGATTAAATTTGCCGTTTTCGACGTTATAGCTGACTTTATCTATTGAATCTTTAGCATAGTTGAAGCTGATTACCAGATTGCGTCCAGGTAAGTTAGTCGAAACGTACTGAACTCCAACCAGATTATTGGCTTCAACCGTCATTTCCGATTGACAAACGGTGTCGATTTGACGGTTTTGCTTCTTTAATGATAAAGATAGGGCTAAACCGCAGGCAATCGCGGAGATGGCAGGGTTTTTTGGCAAAACGATAACTACGTTTTGAGAATTAGCCATTTCGGTTATTAGATCATTGGTCATAAGGATTCTGAAGGAGTAGTAATTTCAAAAGCTATTATAACATTTTGGGGGACTAAATTCAATTTTTGCCTATCTTTCGGAATGATAAACAGCCCGCACTCTTCTCCGGCTCCCGCAAAAGAAACGTCGGAATTGCCCTTTTTAATATTTTTTATTATCCCGTCTCGGCGTTGGCCGCCCTGAATGATTTTAACCGTGTTTCCGATAGAGATGCGGCCTTTTTCAATTTTGCATCCGGCGATTCTTAGTTTGTCAACTTGAAAGACTTTAATCACCAAGGCCCGTCCCAATTCTGTTTCTATGGGTATGACAGGCTCTTTCAAGGTTTCGATTATTTCGGCCAATTGATAAATTATTTGACTCGAAAAGATTCTAATATTTTGGGTTTTAGCTAATTCTTTTACCGACGGCGGAATCTCTGCCCGAAAAGACAAAATTATGGAATTTCCGGATTCAGCCAATAAAACGTCTGATTCGGTCACATCCCCGACGTTTTTTGAAATTATGACCGAATTCGGAGGAAGAATATCGGTCAGGGCCTCGAGAGTTCCCCGGGAATCGGCCCGCAGAATAAATGATTTTTGGTCCCCGGTTGTTTTTTTGGCGATTACGTCTATAGATTGTTCTGAACCAATTTCAGCCGGAAGAGGCTGATCAACAACCGTGGTCCCAACCGGCGGGACTTGTTTAAATCCCTGAATTTGGGCCGGTTGGCCGGGAAAGCAGCGTTGAATATTTTGGCCCAAGTCGTTTTTTAGGGCCCTGATCTTTCCATTTGCTGTGCCTGCAAAAATTTGTTGGCCGACGGTTAAAGCCCCTTCTTGGACAATAACCGAAACCAACGGACCTATTCGGCGGTCAAGCTTGCTATCAATAATCGGGGCTTTGAGCGAAGCGTCGGGTGAAGCCTCTTTCCCGTTTAGCTCATAAACTAAAATTATCATTTCTAACAATTCATTCAGGTTTGTTTTTTGTTTGGCGCTGATTGACACAATCGGAACGCTGCCGCCATAACCTTCGACCAGGCATTCATGTTCGGCTAATTGGGCTTTTATTCTGTCTATATTGGCTCCGGGAGCGTCAATTTTATTGACGGCTACGACCAGAGGAATCGCCGCGCTCTTTATATGGTCTAAAGCTTCAATTGTTTGCGGCATGACTCCGTCATCGGCGGCGACGACTAAAACCGCCACATCGGCAATTTTTGCTCCGCCTGATCTCATTTTGGCAAAAGCCGCGTGTCCCGGCGTGTCTATCAAGGTTAAGATTTTATCGCCAAGTTTAGCTTGATAGGCCCCGATTGATTGAGTAATTCCGCCTATTTCCGTTTTAGTAACGCTTGAAGATCCGGGTCGGAGGGCGTCCAACAGAGTGGTTTTACCGTGGTCTACATGTCCGAGAATAACAACTATGGGCGATCTTAGCATAAAAATTTTTAGCGATGATCAAAAACTTTAGAACTGTCATTCGCTTGGCTTAATGTCCTGGTTTTTACCGTTTATTTCTTTTTGATCAGTCGCACCTACGACGTCAATCTCCCAGCCGGTCAAAGCGCTGGCCAGCCTGACATTTTGGCCGCCGCGGCCGATGGCGATCGCCTGTTGGTCTTCGGCGGCGATGACCTTTGCCCTTTTCTTTTTCTCGTCCAGAGTAATAATGAGTCCGTCAGCCGGCGATAAAGCGGCTTTAATAAATTCTTTTAAATCTTTGTTAAAAGGGATAATGTCAATTTTTTCTCCGTTTAACTGATTGGTTACGGCTTGGACCCTGACCCCTTTTTGGCCGACGCACGAACCGACCGGATCAACCCCTTCTTCAGTGCTGTCAACGGCTATTTTTGTTCTTTTTCCCGGATCCCGGGCGACATTTTTAATTATGACCGCCCCATTGGCTATTTCCGGAACTTCCCGGGCAAAAAGAGCGTTTACCAATCTGGGATCGTTTCGGCTGACGATAATCCTGGGGCCGCGGGGAGTATCCCTGATTTCCTTGACATATACAGTTAATCTTTGATTCAACCGGTAATATTCTTCCGGAGATTGTTCTTCCGGCGGCAGCCAGGTTTGAGCTCTGCCAAGATCGATAACCGCGATTTTGCCCTCAAACCGCAAAACCATCCCATTGATAATCGTGCCGATTTTATTTTGGAAATCGGAGATAATGGCGTCTTTTTCGGCTTCTCTGTTTCGTTGCAAAATGATTTGTTTGGCGGCTTGAGCCGCAATTCTGCCGAAGCCGGCCGGAGTAATATCTTTGCCTTTATTGTCTAAAATATTTGCCGCGCCGGATATGGGGTCAACGGTAGCCTGGAAACCGACAATTTCCTCTTCCGATTTGTCGGCATCTTTTCTATAAGCCGCCAATAAAGCCGCCTGGATACTTTCTAAAACCGCTTCGGGCTTTATGCCACGTTCGGCGCATACCTGGTTAAGGGCGGCAGAGAATTCGCTCCTGGTGTGTTGTTTATTATTTTTGATCGCCTGCATACTTTTTGTTTCGTAATGTATAGTATAACAGAGGAAATTCTTTTGTAGTTTTTTGGCGTGCTGGCGGCAGAATTATTTAGGTAAAACATATGAACAACTGGATAAAATTAAGCATCGAATATGCGAATCAAAGGAGTTATTTGGATGATCTTTTTCAAGTTTATCCGACTATCCCCGAGGGTATTAGAGATATTGACAGCAGTCTTTGGAAAGGTATCGAAAAAGCATTTGCAAAGCGAGATAATGTTGTTTTACTTGAAAACATTTTGAAACTTGATTTATTCCCGATCAAAGATTCGTATGTCGCATATCTTAAAAGAGATAGAAAAGCGTTGAAACGCAATCCGGCAACCGTCGCCCGGCTGTGTGGTCGTCTGTATGAGATGGGATTGGACGAGATTTTTCTCGTTCGTCAGAGCCGAAAGAAACAAACCGGCAAATTGGGCCTCTGTTTCACCGATGGCTCAATAAAAAGTCTATAGGAATACAACCAATGAAAATGGATAAATTCTTGGTAACGAAAGAAAACGCAATCCTTGATGGTGGCGACGCGGAAATGATGGAATTCGCAAGAGAATATCTTAATTACAAACACAACAAAGGACTGGATTTTATCGGTCGCTTTAACGGTAAATACGTTATCGGCGAAGCCAAGTTTTTAACCGATTTCGGCGGACACCAAAACGCTCAATTCAACGATGCCGTCGCCACCATCAAAGCGAAAAATGTTAAAGCAATAAAAGTGGCTATCCTCGATGGCGTTCTTTATATTAAAGGCAAGAATAAAATGTATAAAGGTATTACTACCAAACTGAAGAATGAAAATATAATGAGCAGTCTTGTTTTTCGTGAATTTCTATATCAAATATAGGTTAATAATGTTGCTAAATTATCCAAATAAAAAGTCAGAGAGTGAAATCTTGAACACTGTAAAGGCGAAGTTACAGGCTGTTTCAGGAAAAGGATCAAAGAACAAACTGATCCACGGCGATAATCTCGCCGTACTCAAATCGCTTATTGATGATCTTAAACTTGCCGGAAAAATTGATTTAATTTACATTGATCCACCGTTTGCGACCAATGGGCATTTCAAAATCGGAATGGAAAGAAAATGCAAGATATTTGGGAGTTCAAAGACCCGCAATATCCTAGCTATCCAACAGAAAAAAATATCGATCTATTGAAATTCATCGTTGGAGTTTCTTCTGACGAGGGCAATTTGGTACTCGATTGTTTTTGCGGTTCGGGGACTACGCTTGTCGCGGCGCAAGAATTAAATCGCAATTGGATCGGGATTGATAAATCAGAACACGCCATAAAAGTTGCCAAGGAAAGATTGTTTGCAATGCCAGCAAGTCTTTTTTCGGAAGCAGACTTTGAGTTTCTCATAGAAGTTGTTAGCTCCGAAAAGCAGGTTGGTAAATACATAACAGAAACTTTTGCAACTTATGGACAATTGTAATTTAACTTCTTAATCGTCCGCCTTTTGTAACGTTTAAACTGTCGGTTTTGAAAGGATCGGACATAAAGAATTTCGCCTTTCGTTTCGCTACGGGCGGGGAATTTTATTAAAGCTTAAAAACGGTTAATTGAGAAGTTGCGTAAGGAAGGACAATTGAAATGTTAAAAAAAAGGGTGACAATTCAAAGGTTACGTTACAATATTTTTCTTCTTGACATTGAGCGTTTGTCAGGTATACTACCCCTAGCTTAGGCACAGACCGTTTTTACGGTAAATTGTTTGGTGCCGTTTTCGCCTTCGGCAAGAAGGCGGTTTTTTATCACCTTTAGTTTAAGGCTTAAATGTTTCGCACTCTACCAACAAGACAGTATTGGGGCAAAACTAATTTGCCTTTACCAGATTTAGACTTACTATCCGTTCAAAAAGAATCTTATCAGAATTTTTTGACTGAAGGAATCTCTTGGGCGTTGTCAGAATCGTCTCCTATTACCGATCCTTCCAGAAAAATGTGGAAATTGGTTTTTGGAAAACATCAATTGGGAGAACCAAAAATTTCAGTCGAAGACGCTTTGACAAAAGGATTGACTTACGATGCTTCGTTAACCGCCCAAGCCACTCTAATCAATCTTAAAACTAATGAAGTTTTGACGGAGGAAGTATTCTTAGGAGATATTCCGATGATGACCGATATCGGGACTTTTGTGATTGCCGGAGTCGAGCGTTGCGTGGTTAATCAGCTAGTCAGGTCTCCCGGAGTATTTTTTACCAGCGATGTCGACCAACCCTCCGGCCGAAATTTGTTTATGGCGGAATTAAGGCCGATTCGCGGTTCGTGGTTGGAGTTTAGCGTCAGCCGCAATGACGTAATTACCGTAAAAATAGACCGGGGGCGGAAAATTCCCGTGACGGTTTTACTAAAGGCGATGGGATATGTAGCCGATGAACAATTGACGGGCCTTTTTAAAGACGTTGATATTGAGCCAGACCATCATTATATTTTTAGCACTATCAGCCGAGATCAGACTAAGTCGAAAGAGGAGGCTTTGATTGAATTTTATGAAAAGATCAGGCCGGGAGAACCGGCAGTTTTGGAGAATGCCAGGTCTCTTTTCTATGAATCTTTTTTTGATCCCAAAAGATATGATCTTGGAGAAGTCGGCAGATATAAATTAAATCGACGTTTAGGCCTATCCCAGCCTTTGACTCGTGATTATTGGGTTTTAACTCCGGAAGATTTTATCGCGGTTATTAAGATGTTGGTAGAACTTCAGAGGGGAATCGGCGTAGCTGACGATATCGATCATTTGGCTAATCGGCGCGTCAGAAGAGTCGGAGAGTTGGTCCATCAGACTGCTTTTAGAGTCGGGCTTTTGAGGTTAGAAAGATCGATATCGGAGAAAATGGCTTTTGCCAAGCCCGGAGAACTTCCGGGACCGGCCGCGTTAGTCAATGCCAGGCCGATAATCGCTGTAGTTTCGGAATTTTTTAAGAGGAACAGGCTATCAACAATATTAGATCAGACGAACCCTCTTTCAGAGATTGATAATTTGAGAAGGTTGTCGGTGATGGGTCCCGGGGGAGTTACCAAGGAAAGGGCCAGCTTTTCTATGAGAGACATAAATTCCAGCCAATATTCCAGAATTTGTCCGGTTAGATCTCCCGAAGGACCCAATATCGGATTGGTTACTTATTTGGCTATTTATGCCAGAATAAACAGATATGGTTTTATTGAAGCGCCTTATAGAAAGGTGATAAAAATTACCAAAAATGGTAAATCTAAAATGAAATTGACGAATGAAGTGGTTTATCTTCAGGCCGACGATGAGGAAAAATATAAGATTACTCACGCCGAGATACCCATAGACAAAGATGGATGTATAGACACGGAATGGTTGCCTATTCGCTATATGCGCCAATTTACAGAAGGATCGATTGAAGAAATCCAATTTGTAGACGTGGTTAGCCGTCAAGCCGTCGGAACTTCGGCTAATTTGATTCCGTTTTTAGCCCACGATGAAGCAAACAGAGCTCTAATGGGTACTCACATGCAATGTCAGGCTGTGCCTTTGGTAAAGACAGAGTCTCCGATAATAGGGACAGGACTTGAAGATGTGGTGATTAGACAGATGAGAAGGGCAATTTATGCGGAAGAAGACGGGGAAGTAATATCTGCTGACGCTTCTGAAGTTGAATTTAAAACAAAATCCGGAATACAACATTATAGAGTTGAAAAGTTCAAGCGTTCATCTCAATCGACCTGTTATTCCCAAAAACCGATTGTCAATGTCGGAGATAAAGTCAAAAAGGGTTCCCTATTGATAGATGGACCGGCTTCAGATGATGGCGAATTGGCATTGGGCAAAAACCTGGTAATTGCCTATTCTAATTTTGAAGGCTTAGGCTATGAAGATGCTATTGTAATTTCAGATAAATTAGTTAAAGAAGACCTGTTAACCTCAATTCATATTAATGAATATGAAGCCCAGTTAATGGATACTAAGTTAGGATCAGAAGAATTTACCAAAGATATTCCAAATGTAGGAGAATCAGAATTAGCCAATCTTGGCGAGGATGGTATTGTGGTGGTTGGCGCTAATATCGGCCCTAACGATATTTTGGTTGGGAAAATCGCTCCCAAGGGGGAAACAGAATTAACCGCGGAAGAAAGACTTTTAAGAGCAATATTCGGGGAAAAAGCCAGAGAGGTCCGTGATACTTCATTGAGAATGCCCCATGGAGAACAGGGAACAGTAATAGATATTAAAGTGTTGGACAGAGAAAAAGAAGATGAGCTGGAGCCGGGTGTTTTAAAGAAAGTAATTGTTAAAGTTGCCCAACTGCGCAAGGTGACAGTTGGGGATAAATTGGCCGGCCGCCACGGTAATAAAGGTGTTATCAGCAAGATAGTTCCGGCGGCTGATATGCCATATTTGCCGGACGGAACTCCGGTAGATATTATTATTAGCCCGCTATCGGTTTTGCAAAGAATGAATGTGGGTCAATTACTGGAAGCTCATTTAGGATGGGCGGCTAAAAATAAGAATATCAGAATTGCCATCCCTGTTTTTGAATCTATTTCGGAAGACAAAATTATTTCGGAAATGCGGTCCGCCGGACTTCCGGCTTCCGGAAAAGTTAAACTTATTGACGGAAGAACCGGAGAATTTTTTAAAGAAGAAACTGTGATTGGAGTAGCCTACATTATGAAATTGTCGCATATGGTCGAGGATAAGCTTCACGCCAGATCCACAGGGCCATATTCCCTGGTTACTCAACAACCTTTGGGAGGGAAAGCCCAAATGGGGGGTCAGAGATTGGGAGAAATGGAAGTTTGGGCCCTGGAAGCCCATCGCGCCGCCCATACTTTGCAGGAAATGTTGACTATTAAATCTGACGATGTAGTCGGGAGAGCCAAGGCTTTCGAAGCTATAGTCAAGGGTGAAGAAATCCCGGAGGCAATGATCCCTGAATCGTTTAAAGTCTTGATGAAAGAACTTAATTCCCTGGTCCTAAATGTTATCCCGACCAGGATAGTCGAGGCCGTCAGTCCGATTACTCCACAGTCCGGTGGGCCGAAAGCTACCCCGATAGTTGATGATCAGATAGTTGATGATCAGGCCGTCGGAGACAACGACGATAGTAATGACGATTTAGAGAAAAGCAAAAAGAAAGAAGACAAAAAGGAAGACAAAAAAGAGAAGGCATCATGAAAACAATGGTTGATTTTCGCGGATTGAAACTTGAATTGGCCTCAGCGGATGTCATCAGGTCATGGTCCCATGGAGAAGTTACTAAACCGGAGACGATTAATTATCGGACTCTAAAGCCGGAGAAAGACGGTTTGTTTTGCGAGAGAATTTTCGGTCCAACCAGGGACTATGAATGTTATTGCGGAAAATACAAACGCATTAGGTTCCGTGGAATCATCTGCGATAAATGCGGCGTTGAAGTTACTCAATCCAGAGTCAGACGGGAAAGAATGGCGCATATTAATCTGGCTTCGCCGGTGGTCCATGTTTGGTATTTCAAGGGTGCCCCGAGTCAGCTTTCCTTGCTACTCAATATTTCTCCCAAGAGTTTGACCAGGGTTATTTATTTTGCCCAATACGTAGTGCTTGATGTTGACAAAAAGGTTGAAGAACAAGTAATAAAAGACTTAAAAGAAGGATTGGGCAAAAAACATAAAGAACTGGAAGAAAAAGCCGAAAAAGAAATAGAAGAAATTAAATCAGCGGGGGAGAAAGAAATCGCGGCCAATGCAAATGACAAAAGCGGCAAGGAACAGCAAGAGCTAAAAACCAGAGAGACTCAATTCCGGGTAAAACAGGAAATAGCCAGAATCAGAGAATTATTAGCCAAGGAGAAAGATACGGCCGAAGAGGTTTATAAAGCTGTTTTGAGTTTAGCCTCGAGATTAGACAGAAAGTCATTGTTGACAGAAGATGAATATTTGAAATTATTGGAATATGACGCCACCGATCACCTAAAATTGGGAATGGGGGCGGAGGCGGTTGAGGAATTGTTGCTGGATTTGAATTTAGAAGCTATCCGGGATCAACTTCGCCAGGAATTAATTACAGCCACTGGGGCCGCCAAAACCAAAAAATCAAAGCGCTTGAGATTAATAGACGGAATGATAGAAGCTAAAATTGATCCCCGCTGGACCTTGATAAAAGTTCTGCCGGTTTTGCCGCCGGATCTGCGTCCCATGGTTCAATTGTCCGGAGGCAGATTTGCCACCTCGGATCTTAACGATTTATACCGTCGCGTCATTAATCGCAATAACCGCTTGAAGCATTTAATCGATTTAGGAGCTCCGGAAATAATTTTAAGAAACGAAAAAAGAATGCTTCAGGAGGCTGTCGACTCATTAATTGATTCTCCTCAATCCAGAACTACCAGAAGGCAAACTTTGCGGAGGGAACTTAAATCTCTGTCGGAAATGTTGCGGGGAAAACAGGGAAGATTCAGACAAAACCTTTTAGGGAAAAGAGTGGATTATTCCGGACGTTCCGTGATCGTAGTCGGGCCGGAATTGAAGCTTAACCAATGCGGATTGCCTAAAGATATGGCCTTGGAAATGTTTAAGCCGTTTGTTTTGCGGGAATTGATTTCGCAAGGGATAAGTCCCAACGTCCGTTCGGCCAAAGCGGCTTTGGAAAGAAGAAGCCCCGAGGTTTACGATATTTTGGAAAAAATTACCAAAAATCACCCGGTTTTGCTCAACCGGGCCCCGACTTTGCATAAATTAGGAATTCAGGCTTTTTATCCGATTCTGATCGAAGGCAGCGCTATCAGAATTCATCCTTGCGTTTGTTCCGGATATAACGCTGACTTTGACGGCGACCAAATGGCTGTTCATGTCCCTCTGTCCGTTCACGCCCAGGAAGAAGCCGCGTCCATCATGATGCCGGAACGCAATTTATTAAAACCCTCCAGCGGGACGCCCATAACCGTTCCAAATAAAGAAATGGCGATGGGTTGTTATTATTTAACTTCTTTCGACCCTAATTTTAAAGTTAGCGATTCGGTTTTTTCTGGAAAAGAAGAAGTGATTACCGCTTTACAAAACAATTTTATTGAATACCGTCAACCGGTAATGGTTAGAATTGAAGGAAAAATAATTGAGACTACCGCCGGAAGGATTATCTTTAACCGGGCTTTACCCGATGATGTGCCATTTATTAATCGGCCGATTACCGCCGGAGCAATCCAGGATTTAGTCAGGGAAGCTATAGGCAAATTAAGTATAGAAGATACGGTCAGTTTAATCGACTCGATTAAAGAGGTAGGTTTTAATGCCGCCACCATCTCCGGGTTATCGGTTTCTGTCAGCGATTGTGTCCTTATTTCCGAAAAAGACGCTATTATAAATTATGCTAATCAAAGGGCGGTTCAAATTGAACAGAATTTTAATATTGGTTTGATTACCAATGAAGAGCGTCGCCGCCTGACGAATCAGTTGTGGATGGAAACTACCGATACAATCGCCGAAAAAACCTGGAATGCTTTGGGCGAAAATAATGCCGTAAAAATTATCATCGATTCCGGCGGTACCCGGGCCAGCCGGGATCAGGTTAAGCAACTTTCGGCTATGCGCGGATTGGTGGTTGACCCGTTAGGCAATATCGTGGAATTGCCGACTAAATCCAACTTCAGGCAGGGTTTGTCGGTGTTTGAATACGTTACCAGTACCAGAGGTTCGCGCAAGGGTTTGACTGATTCAGCCCTAAAAACAGCAGATGCCGGTTATTTGACCCGCAGATTGGTTGATGTTACTCATGACGTAATTGTCAGAAGCGATAATTGCGGTACCGAGAGCGGCTTAACCATTTCTAAAATCAACCGCCGCGGAGACCAATTTATCAAAAGAATCATTGGCCGGGTTTTGGCCGAAGATGTTTTAAGCCTCAAGAAAGTTATTGCCAAGCGCGGAGACCTAATTGACGAATCAACCCAAAAGAAATTGCTGGGAGCTGGAGTGGATTCAGTTATAGTCCGTTCGCCGTTAACCTGCGTTTTGGCTTACGGGATTTGTAAAATGTGTTACGGCTGGGATTTTGGCCAAAGAAAATTGGCTGAATTAGGGTTTCCGGCCGGAGTGGTTGCCGCCCAGTCAATCGGGGAACCGGGTACCCAGCTGACAATGCGGATTAAACATACCGGAGGTATCGTCGGTTTAGACGTAACCCAAGGATTGCCAAGAGTAGAAGAGTTATTTGAAGCCAGGACTCCCAAGATGCTGGCTCCAATATCTGGGATTGCCGGAAAAGTTGAGATTAAAGAAATCGACCGTGGAATTTTGATCAAAATTTCCGGTCAAGAAGGCGTCGAAGAAGAACATTTGGTGTCAGCTACCGCTCAGCTCCAGGTTCAAAACGGCCAGCAAGTGCCGGCCGGTTGGCAGATGGCTTCCGGAGCATTAGATGTTGATCAACTGGTGGAAGTTAAAGGAGTTAGAGCCTCACAAGAATATTTGATCCACGAAATCCAGACAGTTTATGAATCCCAGGGAATCCCGATTAACGATAAGCATTTTGAAGTCATTGTCAGGAAAATGAGCGATAAAGCCAGGATAGTTGATCCTGGTTCAACTGCTTTCCTGCACGGAGAATTAGTAGATTCGGTCACTTTAAATACCACCAATGCTCAAGCGATAGCTTCCGGCGGGAAACCGGCGGCAGTCACCCAGGTTATTTTGGGAATTACCCGGGCCAGTCTTTATACTCATTCCTGGTTATCGGCAGCGTCGTTTATTGAAACCACCAAAGTCTTAACCGAAGCTTCGTTAGAAGGTAAAGAAGATCCGTTATTGGGATTAAAAGAAAACGTAATTATCGGTAGGTTAATCCCCACTTCGGGAGACCGCGCCGCCATTCCTGGTTGACAGTTATCTCTTCAGCAGATACAGTTAAGCTTATGAATAAGCCATTGTTTTTCGGATTTTTATTATTGGGATTGACTTTTTTTATTCAGGTGAAAACCGTTTTTGCTGCCACCAATCCCCGGTTATATTTGGACCCGGCTACCGACAGCGTTGAGTCCGGATCCCAATTTACGATTAAACTATTTATCGACGCCGGAACTAAATTAACGATAGCCGCCGACGCTAAAATTTCTTTCCCTAAAGCTAAACTGGAAGTAGTTTCAGTTAAAAGCGGAACTTATTTCGATTCCGTCACTAAAATTATCGGCAATCAAACCGGCAATTTAGAGATCCACGCCTATAATCAAGCTCAAGGCGAAACCAAAACCGGTTTGGGCGAACTGGTAACTATTACCTTTAAATCTTTATCGCCGGGTTCGGCCTTTATCGATTTAGCGTGTAACGATGGCAGTACTATTGATAGCAATATTGCCGATGTGGTTGGCAATGATATTATCGATTGCACTCAAACTTTCGGCAGCGAAATTTCCGTGACGCAAGCCGGGGTTGCCGACACCGCTACTCCGACCTCGACCCCTTCCAAACTTCCGCAAGCTGGAAACATAAGTCCTTCTATAATGCTTTTGACAGTTGGATCATTGGCATTAATATCAGGCTTTTCGTTATTGGCAATGCAAAAAGAATCTGTATGAAAAAGAAACAATTGATCGGATTCGCATTTTTATCATTACTTCTCGGAGCCGGATTGGCTGGCGGTCTATATGTTATCAACACCCCGGCTAAAATAGCTCCCAGGGCCGTATCCCCCTCCTTAATAAATCAACCGTCTCCGACTAAAGTTTTGGCTCCGGCCACAGTCCCGCCTCAAAAACCACCTGCCAAAACACAATTATCGGAACAGGCGATTATCGACGCTTTCGGAACAGTCTCGACAGACTTTGATCTAAATCAGGACGGAACCGTTAATTCTTTAGATATTTTGGAATTTAGAAAAACTTTATTGAAGTAGTTTCGGTTGATCGATCTCCTGAAAAGATACCGTGGAGGTGATTTTTTGCCCCAATCTTTGGGTATGGCCTGAAACATCGCTGAATTTGTTGTACGCGTTATTGATATGCCCGCCTAAGATGTTTAACGAATCTTCCAATTGTCCATAATCTTTTTCCACCGCCCGCAACAGATTTAAAATTTGCCTTGATCGAGAGGCGAATTGTTTGCCTTGAAATGCCCGCATAATTATTGACAGAGTGGCGTACATGGTGTTCGGGCTGACCGGATAAATCCTTAAATTCCTGGAGTAATCCATTAAATCGGGGTTAGTGGCGATTTCGTAATATACCGATTCGCTGGGGATGTACATCATCGCAAAATCGGTAGTCCCTTCGTCCGGCAAAACGTATTTTGAAGAGATGGCCCGAATATGTTTTTTCACGTCGTTGACAAATTCCTTGCCGGCTTTTTCTCTTTCAGATTTTTCTTCCGCTTGATTCATTTTCTGAAAATTTTCCATCGGGAATTTGCTGTCTATCGGCAAAATTCCGGCGTCGGTTTTGATAGCCGCGTCCACCTTGTCTCCGGAAACAAATTGATATTGGAGATAAAAAGAACTTTGAGGAATCATTTGGGCGATTAGATCGTTCAGGACTTGCTCGCCGATATTTCCCCGTAGTTTCGGGCTTTTTAAAAATTCGTGCAATTCTTTCATTGATCGGCCGATTTCGCTGAAACTGCCGGTTTCGCGCTTTAACTCGCCGATAACCTCGGCAGCTTTAGTCAGGCGCTCATGGATATCGTGGGTTTGTTTAGTCAAAGATTCTGATAAATGGCGGGTAGAATCCGATAAAGTTTCGTTAAGGACTTTTTTAGTGTCCGAAATATCTCGGCTCATGGTCTTTAACCATTCGGTCATGGTTTCATCGGTCTTAGGTTTTTTTAATTCCTGAATCTGGCGGTTAAGATACCAGGTGATAGCCGCCAAAACTGCGATTAAAACCGCCGCCGCTAAAGATAGTTCCAGCATATAACTTCTATGATAACATCATTTACGCCTCACTGTCTTCCGCCCTTGGCGAAACTATATAAATAACCATGGAACAAGTCTATAAAATTCTAGCCCAGATAATCGCCGATACCTCGTCTCCGGATGAAGCCCAAGCTCTGATATCCGATTTATTCTCCGAAACCGAGAGGCAGGGGATTGCTAAAAGATTAGCCGTAACCTTGATGTTGTCTAATGGCCGGAGTTACAACGAAATAAAAAAACAATTGGGGGTCAGCTCGGCCACCATCGCCAGAATTCAGGAATCGCTGGATAAACCCGGAATTAAAATAGCCATTTCAAAAGTTAAAACCGACGAATGGGCCGGCAAATTGGCCAATAAATTCGCCGGGGCTTTAGATAAACTTCTTGCCAAACCCACTCCCTGATTTTTCCTATTTCCCTCAGTCAAACGAAATCTTCCTGTGTCTTTCTTCAAAAACAATTCTAAATTTCTCAAAGACCGAGTCTCGACCCAAGAAATTAACTGATACATGATATTCAAAAGAAAAAACTATCGGACAAACTAAATTTTTACTTGCGACTGCAATTTTTAAGCTGTGGATATATCCTTTGATTCGACCACCAACTCCGCCAAGATATATTTTTTTCCACTAAGATTTTATGAATCCCTGCCTGGCTTTAAATGCGTAGCCAACTATCCGGATTTTGTAATGTTTTCCGCCGGAAATTTCTATTTGGGATTAACCACTCATAAAGGGAAAACGTCGAAAAATTTGTTCAGTGAATTTAATATTGGTTTGGACCATTTTTCTTTTGAGGTAAAATCAAAGAAAGATTTGGAAAACGCGCTGGAGTTTTTTGATAAAAACAAAATTCCGCACGGAAATATCGATGAACTGTCAAATGGCTTGTTGATTCTGGTATTCCGCGAACCTGATAACATTCAGCTAGAGCTTTGCTGTAAAGAACAATGAGAAAGAAGTTTTATATCACCACTACCATCCCTTACGTTAACGCCGATCCGCATATCGGGTTCGCCTTAGAAATTGTACAAGCCGATGTTCTGGCAAGATTTCATCGGCTTTTTGGTGATGAAATATTTTTTAATACTGGGACTGACGAGCACGGTCAAAAGATCTATCAAAAAGCATTAGAAGCAGGAAAAGATCCACAAAAGTATTGCGACGAATACGCCGCTAAATTCGACAATTTAAAATCTTCCCTTAATTTGAGCTACACCAATTTTATCCGGACTACCGATCCCCACCATAAAAAATCCGCCCAAGAATTTTGGAAGCTGTGCGCTGCCAAAGGTGATATTTATAAGGCTAATTATAAAGTGAAATATTGTGTTGGCTGCGAGCTGGAAAAAACCGATTCAGAATTGACTGAAGGTATTTGTCCGATCCATCCCAATCTTAAGTTGGAGATTAGAGAAGAGGAAAACTATTTTTTCAAATGGTCGGGATACAAAGATAAACTCTTAAATCTCTATAAAGATAATCCCGAATTTGTGGTTCCTGATTTTAGGTATAACGAACTAAAAAAGTTTGTTACGTCCGGTCTGCAGGATTTTAGTATCTCTAGATTAAAAGAAAAAATGCCATGGGGAGTTGATGTCCCGGATGATCCCAAGCACGTTATGTATGTTTGGTTTGACGCCTTAGTAAATTATATTTCCGCTACCGGCTGGCCGGAAGACGAAAAAAGTTTCAGCGCTTGGTGGCCGGGAATTCAGATTGCCGGGAAAGACAATCTAAGGCAGCAATCGGCCATGTGGCAAGCAATGTTGATGTCAGCCGGACTTCCCAATACAAAACAAATCATGATTCATGGTTTCATTACCAGCGGTGGACAGAAAATGAGTAAAAGTTTGGGTAATGTGGTAAGCCCATATGATTTGGTTGACAAATACGGAACCGATGCGACAAGATATTATCTTTTGGCAAAAATTAATCCATTTGAAGACGGCGATTTCACTTATGCTAAGTTTGAGGAAGCTTACAATTCCGACCTCGCCAACGGACTGGGAAATTTAGTCCAACGGGTAGCAAAACTCTGTGAATTAAAGAATCTTGTTTTATCTTTTACTAATCCTTTTGATCCTTCTTTTCCATCTATTTCCTCCCATATCGAAAACTTTGAATTTAACTTAGCCATAGAGGAATTATGGCGGGAATTCAGCGATCTCGACGCCAAAATTAATCTTGACAAGCCATGGAAAAAATCTGACGAGGAAGCGGGTAAAGACTTAAAGGTATATCTTGAGAAAATCCTGCAATTAACGTTGCCGTTGAGTATTTTTCTTCCCTCAACCGCCGCTAAAATCCAACAGATTTTCGCAGGCCCAAAAATTTCCGCCCCCTCCAGCCCCTTGTTTCCACGCATCGGGTAAAATATACCCATGGACTCAATAAAACGCTACTTCCTCCGCCACCCGATCCGCACCCGGAGGGCTTTGGAAATCCTGCCGGGGTCGGTTAGTTGGTTTCTCATTTTATTTCCAATCTGGGGGTCGTTTCTCATTCCAGAAATCGTCGCGATTTACATCGTTACATTTACGGTATATTGGCTGTATAGGTCTCTCTCTGTGGCTGGTTTTGCGCTCGTCGGACACTTTAAGATCGAGGCCAGTAAAAGGTTTGACTGGGTAGGAGACCTCGCGTTCTTCCCGGATTGGCAGCGGATTCGTCACATCGTCGTTTTGCCGACGTACAAAGAGCCTTTGGGAACCTTGCAACGATCCTTAAAAGGCATTGCGAACCAAACATTTCCACTGAAACGAATTCACGTCATTCTTTCATTTGAGGTTCGCGAGGGAGATGCGGTGAAAGAAAAAGCGAACAAGCTTCGAGAAGAATTTGGAAACCGGTTCGGCACGTTTGACGTTACCTTCCACCCGGATATTCCGGGAGAAGTGAAGGGGAAATCGAGTAATTCTGCGTGGGCAGCTACGTCTGTCGTTGAGCCGAAACTCATCAGGAAAGGCATTATCGATGCGAAGTACGCGACTATAACGAGCATGGACGCGGACGCGCAACTCCACCAGAATTACCTTGCGGCCCTCGCGTACAACTTTCTTGACCATCCGAAACGGTATGAGCGTTTTTGGCAACCAAGTATCATGTTCTACAACAACATCTGGCGGATTCCTGCTCCGATTCGGGCTTTGGTTACCGTGTGGGGAGTGATCCACATGTATCTTCTGGTCCGTCGGGACAGGCTCATCAACTTTTCGACATATTCTCTCTCGCTACAGCTGCTCCGATCATTCGGATATTGGGATACGAACGTGATTCCGGAGGATTACCGTGTCTTCTTTAAGGCATTTTTCGCAACGAAAGGAAGAGTGGAGGTCGAACCGATTTTCTTACCGGTCTCGATGGATGCAGCCCAGTCTACGACGTTTTGGAGAACGATGGTCAACCAGTACGAACAAGTGAAGCGGTGGGCGTGGGGAGTTGCGGACGACCAGTACGTCATCCGGCAGACGGTCCTGACCGCAGGTTTACCGTTCTGGGACAAGATCTTGCGGGTGGTCAGGCTCATGGAGGATCATTTCCTCTGGCCGGTTAACTGGTTTGCGATCACCATTGGCGCCTTGCTCCCGCCGCTGTTGAATCCGACATTTTCAAGGACGGTGATCGGGAAGACGCTTCCCCAAGTAAGCTCCGGGATTCTCACTGTTTCGCTTGTTGCGATTATCGTTATCTTATTCATTGACGCTCGGCAACGGCCGAAGCGGCCGGCAAATGTTTCTCGGTTTCGGCGGCTTCTTCAACCCCTTGAGTTTTTTCTGCTTCCGGTTGTGGGATTTTTTTTCAACGCTCTCCCCGGTCTTGACGCCCACACCAGATTGATGATGGGGCGATATTTGGAATACCGGGTAACGGAAAAAGTCGAGTAATTTGCAGTGCTTGCTATATTCATGGTGTTTGTGATACTTTTTAAAACATGAATCAATTTACGGCTTCTTTATGGGGGGACGAGGCGTTCTCCACAATTTTGGCAATGAGAGATCCAGTTGAAATCATTAAGACGGTGGCCAAAGACACTTCCCCATTTCTGCATCCTTTAATACTTCATTACTGGATGAATATCTTTGGGACTTCAGAGGTGGCCATTCGCAGTCTATCATTTATTTTTTATTTCCTGACGGTGGTTACCGCCTATTTTATTGGCAAAACTATTGAAAATAAAAAAACGGGATTGTTGGTCGCTTTAATGGTAGTTGTAAACCCGTTCCTATTTGCCTATGCTTTCGAAGGTCGAATGTACTCGCTTCTACTCTTTACTTCCACCTTGTCTACATATTTTTTTCTAACTAGAAAACCCTGGCTTCATGCTTTAGCCACCGCTGCGGCTTTATACACTCACCATTTTTCTTTGACAGTGATTGGAATTCAAGGCATCTGGACCTTTTTTCAAGCTCTGACTTTGCCTAAAAAATCTAATTTTGTCAAAAGCATCTTCAGCCGATATTGGTCATTTGGTTTGGCGTTATTGATTTACTCTCCCTGGCTTCCAACTCTTTATCAACAAACCCAAATGGTAATTTCAGGTTTTTGGTTGCCTAAACCATCTTTTTCTGATTTGACTGGTTTGTATTCAAGTTTTGTAATTGGAAGCCATGAAGGGATCGTTAGACTTATCCTTTTGGGATTGGTGGGAACCATTCTGATTTTTAGGAAATGGAGGCAAAACAAATGGCAATATTGGTTTTGTCTAAGTTGGTTCCTAATTCCTACTTTTTTAGTTTGGCTTTTCTCCCAATTTAAGCAATCAATATTTTTTGACCGCTATTTGCTGGCCTCAATTCCCGGGGGATTGTTTTTTTTGGTTTCCAGAAGAAGGGGTTGGTATTCTCTGGCCCCAATTATTTTGTTAATGGTTTTTTTATTCTGGTATGACTGGCAATATTTCGGCAATCCTACCCGAAGGCCATTTAGGGAATTGGCTGACTATGTCAAACAGACACGCCAGCCCGGAGATGAATTGGTGAACTGGAATACCACCGCCCATCATCTTTGGGAATTAAAATATTATCAGATTCCAGCGCCTATTTATGCCGACGGGGTAACAGAATTACCATTCTTTGTGGGGACTGCCTTGATGCAGACCGGAGACATTATTCAAAAACTTCCCAATGCTCCCCGATTGGGTATAATCTACAGTGGCGATCCCGGGATGATTGAAGTCGATAATTATGAAATTATGGAAGAAAAAAAGTTTGGAGATTTGACGTTTCAATGGTGGCGGTTTTAGTGGAAGGAGTTTTGGCTTGGGAAAATATATTCGGCAAAACCTTACCACAGGTTAACTCCGGGATTTTGACAATTTTCCCTCTGGCGCGGCGTTTTCCGTCCACCGACCCGGGATAGGCCAGAATGAGAACGACAATTCAGAATAACATAATAAGAATAAGCGAGAGTAGGAAAACCACATCGAAAGTCATAATTACTTTTTACGCATTAATATGAGACTAATCAGCCAACAAATTAGTACTGCTACTAATCCTAATATTAGTACTTCAGCACGGAAGCTGTCAAATGAAATAAGCGGTGATAAAATAATCAAAATGAAACTTAATCCCTTTAAACTCGAACGTTATTTTGCCAAGTACGAATTTTCTGCCAAATATTTGTTATCCAGTTCCGATTGCGATGGATTGGGGCAGAAACAATTATTGCAATTAGCGGATGAAGAAACAAAAAATCTTTGGGATAATCTTCACTTGGGGTATACGGAATCTTTTGGCCATCCGTTGCTTAGGCAAGAAATATCTAAGTTATATCAGGAGGTTAATAAAGATGAGGTATTGGTCGTAGTCCCGGAAGAAGGAATATTTATAACTCTGAACACTATGTGAAATTTTATCGATAATTTCTTTAAGATCAAAGGACAGAATAATTTCCGATCACCTGAATAGAATCGAGAGAAATTTAAAAGCTTTTGAAATTTTTATGAATAAACATCAAAATTTATTTGACTGGATAAGGCCAAATGTCGGGACTATTTGTTTCCCTAAGTTGAAAACTGAAATAGGGGCAGAAGAATTTTGCGATAAAGTCGTTACATCTGCCGGAATAATGGTTATTCTTTCGAGTGTTTATGACTATGGCGATAGGCATATCAGGGTAGGTTTTGGTCGGGAAAATTTTCTGGAAGTATTGAATGCTTTTGATAAATTTTTTATAGATCGCTCTTTTTCGTTAATGTCATTAACTCTCCGCGGCCGCGTAGAGAAAAGAGCAAAAACAAAATATGAAATTTACTATCGACAAAGCCATTAAAACCGCAATTCAAAAAACGCTTAAAGATCTTGGGTTTCCGGAAACTCAAGTATCGCTCGAGCATCCGGCCGTCGAAGTCCACGGCGACTATAGCTCAAATATTGCGTTAACTCTTTTTCCGTCATTGCGATCCGCCAGTCGGCGGAGTGGCAATCTTAAATTTTCTTCTCCCCGCCAACTGGCCGAATCAATCGTCGACGAACTTTCCTCAAATAAAGAATTGAAAAAAATCGTCTCCAAAATCGAAGTCGCCAGTCCGGGGTTTATAAATTTTATTCTCAACGAGAAATTATTGATCATTGGACTCGAAGAAATTCTGAAAGAAAAAAATGGATATGGAAGTTCCAATTCAGCAAAAGGTAAAACTATGGTCATAGATTATTCTGCTCCTAACATAGCCAAGCGTTTTACCATCGGTCATTTACGCTCGACAATTATCGGTCAGGCGATTTATAACATTTATAAATTTTTGGGCTGGAAGTGCATCGGCGATAATCATCTTGGCGATTGGGGGACGCAGTTCGGAAAAATGATTGTGGCAATCCGTAAATGGGCCGGAAAATCCGTGGATGAACTGACAATTGACGAAATGGAAAGTTTATATGTCCGATTTCATCAGGAAGCAGAAACTAATAAAGAATTGGATGAGGAGGCCCGGGTTGCATTTAAAGCTCTCGAAGACGGTAAGAAAGAAGAACGGGAACTTTGGAAAAAACTCGTTATCCGGTCGATGGAAGAATTTCAGAAAATTTACGATTTGTTAGGGGTCAAAATAGACGAGGTTTATGGAGAAAGTTATTACGAAAGTATGATGCCTCCGATTATCGATGAAGCCAAGAAAAAAGGTGTTGCCATTGAAAGTAAAGGCGCGTTAATTATTCCCTATCCGAAAGACGCTCTCCCGCCGAGTATGCTTCTTAAAAGCGATGGGGGAACAACTTATTTAACTCGGGATTTGGCGACAATCAAATTTAGGAAAGAAAAATGGAATCCTGATTTGATGATATACGAAGTCGGATCAGAACAAACTTTGCATTTCCGGCAAGTTTTCTTGGCAGTAGAACTTCTTGGTTGGGCAAAGCGCAACCAATTCTTTCATATACCGCATGGACTAATAAGGTTGAAAGAGGGGAAAATAAGTACTCGAAAAGGAAATGCCGTTAAGCTGGAGCAGGTATTGACGGAAGCGATAGACAGGGCTAAAAAATTCAATGATGATCCTGAAATTTCTAAAATGGTAGGTATTGGCGCGGTTAAATATAACGATCTTAAACATTCTCCATCAACAGGATATGTTTTCGATTGGGCTGAAATGATAAATTTGGACGGTAACTCCGGTCCTTATCTCCAATACACCCACGCCCGCTGCCGATCCGTATTAAACAAGGCTGGCGTTTTTCCTTCTTCCTTTTTCCCTCTTCCTTCTTCCTTAAACTTCGAGGAGCTTTCCATCCTCCGCTTTATCTACCGTTTCCCCGAAGTCGTCATGGAGGCGGCTAAACAATACGCCCCGAATTTAGTCTGTACTTTTCTTTACGAACTGGCCCAGCGGTTTAACACTTTCTACAACAAGCACCGGATTTTAGGAGACAACGCTCAACGTTCAACGTTCAACGCTCAATTAGTTTTCCGTCTCCTCCTGACTTCCTCCGTCGCCCAAGTCCTCAAAAATGGCCTAGCTCTTCTCGGTATCCAGTCTCCGAACGCTATGTAAGATTTTCCCTACCCTTCTTATCCTTCTTATCCTTCTGATCCTTCTAATTCTTCTCGTCTTACGCTCCTCTCCTAATATCTATATCTCTCTTAATATCCTTTAAAATCCTTATAATTATCTATTGACAGGCAATGGTTTCAGTCACTATACTGTTTTCAAATGAAACTTCGTTTTGCCACAGTTTTTCTCTTTCAATTATTATTGATGTCTGTTTTTGTTCCCAAGATTCAAGCTTGGTGGTTGGTCGATCAATTCGGCCAGTTGATTAAAATGGATTCGAGCGGCCAGGTTTTAGGTGATGAAGATAAGGCTCCAAAAAAAGAAGATAAAAATGAGATCAAGAGTGGTGTCAAGGCAGAAACTACAAATACTAATTTTTCAACCAATCCTAAAGGAAATATTGAGCTAAAGTCAGGTGAAAATAAAAGAGAATTTGAAAATAAAAGAATAAAAATAAAAATGGAGCAGAAAAATGGCGAGCTGAAAATAAAAACAAAAAGTGAATTAACCGGCGAAGAAATTGAAATTGAGACTAGAATGGAAAATAAAGAGAGGCCGGAAAAGACAGAGCCGCGGGAATCACGGGAATCGAAAGAATCCGAAGAATCAGTAGAGGTTCAGGAGACGCAGGAACAGCCGGAAAATGAAACAGAGATAATGAGGATTAGAGAGCGGGAAGAAAAGAACGAAGTTAAGATAAATACCAGAAATGGCGATTTCGTTATTGATAGGAATAATGTCGGAGCCACTACTAATTTCCCGTTATCAGTAGATTCTTCAACTAATATTTTGACTGTGACCACTCCGTTAGGAGAAAAACAGGTAACTGTTTTGCCGGATCAGGCAGTTCAAAATATGTTATCCAGGAATGTAATTGATCAGATTTCCGGTCAAGATAGCACCAGTTCATCCAGTCGGGTAAAAATGAGCCAAAAAATCGACGGGTCATTGGTTTATGAAGTCGAGGGTGAAAAACAAGAAAAACTATTTGGCTTGATGCCGTTGAAATTCAAAAAAACCGCTATAGTCTCCGTCGAAACAGGAGAATTAATAGAAACCAAGGAATCTTTTGTTAACAAGTTCCTCGGGCTGATTTCGTTTTAACTTTTCAGTGAACGTTTTCGAACAAATTCGAACTCATTTCAAGTCAATGGGTTAGCTAGCCCCGCCACGGCAGGGCTCGCAAGGTGAACGCGGCGCCTTTACACTGAGCAGTTCGACTGAACTCACTGTAAACCTGCCGAACGAACACCCGCCGCGCTGGAGTTTATCCTAAGCGGTGTCGAGAGGTTCAGGACAAGCTTTTTCGGAAGCGTAGCGATCCGGAAAGTAAACTATAAATATGAGCAGGTATTTCGAATTTTTTACCGAGTGGAATTTTTGGAATACAACAGTCAGCCCCGGAATAAATTCGCCGTTTTTATTTTTGGTGACGCTACCCGGATTCGAACCGGGGTTACCAGGATGAGAACCTGGTGTCCTGGGCCTCTAGACGATAGCGCCAATTGAACCTAATTTTATCAGCTTTTCAATCAGAGATCGACTTTTATAACCTTTAATTTGATATTCTCTTTTCCCAGCCTCGGAATAAGTTTCGTATTTTTCAGTGTGAACTATTTCTATGGGAAGCCTAGATTTAGTAAATTTACACTTTTCCAATAGATGCTCCTGATATCTATTATTTAAATCAACAGTCGAGCCTGTGTAGTACCGATTATCTTTACATTTGAGAATGTAAACGCTGGGCATAATTGTTAGGATGTCCCGGTTCGATGATATCGAACCGAGGATGCTCGATCCGATCCGAAGAATCGAGATCGGCAAGAACCTGCTGTCTCCCGACACATTTGTGTCGAGGATTCTCGACCTTTGGTCGGAACTAGCCATTAGACGATGGGGTCAACGCTTTAAACTATTCAGAATTATATCAACCCCTAGGTTATAATTCTTATTGTCCTTATAATTTTTATCGTTTATAAACTGCGGGATCGGCTAACGGTAGGCCACGACACTCTGAATGTCGGTATCTAGGTTCGATTCCTAGTCCCGCAACAAATTTTTTCTTAAGAAAAAATTTGTCCTGAGCGAATGGCGAGCGTAGCCGAGCCAGAGTCGAAGGACCAGTTTCTAAAAAAACTGGAAAATATTATGTATTTTGTCTACATGCTTCTTTGCCAAGACGGAAGCTATTACATCGGTTCTTCAAACAATGTTGAGAAGAGGCTGAAAGATCATTTAAATGGTAAAGGCGGCAAATATACAAAGAGCCATAAACCCCTCAAATTGGTTTATCAAGAGGCGTTGGGAAATAAATCAGAGGCATTAAAACGCGAATTTCAGCTTAAACAATGGTCCCGTGTAAGAAAAGAAATATTAGCTCAATCTGTTACGTTTCCCTAACTTATGTTTCCCAAACTAAAAAAATTCTTCAAAAATTTAGGCCCGGGATTAATTACTGGGGCCGCCGATGACGATCCGTCAGGCATCGCCACTTATTCCCAAACCGGGGCCCAATTTGGTTACGGGATGCTATGGACCGCCGTGTTTATGCTGCCTTTCCAAGCCGGAGTTCAGGAGGCGTGCGCCAGAATCGGAGCAGTAACCGGAAGGGGAATCGCCGCCAACATCAAACGGCTTTATGGAAAAAAAATTCTATACGTAGTGGTATTTTTGCTATTGATTGCCAATACAATTAACATTGGGGCAGACATTGGTGCCATGGCCGCGGCTGCCGATTTAATCTTTCCGGTGGGATTTATTCCTTTGGCTTTAATATTTACGTTAACAATTTTACTTCTGGAAATTTTAACTTCCTATAAAGTTTACTCCAAGATTTTAAAATGGTCGGTTGTAACTCTTTTAGCCTATCCGCTTACCGTGTTTATGATTAATCAGCCTTGGACGACGATTCTGGCGGCCACATTTATCCCGCATATACAATTCAATTTTCAATTTTTATTCATCATCACCGGAGTTCTGGGAACCACCATTTCGCCTTACATGTTTTTTTGGCAAGCCTCGGAAGAAGTAGAAGAAGAAAGACAGGTCCGTTTACTTAAAGTAGACGGTAAACCACGGATAGATGGCCAATTTATGCATAATCTAAGGGTAGATAATTTTGTTGGAATGTTGTCTTCAGAAATCGGGACTTGGGCGATTATTGTGGTAGCGGCCACGGTTTTAAATTCTCATGGGATAACCGACATCAAAACTGCCGCCGACGCCGCCAAGGCTTTGGAGCCATTGGTGAATACTTTCCCGAATGCCGGATATTTAGCCAAAGTCATATTTTCCGTAGGCATTATGGGTTTAGGTTTTCTGTCTATTCCGGTTTTGGCGGGTTCGGCTGCGTACGCGGTGGCGGAAACGTTCAGTTTAAAAGAAGGCCTGAATTTAAAACTTAAAACCGCTCCTGGTTTTTACGGAATTATCGCCATATCAATGTTGATAGGTTTGATGATTAATTTTATCGGGATTGATCCGATTAAAGCCTTGGTTTATACAGCGGTGATCAATGGAGTGGTGGCAGTGCCTTTGATCTTTGTCATCGCCAAAATCGCCAATAATGGATCAATTCTAGGTCAATACAAAAGCGGCCGGCTATCCAATTTTTTGGTTTGGACGGCATTTGCCGGCCTAGGCTTAGCCTCCATCGGGATGTTGGCGATAGTCTTGAATATTGTTTAGAATAAACATTGTTTATGTCTAAATTCTTTGTTCGTCTTTTCCCCCTATTTCTTCTAATCCTTCTTTTTCCCTCTTTAATTTTTAATGCGATTTTGTATCAAAAACTTAAGAAACCCGAGCAGGGGATTAAAGTTTTAGGAGTAATCGACGGGGATACTTTAGTTTTGGACGGAAAAGTCAGATTAAGGTTGCGTAGTGTTGACGCCCCGGAATTGGATTTCTGCGGAGGTCCGGAGGCCAAACAAGAATTATCATTACTTGTGGCCGATCGGAATGTCGTAATTAAAGAACAAATTATTGACCAAATGGATCGGCCGATGGGTTTGGTTTATGTCGATGACAAACTGGTAAATAAAGAGATTTTGGCTTCCGGGTGGGGCCGGTTCCATAGCGATACCACGGATGAAAGGGAAAATTTGAAGTCGGCTTATAACAAAGCCAAAGAGGAGAAATTAGGGATATGGGGCCCGAAATGCCGCCAAACTGAAAATCCGGATAATCCAAAATGTAATATTAAAGGCAATATCGATCCTCAAGGCGGGCGAAAAGTGTATTATATTCCCGGCTGCGTTCAGTATAAAACCGCTGTGGTGGAAAAAGACCGGGGCGAACAGTGGTTCTGCGATGAGAAAGAAGCCAAAATTGCCGGTTACATTAAATCACAGCGTTGTCCCTGAACCGCTTTAATTTCCTCTAATTCTCCTTTCCTATCTTTACAAACCTCCTTTTTCCAAACTGATCCTTAATAATTTCGGCCCGGAAATTTTTCGGCAGTAATAAATCTTTGATCTTATGGGTTTCGTCAATTTCCAAAAGCAGAACTCCACTAAGTTTTAGCCTTAATTGCGATTGAGCAATTAATTTATTGATCAATTTTAATCCGTCAGGTCCGCCGTCAAGTGCAAGGAGCGGTTCAAAATCTTTGACCGATTTCGGCAATTTCGCAATTCTAGCAGAAGGAATATACGGCAGGTTGGCGATGATTAGATCAAACTTTAAATTAGAGGGAAATTGATCAAAAATATTACTTCTAATAAGATTAATTAAGTTTGGTTTCGGTACCAGGCGATCTAAGTTTCTTTGAGCGACTTCCAAAGATTTGTCCGAAATATCGGATAAAAACATTTGTATCCCCGTGCTAGATCCTTCGACTCGTCGTTGACCCCTCGCTCGGGATGACAAAGAGAGAATTTCCAGATATAAAGTAATTCCGATACACCCCGATCCGGTGCCGAGGTCGGCAACAGTTAATGGTTGATGATTAATGGTTAATGGTTGATGAAAGATAGACTTTAAATGGGCAAGGCTTAAATTTATAAGTTGTTCGGTTTCTATCCGCGGAATTAAGACATTTTGATTAACCTCGAATTCCCGTCCGTAAAATTCTGCCCAACCCACCAGATATTCGACAGGCGCCTCACCGATCTTGATCCAATCTATTTCCTTTATACCGTGATGGTTGAGGAAGTTAATTTCTCGTGGAATTAGTTGTCTCACTTGAAAATGGTCTGTAAAGTATCTGATACTTTACACCCTTACAAAAGTAAACGCCAAAAAGCCACAGCTAAAACTACCCGGTAAACTCCAAATGCGGCCAGAGAGTGGTTTTTCATAAATTTGATCAGCCATTCAACCGCGATTTTGGCGGATATGAACGATACTATAAATCCGACAATCAAAAATTTAATGTCCTGGGCGGAAAAATATTGATACGACTTGATTAAATCCAAACCTGTGGCGGCCACCATTGTCGGAATAGCTAAAAGAAATGAAAATTCAACCGCGCTTGAACGGGATAAACCGACCGACATTCCGCCGATGATAGTCGCCGCCGCCCGGGAAATTCCGGGGATCATGGAAACTGTTTGTGCCAGTCCGATCATCAAACAGGGTTTAATCCCCAGTTTTTCAATGGTTAAATTTTTCTGAATTTTGGTTTTAGCCAAAATTTTCTCTAAAATGATCAATAAAATTCCTCCGATTAAAAGTGATGCTAAAACAATCCGCGAATCACCGATTAAATATTGTTTAATAAATTTGTACAGAATAAATCCGATGATAGCCGAAGGCAAAAAAGCCGCTAAAATTCTGGGATACAATTTTTTATTATCAATTAATTTTCTGTAATAAAGGACGGTTACGGCCATAATTGCTCCAAGCTGAATAGCAATCTCAAAACTTTTAACAAATTCAGTTTGGGAAAGATTTAATAATTTAGAAACCAAGATTAAATGGCCGGTGGAAGATATCGGCAGAAACTCAGTTATGCCTTCAACGATGGATAGAATTAGAGTTTGAATTAAATTCATTAGTTTATAGGTTAATTTTGTCATTCCGAGCGATCCGCCAGCCAGCGGAGAGCGTGGGAATCTTTTGTCAGATTGCCACGCTGTCCCGAAGTAACCTCGTCTCGCAAAGCGAGATCCTGCTTTGCAGGACAATGACAACTACAAAACTTGTTTATGTTATCATTTCATTCATGACTATTGCAGTCGTTGGTGTGGGTTTTGTCGGCCTAGTAACCGCGGCGGTGTTTTCTAAATTCGGCAATACCGTTTGGGCGGTTAACCGAGATAAACAAAAGTCGGAAGAACTCAAAAAGGGCAAAGTTCCTTTTTTTGAGCCCGGTTTAGAGGAATTAGTCAAGGAAAACGTTGATGCCGGCCGATTGAAGTTCACGGTTGAATACCCGGAGGCTATCCGCGAAGCGGATGTGATTATGATAGCCGTCGGAACTCCGTCAGCGCCGGACGGAACCGCTGATTTATCCGCCGTTTTCGAGGCGGCCCAATCTTTAGCCCCGCATATAAAAACCGGAGCGATCATAATTGTTAAATCGACTGTGCCGCCCGGGACAAACAACAAGGTTAAAGAAATTATCAAAATTTATACCAAGAAACAATTTTATACCGCTTCAGTCCCGGAGTTTTTGCGCGAAGGCACTGCGGTCGAAGACACTTTGCACCCAGACCGGATATTAATCGGGGCCAATGAGCCGTTCGTCATTAAAAAACTTTTGGAATTGCACCGGCCTCTGAACGGAGAAACCGTAATTATGCGTCCGGAATCCGCCCAACTGACTAAATATTCGGCCAACGCTTATTTAGCCAACCGGATCGTATTTATTAATCAGATATCCGATTTGGCCGAGAAAACCGGGGCCGATGTTCAGGAGATTATCCGCGGAATGGGGCTGGATCGCAGGATCGGCTTGCATTACTGGTGGCCGGGCCTTGGTTATGGTGGGAGTTGCTACCCCAAAGATATTAAAGAATTGACGGCTTACGCCAGAAGGGTGGGTGAAGGCGATGGATTATTTGAAAAAATAGACCAATTAAACGAAAATCGGCTCTTAAAAATGCTTTCCAAATTTGAAAAAGCCGTTGGTGGCTGGAACGGGAAAACTATTGCCGTTTTAGGGTTATCGTTTAAGCCCAACACCGACGATATGCGGGAAGCGCCTTCGATGAAAGTGATTCCGGTCTTGACTGCTGCCGGAGCAGCGGTTTCGGTCTATGACCCTCAAGCGTCTGGTCATGCTAAAAAAATCTTGGGAGACAGTGTCGCTACGTATGCCGCTAATCCCTATGAAGCTGTAAAAGGAGCAACTGCATTAATAATTTTAGTGGAGTGGGACGAATTCAGATCATTGGATTTGGCTAAAATTAAAAAGAATATGACTACAGACGCGGTTTTTATTGACACCCGGAATTTATATGATCCGCAAAGAATTAAAGAAGCAGGATTAAAGTATGTCGGAATAGGAAGATAGGAGAAATTGCTAAATTGCTACATCGCTAAACTTGAACTATGTAACAATCTAACAATATAACAATATAACAATTGAACATTCTTGTCACCGGCGCTAACGGATTTGCCGGCCGTCATTTGGTTGAACGTCTTAAGGTCAGCGGTTATACGGTCTTGACTCCGAAAATTGACTTATTAAACGCGACTGAAACTGAAGTGGTTATTTCCAAACATGAGTTTAACGGGGTTATTCATTTGGCGGCCATGGCCGAAGTCGGGACCAGCCTGATTTCTCCGGCTAAAATTCTCCGGAATAATATTTTTGCCCAGTTGAATTTACTGGAAACTTTAAGGCGGAGAAAATCCGCGGCTAAAGTTTTAATCATCTGCAGCGCCGACGAATATGGCGGCAGTCAGGGAGAGCTCATCGATGAAAATACTCCCCTGATGCCAGCCAGCCCTTACGCGGTTTCAAAAGTGGCCCAAGATTTTTTGGGGCTGCAATATTTTTTATCCTATGGATTAAATATTATCAGGCTTCGGCCTTTTAATCATATCGGCGAGGGGCAACGGACCGGTTTCGTGGTTCCGGATTTTGTCAGACAGATTGTTGACATAGAAAGAAGCGGTAGTCCCAATGAAATTGTGGTGGGAAATTTAGAAGCCATCCGCGATTTTACCGATGTTAAAGACATGGTTAGGGCTTATGAATTGGCTCTGACAAAAGGCCAAGCCGGGGAAGTCTACAACGTCGGTTCAGGTCAGGGCATCAAGATTTCTTATCTGCTTCAAGAATTGATTAAGATGTCAAAGGCCAAAATTAAAATTACAGTGGATAAGTCCAGATTCCGTCCCGGAGAATCCCCTCAACTGGTTTGCAACCCCGGAAAATTTATCCGGGCTACCGGTTGGAAACCGGAGATTCCTTTAAATAAAACCCTGGAGAGAGTGCTAGAATATTGGCGAAGCAATTAAACGAACAAACGAATAAAAAATCAAACGAACAAATAAACTAACAAACCAACAAACTAAAAAACGATTTTGTGAATTGTTAGTTTTATATTTATGTCAAAAAAGGCATTCATAACGGGTATCACCGGCCAAGACGGGAGTTATTTGGCTGAATTTCTGCTTGATCGCGGATACGAAGTTCATGGTTTGATTCGGCGCACCTCGACGGTATCGACGGAAAGAGTATCACACCTTCTTCACCATATTTCCGTAGTTGACGGCGATCTCACAGATCAACATTCATTAACCCAAGCCATTCAAGACATCAAACCGGATGAAGTATACAATTTGGCAGCTCAATCGTTTATTCCCACTTCTTTCCGTCAGCCGGTCCTAACCGGAGAAGCCAGCGCTTTAGGCGTTACCAGAATTCTGGAAGCCGTCCGCATCGCCAAACTCGACACCAAATTCTATCAGGCCAGTTCTTCAGAAATGTTTGGTAAAGCGGTGGAAGTCCCCCAATCGGAAACTACCCCGTTTTCTCCCCGCAGTCCCTACGGGGTAGCCAAGGTCTACGGCCATTGGATCACAGTTAATTATCGCGAAGCTTACAATCTTTTCGCTGTATCCGGTATACTCTTTAACCACGAATCTCCCCGCCGCGGCTTAACCTTCATTACCCGGAAAATTACCATGAGCGTCGCTTGTCTGGCAACCGGCCTAAAATGGGTGCCGCAAAATGAAATCGGCGAGCCATTAGTTACCGCGGACGGTAAAATCGCTGTCGGCAATCTCGAGTCAAAAAGGGATTGGGGTTTCGCCGGAGATTATGTCGAGGCCATGTGGATGATGCTGCAGCAAAAACAACCTGACGATTTTGTCATTGGCACCGGCGAAACTCATTCTGTCAAAGAGTTTATCCAAACTGCTTTTGAATCCGCCGGACTAAAAAATTGGGAATACCATGTTACAGTCGATAAAAGATTTTACCGGCCTGCCGAAGTTGATTTATTGATAGCCGACCCTGCAAAAGCCAATAGAAAGTTGGGCTGGAAACCAAAGACCAGCTTCAAAGAATTGGTGAATATGATGGTGGAACACGATATTAAATTTGTCAAAAGACAAATTGAGGGAAATCAGAAATGACAAAACAATCAAAAAAACAAACCGTGGTGATGGTAATTCCAACCTACGATGAACGTGGAAACATCGGCAGGGCTATAGATCAATTGGAAGATGTTTTTAAGAAAATTCCGCTTAACTACGAGATGCATATTTTAGTGGTTGATGATTCATCTCCGGACGGGACCGCCGACGAGGTGAAAACAAAAATGAAACAGCTGAAAAATGTTCACCTGTTGATAAATAAGAAAAAGATGGGATTGGGCGGAGCATATTTATCGGGAATGAAATACGCCGTCGAAAAATTGAATCCGGATATTTTCTTTGAATTCGACGCCGATCTGTCTCATGATCCCAAGTTGGTGCCGCAGTTTTTAACAAAACTGGAGGAGGGCTATGACTTGGTGTTGGGGAGCCGTTATATAAAAGGCGGCGCCATCCCAGACAATTGGGGATTAAAGAGAAAATTCTATAGCGTAGTCGGGAATATGATTATTATGTTTGTTTTAACCGACTTCAGTATTCGCGACTGGACCACCGGTTACCGGGCAATCCGCCGCTATGTTTATGAAAAAGTTTATCCGTTGTTGGGAGAAGAGCGGTTTTTCGGTTATACCTTTCAGATTGGTTTCTTGCACAAAGCCGTCCGGGCCGGATTTAAAGCCGGAGAAGTGCCCTTGAAATTCGTGGACCGGACTTTAGGTCGGAGCAAATTGGGGGCGGAATATATTAAAAATACTTTAATTTATATTTTCAAAGCCCGATTTTTTGAATTATTGCGGTTCTTCAAATTTGCCACAGTCGGTTCTTTAGGTCTGGTAATCCAAACCGCTCTCTATTGGATCTTAGGATTCGGATTGAAAGTCGTTTCTCCAACCGTTGCCACCATTCTTGGAGGACAGCTGGCAATCTTGTCAAATTTTATTTTGAATAATGTCTGGACATTCGGCGACCGGAAAATCACTTCGGTGCCGGTACTGCTTAAAAAACTGGCCGTTTTCTATGCCACATCCAATATTGCCGTTCTGTTTATTCAGGGCGGAATAATGAAAACAGGTGAGTTAATCGTGGGGAGGGAGAATATTTTAATTCATGGATTTTACGTGGCCGCCTTAGTTTTGACTCTTGTTTTTAACTTCACAGTTTACAATAAATATATTTGGAAAAAGGCTCAAGGCTAAGCCCTCATCGTCATTCCGGACTTGCCTGCCCGCCTATGGAGGGATCCGGAATCTATATATCATATAAATAGATTACTGTTTTCGCAGGAATGATAAGGTCGGGATAGTTTTGAGGCGGGTTCATTATGTCAAAAAAGACTTCTGTCGACATTGTCGTTCCGGTATATAACGAAGAAATAGCCCTGCCTGACAATATTCCGATGCTATATAACTATTGCAGAAATAACTTGTCCGAATATGATTGGCGGATAATTATCGCCGATAACGCTTCGACGGATTCGACTTCTGCCATCGCCAAAAAATTTGCTAAAAGGCCGCAAATTTCCTATCTCAAGCTTCCCACGAAAGGCAGAGGGTTGGCCTTAAAGACTGCTTGGCTTAATTCTCAAGCTCAAATCGTCAGTTATATGGACGTGGATTTATCGTCAAATTTGGAATTTTTCAAGGGCTTGCTTTCGGCGATTGAAGATAGTTCCGATATCGCCATAGGTTCCCGTTTAGCCAGAGGGGCAAACGTGGTCGGGAGGACCGTTTTGCGCGGAATTATGTCCAGGGGTTATAATTTATTGATAAAAGCGTTTTTTTCAATATCATTCAAAGACGCTCAGTGCGGTTTTAAAGCAATAAAAAAAAGCGTTTTTCAGAATTTGGAACCTTTGATTGAAAATAATAATTGGTTTTTTGATTCTGAAATGTTAATTTTGGCTGAAAAATCAGGATATAAGATTGCTGAAATCCCGATCTCTTGGCATGACGACCCCAGCTCAACCGTTAAAGTCGCCAAAACCGCCAGTGAGGACTTCAAAGGTTTGTTTCGTTTATGGAAAACAAAGCCCTGGAAAAATGTCAGAAGGGGGGATGGCTAGATGGTTACAATGAACAAAATGGCTAAATTGCCAAAATGGCTACAATGGTTTAAAAAACCACAGATCTTAATTTTGATTTTCATTTTAATTGTGGCTGCGTTCTTACGTTTATATCGTATCAGGGATTACATCGTTTTTTTAGGCGATGAAGGCCGCGACGCTTTAGTTTGGTTTAACATGGTGGAAAAAGGCAAATTCACTTTTTTGGGTCCAACAGCTTCGGTCGGAGGATTTTATTTAGGGCCGGTTTATTACTATTTGGCTTTGCCGTTTTATTTCATTTTCCGCGATCCGGTCGGGCCGGCAATTTTCGTAGGCTTATTGGGAGTAGCTACGGTTTGGCTGATTTATTTCGTTACCCAAAGATGGTTTGGAAAAACTTCCGGATTATTCGCTTCAGGGATATACGCCGTTACTTCTTTGGTTATCCGTTATTCCCGGGCGTCCTGGAATCCAAACCCGGTACCATTTTTCTCCCTGTTGGGAATATACTGGGCCGCTACCGGGGCGAAAGAAAAAAAATGGTGGAAATTAGTCGGAGCCGGAGTTTGTTTGGGGATTCTGTGGCAACTTCATTATTTAACCTTGATAATGGCCCCGATTTACTTAATAATTGTATTGATATATAGCAACATTGAAGGTCTGACCTTCAATCGGGCGATACGCCAAGTATTTTTGTTAACGGTCGGGTGGATGATCGGATTTTCTCCGTTTTTGGCGTTTGAAATTTACCATCATTTTCCCAATGCCAGAACGGTTTTAGAGTTTATCAGTCGACCCAATGGCGCAGTTTTTAATTGGGAACTTTTGGGACTGTTCAGGTCGGTTATCCGTAATGCCAACAGGCTGACTTTGACTATTTTTAGTTGGCAAAACGGAGTAGTAACTTTAATCACGACTTTAATTTGGGCTCTGGGCGGGAGCTTGATGATTATTTTTAACAAATCGAATCGTTCGGACAAATTTTTGCCGCGCCAATCGTTGTTGTGGTGGTTTTGGCTGGGAATAACAATTTTTTCGCTCTATCAAGGCAGTATTTCTGATTACTATTTTGGTTTTTTATTTCCGGTTCCGGCTATATTCTTGGGAGCGGTAGCGGGATATCTGTTTGAAAAAAAACTGTTTGGCAGATTGTTGGCTGGATTTGTAACTTTGTGGCTGGTTTATGATCAGTCCGGCCGTTTATTTTTGCGGTTTGAGCCAAATAGATTGCTTCAGCAAACAGAATCTGTTTCCCGCCAAGTAATCTCCCTTTCGGGAAATGAACCATATAATTTTGCCTTGATAACTTCCGGAAACAGCGACCACGCCTATCGTTATTTTTTAGAAAAGCTTAATCGGCCGCCGGTTAAGCTTCAGGATTTGATTGCCAAGCAGTTGATAGTGGTTTGCGAAAAACCGGCCGGCGATTGCCAGCCTTTGGGAAATCCAATTTGGGAAATAGCCGGTTTCGGCCGGGCCGAAGTTGCCGATTCCAAAATTATCCCGCCGGGGATTACAATCTATAGACTAACGCATTATTTTGGTCAATTATAACCCTTGTAGCCATTTTAATTATGTATCCATTCTTATCAATCGTAATTCCTTCTTTTAACGAATCTGAAAATATCGCTAAAGGCGCGCTGAATGAGGTGGATAAATATTTATCCGGCCAAAAATATGATTGGGAAACAATTTTAGTTGATGACGGGTCGACTGACGGGACATTGGAGGATTTGCAAAAATGGATAAATGGTAAAAAGCATTGGCGGGTAATAAAAAATTCTCATCAAGGGAAAGCCCGGGCGGTAAAAACCGGAGTCTTGAGCGCGCGAGGAGACCTGGTTTTGTTCACTGATTTTGATCAAGCTACTCCTCTATCCGAGGTAGAGAAATTGCTTCCGTTTCTGCAAAAGGGTTATAACGTGGCAATCGGGTCGCGGGAGGTGAAGGGCAGCGAGCGCCTCGGTGAGCCCTGGTACAGACACCTGATGGGAAAAGTATTTAATTTTTCCGTCCAAACCATCGCCATCGGCGGCATCCGCGACACCCAGTGCGGCTTCAAACTTTTCACCAATCAGGCCGCCAAAGATCTATTCAATAGTTTGATTGTTTACGGCAACGGGATTGAAAAACAGGCCTTCACCGGCGCATTTGACGTCGAACTGCTATACATCGCTCAAAAACGGGACTACAAAATCGCCGAAGTCCCGGTTTCTTGGCGCCACATTAAAACCAACCGCGTCAATCCTCTCCGCGACTCCGCTAGAATGTTTTTTGATGTCATCCGAATCCGAATGACAGATTTGTTCGGGGGTTACAGATGAATTCAGTTAAATTTTTCTCACTCTTTACTCTTTACTCATTACTCTTTACTTCTTTCGTTCTTTACTCCTATACCCAAGTCGATCTCAACCTGACATTGTCGAGCAATCCTGTCTATCAAACCATTCAACGTCAATTGACAAATATCGGTTACTTCAACCGCCCGCAATCCACCGCAATATTCTTTGCTATCCTAGCAGGACTTGTTGCTTGTTACTTGTTAATTGTTATTTTTCACGACAAATGGAAACTAACCACTAGGCAACTCTGGCAATTGCTTTTTGCTTTTTGCTTTTTGCTTTTTGTTTCCTATCCCGCTTTTGCCCACGACATTTTCAATTACATGTTTGACGCTAGGACTGTAGTTAAGTACGCTCAAAATCCCTACCTGACTACTCCTCTGGATTTTCCAAATGACGATTGGACTAGATTCATGCGTTGGACCCATGTTAGTTCGGTTTATCCTCCTGGTTGGCTGATAACCACGATACCGTTTTATCTGTTAGGATTTGGGAAATTCACTTTAACGTTGCTATCGTTTAAATTCTTGGGGATGATTTCGTTTTTGGCATCCAGTTGGTTGATGCTAAAAATTGCCGGACGACACGCCTGGATTCTCTGGAGTTTCAATCCGATGATTTTGATTGAGTCTCTAAGCAGTGTCCACAATGAAATCACTATGGTAGCTTTTACTCTGTTGGCCTTTTACATTGTCGGTGTCAACAAAAAAAATACAGCGCCTTATTTCTCGCTAATTTTTGCTGGACTTATAAAGTATATTTCGTTTCTGTTACTTCCATTCATAAACCACCCCGCGCGCGCTGCCGTCGCCGCTTGGGTTGGAGCATTGGCATTTTTCATTATGCGTGAAGTCAATCCGTGGTATATCATCTTGCCGGTATCAATATCATTTATGTCAAAAAATAGATTTCTGACTAAATTTGCCATAATTGCCAGTTTGTTTGTAATGTATCGTTACTACCCATGCGTAGCTATTTTTTCCTGTTAGTTTCCATAATTATTTTTTTATCGTTAACCGGGCCATCAATCGTTTCCGGTAATTTCGCTTTTGTGTTTGACATGGGTCGCGATCAGCTGTGGATCAGAGATATGGTGGAATTGCGGCGTCCGACTTTGATCGGTCCGTGGGGGTCAATTGCCGGTATTTTCTTTGGGCCGCTATGGTTCTATTTGTTATCTATCCCGTATTTGATTTTTAAAGGTGACCCGCGGGGAGCGGTTCTAGTTTCTCTGGCGGCTAATTTACTGACGATGATAATCGGATGGCAATTTTTGCGGAAAAACAAACATCCGGTCGCCGGGAATATTTTCGCGATCTTGTATTCAGTTTCTCCTTTAACGATTAGCCTTTCATCTTTTGCTTTCCATGCTAATTTATTGCCTTTAATTACGCTGTTATTTTTTATCGGTCTCTATGTTTTTCATAAATCATTATTCATAAATCATAAATCATTGCTTGGTCTGTCTTTAGCGGCTCTATCCGCCTCTCTAGCCTATCATTTTGAACCCGCCGCCGGAGTGATGTTAACGGGGTTCATGACTGTTTTAATCTTAATAAATATGCGGCAAATGAAGATATTTCAATCATTTAAATCATTAAAAAATATATTAATAGCAATTATCTTATTTTTGATCCCCTTCCTCCCTCAACTTGTTTTTGAACTCCGCCACGATTTCATCCAAACCAAATCTTTGTTTGGCTATTTTAGCGGAGAAAACACCAGTTTGGGCGGGGTTCTGCCTTTAAGCGAAAGAATTGTTGAGCGGGGAATTAAGCTGGGCGAAACCTTGACATATTCCTTATTCACCATTGATTCTAATCTTTGGAAAATAGTTTTCTTGGGACTTTTTATCCTCGCGCTTCTTGCTTTAACAAAATTGAAAAAGTTCACCCTGAATCTCGATAGTTTTACTCTTTACTCTTTACTCTTTACCCTTTACTTTCTATCTTTCCATTATTTGGCTTATACATTTTTGTTTCCGGCAGAATTAAAAGGTTGGTATCTTAGCGGTTTCGTTTCAATTCATATTTTGGCATTTAGTTTGATTTGTGAATTTGTTTATGGAGCCCCACGCTCTATCAATAGTGCGACATCCCGCTCGTTTCGCCAGAGCTTCAACGAGGCGAGCCTAAGCGCAATCCATCCACGGGTAAACTCACGATTTTCTTGCGAAAG
The DNA here is from genome assembly GCA_016183365.1 of Candidatus Collierbacteria bacterium. Lineage (GTDB taxonomy): Bacteria > Patescibacteriota > Microgenomatia > UBA1400 > JACPES01 > JACPES01. Next base: position 297,364 of record JACPES010000003.1, read on the forward strand.
GCGGGATAAATCTAGCCATTTATTTATTTTAACCATTTTGATATTTATAATTATTAGGAATATTAATCCTTTTGATCGGATTTTCGGCGGACAAAAACCTCCGCTCCCTCCGGAAACTTTCAGCGCCCAAATTGAAGTGGTGGATTGGATCTATCGAGATGCAATTCATAAGGATAAGCCGTTTGCGGTTTACACCTACACTCCGCCGGTTTATGACTATCAATATCAGTATCTTTTATGGTGGCGCGGGATAAATAAATATAAGTTATTGCCTGCCGAGTATAGTTATAAGCCGGGTGAGACCTCTTATCTTCAATATAAAGATCGATTTGTTTCCTCAATCTGGAAACCTAAAGACGCCCAGTTAATGTATTTGATAATTGAGCCGGATAATCTGGAGTTCAGAGTAGCCGGATGGATGGGAAATTTTTTAAGGTCTGATAAACTGGAAACCCGGGAATTTCCTTCTAAAGTCAAAGTTTTATTCGGAAGCTTATAATTTAAATATGTGGAAACGCCGCGCCCTAGCCATTACCGCCTTAACAATTTTATATCTCTCTTCAAGATTAATTAATTTAACCCTAATCCCGATTTTTACGGATGAAGCTATTTACATTCGTTGGGGCCAGATCGCTCTTCAGGATCCGGTTCACCGGTTTATTTCCTTGGAAGACGGCAAACAGCCTTTGTTTATTTGGTTGATGTTGCCGATGTTAAAGTGGGTTTCGGATCCGTTAATTGCAGGCAGATTGGTGTCCGTGTTCTCCGGAGCGATAACTCTAGCGGGATTGATGGCGTTGTCATGGAAATTATTCGGGGAGAGAACCGGCTGGATAGCCGGATTGACGTACATCATTTCTCCATTCTTTCTATTGTATGATCGGCTGGCGCTCTACGATTCTCTGACAACAGTGCTGATGATTTGGGCCCTTTTCTTATCTGTCCTGTTGGCAGAGACATTGCGAATTGATGTTGCTTTGCTTTTAGGCATGACTGTCGGAGCGGGATTTCTGACGAAATCATCTGCGCAGTTTGCGCTGATTCTTCTGCCAACGACGTTTTTATTGTTTGATTGGAAGGAGCGAGGGAAAGGGAAAAGATTATTGAAATTGGCAGGATTAGGGATTATTGTCGTCTTGTTGTCCAAAGGTATCGAGTTAATACTTCGGCTGGCGCCTCTTTCGCACATGATTGCCTTAAAGGATCACACATTTATTGTGACGACTCAAGAATTCATTGCGCATCCATTTGAAAGATTGCTTGGAAATATGGGTGGACTGTGGAATTGGATGCAAGCGTATGCGACGTATCCCTTGTTGGCGCTTTTTGCCGTTGGAATGGCGTACGGCTTGAAAAAATACAAGAGAAGAACGACGTTCTTGAGCTTGTGGTTTCTTGTTCCGTTTCTGGCTCTGGCGTCATTTGGCAAAGTATTGTATCCGCGATATTTGCTGTTTATGATAGCTCCGCTTCTTCCGATTATTGCTCTTGGAATTTCGGAGATAGTATCCCTTGTGCCCGAACTCCGTACCGACGCCCTTCGCGAACGCCCCCGCTCAGCGGGACGGCGAGAAGTAAATCCGGTATGGGGCTTTATTATAACCTTCCTTTTAATTTCTTATCCGATTTGGTTCTCCTATAAAATTATTTTTGATCCACTATCCGCTCCGTTACCGAAAGTCGACAGGTTCCAATTTTTTGACGATTGGCCTTCCGGATATGGCATAAACGAGGTAATTGGTTTTATAAAAGTTAGGGCTGAAACCCAAAAAATTTTTGTCGGCACCGAAGGCACATTTGGCCTGACGCCGGCAGCCTTGAATATTTATCTGAAAGATAATCCGAACGTTGAAGTCAAAGGATATTGGCCGATATCTGACGGGATAAAAGAATTGACAGAAATCGCGCTTACCGGAAAACCGACTTATGTCTTATTCAAAGATACCCAAAAGCCAAATCCCGAATGGCCGCTGGAATTTATAGTGAAATATCAAAAAGGCAGAGGAGAAGTCTACATGTCTTTATATCATATTAATTCTAAAAAGTGAAGTACCTGGTTGCGGTTTTATTTATACTAGCTGTTGTCAGAAGTTTTTATCATTTACCCCACTCCAGTTTTGACGCCGACGAAGAGTACTTTGCCAAATCCGGAAAATCAATTCTGTCGGGAAACTTGACTTTAATCGGTCAGGAAACCGGAGTGGGTGCCCTCTATCACGCGCCTTTGTTCAATTACTTGATTGCTTTTTTTCTTTGGATTTTTCATGGAAATCCCTTGGTGGTCAAGGGGCTGGGGGCGGCATTCGCCGCCATTACCGTCCCGGCATTTTTCTTGATCGGAAGAAAGCTGACGTCCACCACGGCGGCCTTCTTTTCCTCGCTCCTGGTTTTATTTAGCGATAGCTTTTTGGGGTTGGAATCGTTTGCTCCGAATATTACTCCTCTGACTCTTCTGGTATTATTTTTTTTGTTAGCGGCGGCACATAATTGTAAAAGCAAGTTCAAATCAATGATTCTTGGAGCCTTGGTCGGTTTATCTGCTCACTTCCATATCGTGGGTATGATGTTAATTCCATCATTGGTGATTATCAATTGGAGATGGTTGCCCGTATTCCTGTTGTTTGTTTCACCGCTAATATTTTTCGATTTCCGTCATAATCATCTAATTACGAATAACGCTTTGTCGTTTTTTGCCAATCCCGGCATCGGGACCCCTCTTATCTTCCGGTTGAACACATATTTTCTTTCTCTTGCCGACCACATCAACCTCGGGGTGAGCGCCGGAATTTTCATTCCGGTGGCGATACTAGCGCTAATTTGGGGATTATTTACTCCAAGAATTACCCGGATGATTAAAATAGTATTGTTACTTCCTCTGTTTTTCTTCCTTCTATACTCCAAGCATCTGGTGCCGTATTACGCGATCGTTTCCTGGACGCCATTCATTCTGATATTTGGTGTGGCGCTAGAAATGATCTGGGAAAAAAGATCAATCGGAAAAATGGTTGTTTTGGCATACCTGGGCCTATTTATCTATGGAAATACTATCAGTCTATTCCGGTGGACGGCGGTCAGAGGGATTAATAATAAAATCGCCGCCTTGGAGTACATTAAGAAAGAGTCAGGGAGTCGTCCGATTTATATTTCCAGAACCATGGAGAGGGCAACCAACTTTGGTTTTGATTATCTGATGGATTATGTCGCTTTGGTGTCAACCGGAAATCCCAATGACCCTACTTATACGCTGGTAGTCCCGGCAGATTGGCAGGGAATTAAACCGGACAAACAATTTGGCGATATCGGAATAGTATTGCCGCATGAAGGAAAATAGAAATACATTAATCATCTGGATATTCCGGGGGAATCCTCTGGTTGTCAATAGATTAAATGTCGACTTCGGTCTGGTGGCAACGGAGCCGAAAACAATCAAACAATGAACGATAAGCAAAAAGATAAAATTATGCTGCCTTTTATAATTTTTATCTCCGTTATTCTTTTTTTCTATCGGCTCGGGGAGACTGCTTTAACCAATTGGGACGAGGCTTGGTTTGGATCTGTGGCCCAAGACATGGTTTCTTCCGGTAATCTTTTGACAGGGAAATGGAATGGGCAAACATTTTTTTATGAACCCCCGCTTTTGGTTTGGTTGTTGTCTTTGTCGATTAAAGTTTTCGGCGAGAGCGAATTTTGGCTGCGGTCGGTCAGCGCTATAGCCGGACTTTTTACGGTTGTCGGTTGTTATTTTTTGACATTTCGAATCACAAAATCAAGACCGGCCGGAATTTTGTCAGGGCTGATAATTTTGTCTGATATCGAGTTTCTGTTCCGCAGCCGCCAAGTCAACGTCGAAATCCTTCTGACAGTTTTATTGTTGTGGTCGATGATTTTTATCTCTAAAGCTTATGAAAGCAATCGGCGACGGTGGATATTTTTTTCCGCTATTTGTTTAGGTTTGGCCTTTTTAACTAAACGAGCCAGTCCGGTTTTAGCTCTGCCGGCAGTCGGTTATCTTTTGTTAAAAACAACCTTCCGTGAACATCCTGTTCCTTTGTTTATATTCTTTATAACTTTTATAACCGTCACTTTACCCTGGTATTTGCTTAGTTATTTTAAATGGGGGGACCAATTTATTAATGAGTTTTTTATCGGATATACTCTCAATAAAATTAAATCAGTCAACGTCAGTATCGGAACTTCACCATTTTTTTACTTAAATTCTATTAAGCATGCCTTTAAATTCTGGTCTCTTTTAATTCCGCTTGCGGCCGTTTGGGCAGCGGTAACAGCTTTCCGTGACCGGAAAATTGCGGGAATAATGATTTTCATTTTGACTTTTCTATTTTTTCTGACCTTAGCGCCAATCAAATCTTCGTGGTTTTTCTTACCTCCTCATCCATTCTTGGCTATTTTGATAGGATTATTTATTTCAAGAATTGTGAAGTTTATCCTGCGAAGCCCCGTACCGTCTGGTACAGGGCGAAGCAGGATCCCGCTCCGCGGGACGAAACTTCACAATCAAATAATTGTCATTTCAGACGCAGCAAAGCGAAGATCCGGAATTTATGCGGATATTCTATATAGCTTTCAACTCGCCTCGCGACGAAGCGGGTTCAGGGTTGGGGTGATATTAGTTGTAATAATCTCTTTGGCGGGATGGCAACTTTATCGTTACCGTCACGATTACATAGTTCCCGACACCACCGGAAACCAAGCGATGATTTCCAGTTTGGCCGGGGCATTATCTAACAAAGGCGAACCGATTTATTTGGATGACGAATATCTGCCGGTGGCGGTTTTTTACAGCCATAAAAAAATTATTCCTTTAAGATTTAGCCGGACGGTTAATCGCGTCCCGAGCCAAACTTCTATTCCTGATAACAGTCTGATTTTAACCAATCCGGAAACATTTCCCGCTTTAAAATCCGCTACCGGAATTTTGTTTGAGGAGCTTTTTTCCGTTAGGGATTTGATTTTGGTTAGAGCTAAAGGATTTAAGGTTTAAAATCAGGAAAATCAATCCACTGGTTAAAAAATGGCTGGATAAAAACGGATTTAATTGCAGAGGGAGATAAGGATCTTTGATATAAAAAATCAGTAAGAAATAGGTTAGGCCGACTATTGCCAGGTCTTTGAATTTTTTAGTTTGAATAAATTTTGCGATTAGAACTATCCAAACGGGAATTAAAATAGTGTAATGATGCTGCCACACAAAAACCGGCAAAAATAGCAAAACTATTATTGTTAAATGCCAAAAATCAATAAAGTCATTCCTAGTTGTTCCGGTTTTTATAATTTTTATAATTCTTATAGCTCTTACTCCTAAAATAAAACTAATCCCTAACCTAATCGCCGAATTTAAATTTCCGAAAACCCCAAATCTCGCTATCAACGCCGTTATCGACTGATTCATGTAGGAAGCGTTAACAGTTTCTTTGGTTACTTCACCCATCAGACCGGGAACAACCGACACAAAATAATATTTTGTCAAATCCCAACCGAAAACGAACCCTCCCATAACTGTTAGAAACGCAAAAGTGAAAACATACCAGTTAACCACTTTCCATTTTTTTCTAATCAAAAAATAAATTAGTATCGGCGCCGGAGTCAACTTGAGAATAGTTGCCAAACCAAATAAAATTCCAGAAACAGTATCTTTTTTCCTGATTGTGACAAAATAATAACTGCCGACAATCAATGCCAAAACGATCAAATTAATCTGCCCAAGCGCTAAAGTTAATTTTACCGGAAACATTTTTAAACACAGCGTAAAAATCAGCCATTTAATAACCAATGATCCACGAGATCCCTCGACTACGCTACGTTCCGCTTGGGATGACGGGGAGGAACGATCAAAGTTGAGAATCCGTAAAGTCATGGATACCGTCAACCAAAGACTTACTACTGACAAAACTGTAAATAACCATTCTGATAATTCTGTCGGTGCTGCCGCCAATGGAAGAAAAAAAAGGGTAGTGGCCGGCGAATAGTTATACCGGTCAAAAAATTTCAGCTTATAAGGATTTTCTCCATTCAAAGTCGCTTTTGTACCATCAATATAGACGCTAAAATCATTAAGAGGAAAGTTTTTTACCAAATTTGCCAACGGCACTACCTGACGGTATAAAATTATTGCTACAATCAAGAGTATTATTCTTTTAGCCATGAAATCTTTCAACCATTTAACCATTCTAACCATTTTAACTTTTGTAGTCACCACAATATTTTACTTCAAGCCCATCTGGAAAAATAAGTTGATTCCTTTTCCAGGCCGCCTGCTGGTATCTTATTTTAGCCCCTGGAAAGAAGAATCATGGCCCGAGTTTCCGACCGGAGTTCCGCGTAAAGGTCTATTGGGTTTTGATACCGCCAGAATGATGGGTTCCTGGCGCAGTTTTATTACAAACGAACTTAAACAAGGCAGATTGCCGACCTGGAACCCGCATCAGTTCGCCGGCGCCCCGCTTTTAGCCAATTTCCAATCGGCCACTTTCTTTCCTCCCAATCTAATTTATCTCCTGCTTCCTTTTTCAATCGCCTGGACAATTTTAGTCATTTTTCAACCCTTGTTAGCAAGTTTTGGGATGTATTTATTGCTTAAATCACAGTTTAAAGACAAAAACCTAATAACTAACAACCAAATACTAATAACTATTCTTCCTTCTCTCGCCTACGGTTTTTCCGCCTGGATGTCTGTTTGGATAGAATGGAATATTCACGGTTTTGTTTACGCCCTGCTTCCATTTGTGCTCCTTTTTATCCATAAGAGAAAAGCCATTTTAATCATTTTAACCATTTCAGCCATTATTTTTGCCGGTCATCCGCAAATGGCCTTTATTGCCCTGACGGCTGCCGCGCTCTTTGCCGCGGTCAATCACCGTCTTAAAAAATTTCTGTTGTCAGCCGCGGTCGCCCTTCTAATTACTTCTGTCCAGTGGATTCCCGCTGTTCGTTACTACCAAGAGGCCAGCCGGGAACAATCCTCAAGCGAATTTACTTACGAAAAAACTCTCTTACCGTGGGGCCAAATCTCGCAATTAATAGTTCCTAATTATCTGGGAAATTCCGCCACCGGAAATTTCCGCGGCCAAGCAAATTTTGTAGAAACCACCGCTTATTCAGGAATAGCAATTTTGGGATTTGCGATTATGGGATTGTTGGCAAGAAACAAGAAACAAGAAGTAAAATTTGCCGTTTTTCTCCTTCTGACAATTTTCCTTTTTGTTCTCCCCAACCCATTTTCATTTCTTGTAGGCAAACTCAACATCCCGATTCTTTCCACCAGCGTCGCCAGTCGCTGGCTGATGCTTTTGCCTCTGGCGGTAACTTTGTTAGCTGCCGCCGGTATCGACCGATTTATTGAACTAACTACATCAAACCCTACTAAAAAGGCCAGGCCTTTTCCGGAAAGGCCTGGCCTTTTCTCTCCCGCCGTTTTTGTTTTTATCCTAATAGCTGGTCTGTGGATATACGCTTTGCTATCTCCTTCTGAACTCCGTTCGGTTTCCATCCGCAATCTGATGATACCCAGCGCCATCGCCGGCTTATTCCTATTAACATTGTCATTCCGGACTGCCGACCCGCCTGCAAGCGCCTGGAGCGCTAGCGACTGGCGGGCAGGTCGGCAGTCTGTAATGAAGATTTTATTGTTTTCTTTGGTTGTTTTGTCTATCGGTGAGCTTATTTTATTCGGTTGGAAAACAATGCCGTACACTGAAAAAAATTTCGTTTATCCGGAGACTCCGGTGTTAGAAAAATTACAGGAGTTTTCCAAAGATGGTAGTAGATTTGCATCTACTGATGGCAGCGTAATCGAGTCAAATTTTGCCACTTATTATAAGTTATATGATTTATCAGGCTACGATGCTTTGTACCCGCGCAGAATCGGAGAATTGATTTGGGTAGCTCAAAATAAAGGGCAACCTGTAGCCGATTTTTCCCGGTCTACCGTGGTCACTCCCACCTCTCCTTCACTGACCAAAGATAATCTTTGGAACTTGGCCGGCGTCCGCTGGATCATCAATAAAGATGACCTGCTGTCAGAACATCCCGGCCAAAGATCTAATGATTTATCTCCCGACTTCAAACTTATCTGGGAAGAAGGCAAGTGGCAAATCTACGAAAACCTTAACGCATTTCCTCGGGCTTTCTTTATTAAGAGTGGGGATTGGATTGGTGAGGGTGATGACGTGATTAGTAGCTCCTTAAATCTCTCAACCTCTTTAGTCTCCCTTATCACCCCGGCTAGAATTGTCTTCTATCAGCCGACAAAGGTGGCGATAGAGGTTAGCGCCCCAGCTGATGGTTATCTGGTATTAACCGATACTTTTTATCCCGGCTGGACGGCTACCGTTGATGGTCCTTTGGCGGAGATTGTTCCGGCGTTTCATGCTTTTAGAGCCGTTCCGGTCTCTCAAGGAAATCATATTGTTAAGTTTAGTTACGGTTCTTTATAATTCTTTTATGAAAATCTCAATTATTATCCCTGCTTTCAATGAAGGAAAAACTATTTCCAAAATAATTGAGTCTTTAAAAAAAGTTGATGGATTCCATAAAGAAATTATTGTGGTTGATGACGCGTCAACTGACGGAACATATAAAAAACTTCAAGATACTAAAGGAATAAAAGTTATCCGCCATCCAAAAAATTTAGGTAAAGGTTCGGCTATCAGAACCGGGATAAAGTCTTCCTCTGGCGATTATGTATTAGTCCAAGACGCCGATCTGGAGTACGATCCTCAAGACATACTGACCATGATAAAGCCTATTAACCAAGGGAAGGCGGAAGTCGTTTACGGGTCCAGATTTACCGGCTCGCGGCGCAATATGTTTTTTTGGCACTGGATGGGAAACCAGTTATTGACTCTGGTGACCAATATTCTCTATAACACCACTCTTTCGGACATGGAAACTTGTTATAAATTAATTCCCTTGAAATTAATTAAATCGTTAAATTTGAGAGCTAAAAGGTTTGAATTTGAGCCGGAAGTGACCGTCAAGATTTTAAAAAGAGGCATCAGAATTTGGGAAGTCCCGATTTCCTATGCCGGCCGGGAATATCATGAGGGCAAGAAAATTACTTGGCGAGATGGTATTCCGGCATTGTTTACATTACTAAAGTATCGTTTTGTGGATTGAAGGAAAATGAACAAAAAACAAAAAACAAAAAACATCTTTGCTCTTTGCTCTTTGCTCTTTGCTCTTTTACCCCTATTCTGGAATCTCTTGCGTCCAGGTTTCTATTCTTCCGATGACGGCGAATGGATGGTAATTAGGTTAACCGCTTTTCATGAATCTTTCCGCAAAGGGCAAATTCCGGTTAGGTGGTTGTCCAGATTAAATCATGAATATGGATATCCGGTAACTAATTTTCTTTATCCATTGCCATTTTATCTGGCTGAACCATTTTATGCGCTAACCAGGGATCCGGTTTTAGCCGTAAAAATAGTTATGGGATTGGCGATAGCCAGCATGGCTGTCGGATCATACGTTTTATTTAAAAAATGGGGAACAGCGGAGGGGATTATCGGTGCTTTAACATATTCTTATTCTCCATATGTAGTTTTTAATCTTTACCAGCGTGGTTCATTGGGAGAACTAGTGGCTATGGGAATAGTTCCATGGGTATTTTGGGCCATTTCTTCAAAAAAGCTGTTATTGTCATCGTTTTTTACCGCGGCATTAATAACAGCCCATAACGTGGTTGCCGCGCTTTTTTTGCCCCTAGTCGTGGTCTGTGTTTTGTGGAAATTTAAAACCAGAGCATGGTTTATGGTTCATGGTTTATGGTTTATGCTCGCTTTTGGCTTGAGCGCCTTCTTCTGGTTCCCGGCTTTGGCCGAGTACCGTTTTGTCCGGACATCTCAAATCGCGGTTTCGGATTTTAGTAACGAATATCTTTCTTTACAAAATGCTTTTGAACGGACCGGACCAATCTCCGTTTTGACTAATTTTGGCTTGCCCTTGTTCTTTTTAACCGAAAATTCTAAATGGTTTTGGAACTTATTCAAACCTTTGCAAATAATTCAGTTTCCCTGGAGATTATTAAATTTATTCTCTTTTATTTCTTCAGGAATTATTTCGTTTTTAATTTTTAAATTAAAAAAATACCGCTTATTTCAATCTTTAATTATAATTTTTATAGCTGTTATAACATTTATTTCAGTTTTTCCCTTTCTGTCTCCAAAGTCTTTTACCAATTATCCTCCGAGCTATTATCAAACTAACGATGATAGTACCACGGTTAGAGCCGAATATACCCCGATCTGGGTAAATGATTGGCCTTTGGTTCGTCCGGAAACTCCCGTAAAACATTACTACCCCGGTCTAAAGTTGTTTGTGAACGGATCGGAAAAATTTGTTAATCCTGGTGAATATAACGGAGAGATAAGAAGTTCCGTTTTTGGCGAAGGCGGTAAGATCAAATTCATTTGGAGCGAGACGCCCTTGAGGGCAGCAACGGATTTAATATCAATTTTTAGTTTTTTGATTATTTTATTTTTGTTTAAATATAGGTGGATAATATGAAGTTTATCCTTTTCATAATGTTGTTGAGTGTGCCTGCGGTCTGGCAAATCATCGCTCCTGGATTTTTCCCGATGCACGACGATATCCAGGTGGCCAGAGTCGAGCAGATGTTTGTGGCTTTAAAATCAGGGCAGTTTCCTGTTCGTTGGGTGCCTGATTTAGGGTATGGCTACGGGTATCCGATTTTTAATTTTTATAATCCCTTAGCCTATTATTTTGGAGCGGCTTTTATGTTTTTAGGACTTGATGCTTTAGAGGCCACAAAATTGATGTTTATCTTTCCGGTTTTGGTATCGGGAATATCAATGTTTATATTTTCTAAACTTTTTTTATCCGATTTCGCTTCAGGATTTGCCGGATTACTTTATGTTTATGCTGCATACCACGCGGTTCAAATCTACGTTAGGGGCGCGGTCGCCGAGTATTGGGCTTATGCCCTATTGCCGTTGGTTTTCTATGCCATTTGGAAAAGAAAAATTATTTTTGCCGGACTAACTTTGGCTGCTTTAATCGCATCTCACAATCTTACTGCTTTTATGACTATTCCTTTTTTGGTGCTTTTATTTTTATTTCGATATTTTAAAATATCGAAACTAAAAAATTTCAATAATGATAATTTAATCTTAATATTGTTTAGAGGAATGGTGCCATTGATGATTGGTTTAGGTTTGAGCGCCTTTTTTTGGCTACCATCTATTCTGGAATCTCCAAAAACCTTAGTTAGCCAAATGGTATTTGAAAAATTTGATCCCCCCTCAAAACATGTGGTTTATCCATTACAACTATGGTCCGGAGTTTGGGGTTACGGCGGGTCATCTGCCGGAATTGATGATGGATTATCGTTTCAAATAGGTAAAATTCATTTGATAGGAAGTCTTGCGGCAATTGCTATATTGCTATATTGTTATATTGTTAAACGAAAAGAAATTCAATTAACAATTGAGCAATTTAACAATTTAGCAATTTTCTCTGTCGTCGGCTTAATACTTTCAGTATTTATCCTACTTCCTTTATCCCGGCCAATTTGGGATGCCTTTCCGGTCCTTTCCTATATCCAATTTCCCTGGCGCTTTCTGACGTTTGTTTCTCTATTTAGCTCTCTATTGACAGCTTGGGCGATTACAATGGTCTTGAACCTGATAGTAAAAAAAGAAGCCATGAAAAATGTAGCGTTCATTGCTTCTTGCTTCCTGCTTCTTGTTTCTTATATCAAATTCTTCCAACCCCAATTTAAATTTCCGGTTACAGCGGATGAACTAATTACCCGGGAAAAACTGGTCTGGGATTATTCTAGGATCTCCTATGAATACTTGCCAAAGGGGTTTATTCCGCCCATAAACGCTGAAGTTGCCTTAAGAGTAGATAATAAGCAGAATCAACTATTGGTCGACAGCCTAAAAGAGCAAACTATGGTTAGACGGGTTGCGAATATAATTAGCTTGTTCACGTTTATAACCTTTATAGCATTTGTTGTTGTTATTCCCTTTTGTAAGAAAAATGGACAAAATCTCTCAAGTTAAGCAAAAAACAGTTAAAGGGTTGGTGGCCCTGATAGCCAGAACCGGTCTGCTGCAGGTTATAGCGGTTGTAGCGACATTTATTTTGACGGTATTTTTAGATCCAGCTCAATTTGGAGTTTTTGCGATCGTGGCCGCAGCAGTTGACATTTTGGTTTATTTTTCAGATATCGGTTTAGCCGGAGCGTTGATCCAGAAGCAAGATATAAACGAAAAAGATCTGGCTACAACTTTTACGATTCAGCAGATATTAAGTTTGACTTTGTTGGGTCTTGGATTTTTAGCCGGCAGCTTGGTGGCTAATATTTACTCTCTTTCCTTAGCCGGAATTTGGTTGTTCAGAGCGTTATTGGTTTCAGTTTTTTTGTCAGGCTTGAAAACGATTCCCAGTGTTTTATTGGAAAGAAAACTTGATTTTATTAAAGTCGTTACCGTCCAGATTGCGGAAACATTAATTTTTTACGGACTGGCGGTATTTTTGGCGTGGAAAGGGTTTGGAGTATCCAGTTTTTCTTGGGCGGTTTTATTCAGGAGTGTCATTGGGTTGATAATGATTTATATTTTAGCGCCATGGAGACCGCGAATCGGGATTGACAGGATTTCATTCAAAAAACTGATATCGTTTGGAATGCCGTTTCAATTAAATAGTCTTTTAGGTTTGGTAAAAGATCGGATGTTGGTGGCATATTACGGAGCGATTTTGTCTCCGGTTCATGTCGGGTATCTACAGTGGGCGGAAAGATGGTCTCTTTTCCCGTTGAGAATGGTGGTGGATAATGTCTCAAAGGTGACTTTTCCGGCTTATTCCAGACTGCAGGCAGAACGCGATCATTTAGTCAAAGCTATTGAAAAATCAATTTTTTTTACCGGTCTTTTCATTTTCCCGATCTTAATAGGACTGATAGTTTTGGCTCCGACTGCCCTGGAAGTTATTCCCAAATATAATAAATGGCAGCCGGCTCTTTTGGCTTTAGGTTTATTTTCCATAAATGCTATGTGGTCTTCAATTTCGACTACAATTACTAACGCGTTTGCGGCTATGGGGAAAATTAATATTAATTTGAAATTAATGTTAATGTGGACCGTGCTGACATGGATTTTGACTCCATTATTGATGTCTAAATACGGTTATAATGGCGTGGCCGCCGCTTCGGCTTTGGTAGCTTCATCTTCAATAATTCCGATGATAATCCTTAAAAGGATATTACCGATAAGGCTATTCTCGAATATCTGGCCGCAATTAATCAACGCGTTAATAATGGGGTTAATAATCCGTTATGTTAATTTAAAATTACCATTTACTATTTACTCTTTGCTATTTACCGTTCTCCTCGGTGCTATACTTTATGGTGCGTTATTAATGGTTTTAATGCCTAAAAAACTGATAGCAGAAATAAAATCAGTCTGGTTGTTGTCATCCCGAGCGAAGCCAGGTACCGGCCGGAACCTGGCGAAGTCGAGGGATCTAACGGAGTGACAAAAATAATTATTAATATCGCTTTGCTAGATTTCTCGCTGTAGCTCGAAATGACGAAAGAATTATAGTTTATGAAACAAACACTTTCTGTAGTTCTGTCTGTTCACAACGAAGAAAAACTTCTAGAAGAGGCCCTAAAATCTATTAAAGATTTGGCCGATGAAATTATCGTTGTCGATAATGAATCAACAGACAAGACAGTCCAAATTACCAAAAAGTACACAAAAAATATTTTTGTTCACCAAAATACCCCAAATTCCCTAAATATCCCAAAAAATTACGGTTTTTCCAAAGCCAAGGGCGATTGGATTCTTTCTCTCGATGGTGATGAAGTGATACCGGTGGAATTGGCCGCTGAAATCAGTCGTATCATCAATTCTCCATCTGATTCTTCTGTCAATGGCTACTGGATGTCAAGAAAGAATATAGTTTTCGGCAAATGGATCAAGCATGGAATTTGGTATCCGGATAAACAGTTAAGACTATTCCGCCGCGGCAAAGGGAAATTTCCGGAAAAACATAATCATGAATATTTGGAAGCAACAGGGGAATTAGCTGAATTAAAAAATCATTTGATTCATCAAAATTATCAAACTATTGTTCAATTCGTGGATAAAATGAATCATACTTACACTGACAATGAAGCCGAAGTCCTGTTGGCGTTGGGGAAAAAATTAGAGTGGTTCGACGCTATCAGGATGCCGGCTTCTGATTTCATCCTGAATTTTTTCCGCCGCCAATCATATAAGGACGGGCTTCATGGTTTGATCTTGTCGTTACTGCAAGCCTTTTATGCGCTTTTGGTATTTGCTAAAGCATGGGAAAAACAAGGGTTTTGGGAATACGATTCTAAGGATTTTGTCCGTGACGTTAAGTCTGAACTGAAAGACAAAGGCAAAGAGTTCTCTTGGTGGTACACTAAAGAACTTATACCTTGGTTTTTAAAACCAAAGCAAATAATTAAGAAGTTTATCAACGCATCAACTCATTAACGCATTAACGTATCAACACATTAATCTATGAACATATTTATCACCGGCGGAGCCGGATTTATCGGTACCCACTCCGCGAATTTCTATCTGAAAGCCGGTAACAAGATTACAATATTTGATAATTTTTCCCGAAAAGGGACTAGAGAAAATGTTAAATGGCTGGAGAAAAAATATGGAGTAGGGAGCATGGAAGTTATTGAAGGAGATATACGGGATTTCGATAAGCTTAAACAGTCAATTGTCGGCAATGATGTAGTTATTCATTTGGCCGGTCAAGTGGCGGTGACGACTTCAGTTACTAACCCAAGAGAGGATTTTGAAATTAACGCTTTGGGCACGTTTAACGTTTTGGAATCCGTTCGGCTTCTTACTCCTGACTCTATACTCCTATTCGCTTCGACCAATAAAGTTTACGGCGGGATGGAAGAAATAAAAATTATCAAAAAAGGCAAAAGGTATGTTTACCGCGATTTGCCGGGCGGGATTTCTGAAGCCCAGAATTTGGATTTCCATTCTCCGTATGGATGCAGCAAGGGGACCGCGGACCAATATGTCCGGGATTATCACCGGATTTATGGTTTGAAAACCGTGGTTTTCCGTCAGAGTTGTATCTTCGGCACTCATCAATTCGGAATTGAAGATCAAGGATGGGTGAGCTGGTTTACCATCGCTTCTGTTTTGGGAAAACCGATAACCGTCTATGGCGACGGGATGCAGGTTCGAGACGTATTGTTCGTCGAGGATTTAGTTAAAGCCTATGATTTGGCGATAAAAAAAATTGACAAAACAGCCGGAAAGATCTATAACGTCGGCGGCGGACCAAAGTTTACTCTTTCTTTACTTGAATTATTGGCTCTTCTCGAGAAAAAACTCGGCAAAAAAATTCCATACAGTTCTGCCGACTGGCGCCCCGGCGACCAGCCGGTCTATGTCAGCAGTATTTCAAAGATAAAAAAAGAATTGGGTTGGGAACCACAAATCTCCGTCAATCAGGGAACCGGCAGAATGATTGACTGGATTATCAAAGAAAAAGATCTAATAGAAAAAGCACTGAATTAAATTTATGAAGGGAAAAATTGCGGTAACGGGGTGGAAAGATTGGATGAATGTTAAGGTTCTGCAAAAGGTAGTTATTGTGGACGAGATAGATAATATTTTGCTTCAAATTCTCATTTTTGACTATTTGCTATCAGGCTAAAGTTAAAGGAATTTCTCCAAATGTGGTTTTAAGCCAAGAATATGCCGAATACCGCTGGCTCTCAAAATCAGAAGCGCTATCGCTCAATTCAATTCCTATCTTTTTAATCTTTGCTTTTAACTCTACGCGGCCGCGGATAGAAAAGAGCATATGACTTATCAAAAACTCCAAAAAGAACTGTTTGATCGGATTGAAATTCAGGCTAAAATCGGCAATTCTTCAAATACTCTAGTTGCAATGCGAAATTTTGATAATGACAATAGCCGGTGTTTAACCTCAGTATTTTTTCTGTCTCAAACTAAGGTTGTGTCAGAAATACAAAAATTTACAGAAGAACTACAGGTTGCTGATAACAGGCAATATTATTATCCAGTCTTTTCGCTTCATATAACTATCCAAAACATTAGAAATGAAAACATTCAGCCTTTATTCAATCAAGAAGATATTGATATGACCAAGCAGGTTTTTGCAAAAATCATTCCGAAACATAAACCAATTAAATGCCATTTGAAAGGGTTATTTGAATTGCCGACAAGCATATCTATTAGAGGATATACAGATGAATCTCTGAAAGATTTGGTTTTAGACTTAAAGAGAGAACTGATTTCTGTTGGAGTTCCTGACAATAAAAAATATGCTTCCGATTCGATATTTTTCTGCAACAGCACCATCTGTCGTTACCAAGTTCAACCTAATGATAAATTTTTCGAGATTGTCAGACGGAACAAGAATCGGGATTTCGATGCCGTTGACATCAATGAGGTCAGTTTGATGACTACAAATGCGGTTGCTGATCAGAAATACACCAACATTATTAACAGTATCCCCTTAGCTTCCCCTAATTTCTTTTAGTTCCATTATTTTCGCTTGACTACTATTCTTTTCCATCCGCGGCCGCGGACTCAAAAGAGTAAAAGTTAATCTTAACTTACAGCGGCCGCGGGGAGTTATTGACATTAGTTATTCTTTTAATTAGAGTAATTTGATTAGAGTAATAAATTCAAACCTTTTTTATGGCACGTAGTCGAACTACATCCAAATTGATTTCTAGGCTTACCGGTGAGTTGGCCGTTACGACCTTGGATTTCGTGGTACTATCTGCTGCTTTGGCCGGTGGGATGATTCTATACGGACCTAGTGGAAAAGATTTATACGCCAGCCAAAAAACCCAAAGAGCTCTGAAAATGACGGGATTAATGTACAAAAAATGGGACGAATCGGCTTTCCGCCGTGCAGTTGGTCGGGCAGCCGGCGAAGGATTGGTTAAACGAATTACAGATGGCTTTAAATTGACAGGGTCAGGTAAAAAGCGGTTGAAGGAATTATTACCGTCGTATAAACAACCCAAACCTTGGGATGAAAAATTGTGGTTGGTGACCTATGACATTCCGGAAGACAAGCGTTACATTCGTGATCGCTTTCGCAATTGGCTGTTTGAAATCGGCTGTCGAATGATCCAGGAATCAGTATGGCTATCAGTCAAAGATCCAAAACCTTGGATTAAAGATTCGATAGCATCAATGGAAAAGGGAAATATCATCGTATCGTGTTTGGGTAAGGATGGAAGTATCGGGAATGAGAATTTAAACGAACTGATTTATCGCGTGTTTGAATTAAAACGATTGAACAAGGCATATAAAAGTTGGTTGCAAGCAGTAAATCAACAAAGTAGTAAATCAACAGTATTGAGTTTAGGTTTTAGATTTTTATCTCTTTTGCGTCAAGATCCAATGTTTCCGAAAGATCTACTGCCTCAAGATTGGGCGGGCAACAAAGCCAGGAGAATCTTCGAGACAGAAATCGAGTCTGAAATGGGTGCGATCAAAATATACTTGCAAAAATAATTTCTCCTAAAACTTGATTGAGAAAAATTTGTTCTTTTCCATCCGCGGCCGCGGACTCAAAAGAGTAAAAGTTAATCTTAACTTCCAGCGGCCGCGGGGAGTTATTGACACTAATACTAATTAATAGAATTCATCAAAAGGGATTTATCAGTCGTTGTATACTCACTGTTGTCATGATGCAGGAAAGCCGTTCATTGAAACAAAAAGAAACACTATTGAAAGAGCTATTTTCGGAAATGAGGAGCGTTGTCGTTGCCCTATCTGCTGGAGTGGATTCATCGCTTACGCTTGCGGTGGCGCATGATGTATTAAAAGAAAAAGCAGTTGCAGCAGTTGCGATATCTCCCAGTCTATCTCAGGACAATGTAAAACTTGCAAGAAGAGTCGCGAAACTTATTGGGGCTGAGCTTATAGAAATTGAAACTCATGAGGTCGAGGATCCGGAGTACCAGAAGAATAATCCGCTGCGATGCTATTTTTGTAAGCATATTGTCTATTCGGAGTTGAAAAAAATCGCGGAGCAAAAACACGCTTTTCTTGTCGATGGTTTTAACACTGACGATACTGCGGAAACGAGACCAGGCATGCGGGCAGCAAAAGAAGAACGAGTCAGACATCCGCTTTTTGAAGCAGGATTAACCAAAAAAGACGTGCGGTCTCTGGCTGGAAAATACGGGTTGCCGAACTGGAATAAGGCTGCCGATGCGTGTTTATCGTCCCGATTCTTAACCGGCATTCCGGTAAATCCCCGCTTGGTGAAGCGCATTGAAGGACTGGAGTCGGTAGTGCGCCGCATCCTACAATTGGGAGCAGAACATACATTACGCGTCCGGCATCTTGGAGATCAAGAAGCTCGAGTTGAAGTCAATTCTGAGTTGTTTCCAATTCCGGTCAGACTTGAGAAAAAAGTGAAAAATGTTGTCGAGTCATTTGGATATCGCGAGATTTCATTTGCCGTTTACAGATGGGGGAGTGCCAGTGGTTAAACGAGTCGTTAATATCATTGAAAATCTCGGTTTTGCTCAAATTGATCACGGCCGTTTCGAACGGACCGGAATTCCCGAAGTGGTTTTTTGCGAAGGGAAAACGCCGGAACAGGTTGCGGAGATTTTCTCAAGGCTGGCCGCGACCAGTGGATTCGCCATGGCGACACGGGTGAAGCCCCGACACCAGAAAGTTATTCAAAAGAAAGTTCCCGAAACCGTATGGCATGAACGGGCTGGCATTATGACTATGTTGTAGTTGTGACCGCGGGGACAGGAGATATTTCGGTTGCGGAAGAGGCAAAGGTGACATTAGAGTTTTTTGGCATTCGGGCAGAGAAACTTTGCTGACTTCTTGTCTGGTTATTGGCGTCCCGACGGCAATCGGATACGGGATGGGGCGAGGCGGAAAAACGGCTCTTCGCACAATGCTCGATTCTTGTGTTCCCGGGATGGTGGCAGTTAATATTGACAACGGATTCGGAGCCGCGTGCGCGGTGATGAGAATGTGGAAAAACTAGAAAATCATGAAAATAGGGTATTTCGATTGTATCGGCGGGGCAAGCGGCGACATGATTTTAGGGTCTTTGATTGATGTCGGCCTCCCTATCGCGGTTTTGAAAAGAGAACTTGAAAAACTTCCAATTCAAGGTTGGACATTAAACGCAAAAAATCCGAGTAAAAGTGGCAAGATATGAAGGAAAAATTGTTCGCGCCTTGCCGGAATACGATGATTGCAAAAAAACTGCAGCGGAGAAAAAAGTGTCGATTCAAACAGTTATTGATAGTGTAAGAGATATCGTTCTTTCCACATTATTCCATAATTAGTTTTCATCATACGCCTAACGTTTTTGATGCCTACAGTTGCGTACCAGATGTCGTAATACACTTTAGCCGCCCAACGGAGAAGGAATAAAAATGGCGATTTAACGTCGAACATCAGCCATTCC
The DNA here is from genome assembly GCA_016183365.1 of Candidatus Collierbacteria bacterium. Lineage (GTDB taxonomy): Bacteria > Patescibacteriota > Microgenomatia > UBA1400 > JACPES01 > JACPES01. The sequence goes on from JACPES010000003.1 coordinate 316,849, forward strand.
ATCCATTTTCCGCGATGCCTTAACCACATTTCAGTAGCCATGACGATATTCGACTGATTAGCCTGTTCGAATTTGAACTGGGGAAGTTTATCTCCGACAACTTCGGTCTTCATAGATCCAACTCCGACTTGTTGTGCAAAAGTAATATGCTTGACGGTTTTCGGGTCTATCCCCATAACTCTTGAGGCTACCGTATCCAACGCCACCCGGTCCGGCGAAGCAAAAATATATCCGATTTTACGAGGTTTTCCGGTTTTAGGGCCTTTGCCCTCCATTCCAAACAAGCCGTCCATTAAAGCAAAAGTAATTTTGCCTTTGAAGAAATTGTTGACGTCGGCGATGGCCTGATGCAGAACCATATGGAAATTATGCCGCAGGTCATGGATGCATCCCCATTGATTTTTTAAAGCTCCGGTCATTGAGGAATACGAATGAGTTTTTAAAACCGGCATGGTGATGATCGTATCGGCATCAAGGAGCACTTTGCTGATTTTGAGATGATGGAGAACCAGCGCTTTTTCAAATGACACAACACGAAATTCCGTGTGAGAAAGATTGACAACGGTCGCATCATACTTTTTTACCATATCTTCAATTCCCTGAACTTTAAACGATATATCCGCCCGCATAATTGCGGCTGTATCGGTATCCACGATAGTAATTTTTTTCGGTCGGTATTTTTTAGACGCTTTGATTACTTTTAAAACACCTTCAATCACAATTGGAGTAGTGGTGCAGGAAGGATAAATCGTGTCCCAAACCACATTGACTTTTAAAACCAAATTTTTCCCCTTCATGTATTTTTCCCATTGGGCCAATATCATGGCTTTTTCGACAGCCTTAAAGACGACTTGAGGATTAGTAGATTTATCGTCGACTTTGACGCAAGAAACGAGAGACACAATAATAAATGGTTATAATGGTTAATAAATGGTTTAAATGATTGAGATCTTAATTTTTTTAGCCATTTTAACCATTCTAACCATTTTGACCATTTTGTCTATATTCCGGGTGTCCGGTTAATTTTTTCATTCTTTCTGTTATCATGATTCTTAAATATTTCGGCACCGACTGAAAAATTGTTAATTTTGATTGTCCTTCACCGCGGCGCTCGTATTGGATGGGAATTTCACCGACTTTGTATCCGTGGAGGTGAAATTTTATCGGGATTTCGGTGTGAATTTCAAACCAACCGCTTTTTAAGTTTAATTTTTTAAGAGCGGACGCTCTCATGATTCTATAGCCGCTGCTGGCATCATGAAGCGGATAACCGGTAGTAAGTTTGGCGGCTAAAACGCAAGCTTGCGATAATAATAGACGAAAAGCCGGACCGTCCATCGATCCTCCGGAAACGAAGCGGCTGCCGATAACCATGTCATAGCCTTTGTTTGCGGCGGAGATAAAATCCGGAATTTCCTCCGGTCGGTGAGATAGGTCGGTATCCATGGTGATAATCCATTTGCCGCGGGCAACGGCAAATCCGGCTCTTTCGGCGTTCCCCGGTCCATTATTGGAATAGCGGTGAATGACTTTAATCTGTGGGAATTCATCCGATAGTTTGTCCAGAATTTTCCCGGTATTATCCGAGCTGACGTCATCAATGGCGATAATTTCATAAGAAAGTCGGTTGCTTGTGGCCATTTTGATAATTCTGGATATAAAAGAGAGGATATTTCCTTCTTCATTGTGAGCCGGAGTAACTATGGAATATTTAATGTCTTTAGTCTTTGGCATAACAACTGATTATCGCCTATAATAAGCCAATGTTCAAGGGGATTTTTCACCGCGGCCGGTTCCTGCTTCCCCTTTTTGTTCTTTCCGGCATATTATTTAGCGGAGCTATCAGATATCCCTTTTTCCAGGATGATTTTTTTGCCCTCCAAACATCACGCGTTTATACCCCCAATGATGTTTTTCGCCTTATAGGCATACAAGATGGAACTGTTTATTGGCGTCCAATCGGGATTCAATTGTACTTTGCGTTATTACAGGCAATAAATATAGGTTCACCTCTGGGATTTCATTTGGCCGCGTTCTTTTTTCACCTGATCAACATTTACTTGATTTTTAAGCTCACTAAATTAATTTATCCGAAAACTTCCGTCAGCCGGCTAACGGCGTTTTTCTATGCCATCAGCCCATTGCATTATTTTGCTCTAGGCTGGGCTATCAATTTTTCATATGTGATTGTTGTCACTTTGGCATTATTAGTGTTTATTTTTGCCATATCCAATAGATTAATTCTCTCTTGGACATTTCTGGTCTTAGCGTTGGCAGCCAATGAATTGGCAATATCTGTGCCAATTTTACTTGTTCTAATTCTTGTTAAGTTGAACGGAAAGCAATTTTTAAGCCAAAAGCGATTACTGAAATTCACCGCAGCGGTGTTTGCGGTGACAGTCGGTTATTTAATATGGCGGTTTTCCCAAGGAATTAGAGCGGAGAACGATTACATTATTTCGCTGATTGCCCCGATTCTTTCGATGCGTTGGTACGGATTATGGATGATCGGTCTTAGCGACATCATTAGGGATCAGATGACAAGCATTTTTACCTTCCAAACTTTATTTACGATGAGTTTCCCCTGGGTTGTGTTTGTCTATACATTTCAGATTGGAGTGATGTTATTAGTGATGAGCGGTATGGCGATTGAGGCTGTCCGTTCGAAACGCTGGCTGACAGAGCGGTTGTTTCAAATCGGATGGATAGTAATTGGATTGTCTCCGGTTTTATTTTTTCCGGTTCATCTTTATTCGCATTATGCCATTTTGGCCTCCATTGCTCTTTATTGGGCAATTTCTCAATTTTTGGTCGAACTTAAGACTCCTTATAATTTAAGAATTCGGCAAATTATGACAGGGTTATGGCTGTTGGTGGCGGTAGTTACTTTGAGATTAAATTATTTAGCCTCATGGATGAGCGATCACGCTCGCCATAGCCAACTATTTCAAGGCGAATTATTACGGCAGTATAAACAAGTTGACTCATCCGCCACTATTTATATAATTACGAACTCCACTAAAGCGCCTTTGGTTCTGGCCAAAGGATACTCGCTAAACTATTTGTATGGTGTTTCGCCGGAGAAAGTACACTATACTAAGTCAGCAAAAGCCTATTTATTCCCGATTGGAAATATTGATAGTGATATTACGGAACAAGAAGCTCGTGAGTTGTTAGCAATAAATGGCGTAATTTTTGATTTATAAGTGAAGTTATCAGTTGTCATCCCAAGCTATAACGGAAAACTTTTACTGGAGAAAAACCTCCCGGCGGTAATTCTGGCAGTTAATAACTGGGATCAAGGCCATAAATGGGAGGTTGTGGTTGTCGACGACGCTTCGACTGATGGGACTATCGAATGGTTGGCGCAAAACTATCCATCGGTAAAAGTGGTTAAAAACAAAAATAATTTACGTTTTGCGAAAAGCTGCAACCGCGGTGTGTCGCAAGCTATTGGCGACGTGGTGCTGCTTTTAAATAATGACGTCAAGCCTCAAAAAAACTTTTTATCTCACCTATTGACACATTTCTCTGATGAATCTGTGTTTGCCGTGGGATGTTGCGAGCTTAATATGGTTGATGGTCAAGTCAAAGAAGGCGGTAGAGGAGTGTCAAGGTTTAACCGCGGGTTGGTGATCCATTGGCGGCCGGAGGATCAAAAAAATCAGGATGTCACTTGGGTTTCCGGCGGTAGCGCCGCCTTTAATAAAAGTATCTGGGATAAACTGGGAGGATTTGATAAATTATTCAGGCCGGCTTACGAAGAAGACCGCGACTTATGCTGGCAAGCTTTAAAATCCGGATACAGAATAGTTTTTGAACCAAAAGCGGTGGTAGAGCATTTTCATGAAACCACTAATTTTAAATTATTCGGAAAAGCAAAAATTTCTTTATATTCCCTAAAAAATCAGCTTCTGTTTGTTTGGAAAAATGTATCTTCTCCGGAATATTTGTTTAATCATTTTCTTTGGTTACCATACCATTTGATTTTGACCACTTGGCGGACGAAGGGAATATTTTTAATAGCCTTTTGCTGGGCTTTGATTCAATTGCCGGAGGCCTTGGCTTCTAAAAGAAAGGCGTCAAAACTTTGGAGAGTAAAAGATGAAGAAATTTTTAAATTGGCTTAAAGATAATTGGGGTTTAGTACTGGTTGTAATAATCGGCGGGCTTTTAAGGTTTTACCGCCTGCAGGACTTGACTACATTTGGCGGAGATCAGGGGATTGATTACCAAAATGTGGCGAGAATGGTGGTAGAAAAAAGATTATCGTTGTTGGGCCCGGTAACCCATGTAGGAGTTTTTTTGGGTCCACTCTACTATTATCTTTTAATTCCGTTTTTTTTGATTTTTAAATTCGATCCGATTGCCACGCCGGTAATGTTTGGGTTGTTTGGGACGACGACTGTGGGTTTGGTTTACATTTTGGCGAAACTTTTATTAAGGCCTGGCCTTGCCGGGCAAGGCCAGGCCTTTGTTGATATATTCGTCTTTCTGACTGCTCTCCTCTACGCCGTTTCACCGGTTATTCTAGAGTCCAGCCGGGCGCCATCGCAACCGCACTTGATTCCATTTTTTGCGACTCTACTGTTAATTTCAATTGTCCGCATTGTCGAGAAAAGGGATAAATGGTGGGATTGGGTTCTAACCGGGATATGTTTGGCCAGTGTGATTCAATTCCACTTTTTGGCGTTTCCGCTATGGATTTTTACAGCAATTATATTGGTTGTCAGTAAAGGCCTGGCCCCGCTCAGCGGGGCCAGGCCTTATAAGATTTTTCTACTGGCGATTCCGGCGGTAGTTCTGTTGTTTCCCTGGTTTTTATTCGAAATCCGCCACAATTTTTTTATCACTAATCAAATTCTTGCCTACCTTCGTTCAGGAGAAGTTGAATTTCACCCAATTGTTTATATGGAACGTGTTTTGGATTTAATCTGGTTTAGTTTTGATAAGCTGATAGGACAGGGAAACCAGTTTATTACACTTTTGTCAATCATTTTTTTCTTGTTTGCGACTAGTACTTTCTATTACAAAAAGGAGTCTCCTTTACGGAGAGACAACAGGGTCTTTTTCATCTTAATATCGTACTTCTGGCTGAATATTTTCGGCATTGCTCTATATAAATTTCCTTTTTCCAACCATTACATTTCTGCTTTGTATCCCATAATAGTATTATTATTTTCTATCGGAGTATTTCAGATTATGCCTCGACTATTAGCTTTTATAACTTTTTTAATATTTATTTTCTTTATTTTTCTCCACAATAATTTTACTTCTAATCACGGATATACCATGCCGGAGTGGGTAAATGCCAGCCTGATTCAAAAAGCGGCGGAAATGATTACGGGAGATATTAAAAAACAAGCCGGAACTTATAATGTGGTAAATACCCTAGACGGCGATACCAGAGCAAATCCATACCGTTATGTTTTAATGTATAAATACAAAGTTGCCCCATTGGGGGTAGAGAAATATCCCGAAGCGGATCATTTATATATTGTCACCAGAAACAGAAAGAATGAGTTACTGGATGACAGGCGTTGGGAATTGGCAAGTTTTCCGGTAGAAATGATTGAAGATTTAGGCATGATCGGCGGGGATATAAAGATGTATAGATGGGATAATGGATCAGCCGATAGAAAGGATTTAAGAGAATGAAAATAGCAACGGTCATTTTAGTTTACGGAGAAAGCCCGCATTTGAACGAATGTTTAGCCAGCCTAAAATCGGCAGAAAATTCGGGTATAAATAATCAGGTTATCGTGGTTGACAATTCCAAAGATAATGCCGGTTTTTCCGGAGGGAATAACAAGGGTATCCGTCAGGCTTTAGCCGAAGGGGCAGAAGCGGTATTGATTCTAAACGATGATACAAAAGTGGCTAAATCGGCATTGTTAGAAATGATAGATAGTCTAGAAAAAGAAGGGGTCGGAGTCGTCGCTCCTAAAATTTATTTTTATCCCGGATTCGAGTTTCATAAATCAAGATATAAGCCGAAAGATAGAGGCAAAGTTATTTGGTATGCAGGCGGTTTAATCGATTGGAGTAATGTTGTCGGAGTCCATCGGGGAGTTGACGAAGTTGATCGCGGACAATATGAAATAAAAGCGGAAACGGAATTCGCTACCGGATGCGCAGTTTTGATTAAAAGGGAAGTTTTCGAGACTATTGGCCTGTATGACGAAAGATATTTTTTGTACTTAGAAGATCTGGATTTTTCCGTTAGAGCTAACAAAGCAGGGATTAAAATTATTTATCAGCCCAAGGCAGTTGTCTGGCATAAAAACGCCCAATCCAGCGGAGTGGGGTCGGGGTTGCACGATTATTTTTTCACCAGGAATAGGTTGTTGTTTGGGTTAGAACATGCAACTATTAAAACTAAATTGGCTCTAATTAGAGAAAGTATCAGAATTTTCCTGAAAGGGAATAGTTGGAAAAGAAAGGGAGTAATGGATTATTATTTGAGGAAATTTGGCCGGGGTAGCTGGAAATGAAATTATCTGCGATAGTTATCACAAACAATTCTGCTGCCAAAATAAAAGGTTGTCTGAAATCGTTAAAATTTGCCGATGAAATTATAGTTGTGGATTCAGGCTCTACCGATAAGACTAAAGAATTGGTCGAAAAAACCGGGGCCAGGGTTTTTGAAGTTGAAAATGTCGGCTATTCTCATAGCCGTAACGTTGGGGCCCAAAAGGCCAAAGGCGAATGGTTACTTTATATTGACGCGGATGAAAGGGTTACTCCTGAATTGGAAAAAGCAATATCCGTCATTGCGAGCCCCGTTGCGGGGCTCGCAATGACTTTTCAGAGCTACAAAATTTACCGCAAGAATATTATCCTAGGAAAATGGCTCAAACACGGCGGCTGGTGGCCTGATCCGGTCCACCGGCTGATCAAAAAATCAGCGCTGAAAGAATGGACGGGAAAACTCCACGAATACCCCATTATTGATGGGAATGTTGGTCTGATTACTGAGCCTCTCGTTCATTTTTCAAAAGGTTCGATATCGGAAATGGTAAAAAATTCCCGCGACTTTGTGCCAATAGAAGCGCAATTGAAATCAGATGCTGGTCATCCGCCGGTAAAAATCTATCATTTTGTTTTGGCTATGTGGAGAGAGTTTTGGACCAGGGGTATTTTGAAAGCCGGTTGGTTAGATGGCATAGTCGGCATAATCGAAATCTTTTATCAAATGTTCCACCAATTTATGGTCTATTCAATATTATGGCAAATGCAACAGTCTTCTTTCCGTCATCCTGAGCGAAACAAAAAATCTCGTTAAACTTATGAATCATAATTCGCAAATCATTTTATACAAGACTCCCGATGATCAGATTAAAGTCCAAGTTAAATTGGAGAAAGAAACTGTTTGGTTGAATCAAGACCAAATGGTTCAACTTTTTCAGAGAGATCAGTCTGTAATTTCAAAACATATCGCGAATGTGTTTCGGGAAAAAGAACTAAAGAAAGAAAGCAATATGCAATTTTTGCATATTGCTGGATCAGATAAACCGGTAGCCTTTTACAATTTAGATGTAATTATTTCTATTGGCTATAGGGTTAAATCGATCAGAGGTACACAGTTTAGGATTTGGGCCACGAAGACGATTAAAGAATACATGATTAAAGGCTTTGTGATGGATGACGAAAGATTGTCTCAAGGAAAAACCGGAAATAAATTTAATTATTATGACGAACTTCTAGAGAGGGTTAGGGCAATTAGAGCGTCGGAAAAGAATTTATACGAAAAAGTAAAAGATATTTTTGCCACCAGCGTTGATTATAATTCTAAAACAAAAGAGGCCGCTAAATTTTTTGCCACGGTCCAAAATGAATTTCACTACGCCATTGCCGGATACACGGCGGCGGAGCTGATTGTTAAAAGAGCTAGCGGAAGGCAAAAAAACTTGGGAATGACTAACTGGAAAGGTAAAAGCGTGGTTAAGAGCGACGCGGTAATTGCTAATAATTACATGTTGGAAAGAGAACTTCGTCAATTGTATCTGTTGGTAGAGCAATTTCTATCTTTTGCCGAACTTCAAATTGAAAGAGAAAGACCGATGTACATGAGCGATTGGAGAAAGGCGCTAGATGAATTTTTAAGCCTGAATAGATTGGAATTATTGAAGAAGAAGGGTGGAATATCACACCAGAAAATGGAAAAATTTATTAAAAGCGAGTTAGAGAAATATAAAAGAATTTCACGGTTGTCCTTAAGGAAAAAAACATGAATATCGTAGCTCAAAGTCTTTGGGAGTAGCCCTTAGCACCCTATCTCATTTAATTCCGATGATAATAATCGTTTCAAAGTTTCTTTAAGGCCAAAAAATGATTAAAAGACAATTATTTCAATCAATTAATCAATTAATTAATTGGAGAGAAATTAAACCATATCTGGCATTTTCTTTTATCTGGATAATATTTTCGTACCCTTTCTTTTTTCAGGGCAGGATTCCGGCGCCGCTGGATTTTTTGGTTAATTTTTACGCGCCGTGGGATACCTACTATGATTCGCCGGTAAAAAATCCGAGCTTATCCGATGTGGTCGCCCAAATAATTCCATGGAAGATTTTCAATGGCCAAGAACTGCGCGCTGGCAGAATTCCCTTATGGAATCCATATAATTTGACAGGGGCACCTCATTTGGGGAATTGGCAAAGCGGGGTTTTGTATCCGACGACTTTATTGTTTCTGATTTTTCCAGATCCTATTGCTTGGTCGCTTCATGTTTTACTTCAACCTTTGCTGGCTGGAATTTTTATGATTTTATTTTTACGGCAACTAAAAATTTCCCCCCTAGCTTCACTTTTGGGAGCAATAGTTTTTGCATATGGCGGATTTATGACATCCTGGTTTGAATGGGGAACTTTGGGCCACGCTCTGCTGTGGTTGCCGCTGGCATTATACGGAATATTAAGGACGAAGGACGAAGGACGAAGGACGAAGATATCAGCGTTAACGATTTTTTCTTTAACAATGTCTCTTTTGGCGGGGCATCCACAAACCTCGATTTACGTCATGATTGCAGTTATCGGATACTATTTATATAAGAATATAAGAAATGACAATAAGCTCTCACTGTTTCTTGTTTCTTGTTCCTTGTTTCTTATCCCCATACTTCTTGCAGCCCCCCAAGTTTTTCCTTCAATCCAAGTTTATTCGGAGTCTGCACGGAATTTGGTTGACGGCAGAAGCTGGGCTAAAGCGTTTTTGATCAAGCCTGCCGATTTTTTAACATTCCTCGCTCCGGATTTCTTCGGTAATCCTACTACCAGAAATAGTTGGAGCGATTTTTCGTATGTGGAAATGCAAGGATATGTTGGTGTCGTGACTTTTATGTTGGCATCAGTGGCTGTTATGAACATTAAAAGGCCTGGTCCCGCGGTGGCGGGGTCTAGCCTTATCAAGTTTTTGATTTGCGGGATTGTTATCGCATTAATGCTGGCGACTAAAAATCCGATTTCGGAATTGATTATTGATTTGAATTTGCCAATTATTTCCGACAGCAGTCCGGCCAGAATCATGGGACTAATTAACTTTTCATTGGCGGTTTTGGCGGCATTTGGTCTGGATTCTTTTACAAAACTTATTAAAGAGAAAAAGACAAAATTCTTAAACTCCGGGATTTATTTTATCGCGGCTATTTTGGCCGGAATGTGGATATGGACTTTTGCGTCAACTAATCCTAATGCCCTGGTGACCAGAAGAAACTTGATTTTTCCCTCAACCGTTTTTGCGGTCTTTAGTATGGCGTATTTTCTGATTTCAAAAATATTCGCTAATCCGCGGGTCCGGACATTGTTTTTTGTTTTTTGTTTTTTGTTTTTTGTCTCTCTCGATCTTTTCCGCTTTCACCATAAATTTACGCCTTTTTCAGATATAAAAAATTGGTATCCGGAAGTTCCGGTTATTACTCAACTCAAATCATCTTCAGGACGAATTTTTGGGACTTTGGAGGCGAATTTAAACCTGCCGTTTAGGTTGAAATCAATTGATGGTTACGATCCCTTAATCAATCGGAATCTTGTTTTAATGACGTACGATCCACAGGCGCTGTCAACACATAACAGGATTACTTCGCCGGACTTTCCGAAGGGAAACGCCCAAACAATTGCCAGCTTAGGTAAATTGGGAGTCAAGAGAGTTATAGATTCTGCCGTTCCCGGGGGTAATTCCTGGGATCTTCGGTTATGGGAATACGGCGATCAGTTCCGGTTGGATTGGAAAGATGTAAAGTATCAGATACTTTACAACACGCAGGCTCAAGAATCAGAACTGGAACCGATTTCCGGAATGAAAAACGGCCAAATAAAACTATTTAACCTTGGGATATTAATTTCCAGCTCGACCGTATTTGGTATGCAAATTTGGAAAAAATATGCTAAATAAATTCTTTTTACCTCCTGATGTTTTTATTCGCCACTGGTTGGTAGCGCGAGAGATTCGCAAAGGGCCTCTCCGAAGGTTATCGGGAGAATCATTATTAGATGTTGGGGGATCGCTCGCTGAATTTCGTAAATTTATAGCCAAACTGGAAATTACCACCGCGGACGTGGTGGCGGGAGCAGACGTTGTCTATAATGGCCAAAAACTTCCGTTAGATAATGCTTCATTTGATTATGTAGTCTCGGTTGATACTTTAGAACACATCCCGCCGGAAAAAAGATTAGGTTTTGTGAATGATTTAGTTAGAGTAGCTAAACAAAGAGTTGTTATTATCGCGCCTTTTGCTTCAATGCAACATGATATATATGAGAAAAATTTAATATTGGATTTCAAGAAGAGTGAAAAAAAGATTCCGGTTTATTTAACTGAACATCGAAAACACGGTTTGATAAGTCTCGGTCAGTTAATTGAGATCGGGAAAAGTTACCCGACGGCAATTTACAGTCTAGCCGGTCTGGTTTGGCTGGATAAATTAAATTTTGCGGTCCACATGTTTGAAGTCAATCCCGGAAAAATAAACAGAGTTATTTATATTTTAAAGTTTATTTGGAATTTGGTTATAAACCTTATATCTTCTTTAATGATTATTAATCCTGATAAAAATACGGCCAGCAGGGTAATTATCGTTATTGACAAATACAATTGAAGAAAATTTTAATCCATTCTCCATATTGGCATATCGGCGGCGGCGGAGAACGATACGCTTTGACAGCGGCGCAATGTTTAAGTCGTGAGGCTTTAGTCTCGGTGGACGTGGGAGAAAATAACAACTTGGAAGTTCTCGGTGAAAGCTTGGGGCTAGATTTAAACCGGGTGAAAACCGTTCGAAAAATAACCGAGGTTAAGAAAATTATAGGTTTCGATGGCATATTTTGGCTGTCAGATGGCAGTATCCCATTTCTGCCGTTTTTTTCGACTAAAGTTATTCATTTTCAAGCTCCGTTCCAAAAAGTAGATGGTAAAAACCTGAAAAACAGGTTGAAACTAATGGGGACTAAAGTGATTTGTAATTCCAAATATACTAAAGGGTTTATTGATAAAGAATTCGGGATAAATTCAATGGTGATTTATCCGCCGGTTGCGACTGACCGATTTAAACCAATGTCTAAGGACAAATTGATTTTGACAGTTGGCCGATTTAGTTCTTCTTCCCAATTTAAACGTCAGGATTTACTGATAGAGGCGTTTAAAGATTTAATCAAAAACAGAGTTAGGGGTTGGAGGATGGTTGTGGTCGGTAAAGTCGAAGATAACCAAAGCCTTAAAATGATTTCCGACCTAAGGTCGAAAATAAAAGGTTTTCCGATAACCATTAAAACAGATTTAGATCAGGACAGATTAAGGTCTCTTTTTTGCCGGTCGGCGATATATTGGCACGCTGCAGGTTACGGAGTAAATTTGAACGATTATCCGGAACGAGCCGAGCATTTCGGCATTAGCACGGTTGAAGCTATGGCCGCCGGAGCTATTCCGTTATCTTTCGCTGCCGGTGGTCAATTAGAAATAATTTCTAGTGGGGAGAACGGATTTTTATGGACAACTTCGCAGGAACTGATAATGCTGACAAAAAAGATAATTAATGATTCCGAATTAAAAGAGCGGATTGGTTTGGCGGCTATTAGCCGGGCCGAGAATTTTAGCCAAGACAATTTCTGTCGGAAAATTAGAGAATTGTTTAAGTGAAAATATTAAATTTGGTTCGAAATTTAATAGCTTATGTCATTCCAGCGATCCTTCGACAAGCTCAGGATGGTGAGCACCGTCGAACCAAAGCTGGAATCTATTTAAATAGTAGTTCCGCCAAAGGCGGAATGACAATGGTGATTTTGATTGTACTATCTTTGTCTTTTTTCTGGCCTGTATGGTTTAAGGGAAAACTGCCGATTCCGGCCGATGCTTTAGTCGGATTGTATCACCCGTTCCGAGATTATTACGCGGCTGATTTTCCGAATGGGGTCCCGTTTAAAAATTATATTTTGACTGATCCGGTATTGCAGCAGTACCCGTGGAAATGGTTAGCTATAAATCAGTTAGGGAGTATCCTTAAAGGAGTCTCCTTTAAGGATACTCCCTTGTTGGAAAATCCTTATTCTTTTGGCGGTTACGGAGCCAGTTCAATAGAAAATATTCAGGCGGGGACATTTTATCCGCTGAACATCCTTTTTTTTCTTATCAATAATTTTTCCGCGGCATGGACGGTTTTTATCATCCTTCAGTCAATCTTGGCTTCATTATTTATGTACTGGTGGCTTAAAGAAAATTCCTTAAAAAATTCGGCAGCGATTTTTGGCGGGTTAGTTTGGGCGTTTTCTTCTTTCAATTTGGTCTGGCTGGAGTGGGGGAATATTGGACATGCCGGACTGTGGTTGCCATTGGCACTATTGTGTGTTGACAAAATGCAAAAAACAAAAAACAAAAAACAAAAAACCTGGAAATGGCATGCGATTCTGCAATTTGTACTATCAAGCAGCCTTTTTGCCGGACATTTGCAAGTGACGCTTTATCTACTGATGGCTGTGGCGCTGTATTGGTTTATCCGGCTGGGTATTTCGAAACGATCTATTTCATTGTTTCTTGTTTTTTGTTTCTTGTTTCTTGCCCTTACGTCCATTCAATGGATTCCATCACTGAAATTTACTCTCTCATCAAATCGTGAAGTCGAGCAACAGGATGCTCTTACCCGCGAAGGGTTTTTCATTCGTCCCCATCAGTTAGTTCAAATGATAAGTCCGGATTTTTTTGGCAACCCGTCGACTTTGAATTATCGCGGCGCTTGGAATTATGCCGAACAGGTAATTTATATCGGAATCATTCCTTTACTATTTGTTCTTTTAGGCGTTCTCACCAAAAACTCTCAAAAAAATGATGTAGATTCGATATGCTATAGCTTATCGAATCTACATCTACATAGGTTTTGTTGGTCGCTGATAATTATCGGTTTGTTGTTCGCGACTGACAATCCGATTTCGCGTTTGCCTTATCAATTAAAGCTGCCATTAATTTCTGATCTGCAACCGACAAGATTATCTTATTTGATTACTTTCGGACTATCTTCCCTTTCGGCTTTTGGTCTCAACGAGTTTATTAAAAATCCCCGGAAATTATTCTCAAAAGTTATAACCATCGTTGTCGTCTTTACCGTTTTGCTGTTTGCCCTATTAATAATTAGCAGTAAACTTTCACCGGAAGATAAATTAATTTCCCAACGCAACTTAATATGGCCAGTAACGCTTTTGATTTTATTTTATATTTTAAGTGGATTGTTCTACTTGTTTGAGAACAAAAAACAAAAAACAAAAAACAAAAAACTTCAGCTCTTTGCTCTTTGCTCTTTGCTTTTTGTCATTTCCGATCTCTTCCGTTTCGGCTGGAAATTTACTCCGTTCTCTCCAAAAGAATATTTGTATCCCATAACTCCTGCCATAAAATTTTTGCAAAACAATATTCGGGAAAACGACAGATATATGACTTTAGACCGCCGCATTTTACCTCCGAATGCAAATATAATTTATGAATTGAAATCAATCGAAGGTTACGATCCAATTTATTCGAAACAATACGCGTTGTTAATAGGAGAGATGGAATCCGGGGAAGTAGCCGATAAGCCGCAGAGTTTTGGTCGGATTATCAGGCCTATAAACTATAAATCCCCGATTACTGCTCTTTTGGGAGTCCGTTACGCGCTTAGTCTGTCTGATCTTGAAGAGGAGAGGTGGGTTAAGGTTTTTCAAGAAGGGAAAACTAGAATCTATGAAAGACGGTAGAAAGATTGTTTTCTTTCTATTCTTTTTTTCTCTGTTTTTGAGGGTAGTGTGGTGGGGTAAGTTTCCTCCGGGATTTACTGCAGATGAAGCGATAATGGGTTACGACGCCTATAGCTTACTTAAAACCGGAAAAGATCAATTCGGAACATCCTGGCCGCTGGCATTCAGATCGTTCGGCGACTGGCGACCGCCTTTATACATATACACGTCAATGCCGTTTGTGGCCATTTTTGGATTGACTCCATTGGCGGTTAGACTGCCATCGATGATTGCCGGATCACTGGAAATAGTTCTTATCTATCTGGTTGGAAAAGAGATTTTCTCGAGGGACACCGGACTATTTTCTGCAATTTTACTTATGCTGTCTCCATGGTCAATATTGCAAACCCGATTTGCCCAGGAAGCAAATCTTTCTACTTTAACTATATTTGCCGGAATAGCAGGTTTAATTTTTTGGATAAGAAGGAAAAAGTGGAAACATATTGTTTGTAGCGCGTTGTTTTTTGGCCTGTCATTTTATTCATACCACAACGCCAGATTAACAACGCCTCTTATTTTGCTTGGATGTTTAGTCTTAATAAAGTCAGTTAAAATTGTGTCCGGACGACAAATTGTGATTGCGGTGATAATTGGAATTTTAACAGTGTTGCCGCAATTAGTTTGGATGAAAAATAATCCGCAGACAATATTCCGCCGCGCTTCTTCCCAAAGCGTTCTCACTGATCAGGGCATCAAAGGCTCTTTATGGAAAGATATTGTATCGATGCCGCCGGGTTATCCGGTTTGGCTGTCGAGATTACAGCACAATAAGCCGCTCTATTATGGGAGAGCGATTTTTAAAGGATATCTGTCGCATTTAGATCCGCGGTTTTTGTTTTTTTCCGGTGATCCGCATGAACGGTTTAGAATGCCTTATTCCGGGCTCCTCAATTGGACAATGTTGTTATTTTTGCCAATCGGTTTTTTTATGGTTCTAAAACGCTGTTTTCGTTATACAGATAAATCTCTGGCGTTTTCTTTCCGCTTAATTGTTTGGTGGCTTTTGGTTGCTCCGGTTGTGGCCTCCTTATCAACCATTGTGCCAAATTCTCAACACGCCCAAGATTTAATGATTCCGCTTCATCTCATCGGCGGAATTGGCGCTGCCTTGGTTTTTGAACGGATGGCTGTTCTACAAAAATCCCTTGCCTTTTCATTGTTTTTCGTTTCTCTTTCCTTGTTTCTTTATGGTTATACGCAGATAATCCCTGTTCAAACGAAATATCTTCAGGCTTGGCATTACTATGGTAATTTATTCGAAAAATTACGCCCATATAACCAGAGCAAAATAGTATTTTTGGGCGGGCAATACTATATCAATTTAGCATTTTATTTGAAAGTTGATCCTTTGGCGTTTCAGAAAGAAGTAAAGATTTCACAACCGGATAATTTGGCGGAATTAGATCATGTGGAATCGTTTGGCAGGTTTACCTTCACCAGAGATCGCGATATTCCAAACAATGTAGATATTAATACTTTTTATGTGCGATTGAATGAATTCGAAGAAGTGTTGCCCGAAGGTACTACTGTTGTTGATCGGGAAGTTTGGCCGGACGGGAAAAGAGAATATATAATTTTTCGATATAATGGGAAATCATGAAACGCTGGCCGATTTTTTTTCTTTTAACAATCTTATTTTTTCTTCATTTTTATAGGCTAGGAGATATACCACCCGGATTAAACAATGATGAGGCGAACATTGGTTATGAAGCATGGTCTATTGCCACCACCGGCCGCGACCAATGGGGAAATTTTTTGCCGCTGGTATTTCAAGGCTTCGGTAACTGGAGTTTGCCGGTTTATATTTATTTAACTGCTCCATTTGTTCGGATATTAGGGCCGACGATTCTTGCGGTTCGGGCGGTTTCCGCGTTGTCATTTTTGGCGCTGGTTTTATTGGTCTATGCGATTGTCAAAAAATTCCGGCCGCAAATAGCTTTTCCGGCGGCAGTCATGACGGCAGTAACTCCTTGGATTTACGGATTAACTCGGATTGCCACGGAAGTACCTCTGGCAATGGCGTTTTTTTTGGCAGCCATATATTTTTTTCTGGAGTCACGAAAGCACCGGCAATGGGTAATCGCCTCCGCGGCGTTTTTAATGTTATCAATTTTTACTTATTACGGAATGTGGGTTCTTGCAGGCTTATTTTTTGTTTTCTTGGGTTTCCTTAACCGTAACCGCGCTTGGGGTAAGAAGTATCTAATGGTTTTATTGATAATGAGCGCGGTATGCGCGTTTTTAATTATTAAAATTAGTCTTATTCAAGGGGGTAACGCCAGATTAAATCAGGTGAATATTACCAACGACGTTGCCTTGGTCGGGCAGCTTAATGCTGAAAGAGGCGCCTGCAACGCTAAATTTTCTGGGTTGACTTGCAAGTTTTTTTTCAATAAACCGGTGCTATTTATTAAGGAATTTACGGCAAATTATTTGTCGCATTTCTCGATTCGGGAATGGTTTATTCTTGGTAGCAATAAAGGCATCCTTCCGCCGGGCGGACACTTCCTGATGGTCCAAGCTCCCTTGTTAATATTGGGCCTATGGGTGTTGTTGGTTAAAGGGACAGAGGCGGAAAAAATGATACTACTTCCATGGTTGGCGTTATCGCCTTTGGCCGACAGCCTGACCGGGCCTGGAAATTTTGCCAGAGCTTTCGCGTTAGCCCCGGTAGTTTCAATTATTGCTTCGTATTCATTTTTAGCCATTCCGAAAAAGACATCATTGGCAACTTGGGGAATAATTGGTTTATCTTGGATAGGCTTCCAGCTGGTCTACCATAGTTACTTTCCAGTTTTTCACTCTTTATATACCCATTATGAGTATCAGCCGCTAATGCAGGAACTAAATGGAGAAAAATTGCCGATATATCTTTCTTCCAGATTTAGGGATACGAAGCAGTATATTTTCTATTCATTTTATAATCGGATCCCGCCAATAAATTTTCAGCAACGCTTAAATGTTGTTAAAGAAGTTGATAGCGACGGATGGGTTTGGGTAAAGCGAATAGGAAACTGGAATTTCGTTAAATCTCTCCCGCAGGTGAAAGAACTGCCGGAAAGGTCAATTCTGGCAGGAGCTGCAAAAGAAGAAATAGAGCCATTCATAAATAAATATCAATATTGCTCCGGTATTACTCTCGGTGATCCCAAAATAATTTATTTTCTAAATGGCAATCCGGCGTTTTCGATACTTCCTATTACAAAAAAAACAGAAGAAATAACATGTCAAAATTAATCGGTGAAAGGCTCATTTACGTTCTATTATTTATTTTTCCGCTGTTGGTCACCAGGCAATGGTTTTTGCCGGGTTTACCCCAAACTCACGATGCGGAAACTCATATCAGCCGGGCGGCAGTCTTTTCAAAATCCATTTTAGAAGGAAATATTTTTCCCCGGTGGGCCGGCCCATTAAATTGGAGATACGGAACTCCGTCGATAATGTTTCTATATCCGGGACTTTCTTACTTTTCGGCCCTGATACATTTAGTAACAAAATTGCAGTTTATAACCATCTTTAAGTTATTGATAGTGTTGGGATATATTGGTTCCGGATTTGCCTGGTTTCGATGGATGCGGACTTTACGTTTTGCGCTATTTCCCGCTTTGGTTTCAACTCTATTTTATCTTTTGGCCCCGTATCGGTTGGTAAATATTTTTGTTAGGGGAGCTTTAGGCGAACACATTGGTTTTTTCTTTTTTCCATTGATTATGCTAATGGCAACACAGCTTTGGCGAACCGGAAAAACTTTTTACGCGTCGGGACTAGCCTTGTCAGTGGCAGGTTTGATGTTGAGCCATAACCTTTCAGCTTTGATGTATTTGCCGTTGATTGTTATTTATCCGATCGTCCTAATCGGTATTCATCGGAAAAAGCCTTTTCATTTCACGAGTTTCGCACTTGGCAAGCTCGTTGACGGAAATTTGCTTGCTCGCTGTCACCCGCTCGCTGCGCTCGGGGTGGCCTCAGACGGCAGCAAGCTCACTCGCAAGTTTGTCAACTTCGCTTGCAGTTCAAGTGCGAAACTCGTGAATTTAAAGATTTATTTTGGAAGTATTTTGCTGGGACTGTCTTTGTCGGCATTCTTTTGGCTGCCGGCTATTCTGGAATCCAAATACACTTTGGCCAGTTGGATGTTTACCGCCCAACAAAGCTACGCTACTAACTTTTTAGCTTTCAGACAATTAATTTGGTCTCCTTGGGGTTATGGCTGGTCGGAGCCTGGAATTGATCGTGATGGAATGAGTTTTCAAATTGGCATCGCTCAAATATTGGTATTGTTGGTTGGAATACTGGTAGGCGTGGTTTCCATTTTCCGATTTGGCTTCCGGAAAAATTGGCAGGAAAATAATTTTCAGTTGGCGATAGCCGGATTTGTCTGCGTATTAGTAGGAGTTTTTATCACTTTACCGATTTCTATCAGTCTATGGAAGGCGATTCCGTTGTTGCAAAAGTTCCAATTCCCGTGGAGATTTTTAAGTTTAATTGTTATTGGTTCTTCTTTAATATCGGCTGTTGTGTCGGATAAATTTAAGTATTCCAAAGTCATATCTTTGACGCTATTAATCTCTCCAATTATGTTTACGATTGTCTATTGGAGGATTGCCGGGTCTTCAAATCTGACAGAACGGTTTTTGGCAGTCGATTATGTAGGCACCAGCGATACCGGCGAGACCACCTCGGTTTGGGCCATCAGATTCCAAGAAAAATTTCCCAAAGCGCCGATAGAAGTAGTTAGTTCTGAAGGATCTGTTGAAATAAAAAATCTTAACAAGTTGATGCAAAAGCACGAGTTCGGAATATTTGCTACCGCCCCCTCAAGAATTGTTGATAATACCCTTTATTTTCCGGGTTGGAAAGTTTACGTTGACGGGGTCGAAGCGCCGATTGAGCAACAAGACCGGAACTGGCGGGGGTTGATCACTTTTCCGGTTTCGGCAGGCCAGCACTCGGTTAAAATAGTATTTGAAGAAACCAGGTTAAGAAAATTTGCGGATGCTCTGTCAATGATAAGCTTGGGAATATTGCTGGCGCTGTTTATCAGGAAAGAAAATTATGGACATAACGATTAGTTTATTAATTATTTATTTTATTGTAAAAAATTTTTTTTCCGATAAGATTCGGTTTGGATTTAAATTGGCGATAATGACAGTTTTTTTCTATGAGCTAATAAGATGGATATATCATTTGTCATTCCGTGCTTGACACGGAATCTATATGAAATATAAATTTTTGTTACCGATTCTATTTTTAGGATTTATTTTAAGGGTGGCGTATCTGGATAAATTTCCGATTGGACTCTATTCAGACGAAGCGGTTTTCGGATATAACGCGTATTTATTATTACAAACAGGTCATGATGAGTATAACCGGTTTTGGCCGGTAGGTTTGGAATCTTTCGGCGACTGGAAACCACCGATGCAGGCTTGGCTGGCGATGCCGTTTGTATGGATTATGGGGTTAAATGAGTATGCGGTCAGATTGCCGTCAGCTATTTTAGGAACTGCGACAATAGTGATCATATACTTTATCGCAATTGAACTGCTTAAATTTTCGGAACACTCAGAAGACTCGGAAGGCCGGAACGTCAGATTCTCTGATAGTCAGAAGGTCAGATTTTCTGGTTCTCAGAGTTTTCTGAGTTTTCCGATAATCGCAGCATTTTTGCTGGCGATTAACCCCTGGCATATCTTTATGTCCAGAATGGCCATGTTGGTAGCGATTGAAGTATTTTTTATTTCTTTAGGAGTTTTAGGTCTGATAAGGGGTTTAAACGACACTGTCATTCCCGCGCAGGCGGGAATCTATTTAAATAGATTTCGCGTCAAGAATGGAATGATAAATTGGTGGTGGGTGATATCTGCGGTAAGTTTTGACGGGGCGATATACAGTTATTACGGATCAAGGGTAACAGTGCCGTTAATATTGTTAGCTTTTGCCGTTACTCAATTTAACGAATTAAAGTCAAAATGGAAAGAAGTTATTATTCCGTTTATTACCGGATTGGTTGTTTTGTCTCCAATTTTGATTCAGTCAATTACAGATCCGGTTATTTTGACCGGCAGGGCCAGGACTACCAGTGTATTTTTTAATGACAATGTTAGATTGCAATTGTGGGATGCCCACACCAAAGCCGGTCTTAAAAAAATTCCGCCGGTAATTTCCAGATTTCTTGATAACAAGCCGTATTATTACGCCAAAGATATTTTATCGCGGTATTGGTCGCATTTTTCTCCGGTTTTCTTATTTTTTAAAGGCGATAGCCACCCGCCGTTTAAAATTCCGCGCTTGGGATATCTTTACTTGATAGATCTGCCGTTCTTCTTGATCGGATTATGGCTGATAAGAAGAAAAGCGGAAAAAGGTCAGCGGGCCAAGTTTCTGATTTTATATTTGTTATTGAGTCCGTTCGTTGCCGGTTTAACTTTTTTGACCCCTGCCGCCAACCGTTCGTTCAATCTGGTGATTCCATGGACATTAATTACTGCTTTTGGACTATTTATCTCCATAAAGGAGACTCCTTGGCGTACGCCAAGGAGTCTCCTTATTATGGCTGTAACGATTCTATATCTGTCTTCACTGGTTTTTTATTCCTATAGTTATATTAAATTAATCCCCCAAGAATTGCCCCATTACTGGCATTACGGACGAAAAGAATTGGTGAATAAACTAAAACCGTTATTGGCGGAATACGATAAAATTTACTTAACCAACAAAGGCGGCCCGCCGTATATTTTTTTATCTTTTTATCTGCCAGTTCAGCCTGACGATTTTTACAAAAGCATTAAAAGAAATCCCATAATTAATGAACTCGGTTGGGGGCATACCGATAAAATACTGAATTTGGGAATTCCTAGAGAATTTGATTGGAAAGAAGTCCCTAAAGATCCTCAAGCTTTGTACATCGGCTTTGAAAATGAAATTCCGGAAGGTGAGGTACAAATTTTAGATAGAGTTTATTATCCCAACGGTAAGGTCGCCTATGTCATTGCCAAGCTATAAAAATCAAATTCGTTATCTGCCGGTTATTGCCATAGCGATAGCGGTCCTATTGGCTTTTTCACCAATATTTCAAGGAAAAATTCCTTTAAATGCCAGAAATCTGGTAGGTTTTTTCTCACCTTGGTATTACGAAAAATTTGCAGGTTTTCCGGCCGGAGTCCCCGGTAAACCCGGGATGTTGGATCAATTGCGTTTGTATTACCCATATATGCGGTTAACCCAAGAGGCTTACCGGCATGGGGAATTGCCGTTATGGAATCCGTACAATTTTGCCGGAAATCCGCATATGGCCGAATGGCAATCCGGAGCTTTCTATCCCCTGCATATTTTATTGCCGTTGTTGCCTTTGCCGATTTATTGGACTTTGTTTCAGTTGACGGCTTTCTTTTTAGCCGGGTTGTTCACATATTGGTATTTATTAAATCTAAAAATTGGCAAGTTGGCGGCAATTTTTGGCGGAATAACGTTTATGTTTTCGGAATTTATGGTTACTTGGAATATGGAAGTGGTGACTGCGCCGCATTCAATACTTTGGTTGCCGTTGATCCTTCTCGCCGTTGATCGGCTCATCGTAAGGTCGAAGGACGAAGGCCGAAGGACGAAGGTGAGAACATGGTGGTGTATCGGGCTCTTGAGTTTGGTTTTTTCAATTCTCGCCGGCTACTGGCAAACAACGTTCTACGTCATGATCGTTGCGATGATCTATACATTCTATCGTTCCCTTTCATCCATCATTCATCATCCATTATCCATTATCTCAAAACCGCTGTTGACGATTTTGATCTGGTTCCCACTGGCTTTTGGTCTCACCGCTTTTCATCTTCTTCCCACCAACGAATTGTTGGCTAGATCCAGCCGGGAATATATTAATTCACAGTCCAGAATCCAGGAAATTTTAAAGGGATATTTGTTGCCGGCCAGGCATCTGGTAACTTTATTCGCTCCGGATTATTTCGGCCATGAAGCCACCAGAAATTATTTTGCCCGGGTCGGCGGAGGCTGGTACTATGAGCACGTAATTTTTGTCGGGACAATCCCGTTATTGTTAGCTATAGTGGCTTTGGCCGCAAAAAAGAAAGGGAAAATAAGAAACGATATCTTATTTTGGTTGTTGATGGTTGTAATCTCGGCTAGTTTTTCTTTTAAAACTCCCTGGGCTGTTGCGGTTTTCCGTTATAAAATTCCGGTGTTGTCCACCGGAATAGCCAATAGGATTTTATTTGTGGAAGCCTTTGGTTTATCGATATTGTCGGCTTTTGGAATATCTTTATTGGCCGATGCGGCTAATCGAAAACGGGCAATCAAGATAGGTTTAGCAGGAGGGTTGGGAATAATAGTTTTATTTTTGAATACCTTGATTACCAAGACCAGTTTTGGAGCGGTTGCTCCGATAAAAGAGCCGCAACTTTATTTAATTTCCCTACGGAATATGGTTTTGCCGGCGGCGGTTTACTTTCTTTCATTGATTTTATTGGGGACCGTGATATGGAAAAATGGCTTCATAAAGATAGCCATAGCCGGCATGATCCTTATTAGCTTAACCCAAAACATTTATCAGTTCCGCAAGTTTACGGCTTTTTCTGAAAAAATGTTTGTTTATCCGATCCATCCGACAATCGAATGGTTGCAAAAAAATGCCGGAATCAACAGATTTATAGGATATAACGGAAAATTTTTAGGCGATAACTTTGCCACCAATTTTGGAATTTATTCTGTTGAAGGTTACGATTCGCTTAATGATTACAAGCGATCAGTATTACTGCATTCGGCGGTGAAAGGCCGGCTGGATTTAGACTTGCCGCGGTCGGCCGATGTAATTTTGGGAAGAAATTTGGAAAATCTCCGGACCATTAAATTGATGAAACTTTTCGGCATAAAATATTTAGTGGATCATCCGGAATGGTTGGACACGGGGCCAACGGCTGATAAAAAACGTTTGCAGGACGGCTCCCAACGGCTGGTTTTTGAAAACGGGGATTGGAAAATTTGGGAATTTTTAGACGCTTTCCCCAGAGCTTTTCTGGCGGGACAATATGAAGTTATTCCGGACGGAGAAAAATTGATATCCAGATTATACGAGGATAGTTTTGATCCCCGGCAAAACATTTTATTGGATCAAGAACCGGAAAAGGACTTTTCGATTCAACAGGATGAATTGGCCCAAGTTAAGATTTTGCAATACCGGCCGACTAAAATTGTTTTTGAAACTTCAGCCGCGTCTGACCAACTATTATTTTTATCCGATACATGGTATCCAGGTTGGCAAGCAAAATTGGAAAACGGCCAAGAGCTTAAGATCTTGGCGGCCGACTACGCCCTGCGAGCGATGCCTGTTCCGGCCGGCAATCATACAATTACTATGTGGTATTTTCCCGACTCATTTAGGAATGGTCTGATTATCGCTTCATTTTTTCTGGTGATTGTAGTGGTGATGATGAAATTGGGGCAACAGGCATATCGAACATGACGAGGCGGTGGCCGCTTTTGGCGATTTTCCTGGTTTTGTTTCTGATGTTCCTTCCAACTATCTTTTTTGGAAAGATTCCCTTGAATGGCCGTAATCTGGTATCTTTTTTTTCTCCATGGTATTGGGAACACTTCGATGGATTTCCTACCGGTGTTCCCAGTAAACCCGGAATGTTGGATCAACTTCGGCAGTTTTACCCTTATATGGCGTTTACCCAGCGCATGTTCCGGTCAGGGCAATTACCACTTTGGAATCCCTACAACTTTGCCGGAAATCCACATGCCGGAGAATGGCAGTCGTCCATTTATTATCCGCTTCAATTCCTGCTTTTGTTTCTTCCTCTGCCGGTGTATTGGACGTTTTATCAAATGGTAGGTTTTTTTCTGGCCGGAATTTTTACCTACTGGTATCTTCGAAACTTGAGATTATCTTCAGTCGAAGCCATGTTTGGGGCAGTGACATTTATGCTCAGCGGTTTTATGAGCTCGTGGACGATGGGGGTGTTTGTCTCTCCCCAGACGATCATCTGGCTGCCGTTGATATTGCTCGCGATTGATAAATTGCTCGCAAAAGGACAAAAAACAAAGAACAAAAAACAATGGTGGTTAACTGGTTTGTCTGGCTTAGTATTTTCCATTCTGGCGGGTTTTTGGCAGACAACTTTTTATGTCATGGCGGTTGCTTTTATTTATACAATTTATCGTTCATGGAAAATTCCGAAATTGACTCTTTTGATTTTGGCATGGTTTCCTATAGCTATGCTTCTAACGTCCTTCTATGTTTTTCCGGCCCTGGAACTATTTCAACGAGGAAGTCGGGTAATTATTAACTCCGGAGAATCTTATCAGGATTTTCTTCGTGGGTATTTGTTGCCAATAGAGTATTTGGTGACCTTATTTGCTCCTGATTATTTTGGTCATCCGACAACGCAAAATTATTCCGCACCGATTTCCGGCGGCAGCTATTACGAGCAAGTGATATATGTTGGGACGATCCCTCTCCTGCTATTCCTGATTGTTTTCTTTTCCAGGAAACGAGACGCACCCGACGCGTCTGTGGTGAAATTTTGGTTTTTGGTTTCTATAATTGCAACTAGTTTTGCTTTCAACACTCCTTGGTCCAGAATTATCTACCAGGCAAAAATTCCCTTGTTATCCACCAGCATACCCAATCGTATTCTCTTTATCCCAGCATTTGGCTTGAGCATTCTGGCAGGATTTGGATTGCGAATTGTTCGAAATAAACAAAACTGCCCCTTGATTGCACGAACAGTGTCTATTCTGGGAGTTTTGGTAATAATAATATTGGGAGTGACGACAAGAACGACTTCGTTTAGGAATTTGGTTATCCCGGGAAGTGTATTTATTTCCGGTTCCGGTTTATTAATCTTAATTTCTAGGACCAGAAGAAATGCCATTTCCAGGTTGGCTTTGGCCGGGGTTTTTATCGTTAACTTGGGTCAACTTCTCTATCAATACCATAAATTTACTCCATTTTCTGAAAAGCAGTTTTTCTTTCCGGATCACCCAACTATCGCCTGGCTTAGGGATCACGCCGGAATAAATAGATTCACTGGCTATAATGGGAAATTTTTGCAGGATAACTTGGCAACTTATTGGGGAATTTATAGTGTCGACGGATACGATGCTCTAAACGATAGAAAACGATCCTTATTATTAGCGTCATCAAAGACCGGTAAACTTTCTAATAGCTTCTTGACGTCAAGCGACGCTACTTTAGACACTGATCTTACCAATCCGAGAACGCGCCGATTAATGAGTCTTTTGGGGGTGAAGTATTTGGTTGATCATTCAGAGTGGTTGGATGTAGGGCTAACAGACAACTTACCGCGTCTCTCGGAGAACGAACAACGGTTGGTTTTTACAGATAAAGATTGGAAAATTTTTGAATATCGTAATTCATATCCAAGAGCATACTTGGTAGGAAATTACGGAGTAGAAATTGATGACCAGAAAACACTTGACCGACTTTACGATCCCAGCTTCGAACCGCGCTTATCTCTAATTTTGTCTTCGCCGGTAAATCGGGAGTTCAATATTGTCCATGATCCGAAAAGCGAGGTGGAAATTAAAAGCTATACTCCAATAAAAATTGTTTTTGAAACAACTTCGGTGTCAGACCAACTTCTGTTTCTCTCCGATACTTGGTATCCTGGTTGGCAGGCAAAACTTGAAGATGAAAAAAAATTGCCGGTTCTCACCGCCTTTACCGCTTTGCGAGCAGTTCCGGTTCCGGCCGGGAATCATACCGTTACTATGTGGTATTTTCCGGATTCGTTCAGAAACGGGTTGATTATCAGCCTGATAACCTTTATAAGTCTTATAGGTATTATTTTCTTTATCTTAAAATGAAGAGAACTAATTGGATATTAATTGCACTGGTCTTATTCGGCTTTTTCCTGCGGACTTGGAAACTTGGTTCGAATCCTCCCGGATTATATTGGGATGAAGTTAGTTTGGGTTGGAACGCGTATTCGGTTTTGAAAACCGGATTTGACGAACACGGCCGGTTTTTACCTATTGACACATTTTTTGCTTTCGGAGATTATAAGCCGCCATTATATATTTATGCAATAGTTCCGTCAATTTTGTTTTTTGGATTGAATGAATTTGCGGTCCGGCTGCCGTCGGCGGTGGCGGGGACATTGCTGATTGTGGTGACATATTATTTAACAAAAGCGTTACTTTCTGAAAACTCAGAATACTCGGAGAACCGGAATGTCAGACATTCTGATAATCAGAGAGTCAGATTTTCTGGTCTTCAGAGTTCTCCGAGTGTTCTTCCTTTGCTTGCCGCTCTTCTCATTGCTATTTCGCCTTGGTCAGTAACTCTATCTCGGGTGGGGTTTGAATCTAACTTGGCCGTATTGTTGAACGCTTTAGGAGTACTGTTTTTTCTTTATGCTATTTACAAATCGACAAGATGGCTGCCGATTTCTGTTTTTAGTTTTATTTTGGCCGCGTACACTTTTAATGCCAATAGATTGTTGTCTCCTTTGTTTTTGGTTATGTTAACCCTGATTTACTTAAGGATTGCGGTTTTGAACTGGAAATGGTGGCTGGCAACGGCGCTGTTGGGGGCATTTTTGGTGTTACCGATGGTGAATCATATCCGTTCGCCGGAAGGCAAACTTCGGTGGAACGAAGTGAATATTTTTTCTGATTTGGCGGTTGTTAAAGAATCTAATAGCCGGCGGGATATTGATGGGAATACTTTAGTCAGCCGGATTCTGCATCATCGCTATTTGAGTTACGCCAGGTTGTTTATGGAGCATTACTTGGAGCACTTTAGTTTAAATTATTTATTTGTCCAAGGAGACCGCAATCCCCGGATAAATATTCCCGATATGGGAGAAATGTATTTGATTGAACTTCCATTTTTTATTATAGGTCTTATAAGTCTTATGGGTTTAGTCGTTAATTCTAAGGGGCCCTTCGACTTCGCTCAGGCCAAAAAATCAGCTTTAACACTGATTTTTTGGTTGCTTTTAGCGGCGATTCCGGCCGGATTAGCCCGCGAAACCCCTCATGCCCTCCGCAGCGCCTCGACTCTACCGGTGCCGCAAATATTGATAGCCCTGGGAGTGGTTTGGTTTTGGGGTCGGATGAAGTCTATGAGACTTATGGGTCTAATAAGTCTTATAGGACTTATATGGATTTTAGAATTGGGGCGATTCCAATTCGTCTACTACCGTTACTATCCCAACGAATGGGCAGGGGAGTGGTTGACCAGTTATAAAAACTTGGTTTCGTATTTGAAAGAAACAAGTAGTTCATATCGGACAATTTATGTGACTCCGGATTTGGGCCGGCCGTATATATATTTTCTTTTTTATAATAAATATGATCCTAGAAGATATATTCAGGAAGCAAAAGACGGGGGCAGATCCGGCGATGTTTTTGGATTTTTTGATGTTCATTATTTTGATAAGTACAGATTTTACGTTCCGGATTTGGCCACAATTGCCGCTGATGAGCTAGTGGTCACCCGAGCCGACACACCACCGAATGGATTTGAATTATTAAAAACGATTACCGACACCAACGGTTTTCCGGAATTTAATGTTATTAGGAAACAAAAATAAATGACTGAATTAATCAATAAATTTTACTCTTTTCTCCCCGCGGCCGCGGACGGAAAAGAACAAACTTTATCATTAACTCCCCGCGGCCGCGGACGGAAAAGAACATTAGTCATTTTAATAATGATAGTTTTGTTATCTGCCTTTCTCCGTTTCTATCGTTTGGGATCGGTGCCGCCTTCTTTGGATTGGGATGAAGTTAGTTTAGCCTACAATGCTGAATCTCTTTTGGAAACCGGCCGGGATGAATTTGGCCATTCATGGCCATTATCTATTCAATCTTTTGGCGATTACAAACCGCCGGTCTATACCTATCTGTTAATTCCGGTGCTCAAAATCTTCGGGAAAACAGAATTTTCCGTCCGGTTTCCTTCGGCTTTAGCCGGAACCCTGACGGTATTGGTAACTTACTTTCTGGTGAAAGAACTTTTTAACCATTTTAACCATTTAACCATTCCCCTACTTTCATCTTTTTTCCTCGCCATCTCCCCTTGGCATTTGCAATTTTCCCGCATTGCCTTTGAGGCAAACATCGGGCTGCTCTTCTTTGTCGCCGGGATGTGGTTATTGATTAGAGCGTTAGATCAGAATTCGCTATGGTCAATGTTTTTTTCTGTTGTTTTCATGAGTGCGGCGATGATGTCATATCACAGCTTAAGGGTGGTGGCACCGTTGCTAGTGTTTGTAACATTGTGGATTTACAGAATGGAATTTTTGTCTCTATTAAGGTGTAACCTTGCAGAAGCAAAGTTACACCTTTTTAGGAGATCAACTCTACCGCTAATTTTGTCAGCCTTTTTAGCCATTCTAACCATTCTAACCATTTCATATACCATCTTTTTCCAAAAGGTAGGCCAATCCAGATTTGAGAAAACCAGTTTTCTGACTATAGATAATCTGTTAACCGTTAGTCGGGATAGGTTGGAAAAATACGGCAGAAATCCGCTGGATAAAATAATCAATTTAAAATATCTTGTTTATGGCAAACAATACATTAAAGGATATTTGGATCATTTTGATTTAAGATTTTGGTTTTTGAATGGTGATAGGATTGATCGCCATCGGGCCACAAGCGTTGGGCTTTTATATTGGTGGGAATTGCCGTTATTGGTCATGGGTCTGATTTTTATTTTGAAGAGGTCCTTCGACTCCGCTCAGGACAGAAAATCAGCTAGAGCGCTGATTTTTTGGTTTCTTCTTGCCCCCGCCGCGTCCGCTTTGACCGGAGGGACTCCGTCGGCGGTGAGAAGTTTGCTTTTTTTGCCGACTTTCCAGATTTTTGAAGGGATCGGATTAATTTGGTTAATTGGTCGAATTCGTCAAATTGGCCAAATTAAGCGAATTTGGCCGTTGCTTTTTGCTTTTTGTTTTTTGCTCTTCGCTTCTTTTGAAATTGGTCATTACTTCCATCAATATTATGTTCATTCTCCATTAGAATACGCCCCCGCCTGGCAATACGGTTATAAGCAGATGGTGGAAAGAGCAATGGCGGAAAAAAATGATTATGAAAAAATTGTGGTGACAACTTCTTATGACCAGCCATATATTTATTTTTTATGGTACGGGAATTATGATCCTAAAATTTGGGTGAACGATGGCGAATTTAACAAGTTTTTTGACAAATTCGAATTCAGAAAAATTGAGTGGGACCAATTTTCTGATCAACAGAGAATTCTGGTCATCTCATCTTCGGATGAGACTAAAGGTAAACCGATAAAATGGCAAATTAATTATCCTGACGGAAAAACAGCATTTAATGCTACAGAATTATGAAAATCATGAAAGCATTAAAACAAAATGCTCTAATGCTCCAATGTTCTAATGCTCTAATGAAAAAGCCTATCTTCATATCAATTCTGATAATTTTGATCTTTAGTTTATTTGGTGCAAAAGCCTTATTTCATTCCGGCTTTTATACCAGTCATGACGGAGAACATCAGTTGGTCAGGCAATATGCGTTTGAGCAAGGGCTAAAAGACCGGCAAATTCCGGTTAGGTTTAGCCGCCAGCTGTACAACGGATACGGCTATCCATTATTTTTCTTTACTTATCGTTTGCCCTTTTACGCCGGAGAAGTATTTCGGCTGGCAGGGTTATCTTTTCAGGATAGCATCAAAACGGTATTCTTTGTGGCTTACATATTTTCCGGTCTGGCAATGTTTTGGTTTGCGCGGCGATGGGGAAATTTGGCCGGCCTGACTGCGGCAATTTTGTATATGTGGGTACCATATAGATTTTCAGTGATGTTTGTTAGGGCGGCTCTGGGAGAACATGCAGCGGCGATATTTGTACCGTTATTGTTTGGGAGTATATCTAGCGGCAGGAAAATTAAGATTAATGTTTTAGCTGGGACAGTGGCGATTGTCGGTTTGTTTTTATCTCACGCCATGATGGCGCAAATAGTTTTGTTAGCGTTTATTCCCTGGATAGTGACACATTTCTTTATAAATCGATGGAAAATGTCATTGCGAGCGACCAAAGGAAGCGCGGCAATCTCGTCTTTAGATTCAGATTGCCACGTCGCCAGAGCTCCTCGCAATGACGAAAGTGAGTATGCAAATAATTCGATAATTTTTATCTTAAAAACAATCTTCATGTTTATTTTAGGGGTGGGACTGGCGGCGTATTATTTGATTCCGGCGGCGGCCTATCGAGGGTTAACCCAGAAACTTAATCCTAATTATTTTGCCGACCATTTTGTAACTTTAAAGCAGCTTATTTATTCTCCATGGGGATACGCGTTTTCCATGAAAGGAGTGGAGAGTGACGGAATGTCATTTCAGGTAGGGATGGCGCAATGGATTGTTGTCGGGCTGGTAATTATATTGGTTGCTATTTTTCTTCTAAAAAGGAGTCTCCTTTTTGCAAGGGAAAGATATATATTGATAGAGTCAATATCGCTTTTGGTAATTTTTTTTCTTTCCATTTTCTTAATGACCGAAAAGTCGACTCAGATTTGGAACTGGTGGAAAAATTATATAAATATTGATATGCCGTGGAGATTTTTGTTGATAACTACTTTTTCTGCCAGCGCTCTGGCCGGGATAGTTATAAAAGGCCTGGCCTTGTCCTGCAAGGCCAGGCCTTTATTGGCTATAATTTTAGTAGGTTTAGCCATCTATACCAATCGGAATCACCTACGGGTTAACGAATATCTTAATTATCCAGATAGCAAATTGGTGGAATATCGGGGGACAAGCAATAGCGACAACGAGTACCGGCCAAAGTGGGATGACGGAGGAATTGCTAATACGTTTAAGCCGGAGGCGTTGATCTCTAAAGGTAGTGGCGAATTGACGGTTATTAGGAGTAAATCTAATTTATTGGAATTGGCAGTCAGGGCGGACGAGGATATCAGGGTTGATATTAATACTCTTTATTTCCCGGGTTGGAAAGTTTTTGTAGATGGCAGAGAGATTAACTTTAAATACGCCGGAGAAAAAGGAATAATAAGAATTGATTTAGGAAATGGGTATCATATGGTGGAAGCTAAATTTAGTGAACCAACTGCTGCCATGATCGGAGATTTGGTTAGCATTGGAAGTTTGATAGCTTTGATAAGTGTTATTAAAACATTAAAACACGAGAGCACTAAAACAATTTGATTTAATGCTTGAATGTTTTCATGATTTTATGAATAAACCTAAAGTCATCATCGTCATGCCGGCTTATAATGCCGCCAAAACTATCGCTAAAACCATTGGCGATATACCAAAAGGATTGGTAAGCGAAATAATCGTGGTTGACGATCATTCAACGGATGATACTGTAAAAGTAGCCAGAAAACTTGGTTTAACGGTGTTTGAACATCCAAATAATCTTGGTTATGGCGGCAATCAAAAAACCTGTTATTGGGAGGCGTTAAAAAGAAATCCCGATGTGGTGGTTATGCTCCATCCGGACTATCAATATGATTCCAGCTTATTATCGGATTTAGTTACTCCGATTATAAATAACAAATACGATTTTATGTTTGGCAACAGAATTCATTCCCGTCAGGAGGCTTTTGATGGTGGTATGCCAAAAAGGAAATATTTCTTTAACAGGTTATTTACTATTTTGGCTAACACGGTTTTGGGCTTGAACCATCCGGAATACTTATCCGGTTTGCGGGCTTATTCCATAAAGTCTTTGAAACTGGTGCCGTTCCAGAGGTTTTCCAACGATTTTGCCTTTGACCAGCAATTTATGTTTTCAGCGGTCAGTTTCGGTTTGAGAATCGGCAGTATTCCGATTCCCACCCGTTATTATAATGATTCTTCTTCAATCCAATGGTGGCCCGGAGTCAAATTCGGTTTGGAGAGCCTGTGGGTGTTATTTAGATTGTTCCTGCATCAAAATGGTATATTTAAATCCGAATGGTTCCGTCATTCCGGCATCCGTCATTCCCCGACTTGAACGGGGAATCTATAAAGATGATTTGTATGGGTTTCATCTCGAGGCAGGAATGACATTATTTATTTCTTTGGAAATTGCTACAATACAAACTATCTATGGCTGAACCGATAGCTTTGGAAGGTAAGGTGACGGCTTCTATCCGCGAGTTGAGATTTTCTTTTGCCGGAGTGGTTGAGAGTATTTCCGTGGAAACCGGGAAAATCGTAGGCGCGGGGACGATAATGGCTCGGTTGAAAACAAGTGAATTGGGAAAGAAGCACCAGCTAAAGTTGGAAGCGTATAATAAAATACGCGCTACCTTTGAGCAACTGAAGAAGAAGCTGGATGACAATGACGATCCCGATAAAAAATATCTGATGGATCGGGCCCAAGCCGACCTTAACTCCAGCGTTTTAGAAGTGGAACTTTCCCAATTGGAGCTTGACTCGGCGGAATTGAAGTGTCCTTTTAACGGCTTGGTGATTGATGATGGCGGAATAGCGGCGAGGATGGCAATTTCTCCGGCATCTTTTCCAATTAAAGTTATCGATTTTTCAACTTTAAAAGTGATGGCAGAGATTGATCAGGACAAAATGCCCTTGATCAAAACCGAAAATTATATAGAATTCAAGCCGATTGCGATTCCTGGTAAAGTTTATAAAGGCAGAGTTTTAGGCTTTACTCCGACTTCGGTAGAAGGTAAATCCGACAAGTTCGGGCTGTGGTGCATCTTAGAAAAAACCGAGAGTCTTCTGTCGGGAATGAAGGGAAGCTTAAAAGTTTTCCAGGACAGATGAAAATAGTAATTAATACTTCATTTTTAAATTCGGAGCATAAAACCCGCGGCATCGGCAGATATACCAAGAAATTGGTTGAAAGTCTTAGGGCTCTGGGATCAGATCATAAGATACTTTTAACCAGTAAGGTTGAGCTGGTTAAAAGTCCGGATGTGATTCATTATCCGAATTTTGATTTGTTCCGCAAGTCGTTGCC
Organism: Candidatus Collierbacteria bacterium; assembly: GCA_016183365.1. Lineage (GTDB taxonomy): Bacteria > Patescibacteriota > Microgenomatia > UBA1400 > JACPES01 > JACPES01. The sequence continues at coordinate 350,042 of JACPES010000003.1, forward strand.
CATATTCCCTTTGGCGCCGGTTGAGATAATTACTATTCATGATTTGACACCATTAAGGATGAAAGATTTTTTCAAACCGGGGTTAAGAAGCGGCTTAGCCCTGTGGATCCAATCAATTTTGGTCAAAAGAATGAAAGCGGTCATCACCGATTCAGAACATTCAAAATCCGACATAATTGAATTTTTGTCAATCCCTCCGGAAAAAATTAATGTTATTCCTTTGGGCGTGGATAAAGATTTTAATCCGGTAACTATTCAGAAAATAAAATCCGTCCAAAAAATATATTCCTTGCCGGAAAAATATTTATTGTATGTCGGAGACGTCAATCCCAATAAAAATTTACCGGTTTTGTTAAGAGTGGTGGCCAAGTTAAAAATTCATTTGGTGATTGTTAGCCGGGCATTTGAGAAAAATTCGCTCCCGGAAATTATCAGTTTGCGTCAAATGATTTTAGACCTCGGAATAAGTCATTTGGTTAAAGTTCTGCCATCGGTCCAAATGGATCCAGCTGACGACTTGGCCGCGATTTATTCCGGGGCTCTTGTTTATGTTCAACCCAGTCTTTACGAAGGGTTTGGTTTGCCGGTTTTGGAGGCTATGGCTTGCGGAGTGTCGGTGGTTTCATCCAATACCTCGTCTTTGCCGGAAGTTACGGGTGACGCCGCTTGGTTGGTTAAACCGACGGAGATTAATTTGGCGGAAGGAATTAAAAAATTATTGTCGGACAGTGATTTAAGGCGGAAGCTGATTCAAAAGGGTTTGGCCAGAGTGAAAAAGTTTGATTGGGGAAAAACTGCCGCCCTAACTTTAAAAGTTTATGAAAAAGCTGTTCAGCTCTGAAATATTGAAAGTTTTAAGAATCACTTTTTGGTGGAGAATCGGCCTGTTTTTATTAGGGTTGATTTCCACCAGCCTGATAGGATTTTTGTTTCCATATCCTAACTTTCAAAAATTAATCGAATTGGGAAACGGGATTCCCTCGATTTGGGCCTGGGGCGGATTTGACGGAATCCATTATTTGACTATTGCCGAATCAGGATACGTGGCAGATTTTACCCAAGCCTTTTTTCCGCTTTTTCCGTGGATAATCGGATTAGTCGGAAAATATCTATCATTGAATTCACTTTATAGCGCCTTGTTGGTGGGAAATTTGTCTCTATTGATCGCAGTCTGTTTGTTTTGGCGCTTATTGCGGATTGATTTTAAAAGCGATCAGTCAAGGCAAATAATCTTAAGTTTATTGCTTTTCCCGACCGCGTTTTTTTTGGGAGCGATTTACGGAGAAGCGTTTTTCTTGTGTTTAGTGTTTGGCAGTTTCTTGGCGGCCAGAAGAAAAAAATGGTTGTTAGCCGGAGTTTTGGGAGCAATGGCCGCTGCTACCCGTTTGGTGGGAATATTCCTACTGCTGGCTTTGGCGGTTGAATATTGGTTGCAGTTAAAAGAGTCTAGGCTTTTTGTCAAACCCAGCAAGTCTTCCATGATCGTTCCGCTTCTGTCTATTTGTATGGTTTCTCTAGGGCTGATCGCCTACATGGTTTATTTAAATCAACATTTTAACGACCCGTTAAAATTTATCCATTCTCAACCAGCTTTCGGGGCCAGCCGGTCTGATAAAATTGTCCTTCTTTATCAGGTGTTTTGGCGTTACTTGAAGATGTCCGTTACGGTTAGTTTTTTTTCCGTGCTTTATTACCGAGTGATGTTGGAATTGTTTTCCGCCGCCACATTTTTGATCTTGGGCTTGATAGGCTTGAAAAAAACCCGTTTGTCATATTCTGTTTTTGGGCTCTTATCTTTCCTGGCTCCGACTTTAACCGGAACTTTCTCCAGTATGCCCAGATATATTTTGGTGATGTTTTCGGTATTTATCATAATCGGAAGTTGGCTCAATGGTGAGAAACGCCAAGGGTTGAGGTGGATTTATTATTCTATAAGTTCAGTATTACTGATCGTCAGCACAGTGTTGTTTTTGTCGGGAAGATTTTTGGCTTGAGTCTATAATATTCTTTATGAAAATTTTAGTCACCGGCGGAGCCGGATTTATTGCCAGTCATGTCATCGATGCCTATATATCGAAGGGTCACGAAGTCATAATAATTGACGATTTGTCAACCGGGGTTAAAGAAAATATTAATCCCTTAGCTCGATTTTTTGAAGGCAGTATTGCTGATGAAGAATTTGTCGAGTCGGTGATATCTTCTCAAAAACCTGAAGTCTTAAATCATCACGCGGCCCATATCAATGTCGGAAAATCGGTGGACGATCCTAAATTTGACGCCGCAATTAATATTTTGGGAACGATCAACTTAATGCAATCGTTGGTAAAATATAAGTCGCTGAAAAAAGTTATTTTTGCCTCCACCGGCGGGGCGATGTACGGGAATAAACCGACTCCGTTTAATGAAGAAATGATGTCGGCCCCTTTGTCGCCATATGGAGTTTCAAAAAGGTCGGCGGAACTTTATCTCGGGTTTTATCACGCCCAATACGGCATTCCGTTTGTGGCTTTAAGATACGCCAACGTCTATGGTCCCAGGCAAAATCCCAATGGAGAAGCAGGAGTGGTTTCTATATTTTCTAAAAAAATATTGGAAAGGAAGCAGCCGGTGATAAACGGCGATGGTTCACAGACCCGAGATTATGTTTTTGTGGAAGATGTAGTTGAAGCCAATGTTTTGGCCTTAGAAACGTCGGAGGTCGGGGTTTTTAACATTGGAACTTCTATCGAGACCGACGTCAATTCAATTTTCGAATTGGTCGGTAACAATTTTGGGGCGGATTGGAAGCAGGTTCATGGTCCATCGAGGGCGGGCGAACAAATTACCAGCAGTTTATCTTTCAAAAAAGCCAAGCAAATCTTGAACTGGCAGCCCAAAATTAAATTGGAAGACGGAATTAAAAAAACCGTTGAATGGTTTAAGTCGCATCAGGAGAGGATCTAATGTAAAATGATTTAAATCATTTTACAAAACAATAATAATGATGGGTCCCAGAAAACTTCTCGTGATCATCCCTGCTTTTAATGAAGAAAAGGTTATTGCGGACACTATCAAGGGCGTGATCGACAATGTCAAAGTGGTAAAAATTTTGGTTGTTAACGACGGCTCAAATGATAAGACAGGATATGAAGCCAAAAAAGCCGGGGCAATCGTTGTTTCTCATCCGATTAACCGGGGTTTGGGAGGCGCTTTGGGGACCGGACTTTATTGGGCTAAAGAACGGGACGTAGACTATGCAGTAACTTTTGACGCCGACGGCCAACATGATCCCATTGATATTTTAAAAGTGCTGGAGCCGATTATAAGCAGAAAGGCAGACGCAGTTATCGGAACCAGGACAAAACTAGGTTGGAGCGAAATCCCATGGGATCGAAAAATAGTTTTGACTTTAAGCAATTGGTTGACCTGGTGGCTATTCGGAATTAAAACCACAGATTCCACCTCCGGTTTACGGGCTTTTAATCGTCGGGCGATTGAAATGATTCAGATAAAAACCGATCAAATGGAAGTCAGCAACGAGTTTTTTTATGAGATTAAGCGGTGTAAATTAAGATTGAAAGAAATTCCGATTAAAGTTATGTATACAACATATTCCAGATCAAAAGGCCAGAAAAATAGCAATGCTTTCAGCGTCGGTGTAAAATTGTTGTTGAGGTTATTCAGATGACGCTTGGCGTCATTTCGAGCGAGTCCGGTTTATCATAAGGCGAGTCGAGAAATCTAGTTATGAATTTTATTACTTTTCCGTTACAGCTTATCGCCATAGCATTTTTAATTTTTGCTTTTTCTAGGGTATGGTTAAGAACCAGAGAGGGTTCAATCGGATGGGGGATGTTCTTGTTTTGGATATTGGTTTGGATGTTGGTTTTAATAGCGGTCATCAAACCGGAGCTGATGACTCAATTGGCTAAAAGATTGGGGATAGGCCGGGGAGTTGACGTTGCCCTATATATTTCTATCGTCCTGTTGTTTTACCTGAATTTCAGAAGCAACGTTATGATTGAGAATTTGCGCCATGAGATCACCAGATTAACCCGAATTATCGCATTAGACCAGAAGTGAAAATTGTACTGTTCACCGAATTTTTTCCCCGCAACGATAAGTATTTCACCGGAGGAGTGGAAGTTAGGGTAAGGCGTTTATATGAATATTTAAAAAAAACAAAACACGATGTGGCTGTCGTCAGCCGCTCCGAAGGCTATTCATTTAATTCGCCGTTGACAGCGATACAAAGAATATTTTTCTTTTTTCGTTGGATCGCGAAAATTATTTTTACCCGGCTTCCGACGGTTGATGTGGTAGAAGGAACAAATTTCACCACTTATATATTGGCTTTTATTTATGCCAAAAAAATCAAAGCTAAAGCGATAGCTTGGTATCCTGACGTTTTTTTGGGGAAGGCGATAGAAAGATTAGGATTTATAAATGGTTTATTGACTGAAATTTCCGAGAGAATTTCCGTCAGGCTTCCCTGGGATAAAATTATTGCCTTATCAGAAGAAACCAAAAAAAAATTAATTGAAGCAGGGGTTGACAGGAGAAAGATCGAAGTAATCTATGGCGGCGTTGATTATAACAGTTATAACGCTTATAGCCGTTATTCTAAATTTAAAACACCAACCATCATTTGTATCTCAAGGTTGGTAAAGTATAAAAGAATACAGGATTTAATTTTGGCGGTTTATTTGTTAAAAGATACGATTCCAAATACTAGGTTGATAGTGGTGGGGGAAGGGCCTGAAAAAGACAAGTTAAAAGTTAAAAGTGAAAAGTTAAAAGTTAAGGCTGAATTTTTCGGCCGAGTTTCAGAAGAAAAGAAATGGGAATTATTATCCAAGTCTCATATCCACGTTCTGCCTTCGGCTATAGAAGGGTTTGGTTTGGTGACTATTGAGGCGTTGTCGGTCGGGACGCCGGTAGTTAATGCCGATATACCTATCAATAAGGAAGTTTTAAACGGAAGTAAAGGAGGCTTGCTTTATGAACTTGGTGATTACGTCGATTTATCAGAGAAACTTGAAGAATTGCTAACTGATCAGAAGCTTTATGACCGAAAAGCGGAAGAAGGGCTTGAACTGGTTAAAAAATATGATTGGGACAAAGTAAATAAAAAATATGAACATTTGCTTTTTAATTGACGTTTCACCGGATAAATTTAAGGGAGGCGGGCAGGCGCATCTCGTCGCTCTAGAGCGCGAGATGCGAATTAAGAATTCAGAATTCATAATTCAGAATTTTAGTGGTTCAAGTCCAAATGTTTTCCTGCGTTTAGCGTGGATGCTTTGCGTAATCCCCCAAGTAATTTTTCACCATTTCTTCAAACAAAAATTTGATTTAATTCACGCTCATTCAATTCCGGTTATGGTGTCGGGGAAAATACTGTCGTTGATATTAGGAATCCCGGTAGTAGTGACTGTGCATGGTTATAACGAAAGTCGTTGGATGGAGAAATTAGTTTTAACTAAAATAAAATATGATGCTCAAATCACGGTAGCGAGGAATTTTTTGTCAGTTCCCAATGCCAATAAAAATGTGATTTATATTCCAAATGGGGTTGACGTATCGCGTTTTCAATGCGATAAATTCAGAATTCAGAATTCAGAATTCAGAATTGTTTTGTTCGTCGGTCGTAAAAATGATCAGGCTAAAGGGTTTGTAATTTTGGAGAAAGCTTTAGAATTAGTTAAAAAGGAGATTCCTCAAATAAAACTACTGGTTGCCGGCGGTGATTTATCACAGGAGGACGTATTACAGATGTATCAAAAAACCGATCTTTTTGTTTTGCCTTCCCTATCAGAGGGTTTCCCTTTAACTTTGCTCGAATCCTGGGCGGCGAAACTCCCGGTAGTGGCTACCAGAGTCGGAGAATTGCCGTATCTAATTAGGGACGGAATCAATGGTTATCTGGTTGAGCCGGGATCGACACAAAAATTGGCTTTGGCCATCGTCAGGGCTTTAAAAAACCGGAATCTTGCCAAACTGGGAGAAAATGGGTACAATGTGGCGAAGCATTACAAATGGAGCAAAGTCGCCGGATCAACTTTGAAAGTTTATGAATCAGTTGTATTGTCAGAGTAATTGTTATATTGTTAAATTGCTGAATTGTTCATAGATGAAAAAACAATTTAACAATCTAACAATCTAGCAATATATCAATGTCAATTCCCAAAGATCTTTTAGAAATTTTGGCTTGCCCAGATGATAAATTTCCGGTCAAAGAAGTCAACTTGAAGGGAAAATATTGGCTCAAATGTTCCAAGTGCAAGCGGGTCTTCGAAGTTCGCGACGGTATCCCGATTATGTTGCCTAAAGACGAGAAGTGAATAAGCCGTTAGTTTTAGGAATAATTGTTTTAGCCGCAGTTTTACTTTCAATCAATCTCAATAAACCATTCATCGGCCAGCACGATTGGAATGGAGTGGTTTACGGCCAGCAGGCAAAAAATTTCTTCAGGTTTGGGTATCTCCCGTTAAAATTCGGAGCGACCATGGCAACGGCTGATATCCCGTCGGATGACCGAAAATATTTAACCCACTACACTCCGGTGTTGCCGGTATTAATCAGTTTTTCCTACAGATTATTCGGAGTGTCTGAATGGAGTACAAGATTGATCCCGATAGTAGCGTCATTAGTGTCGGTACTATTGGTGATGATGTTGGGAAAAGAATTGATTTCATCCGGAGCAGGAACTTTAGCCGGTATTTTAATGATAATGACGCCGATGTTTATTTATTACGGGAAAAATCCGGTACATGAAGTGGTATTGTTGCCGTTTGCGCTTTTGGGATTTTATTCATATTTGCGTTGGCGCCGGAGTCGGGAAAAGAAATGGTGGAAAATTTTACTATTGGCGTCAACTGCGGCAATGCTGATCGGTTGGTCCGGATATTATGCAATGGGTTTGATATTTATTCATGGCATTTTGTTTCAGCCAAAAGAGAAGATGAAATTTCTCCAATTACCGTTGATTGCCGTAGCCCTGTTAGCCCTTTTTTTGTTTCACGCCTCAATTTTAAGTTCGCAAGCTGCCGGTGAGCTTCGAAACATTTTTTTCGCCAGATTAGGAGGAGCATCAATTGGTTTGATTGATTTTTTGATTAAAGAACTGCGTTATTCCATAAATTTGTTTACGGCATCTCTATTGTTGCTATCCATGATCTGGATATTTTCTGTCATTCCTGGCCCTTCGGCGGTGAGCTCAGGATGGTCGAACAGCTTGACCAGGAATCTATACAAAGGGAACACGATTCTTTTATTTTTCCTTGGAATATTTGGCCTAGCCCATATTATGATTTTCCGTCAGGCGGCTTGGTATCACGAATATTTGCTGTTCCCTCTTTTACCTTTTATCGCAATTGCTTCAGCGGAAGTTATTCAGCGGGGGATTAATCAATTGCGTTCCGGAATGGCGCAGCTAATCGGGGTAACCGTAATTATATTATTTGTCGCCGGCGAGCGGTTACCCTACGCGAAAGCCTTGCTTAAGAGCGAGTATGTCAGAGATGTTTATGAAGAGGCGGTTGAGTACGGGAAAGTAGTTAAAGTTAATCCGGATGTGATTGTTCCTATAGAACGGGATGTTTACTTTATATTTTATGCCGATACAGTGAGAAAGAAATGAATTTACCGATCTTTGCCATCATGGTTTTGGCAGTATTTTTCCGCCTTTGGAAGGTTAGCGAGTTAATGGTGTTTTCCGGAGAAACTAATAATCTGTTTTATTATTTAACTTCTTATTTAGCAGGTGAGAAACCGTGGCTTTTGGGACTGGAGGCGGCGCAATATGTCCATCATTTGTTCCATTTGCCGTGGTATTTATGGATGATGATTCCGGTTTATTTTGCCGGAGGCGGAAATCCGCTGGTTTTTGCGGTTTTTCAGGCGAGTATCGGGGCGCTTGGGTCTTATTTAATGTGGAGAATCGGCTTGATGATCGGATCAAGGAGAGTTGGCTTGATCGCGGCTTTCGGATATGCGGCGTCGTTTCATTTTTCAACAGTTGAGAGATTTGTGTCGCCGGTCAGCCTGGTGCCCTTCGGAGCGATAGGGGTTATTTATTTAGGACTAAGGGCGAAGCGGAAACAGAAACGGTTAAGTTATTTGCTGCTGGGATTGTGGGCGGGAATTTCGGTATCGTTTCACTATGCTTTCCTTTTGGGAGCGGTTTTTGTTTTGGCGTGGGTATTTTGGAGGCAAAGAAAGTTTTTTTGGCCAAGTCTTATCGGAGTAACTTTGGCGTTTTTGCCGCTTTTGATATTTGATTTTAGGAACGGATTTTTTAATCTGACGGGACTGTGGTACGTCGGAAAATCATTATTTGACAGCACTCGGCCATATGGTTCGTCCCATTTTATTTATCAATTGTATCCATTGTTGACATTGGCCGCGGCTGGATTGGTTTCATATTTTCCAAGAAAAGTAATATATGTTCTGGCGGTTGTTTTTTTTGCAACCCAGTTAGTTATGTTGAGAAATTACGAAATTCACCCAAATTTTGGCGATAGGCGAAAAACTGTCGATCAAATACTTAACAGTTGGGATAGTAAAGCGAGTGTTTATTTCAAAAACGAATCTTCTTTTGATTATGTTTATTTGTTGCGATGGGAAGCAAAACAGCGTGGTTTAGACCCGCGAAATATTGTGATTTACGAGCCGTGGCAACCGGAAAACAATGCTAGGATTGTGGTCGAAGGAAATGGAACGTTGGTATACTCAAGGGAATGAAAAGAGTTGTGGTTTGTTGCTATGGGACTAGGCCGGAGTTTATCAAAATGGCGCCGGTGGTTTTGGAATTGAATAAGAGGAAAACAGTTACTCCTGTTTTAATTTGTTCCGGACAGCATGAAGAATTACTGTCAGGACTGGATAAAATATTTGATTTGACTGTCCAAATTAACCTTAATGTTAGAAAGAAAATTGGTTCTACAACGAACCTTTCACTCTTAACTGAGGGAGTCCATGCCGGCTTCGCGGAGGTTTTGGGGAGAATTAAACCGGACGCAGTTTTAGTCCAAGGTGATGCGGCGTCTACTTTCCTGGCGGCGTTGGCAGCTTTTCATCAACATATTCCTATCTTTTACATGGAAGCAGGCTTAAGAACTCATGATCTAGATCAACCATTTCCCGAAGAAGCGTATCGCCAGATGACAACCAGGATTTCCAAGATATTATTTGCTCCAACAAAAATAAACAAACATAATTTGACAAATGAAGGAATTGCTTCCAATAGAATTTATGTCGTGGGGAATTCTATTGTTGATTCTGTCGATTACATTAAAAGCCAATTCCGGAAGATAGGAATTAAAAAATTACGCCGGCAATATTATCCATGGCTACCTAATGACAGCAAGGAGAAACTGATTGTCGTGACAATCCATAGGAGGGAAAATCAAGGAGTGGTTTTAGATGGAATTCTTAGAGCTTTGATAAAAATCAGACGTGATAACCCGAGCAATTTATTTGTTTTTTCTGTTCACCCTAATCCGGAGGTGAGGTTGTCGGTATACGATAAGTTGAAAAATGTTTCCGGTTTTACTCTGATTAATCCGCCGCTTTATCAAAAATTTTTGGTGCTACTTAGTTGTGCCCAGGCTGTGATAACAGATTCAGGCGGTTTACAAGAAGAAGCGCCGTCATTTGAAATACCGACTATTGTAGTCAGGAAAAAGACCGAAAGAGTGGAAGGTGTCCGATCAGGTTGGTCAATCTTAGCTGGGGTATCAGAACCAGGAATTATTCGGGCATTTAATTCATTAAACAAATGGCGAAAACCCAAAGGAGGAAATCCATACGGGGATGGAAAAGCGTCGATGAGAATCGCTAAAATGATCTATGAAAAAATTTAGTCGAGAATATTTTTTAAGGCATTATCAGTCCGCCGAAGATAAAAATCCGCCCGAGAAGATAAAGACGTATTTGTCTTTGATACGAGGTCACGTTTCGGAAAGTCATAAAAGCAAGAGGAGGCTTTTGGATATTGGCTGTGGGTACGGAAGATTTTTGAAAGCTGCCGAGGCGGATTTTGAAACTTATGGAATTGACCCGAGCGCGTTTGCGATTACCGAAGCTAAAAAATATGCCGAAATTACTAAGTTTGAGGTAGCCGCAATTTCATCATATAAACCGAAGAAGTTTTTCGATGTAATTACTGCGTTTGATATTTTAGAACACACAAATAATTTATCCGATTCTTTACAAAAAATAAAAAGATGGCTGAAACCCGGAGGATTGTTAATGGTTGTAGTTCCGGTTTATGACGGAATTTTTGGAACAATAGGAGGGTGGTTAGATAAAGACGTGACCCATGTCCAAAAACTTAGCCGTTGGATTTGGTTAAAATTGTTTGAGAGCAATTTTAAGGTTTTAGATAAACAAGGGATAATTCGTTATTCATTAACCGAAAAGATTTATTTGCACTTCATGTTTCCCTGGCTGTTCCGATGGGGTCAGGCAATATTGGTAAAGATGAAAAAAATATGATTCATATAGTTTTGCCCGCCTTTAACGAAGCCGAATCTTTAAAAGTATTATTACCGGAACTGATAAGGACTTTGAAGGCTGAACGCTTACAGTATAAAATCTATGTTATAGATGACGGAAGTCTGGACGGAACTTCTAAAATTGTTAAAGATTTTTCCCGCCGTTTCCCACAGATTAAATTGATAGCTCATAAAATCAACAAGGGTTTGGCCGAAACTATTAATACCGGTTTTAAAGAAGCTTTAAGAAAAAGCAAAAATGGGGATATATTGATTACCATGGATGCTGATAATACCCATTTACCAGGTTTAATAGTCAGGATGGCGAGGTTGATAAATGAGGGAAATGACATTGTGATATCTTCACGATTCGTTTCAGGTTCTCGGGTGAGAGGCGTTCCGATCAGCCGCCGTTTATTGAGCTTGGCGGCCGGAATGATTTTCAAAATTCTTTTTCCCATATCCGGAGTTAAAGATTATACCTGCGGATTCCGGGCTTACCGGGTTGATCTTATTAAAAAAGGGATGGGAATTTATAAAGATAAATTTATCAGTGAAAAAGGATTTTCCTGTATGGTGGATATATTGTTAAAATTAAGGCGCTTGGATCCGATTTGCGCCGAAGTTCCGATGATTTTAAGATATGACCTTAAAAAAGGTAAAAGCAAAATGGATGTTGGCAAGACAATAACGGAGACATTAAAACTTATACTCAAGCGATTATGAAGTCTTTTTATATTTGGTTTTTATTAATAGCAGGGTTTTTATTTTCAAGGTTTTACAACTTGGGTAATTTGCCCTTATTTTCAGACGAAGGGTACGCGGTGGCAAGGGCTTGGGAATTAAAAAATACCGGAGAGTTACTGGGAATGGTGAAATATACCACCCAGCCGGTTTTTATTTGGATAGTGGCTTTATTTCAACTGTTGCCTTTCAGCGCGGTAATTGATGGCAGATTGGTGTCGGGTATTGCCGGATTGGGAACGGCTTTAATATTGGCGAAACTGGCGGAAAAATGGATTGATTCTAACGCTGAAATACCGGCATTTATTCTAATGACAATTTTGCCGTTTTCGGTTTTTTACGACCGGACGATTTTATTTGAATCAGCCACTTTATTTTTTATGGTTTTAGGGTTGGTTTTTCCGGCGGCTACAGGATTGGCGGTTTTAATCAAGCAAACAGGATGGTTGATATTACCGGCAGTTTTAACGCTTGGCAGAGGAAGCTTAAAGGGGAGAGCAATAAAAGTTTTAATCAGTATTTTGATGGTATTAGTTGTTTGGTATTTGGCAGTTGGAAGCTATAACTTAGTTACTGAGACAATATTTGGGAAAACAGCCGCTCCGATTTCGGTCCATGCCAATTTTAAAAATAATCTATTGCGCTCAATGCTTTGGCTGATTGATTATTTAACCTGGCCGGTGATTTGGTTGTCGGCTTTGGGGGGATTTGCGGCGGTTTTTGAGGCAATTAGACAAAAAAAGATTACTCCAATTTTGATAGTAGCCGGGTGGGCTTTGGGAATATTTTTATTTATCAATAAAACCGCGGTAATTTTTTATCCCCGCTATCTCTATTCATCATTATTGGGGATTGTCCTATTGGCGGTAAATGGTTGGGAAAAAATACAAAACCGTGGATTCAATAAGATTGCCTTATCGGGATTGTCTGTTTTAATAATGCTTCCGGGTTTTATTTCAAGCTGGAAAATTATAGTAACTCCTGAAAAGGCAGATATACCCCGGGAGGACAGATTTCAATTTTTTGAAGACTGGACTAGCGGAGTGGGGAGCAAGGATCTTAGCGACGAAATTTTAAAAAAAGCAGAAATTAATAAAGTTAATGTTTATCTGGAGGAGGAAAATTCATATTTTATTACCTTAAAAAATGATCCAAGATTAAAGAAAGTTAACGTAAAAACAGCGCAATGGTTGGTTGATCCGTTAACAGAAATTCCGAGAGAAGTATTGGCAGATGGTAAAACAGCAATGTTTGTCCGCAACCGCCACCCGGATATTCCGGCCGATTGGCCGGTGGAATTGGTCTGGTCGTTTCCTAAAACTAACAAGAGATCGGTATATTTATATAAAATTATCAGATGATAAAAATTGAAAGGCTTTCTATCCCGGTGGACTTTAATTTATCTTTTCTGAAAATCCGTTGGTCTGATCATATTTTGATGTACCCTGATTTTTCTCTCGAAAAATCAGTTGGTACACCAAAACCCTGCATCGACGCTCTTGCGACGCATGGACGCAGCCCATGGGAGCAAGTAAGTTTAATGCGGGGTTGTCCTATCGGTGAAGGAGTAGTCTATGGCGGCGACTGGGCGAAAGCGGAACGACTAGCGAGGCAGATGGCGGAAATGAAGTTTGGAGCCGACCGCGACGGGTTACAGGTATGTGAGCAGGTGTTTATTGAACCAGCCCCAGCAGTACGCTTGCCACTCCCGTGGTCTACGTCCACGCGTCGTGGTGTCGCGACTGCGGGGTTCGGATGTGACCGCGATTTTTTCCTTCAGGAAAAAATCGGTCCCATCCGAAAAAGAAAATCTAATTTGAAATTGAAAGTCGGAAGAAATGTTTTTGATGATATTAAAGTTATAGAGTTTATTCGCCGTGAACTGAAATTCCCGAATGAGATTAGGATTGATGCTAATCAAGGGTATTCTCTCAAGCAACTGCAATATATTGTTCCGACGTTAAAAGAAGCAGGAATTGAATATGTGGAAGAGCCGGTCAAGATTAAAGATCTGCCAGCCGCCGTCAAATTACTTCATCAAAACGGACTCAAAATTATTCTTGACGAAACCCTCTTGTTTAAAAAGTCATCACGAGACTCCGCTAAGCGGGGTCGTGGCGATCTAATTGTAAAGACAGATTGCCACGTCACTACGTTCCTCGCAATGACAGAACTTAAGATCGATGTCATAAATATCAAACTCTCCCGTATCGGCGATATAAATAAAGCGATTCAGTTAATCGCATTGGCAAAAAAACACAATATAAAAATAGTGATTGGTTGCAGCGAAGAACTTGAAAGAGGGATGAAGGCTATTTACGCGTTGGGACACGAAGCCAGAAAATCCGGAGTGTTGTTGGAGGTTGAAGGTTTTGGGCCTTTAAGGCTTAAACAAAAATATACTTCAGTGCCGCGGTGGTTCAACCGGATGGAAAATTTATCGATAATCATCGGTCACAAAATCCGGCAGCTGATATTTGAAATATATTGGCTGGTTTTAAAAGTTGGAGTTTTAATAATGAAAAAATCTAAATTAGTTTCCCCCCTCTCGCTTCATTTGGTTAAATGGACCGGCAAATCCAGACAAAAAATTCATCCTAAACATTTGATTTTTCAAAAATATCCGCCTGAATTTTTAAAATGCTTAAATCCAAATGATTTTGTCTTGGATGTTGGCTGTGGCAACGGTCAGAATAGTCTGCTGGCAGCCGGAAAGGCAAAAAGGGTGGTTGGTTTCGACATTGATAAAACACAATTGAAAATTGCCAAAGCTGAAGCGGTCAGGCGGGGATTAAATAATGTTGAATTCGATTATGCTTCGGCTGAAGATAAATTCCCTTATAAATCACGTTCATTCGATAAGATTATTTTTTTGGGAGTCTTGGAGCATTTGACTAACAGGGAAAATATTTTAGAGGAAATTCGCAGGGTGATGAATTCCGGCGGACAATTATTGTTGGGGGTTCCGAATGAGGGAACAAGTTGGAAAAAACTGCAAATGAATGTCGGGGTCCAGCATTTTACCGATCCGGATCACAAACTGGAGTTTACCCTCCGGACAATCAGCGATTTATTGGTTAAAACGGGATTTAAGCCGGTTTCAATTCAGCCGACGGCCTTTGATACTCCATGGGCGGGCTTGATTGACGTTGTTGGTGGGATTTCTCTGAACATCTATCAGAAACTTTTATTTTGGAAGTGGGCTAAGGCTAAGCAAAATCCGGAAGAATCTATTAGTTTTTTTATTGTCGCAAATAAAATCTAAAATATAAAAACGTCAATTATTTTCAGGCAAAGCCTGATCCTGCTCTGCGGGAAAATAATTGAAGTAAATTTATGAAATCAGTAAATCCGACCGTATCAGTATTATTTCCTATAGGGAAAGATAAACGTTTCTTAGAGGAAGCATTGGAGAGTATCAGAAATCAGTCTTTTAAGGATTATGAATTATTATCCCAAGAAGATGACGGAAGAGGAATTACTCAAGTCTTAATTGATTTAGCCAAAAAGGCAAAAGGTGAATTCTTAGTCCGGATGGATGTTGACGATATTTGTTTGCCAAACAGATTTAAGGTTCAAGTGGATTATCTCCGGGCCAATCCGGATGTTCAATTAGCCGGATCATGGGCAATCTTAATTGACGAAAAAGGAAATCAGATAGGTTTGCAGAAAATGCCAATTTATTGGGAAGAGATAAAAAGGGAAGCATTCTTCAGAAACCCTTTAATTCATCCGTCATGGATGACGCGCAGGAATTGGTTTGAAAAGATTGGCGGATACAATTCTGTTTTTGCAACTGCTCAGGATTGGGAGTTGATCTTAAGAAGAGTTTGGCGGGAAAGAATTGAAAATATTCCGGAGCCTTTACTCAAATTAAGAATACATTCAGGGTCGGTTTCGTTTTCCAAAAATAGATTACAAGTTTACTATGGCCTGAAAGCCAGATTATCGGCGATTCTTAGGGGTGATGTCCGATGGTATAAGGGGATTTATTTAATGCCATCGTTATTAGCTTTGATGATTCCTACAAAATTAAAATTGTTAGCAAGGCTCAATTTAAATAGATTCCTGGTCAAGCTGTTCGACCATCCTGAGCTCACCGCCGAAGGGCCAGGAATGACAATAAAGCCGGTCTTGGGAATAGTAATGCCGATCGGGCAAAACAAAGAACAATTATTGAAATCAGGACAATGGGGTCTTTGGCAATCTGAAATTGAAGAATACCGGAAATATTTTGGCGGAGTGGAAATATTTGAATTTAAGCATAGGAATTGGTTCAGGTTTCCGGAAGCAATTCTGCTGCCATTGGTTCAGTCGGACAGATTCAAGCGATGTTCGGTTTTTAAAGCCGTCCACCTGTCGGCAGTAGTTCCTTGTTTGATGGTAAAAGCGTTATATAGGATTCCGTACGTTTTGAGTTTTGGTTATCGATATGACGAATTTGCCAAGATTGAGAAGAAATGGGTACAGTGGATTTTTATAAAACTATTAGAACCCTTAGCAATTAGGTATGCAGATTTAGTTTTGGTTCCGACAGAGGGGCTTAGAGCATATGTTAATGATATCGGTGCGAAAAATATTGAAGTGATTCCAAATGGAGTTGACGTTAATCTGTTCAAACAGGCCTCAAAAGGTCTCACCTTGCG
This sequence comes from Candidatus Collierbacteria bacterium, assembly GCA_016183365.1. Taxonomy (GTDB): domain Bacteria; phylum Patescibacteriota; class Microgenomatia; order UBA1400; family JACPES01; genus JACPES01. The sequence goes on from JACPES010000003.1 coordinate 365,910, forward strand.
TCCGCAAGGTGAGACCTTATTAAATATTCTTTTCGTCGGGAGATTGGAAAGACAAAAAAACTTAGAGAGTTTGATCAAGGCAGTTTATAAACTATTAAAAGGTCCGACCTTGCCTCGGCAAGGTCGGACCTTAATAAATAAGCTGGTGTTTGTTGGAGCCGGAAGTTTGAGGGGTGAGTTGACTAAGTTGGCAAATACACTCGGGATTAATTTAGAGATTATCGGACCGGTTCCCAATGAAAAATTACCGGGAATTTATCGCCAGGCTGATATTTTTGTTTTGCCGTCTTTAGCCGAAGGCCACCCTAAAGCCTTATTGGAGGCGATGAGCTGCGGTTTGGCGTGTATAGCAAGTGATATTACCGGCGTGAATGAGATAATTGTTGACGGCAAAAACGGGTTGTTGGTTCAGGCTACAGTTAATGGTTTGGTCAAGGGGCTGAAGCGACTAGTCGGCGATTCTAAACTCCGGAAACTTTTGGGAACCAACGCCAGAAAGACGGTGCTAGATAGATTTGATAAGAGAAAGCTAATGGAAAAAGAGTGTAAGTTACTGACGCGATCCCAATATCCGAATTCATCCTAATGATCCGAATATACGGATTCGTAGATTCGGATAATTAGTAGATTAGGATCGGATTTGACATGAAAGTATTATTTGTTTTGGAAAACACTATCAAAAGTCTGGAAGGCGGAACAGAAGTCAGCAGTTTTCATCTGGCCGGGTTGCTCCGCGGACAAAAAATTGATGTTGAAGAATGGGCCCCCTATTCAAAAAGAATGCCAATATACTTTTATACCGGTATATTTTTTCAAATAGTTATATTTTTGTTACTTCTGTGGACATGCGTGAAAAATAGACCACAAATTTTACACATTCAGGGAAAATATCTTTTACCACAGGTAGTTTTAGTTGGTAAGCTACTAAGAATCCCTACTGTGGCAACGATTAGAGATTATATTGTCGTTTGCCCGATTGGGCTATGCCTATTTGATTTTCACACCAATCATGGTTTTTTGTTTTTCTTTTTTCATGAGATTCCAAAGTTTCTATCGATTTATCACCGGAATGATAATCTAATCATTCGAATCATTAGATACATATTTCTCACGAGAGGTTGGTTGGTAACGCAGTGGTTGAGATTTTGGTTGAAGCGGGCTGATGCGGTAGTTTCGGTTTCCGAAGCAGTCAAAAAAATCCTGTCTTACAATGGAATTTCATCTAAAGTTATTCACAATGCCTTCGATCCGGAAGTTTTGAAAAATCTTTCGGCAGAGCGATTATCCATCATCCATCATCCATCATCCATCTTGTTCGCCGGCAAACCGTCTTATGGAAAGGGTTATGATCTGTTTCAATCACTTTCTCGTAATAAACTATTTCGAGATTTTAGGTTTGTGACAATCGGCGGGAGTAATAAGTTGCCTTATTTGGAAACTCTGCAAAAAATTAGGGAAGCGGTGGCCGTAGTCGTCCCCAGCCGTTGGCCGGAACCGTTTGGACGGGTGGCGCTGGAGGCTTTAATGATGGGAACTCCGGTCGTTGCATCAAAATGCGGGGGCTTGCCGGAGATTGTTGAAAATGGTAAAACCGGAATTATAACTGAGCTTACAATTGGTGATATGGCTGACGCCTTGAGATTGATAATCAAGCAAAATAATAAATTTAGAGAAGAAATTATGACCAGAAAAAAACTATTGATAAAGAAATTTGAATCGATTCCTCTCAGATCACATATCAATCTTTACTCGATCCTTCTTGCTAAAATAGGCTAAGGATGAAAAAAGTTTTCGGTGCGATTCTAATACTTTGGGTAGTTTCTCTTTTGACCAGCGCTTATATCGCCCCAAGATTTATTCCAGACACCCTGTTTATTGGCAGCAGAAACTCGTTTGACGAAAGACTACCGCAGTGGCTGTACGACAATCGTATGCCTCGTTGGATTTGGATGTGGGCTAACCTTGACGGCAACCATTATCTATCGATTGCCAGAAACGGATATTATGAATTTGAGAATGGTTTTTTCCCTTTATATCCATTGGCCATAAGAGTCGTGGCCAATTTGTCGGGACTACCTTTTCTATTATCCGGACTATTAGTGACATATACTTCTTTTATTCTGTTTCTTAAACTACTGCTTCGCCTTTTAAGGCTTGATTTTACCGATCAAGCCAGTAATCAGGTTATACGGTGGATAATCGGATTCCCGGTGGCGTTTTATTTGATTGCGATTTATAACGATGCTTTATTTTTATTTTTAACGGTCGGATGTTTTTATGCTGTCAGAAAAAGCAAATGGTGGCCGGGCGGGATTTTGGGCGGACTGGCGGCATTAACCAGGTTTCCCGGGATAGCCATTTTTCCGGCCTTGTTGATTGAATGGTGGAGCGGCAAGCGCCGGATAAGGGATTTGATCCCCGTTTTTTTTATTCCCTTATCAACATTGTCATATTTTCTATATCTGCATATTTGGGAAAGAGACTGGAATCTATTTGTGACTTCGATGAGCGTTTGGAGACAGGACCGGTTTGTATTGCCCATCCAGACGGCTTACCGGTATTTTAAAATTTTTGCCTCGGTTTCACCTAACAGCTTAATGTATTTTTTGGCGTTGGCAGAGTTCTCGGCGGTGGTTTTTGCTATAGTGGTTTTAATCAAAGGATTTAAACTTATCAGACGGTCTTATTGGGTTTACGCTGTATCTTATCTTTTAATTCCGATGTCAGGCGGGACTTTTCAGGGGATGCCGAGGTATATTATTCACGCTTTTCCGGTGATATTGATTTTTTCTTTGTTAACAGTTAAAAGCCGGTGGCGGTATTTAGTCATGGGGGGATTTTTTGTTTTGCAACTGATATTTATGGCTTTCTTTTCCCAAGGATATTTTATTTCTTAAGGCTATGATTATTTTAAGCCCGCAACTTGGAATATCACCTACGGCTACTACCGGCGGCGAGACCTATGATCGGGAATTGTTAAAACAGTTTGTCAAAATGGGGCAGGAGGTACGAATTTTATTGCCCAAAAACAAGTCAGTCCCAGAAGGAATAACGGGATGGAAAATTGACAGAACGCAGTTTAGCCGTTTTGTCCCGCCGTATACATTTAATTTGTTCTCAATTCCCTGGGCCATAAAACAGATTCAACGTTCAACGTTCAACGTTCAACGCTCATTAGTCCTTCGTATCCATTCCCCCGAGTATTTATTTCCAACTGGGTACTTGATTAAAAAGCTGTATCCAAAGATTCCTCAAGTAGTCCACTATCATTTAGATCAGACTGGAATGATATGGACGAAGATGAATCGAATATTGTTGAACATGGCAGACGCGGTGATTGCCGATTCTGAATTCTTAAAAAAGCAGTTAGTGGAAAGAGTCGGAATCGATCGGGAGAAGATTTATGTGATTTATTGCGGAGTTGACACAGAATCAATAATTCCGCTTCAGCACTCAACGTTCAACGTTCAACGTTCAAAAACTATTCTATTTCTCGGTCGGTTTATCGAACGCAAACGTCCTGATTTGGCAATCGAAATTTTTGCCAAACTTCACGCTAAACATCCCGACACCAGATTAATTATGGTGGGGGAAGGGCCGATGGAAGATGAGCTAAGGTTACAGGTTACAGGTTACAAGATACAGGATGCAGTAGAGTTTCCGGGACCATTATTCGGGAAAGAAAAACTAAAAAGATATCACGAAGCGGATTTGTTTTTGTTTCCGTCGCAGAAAGAGGGATTCGTGTTGGTAGTTTTGGAGGCGATGGCGGCAGGATTACCCTTGCTTGTTCCTGATGCTTTAGGTTTTCCCGAGGCGGTTGAAAACGGAAAAAACGGTTACTTGGCCGATCCGGATAATATCGAAGACTGGGTTAAAAAATCGGAAAAAATTCTATTTTCTCCCGTTTTGCAAAACTCAATGAGAGAATATTCGAGATATCTTTCTGAAACCAAATTCAGTTGGAAAACGTGCGCCCAAAAAAATCTGAAGATTTATCAGTCTTTAGTATAAAATAACCTTGTGATAAAACCTTCGGTTTCAGTGTTTTTCCCATGTTTTAACGACGAAAAGACAATCAGTCAATTAGTTAGGGGCGCCAAAAAAGCGCTGGAGAAGGCGGCGGCAAAATACGAAATCATTGTCATTGATGATGGCTCAACCGATGACAGCAGAGGAGAGCTTTCAAAGTTAAGGCGGGAAATCCGTAATCTGCGCCTGATTTTCCATCGCCAAAATAGGGGGTATGGAGGAGTGTTGCGGTCCGGATTTAAAGCCGCCAAGTATGACTTGGTGTTTTATACCGATGGAGATGGCCAATACGACGTTAGGGACTTGGAGCTGTTATTTCCATTGTTAACTCCTGACATTGATGTCGTCAACGGGATCAAGATGGAGAGAAACGACGCTTGGTATCGGAAATTAGCAGGCTACGGATACAATTTTTTGGTCAGGAACTTGTTTAATATCCGGATTTTTGATGTTGATTGCGACTTTCGTTTGATTAGAAAAACCAAACTTCAGGGAATCGATCTGGGTTGTTCGTCCGGGGCGATTTGCGTGGAATTGGTGAAAAAACTGCAGGACAACGGGGCTGGATTTAGGGAGGTGACAGTTCACCATTACGAAAGAAAATTCGGTTCCTCCCAATTTTTTAAACCGAAACGGCTGTGGCAGACAGCAATCGAATTGATAAAATTATGGACCGAGATTTATTTAAAATGACAAAGAGAATGCAGTTTTAAAACTAGTTCAGTAAAATGAAAAATAAGCGAATTTTAATTACAGGCGGGTTGGGATTTATCGGCAGCACTTTGGCAATCGCGGAAATTCGCCGGGGAAATAAGGCGACAGTCGTGGACGCGCTTTTGCCTGATTATGGCGGCAATAGATTTAATATTAAAGAGATTGACAAAGAAATAGAAATAGAGATTGGAGACGTCAGAAATAAAAAACTGATTGATAAATTGGTAAAAAGGAAGGATGTTATTTACAGTTTGGCCGGGACTCTGTCGCACGTTGATTCAATGGCTGATCCGTTTACCGATTTGGAGATAAATTGTGTTAGCCAATTAACTTTGCTTGAGGCCTGCAGAAAGTTTAACCCTCAAGCGAAGTTATTATTTGCCGGAACGCGTAACCAATATGGCCGGGCCAAGTATTTACCAGTGGATGAGAATCATCCGATGGAACCGGTGGATGTCAATGGGATAAATAATATCGCCGCGGAGTGGTATTACCGGTTGTATCACAATATTCATGGTTTAAGGACTTGTTCATTGCGGTTAACCAATACTTATGGTCCCAGGCATCAAATGAAACATCCCCGTCAGGGAGTTTTAAATTGGTTTATCAGGCAATTGCTGGATGGAAAAACCGTCGAGCTTTTCGGCGATGGTAGTCAGATTCGGGATATAAATTTTGTTGACGACGTAGTGGCGGCTTTTATATTAGCTGCAGATAGCCCTAAATCAGATGGAGAAGTTTTTAATTTGGGTGGGGATGCGATTTCATTGAAAACTTTTGTCAAAGCGGCGATTAAGGTTTTTGAGCAGGGAAATTTTAAAACAGTTCTGTTTCCTTTGGAAAGAAAATCAATTGAAGTCGGAGATTATATCGCCGATCGATCGAAAATTAAGGACGCATTGGGTTGGGCGCCGACAGTAAGTTTTGAATCCGGGCTTAAAAAAACCTTTGATTATTACCTTAAATACAAAAAATATTATTGGCAATAAAATGATTTTCACCCTAAATCCAAAAACGCTATTTTTAAATTACAGGCCGGAAATCATCGAAGCTATCGAAAAAGTAATTGATAGCGGAGTTTATTTGATGGGGGAAGAACTGGCAGGGTTCGAGAAAGAGTTTGCCGGCTTTTTGGGTGTCAAAAGTGTTATCGGAGTGGGGTCGGGCACAGACGCCATAACTTTGTCCCTTAAGGCTTTGGGGATTCAAAGCCACGAGGATGTGATTGTTCCGGCCAATGCTTACCCGACTGTTTTCGGGGTAGCCGCCAGCAGGGCTCACGCCAGGCTGTGCGATGTGGAGGAAGACACTTTGTCCGTATCCGTCAGAACCATTGAACCGGTTCTAACTACCAAAACCAGAGCTATTGTGGTGGTTCATCTTTATGGAATGCCGGTCGTGATGGATGAAATCATCAGTTTGGCAAAAAGGCTTAATATTTGCGTTATCGAGGATTGCGCCCAAGCGGTCGGAGCTAAAATCGGCAACCGTTATGTCGGAACTTTCGGCGACATCGCTTGTTTTAGTTTTTACCCGACTAAGAATTTATCCACTATGGGCGATGGCGGAGCGGTGGCTACCAATAACGTCCAAATCGCCGATAGGATTAGAAGATTAAGGATGTATGGAGAAGACGTCAGATACCACTCGCTGGAACCCTCTACTCATAGCAGGTTGGAAGAAATTCAAGCCGCTATCTTGAGGATTAAACTTTTAAATTTGAAAGACGATTTAAAAGAAAGACAAGCAATGGGAGGAAAATATCGCATGGTCCTAAACTCTGTTAATTTAATTCCGGATATATTACCTAAAAATATAACTCATGGTTATCATTTATTTGTAGTCAAGTCGCAAAACCGGGATCGTTTAAAAGAAAAATTAGAGGCTGCCGGTTTTATGTCTTTAATTCATTATCCCCAGCCGATTCATTTTCAGCCGGCATTTCAAAGAATAGGAAATGTAACGTATACGACAAGGCATTTTCCGGTATCGGAAAATGCATCCCGACAGATTTTATCTTTGCCATTTTATCCCGGATTGCCGATTGAATCACAGGAGAAGATTTTAGAAACGGTAAATCTATGGATATAAATGAATATTATCGTTTGGCCAAAGTTGAAGATAACCACTGGTGGTATCGGTCGGTTCATAGGTTAGTGATTGATGAAATAAAAAAAGGCCCAGTCCCGACTAGGTCAAGGCCAGGCCTTAAAATGCCCATGATACTCGACGTCGGCTGCGGCACCGGCGGTTTAACCGAAAAACTGGCCAGCTTCGGACTTACAGTGGGAGTTGATATATCAAATTTGGCGTTGGGATTGAAGCAGCACTCAAAAGCTGAATACATCAACGGGTCGGTAAATAATCTACCGTTTTCCGATAATAGTTTTGATCTTGTAACCTGTATCAGCGTCTTTTACCATCGTAGGGTTATAGATTCAAAAGCCGCGTCCGAAATATTTAGAGTCCTTGAGAATGATAGTCGAGCCATATTGATAATGCCGGCATTCAAATGGGCATTTGGGAGCCATGATGAATCTGTTCACGCGGCCAGAAGATACAGTATGTCCGAAGCTACAGCGTTATGGAAAAATATTGGTTTCACTGTAATCGCAACCCGTTACATTTTCGGTACGTTGTTTCCGGAATTCGTGATCAAACGGTTGTTGGATAAAATAGGATTGACTGGGAGAAGAGTCTCAGATTTGACAGAGCTTCCCGGTTGGCTAAACGGAGTTTTTGGACTAGTCTGCCGATTTGAAAATTGGCTTTCAAAATGGGTCCGGTCTCCATTTGGAAGTTCTTTATATATAGTTGTCGAAAAACCATGAATTTCATTGTCATTTCGGCCGTAGAGCCGGAATCTATATCTGTATAGATTTCCGCTTTCGCGGGAATGACAATGGGTATTATCAGAAAGAAAATGAATTTAAAAAATATTTTATTTACTACCCTGAGAAGAAGATTGATAGATGACGATTTGCTTGCCTGGCAACATTTATTAAGTGGAAAAGTTTTGGATTTAGGTGGAGGTCGGACGCGGGGGAAATTTCCTCACGGCCGGGAATTAGATTGGACGGTTTTGGATATTGATTTTGAATTTAAACCGGCGGTAGTTGGCGACGCCCAAATCTTGCCGTTTGCTAACAATTCTTTTGATTCGGTGAAATGCAGCGAGTTGACCGGCTATTTATTTGAACCGTTGAAAATGTTGCATGAAGTTAAGAGAGTTTTAAAGCCAAAAGGTGCGGCCGTGTTTACTTCACCATTTTTGACCCCGTTTGATTTTGATCAGCATGACAGCACTAGGTTGACTAGCGCGTGGTGGATTTGGGCAGCCGGACGGGCGGGATTTAAAGTCGAAAAAATTAAACCGCAAGGATACATGATGACGGTTTTGGCCGACGCTGAAAAATATTGGATTAGCCACTGGTGGGGGCCATTTAGGGTATTCGGGTACTTAATAATGATTCCGGTTTATGAATTGTTATTTTGGTGGGAGCAGCATCTTCCGGTTCCCGATTACTTTAAACGCTTCACTACCGGATTTTTGATTATCTTGAAAAAGAATCAGGCTAAAATTCCAATTAATTAATTGATTAATTAATTGAAAAACTTCGATGAAAAAAGTAGTTTATTTATTTCCGACTAACAGGCAGAAACTGCTGGAAGAAGTCGAGTATGGTATTGCTCCCGATAATAATTTATATGGGCTTAATCATTTACAAAAGTTTTTTCAGGTTGACACGTTCGACGGCGCCCAAGTCTCTCTCAATGTCAACCCTAAGCAAACACCGGTTGTCAGGCAAGAGAGTCGATGGGTTGGTCAAGAGAAGATTAACGTCAAACTTGAAAGAGTTTTAAATCTTCTGTTTTTGCCGTTGGTTTGGTTCTTCAATTCACGCTACACCAAACTCAATTTAGGCAGGGTGATATTGGTTTTGCCGCGTTTGTGGCGGGCTGACGCGGTAATTACCTGTGTTGATTCGATTAACAAAGCGGTGGCCATACTAAAGAAGCTTAATCTTTTTTTTGCCCCACTTATTTGTATGGAAGGGAATGTGATGGATGAAACCGAAAAATTTCCCCGACTGCATCAATGGTTGTGGTCTGGGGTGGATCAGATTATTACTCATGCGCCGGTGGATCAGGAAAAATTGGTACGTTTGGGATTAGGAGATAGGGGGGTAACAATTCCGGTAGGATCGGACGGTGATTTTTGGCATACATCTGGATTGCCGCGTCGCTACGCTCCTCGCAATGACGGTCAAACCTTAGTGGTGTCGGTGGGGGCGGATAGGGATAGGGATTATCAGACTTTGTTTTTGGCGGCATCACAGCTTAAACAATTAAAATTTTTAGTGTGTTGCGGACAAAAGAGCGTTGAGAGTTTGGAAATTCCCGAAAATGTTGAAGTCAGAATTAATGTTTCAGCCTTAGAAACAAGAGAAATATTGTCTAAAGCGGGAATGGTAGTCTTGCCATTACAGGAAACATTTCGGGCCAGCGGGCAGTTGGCGTTGTTGGACGCGATGCTGATGGAGAAACCGATGATTGTCAGCAAAACCAGAGGCGTGGTTGAGGCGTATGGCTTGGTGAATATGAATCAAGTAGTGTTGGTGCCGCCGGGAGATGTTAAAAGTCTGGCACAAGCTATTGAACAATTGAAAAGTAACAAAAATTTGAGATGTAGATTGGGAGTTGCCGGGAAGAAGTTGGCAGTTGGGTATACTACAAAGAAATATGCCGAGAAACTCAAAAAGGTCATTCTCGCCTCAAGTTGATGATCCCAATTATTTGACAATGTCGTATCTGTCGCGAGAGCGATGGATAAGTTTTTGGTATCAACTGATGGAGGTAACGGAAACAAAACCGGAGTCGGTATTGGAAATCGGACCTGGGCCGGGAATTGTGATTAGGGCGATTAGGGATTTTGGAGTATTTGGGGTAACGGCAGATGTTGATTTTAGGTTGCGGCCGACGGTGGGAACGGATATTACCAAATTGCCGTTTGTGGACAAAGCTTTTGATTGTGTTTTGGCCGCCGAGGTATTGGAACATATTCCGTTTGCTGAAGTTCCTAAAGCCTTGACCGAAATATCCAGAGTCTGCCGGAAATCGATGGTTATCACCCTGCCGCATTTTTCGCAATTTTCGCCATCTTTTGCTCTAAAATTTTTTCCATATGTTCCACGCTTACAAAAAGCGTTTCCGATTTCTATTTTTCCGCCTAAACATCGATTTGACGGCCAACATTATTGGGAGATTGGAAAAAGAGGGTATCCGATTAGCCGGATACGAAATTTGCTGGCAGAAAATACAGGTTTTAGATTGATTAAAGATTATCTGATTGAAGAAAACCCATTTCATCATATGTTTGTATTAAAAAAGAATCAATGAAACGAATATTAATGTTGACCGATCTTTCAAGTGAAGATTTTACAGCCGGGGATTTTGCCGGGTTAAGCCTGAGGATTTGGTCAATCGCCCGGATTTTATGTCAAGCGGTTGAGGTTACCATCGCGACCAAGTCGGGTCAAAATGGAATTGACAAAAATGGAATTAAGTTGATAAAGCTCCCGCGGAGAATTAACTGGAAGAAACTATGCGACAACTATGATTATGTATATATTCTCCAGAGCAGTCTGTTTCAATCAATTGGTTTTCGATACGCAATTAGCAAAATTAGTAAAAGTAAACAGACCATTGTTGATTGCTATACGCCGCTTCTATTTGAAAAATTGACATATATCGATAAATCTCCGGATCAGGACGGAAGAATTTCTGAAGCAACAGAAACCATCAGGACCATTTTGTCTACCGGCAGCATTTTTTTGTGCGCCACCGAGCCCCAGATTGATTATTTAAGAGGATATTTGACCCATTGCGGAAATTTTAACCCGCCGGTATTTCCGATCAGGACCATGGAAAAATTTGTCCGGGTCAAAAAGAGCAATTGGAATAAAGAATTACTTTGGTTCGGAGGTGTTTATCCATGGATGGATATTAACCCGGTAATCAGGGCTATATTGAAGTTAAAAACAACAATGCCGGAACTGAATTTTACTGTTTTAGGGCCGAAATTCAGGCAGACGTTGGGATTCGAGACCGACTGGGAAAATATTTGGTTGAGCTTAAAACAGACCGAGCGAAATAGCTTAAGAGTAATTGATTGGGTTCCGTTTAATCGTTTAAATCAAGTATTAATTAATTTCAGTTTGGCTGTCAATTGGGCCAAAAGAACTCCCGAAGACCGCTTAGCATACCGGAGCCGTCTTGTTTCTTTGCTATGGCGGGGAATTCCGCTAGTGACTAACGGGGAAGATGAGATATCAGCACTAGCCGTCAGATTCGGCGCGGCGGTAAAACTTGACATCGAAGCGCAGTTAGCGCCAGCGATTAATAAATTGATTAAAAATCAGACCCTGCTTAAAAAAATGTCCGAGAATGCCGGTAAATTGATGGATTTCTTAAAAGCCGAAAACATCAGAACGGAAAAAGAATTGTTGTCGGTTATTAATTCAATAGATGCTGTTCCTCAAACTTCCTTTTATCCACGTTTACGGGATAAGTTAAAAAGCCGACTTTATAAATCTAAATTTTTTTGGGAGGAGGCAGGTGGTAAATTCTGAATATACCGGGGAGAGGTGGATTCCGGAATTGGCGCCGGAAAATGTCAGCCGGGATCACTTAACCAGATATCGTTACGCCAAAAAACGAATTGTGGGAGATTGTGTCTTAGACGTGGCGTGCGGGGTGGGTTTCGGGATGAAAATTTTGTCTCTACCTGGTAAAAAAATAGTGGGAATTGACAGTTCTTGGGAAGCGGTTAAACTTGGCCGCGACCGGTATTTATCTGAACGCCAATCAATGATTCAGGCCGACGCCCATTCTTTGCCGTTTCAATCTGATACATTTAGCACCGTGATTTCATTTGAGACCATTGAGCATTTGCGTCAGCCCGATTACTTGTTGAAGGAAATAAGGCGAACTTTAATTCGCGGCGGCCGACTGATTATTTCAACACCGGTCAGGAAACAACGCCAACTTGATCAGTTTCATTTGCGTGAGTTTACGGTTCCCGAATTCATCCGGTTAGTTTCAAAGTATTTCGCCGTAGAAGAAGTTAAAGGACAGCGATTGATGTTGGCTCCGTGGTTCTGGTTTTTTTCTCTGCCGTGGGTTGATCGACTGAAAAGGGCGAGTATGATCAAGAATCTCTTTCGACGCCTCTATGGGCGGGATGCAATTTCGCCGCTGCCAAGGTTTCCATTCTGTATTCCAAACTTTATTGTTGTCATCGCCAGAAAAGAATGAAAAACAAATTTATAGTGGCTATTATTGCAGTCGGTATTAGCTTGTTGTTTGGCTTGCCTCACCTATTGATTCCCATGGATTTGAAGGCGAAAAATGAAAGTTACTTTCCCTTAGATGGTGGAATGGGCTCTCAATCAGCGATTACGATGGAAGAGGTGTATACGTATGTTCCAGAGGTTCAAGAAATTCTGGAAGGACGATGGATTGTCCATGACACGCAACTTGTGGAATATAAATCCGCGCCATCACCATTTATTGGCGAAACAGCACCAGCGTATCTGATGGCCGCTCTCTCGATAGTTAGCGGTTCAGTTGCCAATGCATTTCTCTTGGCCGATTTTTTGTTTCCGCCTCTCACATTTTTACTCGTTTATTTTTTGGGGAAACAACTAAGTCTTTCGCACCATTTGGCCCTTGTAACATCGTTAACAATGCTGGTGGCTACAGATCTCATTTCGCTTGTTCCTTATCCGAAGCCAGTATGGGATATGCTCATAGACCTTTTGAGAAAAGACGATTTTCTATTTTTCTCGAGGAATTTTCATCCGCAAATATCGTTTCCTTTGCTTGTTTTGACTGTACTGTTTATCATAAGGGCGCTAAAGAATTTAAAGCCGAAAGAAGCAATTATCGCCGGTGTTGCCGTAGGATTTCAATTTTATACGTACTTATTTAATTGGACTGCGCTTGCCCTGTCTTTGATGCTGATCAGTACTTGGACGCTTCTGACGAATAGGCTGTCCTTGTTGAGACAGCTGATTATTGTGGGAGTCTCGGCGCTAATTATTGGGTTTCCGTATTTTATGACAATGTCTCAATTTCGCGCCCTTCCGAGCGCCGCTAATTTTTTTGAGAAATCATCGCTTCCTCCACGAACCTTTCTGCCCATAACTGCGAGATTCATCTTATTAATTGTGGCATCGCTTATTATTATTCGAAAAAAGTCTTTGGCGTTAATCATAATAAGCGCTCTCGTTGTGTCGCCTATTTTGTTAACAGAAATAGCAGTTCTTATACTCGGACAGGATTTGGAAGGGAAACATTGGATCCGGCGCGTTATTATGCCATTCTCAATTTTAATCGCAGCGAGTGTATTACAAGCAATCCGTGAGGAATTCGCCGGGCGATATAAAAGGAAAACGCTCGATAAATTTTTTCAATTGGGATACGGCATTGTTATCATCCTTGTTCTTCAGTATGGATTACGAGTTCAAATTGCCGCTAGTAAACGATATGCCCCTTCTTATACGGTGGTGCCGGAAAAACAACAAGTAATTAATTGGATTACTGATCATGTTGGTCGCGACGAAACGATTGCCTCATTAGACACAGGTTTTATAGCGGAAATACCAGCGTTTTCTCAAGCAAACAATGCCATCCCTATCACGATTCGAAGTGTGGCGTCAACAGATGAATCCCTGGATAGATTTTTGCGAATTGCTGCCATTTACAGAGTCTCTTCCGAAGCGGTAGCAGATTTACTTACGCAGGAAGGTTTCATTTCTCGCGTTTTTTACTTCACCGCGATTGATGAGGGTAGAGTGTTTCATTTGCCTCCTCGACACTTGGAGTTAATCTTGTTACAATACCGAAATATTTTGGAAAATGAAAATGTTTCCACGTTTCCCTATCAATTGGATTATTTAATAGTCGGTCCACTGGAAAGAAAAGTAATGAATACTGATTTCAGCGATAGTTTTCATTTCCGAACTGTATTTCGTAACGGTCGTTATCAACTTCTTCGGGTTAATGATGAATAAAAAGTGGCTTCAATTTCTTCGGTGTCCGATGTGTGAAGGAAATCGGCTTTATTACAACGCGTTCGGAAGGAAGAGCGCAGAAAATGGCGTTGTTTCCTGTTTTGCCTGCGGCAACTGGTTTTTGGTTGAAGATGATATTTTAGAATTGCTTCCCGAAGTATTAAATTTTAAGAGGAAAAGAGAGTTCTTCTTTGAGCACAAGGCAAAATTTCTGCCGCTAAATATTACTAAACCTCCGAGAAAAATTGAAAGTAATAAAGAGATAAGGTACAAAACAGAACAAGGAAAATTCTTTGACACTTTCTTCGAAAAAGAAAGAAAAAATTATCAGGAAAGTGTTTTTTGGAAAGCAGAATATTCGTTGTCGCTTATGCCGGTTCGCAAAATGATTCGAGACGGTGACATGCTTATTGATGCGGGATGCGGAGAAGGGTACTGTAGTTTTTTATTGCATCGGAACGGTGTACAAATTATTGGGTTTGATGTTTCTCGCCACTCTATTGAACGCGCAATTGCAAAGGCAAAACATAAGGGCATCGAGCGCGAGGTATTTTTTTTCGTCGGTGACGCAGAAAATGTCCCATTGCGATCAAACCTTGCGGATCATTATATTTTATTCGCACTGCTTCATCACCTCACGAATCCAAACTTGGCGCTTTCCCATATAAGTCGACTGCTAAAACCAAAAGGTCATTATTTTATTCATGACAACAACGACTCAAAATTCAGATTTTTATTCGACTGGCTAATGCGGCTATTCCCACTGTGGAAAGAAAAAGCGGCAAAAGAAGCAAAGTTTTCAGCGCACAGAATGCGCGATATGCTAAGGCAATCAGGATTGAGCGGATCTGTTGGAACACAAGTTTTCCTCCCGCCACATGTTTTCAATCTATTTCAAGCGGAAATTACTATACACATACTATCGATCACTAACAAAATAGGAAGCAAAATTCCATGGTTTAGAAATCAAGGGGGAATTGTCCTTGCTCATGGGAATTTTAAGAACCGATTGTATGATGCAGAGAAGGATACTCTAGAGAGCATGAGTCAGGCAGCTTGGTATAACCGGTGGACACTGCATAAATTCAGAAAGTTTGTAGTTGGAAATATTCTTGAAGTCGGCTGTGGAATTGGTACTTTTACAAGAGAACTTATGCAATTTGGCCCTGTGTATGCAATTGATAATAACCAGAATTGTGTAAACATCACTAAGAAGAATATTACTGGTAGGATTAAAGTCGAACTTGGGGATATTGAAAAGGGCGGTTCATTATTTGGTGACAAGAAATTTGACACGGTTGTTTGTATTAATGTTCTAGAACACATTCGAAATGATAATCAAGCTCTCACGAATATTTTCAGAAAACTGAAGCCAAGAGGATATTTGATCGCTCTTGTTCCGATTCACCAATTCCTTTACGGAACTATTGACGAAGCCATTGGCCATTATCGTCGATATACTGTGCCTCATTTCAGGACAATGTTGGAAAAGAATCATTTTGAAATCATCTTTTCTCGAAAGTTAAATTTTTTGGGCGCTATTGGATGGTGGGTTGCCGGCCGTCTTTTACAGAATAGCATTGTTGACAAAAAGTACCTAAGAGTTTTTGACGCCATAGCCCCTTTTGTATTATCAGTCGAAGATCTTATTGAACCACCAATTGGAACATCACTGTTGGTAGTTGCAAAGAGGAAAGATTAGCGAAACAGCAGATTTACCTGTAGGTGCATGACAATTTGATGCCCAACAGAAAGGACTATAGTTCCACCAGCGATTAGGGTCTGTATTAAATGCCTACGGCGCGGCCATAAATTCTTCACTAAAGAAAAAACATACACCATGGCAAGAGAAAAGAAGAAAAATGGAAAATAGACATATCGTTCAGCTAATGCGCCTAGCGCACCTTCATGAGTTCTGGCTAGCGACGCAACAATATATGGAGATACAAAAAATCCACTCAACAGGATTATATTGCCTATTGCTTTCCGTCCTTTTTGTCCTTGTTTAATTACAGATAATCTTGCTATCCATAGGAAAAAAGCGATGACAACCAAAGGAACCAAGATCATAACAAAAATATTTCCCGAATTGAATCTGTCCGGGATGAAACCAGGCAGAAAGAATTTTGTGATCACGCCTTGAGTCGGTCCCACCGCGATAAAGTATGCCATGTTGAAGAGTTTATATGGAGAAATATTGACGATTTGATCACCATGCAACGCTTCAGATGCCGCTAAGAGAGTTAAACCAGTTACAGCAACTCCCGTGAGTATCGAAAATACGGCCACCGTTCTACGCATTTGACTTTGCTTCCAAAAGAAAAAAGTCATAATGGCAAAAATAAAACCATTAAAGTTGGCAAACCCAAAAGAAGTTGCCGCGGCAATATTAGAAAGGACGAAGAACAGCAAGCGTTTTTTATCGTATTTCGCCATCAGCTGAAACCAAAGTATGACGCTTACGAGTGAGAATGTGGTCGAAAAAACGCTTGACTGAAAGCTTGGCCAGAAGATAATCGTGAAATAGGATTTGTTAAAGCTGACTAAAACGGATCCAATAAAGGCTAACAATTGATTGCGAGTTAGGCGGGTGATGATTTTATAGACCAAGACTATATTCGTCAGGTGCAGCAGAACAGTCACACCGACGAACAGCGAAGAATTTATCCCAAATAACTGAATCTCTAGCCAATACAGAAATTGAAAGGTCGGAAAGAATTGATATTGCAATGGGGTAAAGATGGCCTCGATGCTAAATCGATGCAATCTAACGAGAAGTTCGATATCGTCCCATAAAAAATACAGGCGATTCCACCAAGGAGTCAAATATGACAGAGCTACGAAGCCTATCCAAGCAATCATAATGAACTGATAATTTGTTTTCATTTAGAATCAGAATCTTCAAGGATGTTGAATCCTGATAAGTAGATCCTGGGCCAATCCCGGCGCATGCGTTCCAGGCCGTTTTTACGGTTGCAAATGCCGCTTGTCGGACAATAATAGCGAATATATTGGTCTAATACTTGGCTTGCCCATTCTTTATCCGAAATGCCCTGGGTGGAACTGACTGCTCGATGTATCATCGGGATAAGATAGAACAGAATTATCACCAGAACGATTAATTTTAAGTCCTTCGTGTAAGTCATTGTGGTCGGCGTTGATAAACGATGTACGAAGAATTTTGGAAAACTGTCTCCCAACAGGGTTTAATAGAGGGAGAAAGATTGCGTTTAGTATAGGCACCAAGGAGGAGATAATCAAGACGGTGCGGCAATGAGCAGCCATCGGTCAGCTGCTGAGTTTGATAGCGGTTTTGGATCCGGTCAATTTCTGCGGAAGGGATGATAAAACGGCGTTCTTGGTCGCGGTGATAACGAAAGCCATAACTGTACCAAGCTAACCACTTTGGGATATTTAGGCCTGAAGAAACCACGGTTTCGGCCAACTCGTCTGCTTGAGGAAGGATAATTTGTTCCCCGGGAATACCGAAAACGGCATTTAGAATCAGAAACCTGTCTTCCAGGTTCTCGATAGTGGCAGTGGTTAGCCAGAGTCGGGGGTAGAATAGATACCTGCCTGTTTGGGCTTGAAGCCATAATGTCTCTTCCAATTCTAAAGTGCCAAAGACTGATTGGGAGGGAGTTTTTTTTATGATCCAATTTACTAAGTTTTGTTGATCAGGCTGGAGTTGGAATTTTGGACCTAGTTGGTAACTGGCTTGGTAGTGGATCCAAAACGGATGAAGGACACTAATGACTAAGGTGATCCCCAGGAAAAGAGAGCTAAAGATGACAGGTAACTTTTTAGGAATGTAAAGGAAGAAGCAGACGATTCCCAGAAATACAATAATTGAGGCAATTATCATGTTTGTTCGCCAGGGGAGCAGGATTAGCGTTAAGGCTAAGATGAGATGTCGATGGCGATAGAAACGGCCATCTTTCTGCCGATAAATCAGATCAGCCAAGGAGATGAAGAAAAGGCTACTGGCTAAGAAAGGGAAAACTCGGAGGATAAAACGGTCGTTGGCCATTGATAGTGCCGATGAAGCAATGGGCGCGAGAAAAAGAAGAAGTGAGGCCCAAAGAAGGCTGGTCAGAAATGCCGTCGAGATTGATCGTTTTCGGGGATAAAAACTAAAAAGGAGAAGGAAAATAAAATAGCGGCCAGATTGAGCTAGTTGAAACGATGGGGTGACTGTTTCGGCATACTTATTAGCTAAGTCGAGAGCGATGCCATTTTTCCAGGTGAGGTAAGTGACGACAATATACGGAGTCCAGCAAAGTACAATCGCTGGCCAGGGTTTTAATACCTGGAGTAGCAGGGGTACATTTTTTTTTATTAAGAGGAAAGCAATAAAGATACCCATGCCAGAAATAGTAGTAAGGAAAGTGACTGGGTAGGTATAGGGTAGGATGGCGCCTGAAAAGATTGACAGGACAAGGAAACGGCGGCGATTGCCTTTTAGATAAAGGGAGAAACTAACTAGAAATAAAAGCCAGATTGGGAGGGATGTTCCCGGGTGAAACTGTCTGGTTAAGACGAGAAATGATTGCCAGTTTTCGAAAAACAAGAGTTTCTCAATAATTTTTTGGGGAAAGAATAACCATTTCGTCAGGGGATCGGCAAAGAGAGTAATGCCGGCGCCGGCGAGAGAGAGAAGAAACCGGTTGGTTTCGCTGAAGAGAAGGATAAAGACGAGGAGAAAAGTGATCGGCGGGAAGATAGCGTTGCCAAACATAAAGGCATTCTCTAAACTACCGCTTAATCGAGTAAGGCCGGCAAGCAATGATGCCGGAACAGCCTCGGAAATATAAGGTGATAATTGTTGATATTCTTGAATGCCAAGATCGCCAAGTATTCGTCCATTAAGAATGGCTAAAGTTTTGGGAGCGTAGATGTTAGTTTGATCAACAGCTTGCATAGTCCCGTCTGTCGCTGGCAGCAGGGGATGGTATATTTGGCCTTTTGGCAGTAATCGAGGGATTAGTAAATGAGGTAGAAAAAAGCCGAGAGAAAAAAGCCCGGCGATAGATACCAGAATTATTATTCGAAATTTAGAAAGCTCCATTATGCTGACATTATAAGCTATGATATTAACACCATGAAAAAGTCGGTGGTGTTTTTGGCAATTCTTTTGGGAGGTATTTTTTTAACGATATTGCCGCTGCGAGAACAGGCTTTTCGCGACGATTTTGCTTATGTTTGGAGTGTCAAAAATTTGACGGAGACCGGACGGCTAAAAATATCAGAATGGAGTTCGGCAGCTGACATCACCCAAACTTATTGGGGAACAGGATGGAGCAGAGTGTTCGGTTTTTCGTTTCGGACTTTGCATGCGGCTAACTTTTTCATGTTGGCGGTGGGTATCTTAGCGTATTTCGGACTGCTGAAAGAAGTTGGTTTGACTAATCGGCGGGCAGTGATATTCGTCTTGCTTCTTTTGGCAAATCCTTGGATATTGAACTTCACAATGAGCTATATGACTGATATTCAGGCGATGAGCTGGGCAATTGTGGCGTTGCTTTTTTTCGTTCAAGGTTTTAAGAAGGCAAGCATTAAGAGCATGGTGGCTGGCGGATTTGCCGCCGGCCTGTCTTTTCTGACGCGGCAGATTGCCATTTCGATACTCATTGGTTTAATCGTCGCGCTCATAGTTAGTCACTTGAAGAAGCAGAAAAAGTTAATTTTTCCTCTAATATTTGGAGCTTCCGTGTTTGGGGGCATAGTGATTCTGTACTTGCTTTGGCTTCAGACCGGAGACCATAAAACAGTAGGCCAGTATTTTTTTGTTGACAAGATGAGTTTCGGAGGAATCTATGCAAAATTGTTTCCCGGATCACAGACGAGCATTTCCGAATCATTCCAAATTTGGCAGCTATTGTTCCATCGATTTATGTTTTACTTGAGTCAAATAATCGTGTTTACGCTTCCCGTTTGGACATTTTTCAATGTGAGAAAAGTTGATGTACTAGCCATTCTGGAAAGATGGAGGGTGACTATCGTTTCTGCCTTGATTCTCGGCGGAAGTTATGTCATCGATGTCCAGCTGAATCGTAAGGGTTATTCCGGGGGTTATCCGCTGGCGGCGTTTGAAATTGTCCCAATATGGCCATGGTTTTGGCCGCATCTCTGGAAATTTTTCCTATTTGGAGGTATCATCCTTTGGATTTTTCTGCCTGCAATTGTATCTGTTTTCAAACGAAGCATGCCAAAATTTCCGCTGGCGCTGTTCTTGGTACCAACAACACTTGCATATATCTGGTTTACGATCACGAATGTTTGGCACTGGCCGCAATTTTCCATCCAACTTTATCCATTTGTTCTTTTATTCTTTGCTTGGTGGATGAAGAATAAAATGGTCAGTTTTCGCCGATCTTTCATTATTATGACAATTCTTCTTGCTTATAGCGTCTGGTTGACTAAATTCCGATATTATGTGACAGGTGAATTGTGGGCAGCTTGCGAGCAATTAGTCCGCGAAGGATATCGTCCGTCAGAGATAGAGTGTAATGGGCAATACTCACACAAAGCCTGGCATGAATTTGAAAAAGGTATTGCGAAAAGAATAGAGCGAGCCGGAACGAAAAATTTTGCGAATGACAAAGGAGATGTTTGGTTTGATGAAGCACAGAGACGAAAGATTAGGGTGAAAGTGACTTATAGCGATTCATTTTGGCGGAGGGTCCCCAAGATTGTGATTGAGAAGCTATGAGATTTGACGATATGACGAAGATCGCCATTACTTTGTTGTTACTTCTTCTTGGATGGAGTCTTTTGATCCCGATTTTTGAAGGGCCGGACGAATCCGGGCATTATTGCCATGCCGAATACATCGCCAGAAACAGGCGGTTGCCTAATTTTAATGTCCGCGACGGATGTTTTTTGGCCTATCCTCCGGCATATTACGCATTGGTTGCGCCGATCATTGCGTTTCGGCCGGCGGCAAAGTTTGATGATGACCAGATTCAGACGAATCCGGCATATATTTCCAATCGGAAGGGGAAGGATGTCTTTTCCAAATATATTCATCCGCGGCCGGAGTTGGTTTTTAAATGGAATCCTTTACTGCAAACGGCGCATCTGGTCAGATTGCTGTCGGTGGCGATGGGACTGGGAATAATACTTTTGACAATTAAATCGGCAAAACTATTACCTAAATTTAGTTGGCTGCCTTATGCCAGCGTTCTATTGTTTTTCAATCCGATGTTTTTGCATACGTTTTCGCTGGTAACCAACGTGACCTTGGCGTCGTTTTTGGCGGCGGTGTTTATTTATCTACACCTTAAACAAGAAAAAGATGGATTCTCAAGCAGGTTAGCCTTAGCGCAGGGCATATTTTTAGGACTAGGAGTACTCACCAAGATAAATATGCTTAGCTTGGTGTTGGGATATTTGACGGTGCTGGCAACAGCCGGATGGGAAAGATCTAAAAAAATTCGCAATTTAATATTTGCGGGAACGGGGTTTTTGTTGAGCGCGGGTTGGTATATCTGGCGGACCTTTCGATTATATGGCGAGCCATTCGAAATAAACATCGCCTCATCATTGCGGGGAGCGTCGATGACAAGAATGCAGGATATGGGTTTAATAAATTACTGGAGCAGTTTCCCGGATACTTTGTTTCGGACTTTTTGGTCCGGGTACGGATTAAATAAAGTTTGGTTGCCGGATATAATAGTCGTCGGATTATTGATATTGACACTTTTAACGCTATTGGGATTTTTCTCTTTTTATCGGAGACTTCCGCGTTTACTGAAAGTTTCATGGTACTACGTTGTCGCGGTGTTGTTGGGTCATGCGGTTATTAACATAAAAACCGAAGCTTTCAATGCCAAAGATATTTTTACCGCCTATTTGCCCCTGACACTGATTTTAAGTTTTGGAGCAAGAAATTTCATCGCCGAGGCCAGGAAGAACGGATTCTTAACCAGAAAAAGATTACTTATTATTTTTGGATTATCTGTAATATTCTATGCCAAGTTTGAAATTGTCCGGTTGATTAAAACAACTTTCCAATTAACTGAATTGCTTTCTAACTCTTTTACATCAGAACAGGTGGATGCAGTATCAGTTTTATTGAGACTTCTGTTGAAAGCAATAGCGATATTGATAATTATTTTTTCACTGAAATTCATAATCAAGACAATAAATCTTAATCTAAAAACTTACAAGATCACCATCGCTTTATTGGCATTATTCAATCTTCTGATACTTTTTTATTCATCGTTCAAGCTTTACTTTGCTTTCCTTTGAGTGATGAAACGGGAATATCAAATAAGATCTAGTGTTTAGTATAATTCAAGCGTGAAGGCGATATCCTACGGACGCCAGAGTATTGACAGAAAAGACATTGAATCAATTGTCGAAGTTCTCCGCAGTGATTTTTTGACTCAAGGGCCGATGGTGGAAAAATTTGAGCAAAGCGTGGCTCGTTTTTGTGGAGCCAAATACGCGGTGGCGGTCAATTCCGGCACCGCGGCGTTGCACGCGGCTATGTTTGCTATCGGTTTGAAACCCGGGGATGAAGTAATTACCACGCCGCTGTCGTTTGCGGCTACTGCCAATTGCATTTTATATTTTGGAGCTACTCCGGTATTAGCTGATGTAGAGTATGAAACTGGATTGCTTGATCCGGTTGAAGTGGAAAAGAAAATTACTAAGAAAACAAAAGCGATTATTACGGTTGATTATTCCGGTCATCCTTCATATTATCAAGAGTTAAAAGCTATTGCCAAAAGACATCATCTTATATTGGTATCCGACGCCGCTCATTCATTTGGCGCGCAATATCAGGGTGAATCGATTGGCGCTCAAGCGGATATCACCACATTTTCATTTCATCCGGTCAAGATTATCACGACGGGAGAAGGCGGGATGGTAGTCACCAACAATAGAACATTCTACGAGCGGGCATTTTTGTTTCGGACTCATGGAATTACAAAAGATCCTAACAAATTTATATTTAAAGAACATCAGCAAAAACCTTGGTACTATGAAATGCAGGAACTCGGATTTAATTATCGGCTTACTGACTTCCAGTGCGCGCTGGGAATATCTCAACTGGCACGGGTACATAAATTTATTGACAAGAGACGTTCGATCGCGGCGTTTTATACTAAAGCTTTTAATGGTGATCGTCGATTTAAAGTTTTTAGAGAGCAGCCAGACTGTCAAAGCAGTTGGCATTTTTACCCGTTGCGGATCGTTGGTTCTAAATTGAATAAAATAGATTTATTTCATTTCTTACGGAAAAATGGAATTTACCCCCAAGTCCATTACATTCCGATTCACCTCCAGCCGTACTACCGGAAAAGATTTGGATATAAACATGAGAGTTTTCCCAAAGCAGAACAGTTTTATCAAGAAGAGATCAGTCTTCCCATCTTCTATGATTTAACAAAGATTCAAATGGAAAAAGTGGTTCGGACACTATCGCGATTCTTTTTAAATAAACCTTCAAAGAATGAAATTCAAGTTCGCCGTGTTCGAGCCCCAGACCGAGAGGCAATTCTTGGATTAAGAAATGACGATAGCGTCCGGGTGAATTTTCGCAATATCGAGAAGGTGAGTTTGTCGAAGCATATCAGTTGGTTCAAACAGCAAATGAGTTCTGGTGAAATGAGAAAACGTTTCTTAGTCGCGGTTGAGAGTGGTCAGGTGATCGGATACATCAGGTATGATCTTATAGTTAAAGATCAATCCTTCCATGTTTCTATCGCTGTTCAAAGGAAATATCGCCATCAAGGGGTTGGTAGCAAACTTCTCAAGGCGTCGTTACCGCTCATTGTCCGTAAAGGAAAACCAATCATCGCAGAAGTGAAAAAAAGCAACATTCCATCAGCGCAATTTTTCACCGAACACGGTTTTGTCCCATATAAACAGATAGCCGATTATCTATCATTAATTTATCAATGAAAAAAATCGTGCTCATTTCGGGGGTCGGCGGCTCTCTCTTTCCATACTTTATTGAAAAGTTAGAAAAGAAATATCGTCTGGTGTTAATTGACTCAAATGACGTTGTCAAACACACATATCCAAACTCCAACATTATTGTCGTTCCTTCAGTCAAGGACCCGCAATATAGAACGGTCATAGATAAACTGATCAGAAATCTTCACGTTGACTACTATATTCCTTTAATTGATGAAGAGATTCTTCAGGCAATCGAAATTGCCAAAACCCAGCGAAATCTTAAACTTATTGCTCCCAACCAATCATTCGTTCAATTGTGTCTTGATAAATTTCGTCTCATGAAGAAATTAACACAGCTTCAAATCTCCCAAGTTTTGACATGGAGAGCAGACAGGGGGCCAGCAAGGCTTTCTTTTCCAGTCTTCCTCAAGCCGATCACTTCGCGCGGCAGTCGAGGGGCGCGACGCATCGATAATATGGAGCAACTCCAAGCTTACTTCTTATTTGAGTCATATTCCAAGTATGACGTTATGATTCAAGAGTATCTCGAGGGAGAGGAATACACGGTGAGCGTCGCCGTCAATAATCTCAATCATTTAATCGCCATTGTCCCTAAACAAGTGATTCTCAAGAAGGGGATTACGTTGCATGCCGTTACCAGGAAAAATGAAATTATATCAGCGATATGCCGTGTCATCGTTGACAAACTGAAACCTTACGGTCCATTCAATGTTCAACTGAAAGTTTGTAAAGACCAAGTGAAAATCTTTGAAGTGAATCCCAGGTTTTCTACAACCTCGGTGCTAACCTGCGAAGCTGGCGTCAACGAATTTGACTTATGTATGAAACTATATGGGAAAACAAGTATCAAAGAGATAGACTCTTATCAGGAAGGATTATTCCTTTACCGCCGTTGGGAAAATTGTTTCTATGAGCTTAAACCGTAAAAAAATTCTTCTGGTTGGCGGTACCGGTTACATAGGTACTGCGCTTGCGAAAGAATTGCATGATGACTATGCAGTTGTTGTTACCGGAAGAACTATTGGTAACCGGAAGACCGGATTAATGCTCCGCCTTGATTTTTCTAACGAAAAAAGCGTGGAAGAAGTTCTTTCAAGTGAACGCTTCGATATCATTATTGTTTTAGCCGCGCGCATAGAGATTTCTCACCCCCGCGAATTGGATTTTCAAGATCCTATTTTTCAAGACAATGTATGGGGACTCAATCGGTTTTTGCGCCGGGCTTGTTTTTTGCAAAAGCAAGCAAAGCAGATTTTTATTAGTTCGATGACTGTTTATGCTTCCGATCTCAAAAGTCCGGTTTCGGAAAATGCTCCACTTTATCCGCTTCATCCCTATGGACTATCGAAGTTGATGGGGGAACAAATTTTTAGTTACTACGTTGTTAACCACGATCACAGCGGTGTGATTTTTAGACTTCCGGGAATTTTTGGCGGTAACAGAAAAACCGGGTATTTATACCATCTTGTGAACAAGCTTCACACGTCTCAAGATATCATTCTTGACTCCGCCGGACTTGGATTTTGGGAAAGTTTGCATCTATATGATTTCGTAAACATGTTTGGGGAATTTCTCCGTAATTATTCATTTTCTTCAAAACTTGAAGTGTTCAACATGGGTTACGGGGAAGAGACAGATTTCATTAAAACCGCTCATACGCTCAAAATGCTCACCGGATCATCAAGCCGAATCATTGTCAAACCAAAAGATTATCGAAAATTTTTTATGAGCAACCGGAAGATCGCGCGTTATGTAAATGTAGAGAAATACTCTTATCATCAGGCGTTGAAACAATTACTTAAGGAACAAAAATGAAATTTGTGATTGGAGATATCCATGGAGAGATAACAAAATTGAAACAGCTTGTCAGCCAAATGTCGCGGTATCCCATTGAAGAGCTTTTCTTCGTTGGTGACTATTTGGATAAGGGGGAAAATTCCAAAGCAACTCTTTTATTTCTGCAAGAAATAGCGACACATTTCCGATGCACGTTTCTTCAAGGAGATCACGAGTATGCCTGGCTTCGATTCCTTAAGTGCGGCGAATATGAACAATTCTTATTGCGTTACGGTGGAAAGACAACAATGAGAGACTTTGGCATTACCGACCTCGAACCAAAGATTGTTGAAAAAAAGCTTTATTTGCCATTTCAACATTTCTTTCAGCGGCTCCGACCCTATGTGGTGCTAAATGAATTTATTGTCTCCCACTCCGGCATCAATCCGACCTTTGCTACTCGGCCGCGGTGGGAAAGTCTGGGGGAAAAAGAGTTTGTGTTTCGGCGATTTGACTTCATTGGGTATGATAAGCTGGTGAAAGCGAGAAAGTTTATCTTTGGACATACCGCGTTCGTTTCTCCTTACTACGACGGGTGGAAAATCGGCATTGATACTGGTGCTGTTTATCCACGCAGTGGAATCCTGACGGCGTTTGAGATAAACAAAGAGTATTTTCTGGACCATCAAGGATATACTATGAATCTATCCGACATTAACTCTTCCGCTTGTCCGATCCTTGTCAATGTGGGAGAACAGAATGA
This sequence comes from Candidatus Collierbacteria bacterium, assembly GCA_016183365.1. GTDB lineage: Bacteria > Patescibacteriota > Microgenomatia > UBA1400 > JACPES01 > JACPES01. The sequence goes on from JACPES010000003.1 coordinate 392,205, forward strand.
TGAATAAGATAGCTAGAGAAACTACTTTGATTGTTGCTGCCCATCCTGATGATGAAATACTTGGAATGGGTGGAACGCTATTGAAATTAGCCCAATCCGGCCAGAATAATCTTCATCTTCTCTTTCTGTCTTTTGGAGAAGCCTCGCGAGGTAAAAAAGAAACAAATGAAGATTTAAGAAAACAGCAAGCTATAGCGGTTAGTAAAAAAATCGGCGCCCGTCTTCATCTAGAAGAAAACTTTCCCGACAATGCCTTTGATTCCGTTCCGCTTCTTAAAATCATTCAGAAAGTGGAATATTACCTTAACATCATTAAACCCACGATTATTTATACCCACCATGGACAGGATTTGAATGTGGATCATCGCCTGACTTTCCAGGCGGTATTTACTGCGGTCAGACCTTCGCGATATCCCTATCTCAAGAAACTTTATACGTTTGAGATTCTTTCATCTACTGAATGGCAAGTTAAAACATCCTCGACAGTTTTTCTTCCCAACACCTATGTTGATATTGAGCGATACCTTGAACCCAAAATCGAGTTGTTAAAAGAATACCAAAGAGAACTTTCGCCTTACCCTTTCCCCAGATCTGTGCAAGGGGTTAAAGCGTTGGCACAGTACCGAGGAATGGAAAGCGGATTAAAATACGCCGAAGCATTTCAGTTGATTCGAGAGGTGCGGCCATGAAAGTTATTTTCTATGGGGGGCAAACCGCTGGCCTTGTAGTTTTCCTGGGTCTTGCGGCTCAACCGGATGTTCATATTGTCAGGGTAATTCCCCAAGATGACATTCTTGCCGGAGCGGCGAAAATTTTGCATTATAAAACAGATGATCTGGATAAATTGGACGATATCTTGTATATCAAGAAACTCTCGAAAACCGCAGACGCAATGATTTGCTGTCATGGTCGCAAAATTCTAAAGAAAGAATTGACAGACTCCATACGCTGTATTAATTTTCATCCTTGTCTTTACAAATATAAAGGGGCTTTTCCTATTAAGAAACTTTTGGAAAATAAGGATACTAAAGCCTCTGTTGGTGCTCACTTCATGACCGAACGTGTTGATAAAGGGCCCCTTATTAAAGAAATTTTCATTAATCTTGATCAAAAAAAGATGAACAGCGAATGTGAAGTATACAACCAACTCTACCCAGTTTATTTAGAAGTATTGCAGGAGGCATTATTAGTATTACGGAAAGTTTTATGAAGTATTGTCGTCGCTGTGTTTTCCCAGATACAAAACCCGACCTTTTTTTTGATAAAGAGGGAATTTGCGACGCTTGCCGCTCGAGCGAAAAAAAAGATCAGGGTATTGATTGGGAGGCCAGAAAACAAGAACTTGGAGCATTGTTGGAGAAATACCGTTCCAAGGACGGATCAAATTACGACTGTATTATTCCCGTTAGCGGCGGTAAGGATAGCCATTATCAAACATATGTGGTCACTAAACTATTTCATCTTCGGCCGCTATGCGTTTGTTTTGAGCCGACGCTACCAACTGCGCTGGGAAGAAAAAATTTGCGTAATCTAAACCGCCTCGGCGTTGATCTTTTACATATTAAGAGAGATCCTGTTGTTTATAAAAAATTGGTTATCGAGGGTCTTCGGCGCGTTGGGGATAATGAATGGCCTAACCATGTGGGAATTTTTACTACGCCGGTTCAAATTGCGGTAAAATTTAATATTCCGCTTTTAATCTGGGGGGAAAATCCTCAAATAGAATATGGAGGTCCTGCTCGCGGACGGGTCGCCAAGATTCTAGACCGGAGATGGTTGGAGGAATTTGGGGGGTTGTTGGGGAACCGAGTGGAAGACATGAGAGAGAGTCTGGGGCTTAGCCGGCAAGAGATGCTGCCATATTTTTATCCCTCCGATCAGGCGCTGAAAAATGTTGGCGTTACCGGAGTATTTTTGGGATATTTTTTAAAATGGAATACCAGAGCTCAAATAGAATTGATGAAGAAATCAGGCTTTCAAACTCACCCCACTCATGTTGAAGGCACATACACCGATTTTGAGAATCTGGATTGTGACTCGATGACGGTCCACGATTATCTAAAGTTTGTCAAATACGGCTTTGGCCGGGGAACGGACCACGCCTGTCTGGACATTCGTTTAGGGCTTATCGCCAGAAAAAAAGGTGTTCGTTTAGTGGAGGAGTATGACGGGAAGTTGCCGCAAAAATCCATGAATCGGTTGCTTGATTATTTGGGATGGTCAAGGGAAGAATTTTTTAAAACGATTGACCCTTTTGTAAATAAGATTGTTTTTGCTTTTAACTCAAATGGCCGCCCGAAACGCGCTTCTGATGGAAATCTCATTATGAAGAAAGAAATTATTGAAGCCAGAAGACGCCCATGAAACCTCGCGTCGCGATCGTGGATTACGAAATGGGAAATGTTTTTTCCCTTAAGAACGCCCTGGAATACTGCGGGGCGTTAGCGTTAGTAACTCGAAAACCCGATGAACTTCGTAGGGCCACCCACCTGGTTCTTCCCGGTGATGGGGCCTTCAGGACCGGAATGGAAAATCTTAAAAGATTTGGCCTGATTCCGATATTGGAAGAAGAGGTCCTTAAAAAGAAAAGACCGTTTTTAGGAATTTGCATCGGAATGCAGCTTTTGGCTCAAGAAGGAACCGAAGACGGCATCTGGGAAGGATTGGGGTGGGTAAAAGGGAAAATCGTAAAGCTGAAAGGACATTCGCTGCGTTTGCCCCACGTCGGTTGGGACGATATTACTTACAAAGAGAACTGCTATTTATTTTCGGGAATTCCACAACAGGCAGATTTTTACTTCATTCACAGCTTTTGTTTCGTCTGCAAAGAACGGCAAGACGTTATTGCTTCCTGCCGTTATGGGCAAAACTTCGCGGCGGCTATAGAAAAACAAAATATTTTTGGAACCCAGTTTCATCCAGAAAAGAGTCAGACTTACGGACTTAAATTACTGAAAAATTTTATCTCATGTTAAAAACTCGTGTCATTCCCGTTTTGTTGTATCAACAAGGGCGATTGGTGAAAAGCATCCGTTTCAAAGAGCATCGGAATTTAGGAAATCCTATTCAAACCGTAAGAATTTATAACGCCAGAAACGTCGATGAATTAGTTATTCTTGATATAACCAAAACGCCGGCAGGAAAGGAACCCGAGTATAAAATGATAAAGGAAATGGCCAGGGAATGCTTTATGCCGCTGGCCGTCGGGGGAGGAGTGCGATCCCTATCGATTGCCAGGAAACTTTTTTTATCCGGCGCGGATAAGATATGTCTAAATTCAGCTGCGATTGAAAATTCCGGACTGATAGGAAAAATTTCCAGAATGTTCGGAAGCCAAAGCGTCATTGTCTCCATTGATGCGAAAAAAAGAAACAATCACCGGTATGAGGTTATTACTCGATGTGGAACCCTACCGACAGGACTGGATTCGGTGGAATGGGCGAAAGAAGCAGAGCGTCGAGGGGCCGGGGAAATTTTCTTAACCTCGATTGACTGCGAAGGGGCGATGCAGGGATTCGATCTTGAATTGATCCGAAATATCTCTACAGCCGTAACCATTCCGGTGATTGCCCATGGGGGAGCCGGAACCCCGTTGGATTGTGTCGAAGCAATTGGGGCGGGCGCGTCTGCGATAGCCGCGGCCAGCATTTTTCACTACACTCACGCGACTCCTCAAGTGGTTAAACAGGAGCTTAAAGCTGCCGGATATCCGACAAGAAATAAATTATGAACCACCTTTTTTTTGTAACTACTGAAAAAGAAGCAGAAGAAACTTTTCGCCGCATTACCCTATTGGCAAAAAGTGATCAATGGGTTGTCGTCAGCAATAGTCCCATTGCCAACCGCCTGCTGGAAAATTACCGTATTCCATTCTATGACAGCGGGGTATTCTTTCCCCGAGGAAAAATATTGCGCAGACATCAGATTCGTCTAGCCCGGTATACTAAAATCTGGGCTAAAGAAGCCGGAATTAATAAATCTCTTCGGTATGGCTCATATCAGCTCGACGAAATCGTCAGCTATAGTTTAAATCTGCATCTTTCTGAAATTGAGCACTCGCTTCTTACCGCCAAAAATATTATTGATCGATTCAAACCAAACACTATTCATGTCAGCGCCCGTTGGACGGAGTTACCATACCGGCTATATCAATCGGAGATGCTCAATCTTGAAAATCCGGCGCTTTATTCTCTTTGCCGTTTACAAAGAATTCCAGTTCAAAAATTTATCGATACTAAACTTTCGCTTAGATACTGGTGGGATACGTTTTTAGTTGCCACTCGACCTATTTTTGGTTTTGGCCGCGATTGTTTTAAACGATTAAACCTGATAGAAAGAAAATTGCCCAGATTGGCCCCACTGGTGATATTCGCTCATTATTACCATTTAACCAGTCTCATCCCATTTTTGCAATCTTGTCAAAAAAACAAGATCAATTTTTCGTTGGTCGGCAAAACGTCTCCAGAGCAAAAAGCTGATGCCAAAAAACATCAAATTCTATTCCTTCCCTTGGAACAACTTCTCGAGCAAACGGCAAAATCCCCTGTTGTTTTTCTGACACATATCATGAAGTTCTGGTGGCTTTGGACTCGCTCCGAGTCCCGACTCCGCAAGGTGTTCTCCTCTTTCCATCCGTTATATTGGCTATTAGTCCGAGAAAAATTAAAACATTTGTTTCTGGTAGAATTTCCTCGAATTATTAGTCATCTTGATTTGGGATATGCCTTGTTTTCCCAACCGGGAGTGAAAGTGATGTTGACTATGGCCAGCGCCGATGTTCTAAGCCGTAGCTATACCGGCGCCGCGGCTGCGAATGGTAAAACTGTCATAGAACTGCAGCATGGCTTCTTGGTGTTCGATGAAGAATATCCATTTCGGTTTCACCATATCCATGCGGTTTGGGGGCCTGCCCTGAGAAAGCTGATGAAGAAAGCGCCGTTTCCGCCATCGAAATTAAAAGTGACCGGATTTCCCCTGTTCGATAAGTATCAAAAACCATTTGCTCAATTAAAAATGAGACAAAAAGGCCGGTTATTAATTGGGATTAAGCCATCGGACAGAGTAATACTTATTCTGGCCGTTTTTCCGATTGCGGCTGATCGCTTGCTTGCCAGAACCTCACCTTATCAATTTTTGACTTTGATTAACAAAGCGCTTCGGCAGACTAAAAAACATTGGACAATTATTTTTCGTCCTCATCCTTCCGTAGACGCCCAATGGGTAAGGAATTTCCCTTTTTCTCCTTTGGTTAAATTAATCTATGATTCTCGGCAATTTCCTCAAGATCAAATTATTGCCGCCAGCGATATTGTCGTCGGGAATTTCACTACAGCCCTTATTAATGCCATTGCAATGAGAAAGCCGATATTACTTTATCCATTTAGCGACCCCGCGGCGGTGAAACTAATGTCTCATCCGATTGTAACCACCAAAGCCGTTAGCCCTTTTCATTCTCAAGCCCAACTTGTTTCGCTTCTGACTAGCGTTTTCTCCGATCAGAAATATCGCTCCGCCATGAGGCGGGGCCAACAGCAATTTCTCAAAAAATACTGCGGGTTTTCCCGAACCAGCGCTGCTGACAATTTGATTACTCTTTTAAAACAATATTACTAGCAAGATCAACAACAAGATATTTTGGCAGAGATATACTCCATGATTCGTTGGCTGGACTTACCATCAAGTTTGTAACAAAAATCTTGAATGAATGAATCTTGATATTTGGTAAGCATATTTGGGTTGGAGATGAAGCTATTAATTGCCGGAATCAGCTCGTCAAGCGAATAGACTCCGAGAGCCGCTTTACTGGTTGCATAGGGTTCGTAATCGCGGAAATCATGGATGTTTAGGTAAATCAAGGGTTTGTGAACGAGGATGGTTCGGATTCCGGCCGAGGTAGATTGAGCGATGATAATATCGTGTTGATTGATGAGTTGGTTGGTATCTTTTTGGCTCCAGCGCAGAGGATAATTAACCATTGGTTGTGTCAATGTAACTAATTGGGAATGATTTTCAGAGGGGTGAGATTTGAGCGTCACGCGGATATTTCGCGTTTTTAATTGATTCAGTTCCCGAAAGACGTCGAATAGGATTTCTTGATTTGGAAACTGGATGAATGGATTATACGCGGAGAGAATAAGAATGCTGATTTCCTTTTTATCCATCAACGATTTGCGAGTAGAATTTCCTTTTTTGGCTTTGTAAATATAAGAGTCAAAATCCGGATGTCCGGTAACAACGCAATTAAGCCGCGGGAAATCCTTTTCCATAATCCGTTTCTGAAAATTTCCCCAAACAAAAAGTGTATCAGTTTCCTCAAAGAAAAAGTCGCAAAACGTGTTTCCCTGGGCATCATGAATCATCAGAGTATAAGGAATGTTTTTTCTCTTGGCGAAAAACATGAGGGCGGTGTTGAAAGGATCCATATTATTAGAGGCAAGAATGAAGTTGAATGGTTGTTGCCGATAGTGCCGGCTGATGAAACGATAGTTTTTGGTTAACTCATTGATAAATACTGATGTGCAATATGCAAGGTATGGCCCGATCATCTGCCAGAGAGAAATGTTCAGTTTTCGTTCAAAAAATTTTTCTTTTATTTTCTTAGGAAGAAAAAGAAATCTCAAAAAAACGTGAGTCGTCAGAAAAATACTTGAGGAAAAATCAGAGAGAGACAGCGATCGGTTGATAGTATTTAGATTGATAAATGACATATTGGCTTTCTTGAAAGTTTGTTGTTGTGAGACGCTTAATTTTCCCACCGGAACGAAGGCCCACTTTTTTTTAAACCGGTGAATCAACGGAATCATATTTATGAGCATATGGAGAGAAGCGGAAATAAGCACTGTCGGGGTGGTCTTTTTGCTATCCCTTATCGATGATCTTGTGTAAGTTACCGATCGGATTCCATTAATGATTGCTTCCACTATATTTTTTACAAACAGTGTTTTTAATTCGAGATAGTGATGATAACGCTGAAATATTAATAGTGTTATAGAAATATTTCGTTGTTTAGCACGACCAATCAATACTTGCCGCAGCAAACTAAATTCTTGATTATGCGTTTTCTGCAGCAGCGGCTCATAGAGTGTATCTGACGCATAAATCACCGTGGGATGATAAATATTCAAGATGCGTTCGACAATATTTTTGCTCCTCACAATGTCAAGAAGAAAATATTTAAGCGCTTGATGAATAGGAAAGCGATAGTCAATTTTTTGTTTTAAGATTTTCGAGACCGCGGGTTGGTTGACGAACTGTTCAGAGATCGAGAACGCTTTGGCCAATTCGGCTTTTGTCCTCTTAAGGTCCATGAATCGGCTCAACCGTTGGTAGGGGATATGCTGCCGTTCAAGGTACGTGAACGTATCGACCCCGTCGGCGATTATTCGAATCCCTTTCATCGGATGCCTAGACATGAATTGCTCGGCATCTTGCTGGTTTAACAACAATGCAATGTTCATTGGTATCTGTCCAATGCTATAGTATAAACCGTGGTCAAGGGAAAAAAGATCGTTGCAACTATTGAAGCGCGGATGGCGTCCACCCGTCTTCCCGGCAAAATTATGTTTCCGTTTGCGGGAAAGCCGGATTTAGAGATGATGATTGAGCGCGTCAAACGCGCTTCGCTACTAGATGAAGTTGTGGTGGCTACGACCACAAATCCAAAAGACGATACGATCGCGACGTTATGCCGTCGGCTTCAAGTTTCGCATTACCGCGGAAGCGAAGAAGATGTTTTAAAGCGGTTAGTCGAAACAGGTAAATCGGTTAATGCTGACATCATTGTGGAAACAACTTCCGACTGTCCGGTGATTGATTGGCGCCATATCGACTATCTTGTCAATCTATTTTTCTCGGGGAAATATGATTATGTTTCAAACATTATTGAGCGATCATTTCCGCGCGGATTCGACACCCAAGTTCTCTCGCTGAAAGTTTTAGAAAAAGTTGAACGCGTCGCCAAAGACCATGCGTATCGGGAACATCCGACGTTTTACATTTATACCCACCCAAAGGAATTTCGGCTCAAAAACTGGAAAGCGGAAGGAAAAATGTTTTGGCCGGATCTGCGGGTGACGCTTGACACGAAAGAAGATTATCGGGTGTTGAGCGAGATTTTCGATCACCTCTATCCGGTTAATCCTGATTTTTCGGCGGAAGACGTTGTTGACTTTTTGCGGCAACATCCGGAAATTGTCAGAATCAATTCGGAAGTGACACAGAAAAATCCTCATAAGGAGTTAAGACGTGATAAGAAAATATAGAGTAGCTATCATCGGAGCTGGTAATATTGCTGCTCGATTTGACGAGTCGGAGAGTAAGGCTATTTTGACTCATGCGCACGCCTATTCGCTTCATCCCGGGTTTAAGATCTGCGGATTTGTTGATCTTGACGAGGAGAAAGCGAGATTTGCAGCGTTGCGATGGGAAGGGAGAGCTTATTCGTCTATCCCCAAATTGGTCGATAAAGAACGGCCGGAAATCATTTCTGTTTGTACTCCTGACGAAACTCATGAGAATGTAGTGAAACAACTCGAGGGAAAAAATATCCTCGGCGGAATTCTTGAGAAACCTCTTGCAGTTGATCTGGTTGGCGCGCGCGCAATTGCGACGTCTCCTCTCGTGAAGAAAGGAAAATTCCTGATGAATTATTCCCGACTTTTTGTTCCTGAATTTCAAAAGTTGAGGCGAGATTATCGCAAGGGGGTATACGGTCGGTTGGTTTCGGCAACCGGATACTACGGAAAAGGATTGATTCATAATGGATCTCACATGATCAGTTTACTTTTTTGGTTGTTTGAGGGCATTAAGGTTATTAAAAAAATTTCTTTAATCAATGATTTTACGAATGATGATCCGAGTGTTTCTGCGGTCCTGCAGTTTTCGGCCGGGGCAAAGGGTGTTCTTCATGCGATTGATAGTCGCTTGCACACGATATTTGAACTGGATTTACTCTTTGAAAAAGGGCGTGTGAGAATGGTAGATAGTGGTCATAAACTTGAGGTTTATGAACTTGAAAAAAGCAAGAGATATTTGGGGTATACAGCGATGAATCCGAAAGAAGTCATCACCACGTCGCTTGGTCGGTCGTTGTCATTCGCGGTTGAAAATTTATATCACTGGTTGGAAGGAAGCCAACCTCCGCTTTCTACAGTTCAAGAAGCGTTTAATGTACAGAAAATTTGTCAGGATATAATTCTTTCTAAATGAGTACGGTGAGACTACCTCGCAGCAAGCTGCGGGGCATCTTTCAATCTATGAGGCGAAACCCCGCACCGAAAGCCCCCATGATAAAACCCATGTATCCTTTGCAGCAAGCCCTCCGAGTCGGAAGGCAAGCCGCGGGGTTTTCTGGTGCTGGGGCAAAAAAAGTGTTGTTCTTTTCCCGCGATCCGGGCGGCGCGAACTGCATTATCCCCGTTTTCAAACGATTGGCGGCGCAAAAAACTATTACGCCGATTCTCTGGGGTAAAGATTACTCAATTATCAGATACGGAGAAGAGAAGTTAAAATATAAAGATATTTCTTATCTTAACACTTTCCAGGTTATCTCTTTTCTTCAATCCAAACAAGTAAAGTTTATATTGACCGGCACGAGCTATGGAGATTATTCAGAACAGAAACTTTGGAAGCTTGCACGAAAACTTCATATCCCAACAGCAGCGATCGTAGATCAATGGCTCAACTATCGGCTACGATTTACTTCTCTCGCTGGGAGAATAATCACTCCTGACAAAATTCTTGTCTTGGACAATTTCGCAAGAAAGGAAATGATAGGGGAAGGATTTCAAAAAGCACAGTTATTAGTGGTCGGTCATCCTTCTTTCGATCTTCTGGGAGAAATGGTCGGTTGGGATAAGAAAAATGTTATTCGTCATAGACTTTCAATACTCTTTATTTGCGACGCCATTGAGCAAGCAGTGCACGTAAATTTTGGATATACTGAAAAAACAATTATTACTGAATTACTCACGGCTTTCGAGAGCGTAAACTATTCAGACAAAATAGATCTGGTGATTAAATTACACCCAAAAAACGATCTCGATGCCATGAGAATGTTCATCAAGCGTGTTTCTCTTCCAAAATTGGTCAGCATTTCTCTCACTAAAACTACTCCCCTTCACAAACTCATACTGATATCAGATCTCGTCATTGGGATGTATTCGATGGGACTTGTCGAGGCGTATCTCCTTGGCAAGCCAGTGATGAGCGTTCAGATCGGATTACGCAAAGAGGACGAATTCATTTTAAGCAGGAGAGGAGTAACTCGGACAATTCGATCTTCTCAGATACTTATAGAAGAATTTAATCGGTTTTTTTTGAAGAAAAGAGTAAGATACAAGAAGCGATTTCCAATCGTGCCTCATGCCGGAGAGAATGTTATAAAATTCATCATTGATACTATCAATCGCAAATGAAGAAAATATTGGCAATTAATGGGGGAAAGAAAGTCCGGCGGAAGAAATTTCCTTCATACAATACCATCGGCAAAGAGGAAAAACGGGCAGTCCTGAAAGTTCTCAATAGCGGCGTGCTTTCACAGTACCTTGGGGTCTGGGGGAAAGATTTTTACGGAGGAGAAGAAGTACGAACGCTGGAAAAAGAATGGGCGGCCCATTTCCATGTCAAACACGCGATTGCCGTCAACTCTGCGACCTCCGGCCTCTTCGCCGCGACCGGCGCGATCGGAATCGGTCCCGGAGACGAAGTCATTGTTTCGCCATACACCATGTCCGCATCGGTGATGCCGCCCTTGATCTACGGAGCGGTTCCCGTGTTTGCGGATATCGAGCAAGAGTATTTCTGTTTAGATCCGGCATCAGTTGAACAACGAATCACAGAACGGACAAAAGCCATTATCGTGGTGGATTTATTCGGCCAACCGTATGACGTTGAACGAATCAATAAAATTGCTAAGAAGCACAATCTTATTCTTATAGAAGACGCTTCTCAAGCGCCCGGAGCGGCATATCAAGGAAAATTCGCCGGTACATTGGGAGACATCGGGATATTTTCTCTGAATTATCACAAACATATCCATACCGGCGAAGGCGGAATGGTCGTAACGGATAACGATGAGCTGGCGGATAGGGTCCGATTAATTCGAAATCACGCGGAAAGTATTGTCGAGGCAAAAGGAGTAAAGAATTTGACGAACATGGTTGGATTTAACTTTCGGATGACGGAAATTGAGGCGGCGATTGCCCGATGCCAGCTGAAAAAATTGAAATCTCTTCTGAAATCTCGTATTAACGATATTGAGTACCTGACGAAAAGACTAGAAACAATTGAAGGATTGCGTCCGCCCCGCGTCCGCCCCGGATGCACCCATTCATTTTATGTCCATCCCATTTTGTACGACCAACGTGTCACCGGTGTCCCCCGCGACAGATTCATTGATGCCGTCAAAGCCGAGCTGACGCCAACGCGAGGGCGAGAATCATGGGGGCCGTTAATAAGCTGTGGCTATGTAAAACCCCTATATCTTCTTCCGTTATTCCAAAAACGAATCGCGATTGGAGCCAACGGGTATCCATTTACAGCACCTCTTTATTATGGCAACGTGACATATAAGAAAGGAATTTGCCCTGTGGTAGAGCAATTGTATGAGTATTCACTCTTTTATCATGATCTGGCCAAACCGCCGGTCACAAAGAAAGATCTGGATGACATTGCCAAAGCATTTGTGAAAGTCAGCCGTCACGTTAAGGAACTACGATGAATAATCAAATCATGATCGGAAAACGCGTGTGTCTCCGCGTTCTTAAAGAACGCGACGTGGATGGTCCGTAAAATGCCTAGTTAATACCCTCTGGGCGCAGTCGAAATTAACAGAAAGGGATTTAAAAGATATCGTGGTGGCGGTGGAGAAAGTTGCCAAAAATCTGACTAAGTTGAAAACAAGTGTTTCCAAGCAAAAGCTTCTCCTCTGGAGATTGATTGAGTCAATTTTTTCCCGATAATCATTTCAGTAAATTGAGGGGTAATTGATCCTTTTGGCGTCGGGCGCAAGGCTTCGACCATTGATTTGGTTAAGGCGGTGCCTTTCTTTAAATCTCGGGCAGCGCGCAAGCAGCGGCGCTGAATGATTGACGAGTCGGTTTCGGCGGCGACAACCTGTTTTTGTCCTGATCCAAGGATGGTTTTTACTAAATTGCCGTATTTTGTCATTAAAGCGAACGCTTGAGGTGTCATCGAAAATGGGGCGTCCGGAGTTTCGTCGTCGTTTCTTAGACACAAATGTTTTTCGATGACACAGGCGCCGCGGGTGACGGCGATCAATGGGACTACTACGCCGTGGAAGGGATTATCTGCGTCGTAAGTATGGTCGGAATAACCATAAGCCACGTCGAAAGCTTTGCCCATGGTGACCATGGCTTCGACTCCGGCTTGTTCAATCGGAGAGAGAGCGTAATTTGTGATGCATTGAAGAAGAATAATTTGGTCGTTGCCGGCTTTTCTTAAAGTGTTAATTGCTAATTCTACGGTTGCCAAGTCGGAGGCGCCGGAAGAGATAATAATCGGTTTTCTTTTTTTGGCGATATATGTTAAAAGTTCAATGTAATCAATATCACCGGAGCCGATTTTGTATGCATTAACGTCGACTTTTTCGAGCAGATCAACAGATTCTTTATCGTACGGCGTACTCATGAATTCAATACCGACTTTTTTACAGTAATTGGCTAGCTTTTGATGCCAGTCAAATTTTAGTGACGCATCCTCATAAACTTCATAGACGCTTTTTTTCCATTTGGCCTGATGGGTGATCTTCATTGATTTAAATCCGACGTCGGAAACGATTTTGGGTGCTTGGAAAGTTTGGAATTTGGCAACATCGGCGCCGGCTTGTTTGGCGGCATCAATCAGTTTGAAAGCTTTACGAATATCTGGTTTTTGTTCTGGAGTCGGCATCCAGTTGGCGGATATATCCGCAATCCAATAAGGTTTTTTGCCATCCCCCACCCACTGCTTTCCGATTTTGAGACGTTTCATTACAGACGAAATTTATCACTTTTGATTGATTGATGCAAGTGCGTAACGCCTTGATTTACCATTGGAAGAGAAATTTTGATTTTTCTTGCGAAAACTAAAGAATTAAGATAAGTTTTTTGCGGGCGAGGGATAGATAAAACTAGACCGCTTTTTACCGGTAGCACCAGATTTGAATCATAGCCAAATTCTTTCGCTAGCAATTTGGCGAAGCGGTATTTGCTGATTCGGTTTTTGGCGTTCAGGTTATACAAACCGTAAAGATTTTCGCGTAAAGCTTCAATCGTTAATTTAACTATGTCTTCGATGAATAGAGGAGCAAAAACCACGTCGGTAAAACTGGTGACTTTCCGGCCGGCGGCCAAAGTCCTTAAAATCCATTCCACCAGAGGATATGGTTTTCTACCGCGGATGCCGATGATGTTTGTCCGCAAAACCAGAGCGTTTGGATCGATTTTTAGAACTAACTGTTCGCCTTTTAGTTTCGATTTGGCATAAAGGTTTAACGGATGAACTTTGTCAATTTCTGTATATCCGTCAACCGGCGGATTTTTGCCGTCAAACACCGCGTCGGTGGAATAATGAATCAGTTTCTTACCGTGTTTTGCCGTCCATTCAGCTAGAATCCCTGGAAATTCCGCATTTATTTTATAGGCCAAATCAGGATTTTCTTCGCAGTCTTCGACGATTGTCATGGCGGCGCAGTTGACGATGATTTCGGGATTGATTTCTGAAAGTAGAATTTGAAGGCTTAGAGGATCGGTAGCATCAAACATGACAGAGCAGATATTTTTTTCTCTGGATTTTTTCGGTTTGGAATGATAAGCGAAGAATATCGGTGAAAAAAATTTCTCCAACAAACTTCTTTTAGCGACGAAAGCACTACCGAGCATTCCGTTGGCGCCGAGAATTAAAATTGACATTCTTCTCCATAAGGTATCATATCTCGAGTATATCAGTTAACTGGTAAAATCAGATAGATGAAAATAAAAGACTCTAAGGTTTTTTTACCAGGCCAGCGCATTTCACTGCGGCCGCTGGCGATCAATGACGTTTCTCTTCGGTATCATCGATGGCTCAATGATCCGGAGGTCAATCAATATAACGCTCACGCGATTTTTCCCTATTCAATTGAAGAGTTAAAAGAATATGTAAAACAAGCCAGTAGTGATCGATCGAAAATCGTTCTGGCGATTGTCGACAACAAATCCGGGAAACACATTGGTAATCTTTCCCTTCAGAATATTGACTGGGTGGCGCGCAGCGCCGAATTTGCCATTATCATTGGAGATAGAAATTTCTGGGAAAAGGGTGTAGGTTTGGAGGCGGGAAAGTTGATCGTTGATTACGCATTTACCCGATTAAATCTTAACAGGATTTATTGCGGAACTTCCAGCCAAAATATGGGGATGCAGAAATTAGCCGGTAAACTGGGAATGAAGCCCGAAGGTTGTCGTCGGCAGGCGATGTTTAAAGACGGGAAATTCGTTGACATTATTGAGTATGGTATCTTAAACATCGAATATGAAAAGCAAAAAGCTTAGGTCATCAGGCCAGCCATTTCCTCAACTAAAATACTGCACCCGTTGCTGCATGCCGGAAACTACCGAAGGAATTGAATTTGACGACATGGGCATCTGCAAATCCTGTCAGTCCTCGGAGCAAAAAATTCATATTGATTGGGTAAAGAGGGAAAAAGAATTGCGAAAAATTTTGATGTATTACAAAAAGCGGAGCGGGAGTAACTACGACTGCATCGTGCCAATTAGCGGCGGAAAAGACAGCACGTTCCAGCTCCACGTTATCTGCAAAATCTATGGGATGAAACCTCTGGCAGTGACGTTTTCTCATAATTGGTATTCTCCGGTAGGGAAGCAGAACTTAGATAATGCTCTTGAGAAATTCAATGTTGACCACATCATGTTTACTCCCAACCGGGCTTTAGTGAATAAATTAGCGCGGAAATCATTGATGATGATCGGCGACTCCTGTTGGCATTGCCACGCGGGGGTGGGCGCTTTTCCTCTTCAGGTGGCGATGAAATTCAAGATACCGCTGATGGTCTGGGGGGAATCCATCGCCGAGTCGTCAGGCCGGGCGACGCACTATGAACCCGGACACCGTTATGACCGCGAGTACTTTATCAAAGTCTCCGCCAAGGTGTATCCGGAGCAAATGGTGGGGAATGGCATAACCAAGAAAGATGTCTTCCCTTTCAAATTCCCGACTTCATCGGAAATCAAAAACGTCGGAGTAACTGGCATTCATCTAGGAGATTACATTTTTTGGGATGACGAACGACAAACGGAGTTTGTCAGACGAGAGTACGGTTGGAAAGAGGATACGATCGAAGGGACATATAAACGCTACAAGAGCGCCGAGTGCATCATGCCGGGCGTCCACGACTACACCAAATATTTGAAACGCGGATACGGCCGGGCGACGGATCATGCCAGCCAAGACGTTCGAGCCGGCCTTCTGACCCGTGAAGAAGCTTTTAAACTTGTGAAGAAAATCGATCCAAAAAAGCCAAAAATTTTAAAGTACTACCTTAAGATTACCGGCCTGTCGGAAAAAGAATTCTACGATGTGATGCGGAAACACCGAGTAGGAAAAGCAAAACATCTATCGTTACCATGAACGATCTTTTTCTGTTGGGAGCCTGGGATGCTGTCCGCAAGATTCAGGCGAACAATATCAGCGCGATTGAATTCGTGACGTCCTGCCTTGACCAGATTGGGAGGACGGAGCCAAACATACATGCCTGGGTCCATCTCGATCGAAAATATGCATTGGCGCAAGCCGCCGAGATTGATAAAAAAATCGCCGCTGGCCAGAAAGTCGGAATCCTTGCCGGAGTTCCGGTGGGAGTAAAAGATATTTTCAATACGGTTGATTTCCCAACGGAGATGGGAAGCCCGATCTGGAAAAACTTCACCCCGGGGAATGACGCCCGGGTTGTTTCATATTTACGATGGGAAGATGCGGTGATACCGGGGAAAACCGTGACGGCTGAATTCGCGGTTCATACTCCGGGTCCGACCCATAACCCTCATCGGCATGGATACATGACCGGAACATCGTCAAGCGGCTCCGCAGCCGCAGTGGCTTCGTTTATGGTCCCGTTTGCCTTGGGAACCCAGACGGCCGGATCAACCATCCGGCCGGCCAGTTACTGCGGCGTCTACGGGATGAAACCGTCGTTCGGGCTCCTGCCCCGGACCGGAATGCTTAAAACAACCGATTCGCTTGATACCGTCGGTTTTTTCTCCAGATCCATCGACGATCTTCGATTGCTTCTTGACGTTCTCCGCGTCAAAGGCCGTAATTTTCCTTATATCCATCGCGCAGTCGATCGGCAACAACCGGGGAGAAAAAATAAACACAAGTGGAAAGTGGGAGTAGTAACGTCAAGCCTGTGGGTGTGGGATAAGGCGGAAGTCTACGCGCGAGATTCACTGAAGCGGTTCGCGTCAGCACTCTCAAAGCTCAAAAGCGTGGAGATACAGGAAGTAAAACTTCCAGCCGAATTTAATCGCGCCCACCAAATTCATGGAGTAATCTATGATAAGACGCTCTCCTATTATTTCAAAAATGAATTCAAAAAAAAGACACTCATCAGTCCGGTGATGTATGAAATCATTGAAAGGGGACAACGGATCACGCTGGACGACTATAAAAAAGCGCTCGACCGGCAAAGTCTTTTATCCCGGAAGTTCGCTCGACTGATGGATAATTTCGACGTCCTTTTGACGCTTTCGACCGGGGGAGAAGCGCTCAAGGGACTCCAATCGGTCGATCGTCTGGACTCGTGTCTTATCTGGACGCTTTGCGGCGCTCCAACCATTAATCTTCCGGTGTTTATCGGACCAAATAAATTGCCGTTTGGAGCGCAATTGGTGGGAAGACGGTACGGTGATTACGGAGTCTTGTTATTCGCCTCTTTTCTCATTACGAATGGAATTTCACCCCGGACCGCAGATTATTTCTTGACAACATGACCATTTATTCTTCGGAGAGTATTTATCGATTGGGTATAAAGAATATCATCAGGATGATGTTTTCAGATTTTCGGAAAGGGAAAGAACTGGTATGGCGTTTATTTTTGCGGGATTTTACCTCCCGCCATAAACAGTCGCTTCTTGGCTGGTTGTGGATTATTTTAATGCCGTTGATGACGATGGGAACCTTTCTTTTGTTAAATATGTCCGGCATTATCAAGATCGGTCGGATTGATATTCCATACCCTATTTTTGGCTTGGTGAGTTTTTCTATTTGGAATATTTTTTCTAACGGGCTGACGACGACGACCAGCAGCGTGACCGGAGCCGGAGGGCTGGTTCAGAAAATTAACTTTTCTAAAGATTCGTTGGTGTTTGCTTCATTTGGACAGGTAGTGATTGATTTCCTGATCCGGGTAGCGCTGACTTTTGGAATATTTTTGTTATATGGAAGAATCCCTCTGGCGAGTTTTCTCTTATTTCCGGTTGTCCTCCTTCCCCTGGTACTCTTGACGCTTGGCATGGGAATGGTGACGTCGCTTCTCCAGGCGATCAGTAAAGATGTTGTCAGCTTTGTCAATCTTGGAACGGGATTCCTCCTCCTTTTGATGCCGGTGATGTATTCGGCGGAGCAGGTGGGAATACTCGGGAAATTAAATGCAGTAAACCCCTTGTACTATCTGGTGATTGTCCCCAGGGACATTATGCTATATGGTGAAATTCGTCATCTGGCGGGATTTATTGTTTCGAGCGTTTTCGGACTGATTGTTTTTGTCTTTGGGTGGATGTTTTTCTATCTTTCACAAACAAAACTAGCAGAAAGGATTTGATGTAGGAGTAAAGAGTATGGAAAACGTTATAGAAGTGAAAAATGTTTCCAAAAAGTTTTGTAAGAACATTAAACGATTGATGATGTACGGGCTGATGGATGTCGTACGGGGAATCATAAACCTTCCTACTCACGCCGAGCGGTTGCGTCGCGACGAATTTTGGGCGCTTCGGAATGTGAGTTTCGACGTTAAAAAAGGTGAATCGGTCGGTTTCATCGGCCTGAACGGTTCCGGTAAAAGCAGTTTATTAAAACTTATCAACGGTATTTTTCTTCCGGATGTTGGCGAGATAATGGTTCAAGGGAAGACCGGAGCGCTGATCGAGGCCGGGGTCGGATTCCACCCGTCCTTAACCGGAAGGGAAAACATCTACCTCAATGGGACGATTTTGGGCATGAAGAAAAAAGAAATAGACGAACGGTTCAGCGATATCGTCAGTTTTGCAGAAATAAAAGAATTTCTTGATACTCCGGTAAAAAACTACAGCAGTGGTATGGTTGTCAGGTTGGGGTTTTCAATCGCGGTCCATTCGGCGCCGGACATTTTGTTGATCGACGAGATTTTGGCGGTCGGCGATCTTGCATTTCAAAAGAAGTGTTTTGAAAAAATCAAATCACTTCGGCGTGAGAACAACGTTACCATTGTTTTCGTGAGTCATGATATGGATAATATCCTTAGAATTTGCGACAGATGCATCCTCTTAGACCGTGGCAAGGTAAAAATGATTGGCGAGGCGGACAGAGTTGTGTCCGCGTATCTTACGTAGTATTATCCTAACTCGATATATGTTTAAATCAACATTTTCCATAGGCAAGAATATCATCGGAGGAAACCACCCGTGTTTTATCATCGCGGAAGTTAGCGCCAACCATGACCAGAAATTCGAGTATTCAATTAAGTTGGTTGAGGAAGCCAAAAAAGCTGGCGCCGATGCGGTAAAACTCCAGACGTACACGCCCGACACGCAGACAATCAATGTGTCAAGGGGAAATTTCTTGATTCCGAAAGGCAATACATTCGAAGGCCCGAAAAATCTCTACGAACTCTATAAAACTGCCTATATGCCGTGGGAATGGCAGCCGAAGCTGATGCAGGTTGCAAAAAAATTGGGAATTGTTCTTTTTTCCACGGCATACGAAGAAACGGCTGTGGATTTCTTGGAGAAGGAAGTCAAAATTCCGGTTCACAAAGTGGCGTCGTTTGAGATGACTGACGATTTTTTGCTCGCCAAAATGGCGAAGGCCGACAAACCGATAATTATGTCGACCGGGATGGCGACTTTGGAAGAGATTGATCACGCGGTTAGCGTACTCGAAGATAATGGTTGTACTCAATTGGCTATCTTGCGCTGCAGTAGCGCCTATCCGGCAACGGCGGAAGAAATGTACTTGAAAGATATGGAAGTTCTGCGGGAAATTTATCAAGTGCCGGTTGGGGTTTCAGATCATTCTGTCGGCATAGGAGTTTCGGCGGCGGCCGCGGCGTTGGGGGCGAACGTGATCGAGAAACACATTATGTTGGTGGGAGAAAAAGATAGCCCTGACCATAGTTTCTCTATGAATCCAGAAGAATTTAAGCGAATGGTTATTGCCATCCGTCAGGCAGAAGCATCAGTTCAAGGGATTCACTTTGGCCCCTCGAGCACGATGGAGGCAGATCATAAACGATTGTTTCGCCGCTCGCTCTATATTGTCGAAGATATGAAAAAAGGTGAGAAATTAACAAAGAAAAATCTCCGCGCCATTCGTCCCGGCGGTGGGTTAGAGCTAAAGTATCACGAAGAATTGTTGGGAATGAAAGTGAATAGAGCGGTTACTCGCGGCACGCCGATGAATTGGGATTTGGTGAGGTAACAAAAGTTTTAGTTCCCGAGGTTGACGGATTGGGTAAGCAGGAAGCGTAGTTGCAACAAGACTCGGTCGGTGGCGGTGGCCGAGCCTTTGAATCGGTAAATATCGCGAAGTCTGGTAGCCTGCCGGGAAAAAATACTTCCCCTGTATTTATCATCAAATAACGATCTTTCTATGGTAGGGAGAATCTCTCCATCCGCGTGAACGACGGAACCAGCTCCTATCTGGGAGGGAGTTGGCAAGATGGTACCGGTTTTATTTAGCGCATCAATCGCGATTTGTGAGATAAAAAACATTGGCATGTGGCCGGTTTTCGGTCTTGAACTCTCGGGTTTGGCCCCGCAGAGAGCGACGCCGGTATTGGTGGTGGAAACCGTGGTAATAACCAGGTCAGCTGCCGCCAGCGGAGAGCGACTGTCAGATCTAGAATCCGACGGCTTGTGGATTATTAGCTTTAGATTGTCAGGAATCTCGACGAAGTTAGTTAGGATTTCGTTTAAGACTTGAGGTTTTTGATCATCTGGGTGAAAGCGGTAAACGAAAACGAATTTTCGCTTCGGATATTTTTTGGCTAATTCTAATATTCCCAACAGAACTTTTGGGGTAGAGTCAATTTCAATTTCACTCCAAAGTCCGGTTCCCCGGATGGCATTGTAGGCGATAACTATCGTTTCTGACGAAACCCTGTTGGTTTCTCTAAACTGATTGCCGACGGCAGTAGTGTTTTCTGAATGAAGAAAGTCAAAGCCGGTGGGTCCGGTAGTGACAAGTTTTAGTGTGGGGAAACCTATGGCTTCGTAACCGGCGACGGCGAAACGGTTGGCCAAAAACAAAGCGTCTATCTGATGTTCGAAATCTATTCCAGCTTCCTTAAGCTGCCTGATAGTCCCGACCAATTCGGAAGCTTCACCTTCAACGCCGACGATAATCGCTTTATTACCCTGTTTTTTCAGTTCAACCGCTTCCTTTATGACAGAGAGTTCCAGCTTTTCATCTCCTCCGCCGGAGGCGGTAAAGACGACTAAATTAGTCTTTTCCGGAGAAAGTATTTCGGAAATAATCCGGGTTGGCCTTGATTCCGGCAGGCGAGAGAACTGGTGTTTTCGGGCAAAAGCCGTAGCCGCCCTTTCTTGGCCGTTTTGATCAGGGAGAGTAATTAAGGTGCATTCCGCTCCTTTGTTGATTAGTTCAGCGACGAGGGGCAAAATTGCCCTGGCGCCTGACGGATGAGCGGCGACAGCTATAACATTTATATCCCAAGGTTTTTTAACGCCTTCGTCTTTATTCCAGGAAAATAAACTTAGTGGATCGGGGAAGGTTTCCTTACGCTCCGGATATACTATTTCCATAGGTTGTATTATAGTGGTTACATCAGATGATAAAAACGAAGCAGCTCAACGTGTGGACGGGAAAATTTGGAGAAGAATATACGGATCGAAATATCCAAACGATAGAAAGTCTGGATCGGGACTATCGGAAAGAGTTCGGAGTTTCCGCGACAACATTTTTTAGGGATGCCCTTCATGGTTTGCCAATCTCTTCTGTGTTGGAAATCGGCTGCAATATCGGAAATAAACTCGCAATTTTTCATTCGCTAGGGATTAAGAATCTAACCGGAGTTGAACCTCAACAATATGCGATCAAGAAAGGGAAAAAACGCTATCCATTTATCGCGTTTCGGCAGGGAACCGTCTTTGATCTGCCGTATCCAAGCAATTCTTTTGATCTGGTGTTTACGTCCGACGTCCTCATTCACGTCAGCCCAAAGCATCTCGCAAAGGCTCTTGGAGAAATTGTCAGGGTTTCGCGGCACTTTGTATTGGGATTTGAATTTTATTCCGGCAAATCCCAAGCAGTTGTCTACCGTTCTCACAGTGATTTTCTCTGGAGAAGAGACTACAAGCAAGACTATTTGAAATTGTTTCCAAACGTAACGGTTATCTATGAAAGAAAATTTAATCACAATGAAAAGGTGGTGGGTGCAGCCGGACTAAAATCGGAAATATTCGTCTTGAAGAAGAATTAACAATATCAGTTCTGTTGCAGTTTGAGTGTATTAACTTCCTTTTGTATTTGCTGTAAAGAAAGCCAGTCTGTGTTGTTGTTACTCCGATACCAAAAAGGCTTCTGGGTCGAGCTTTGGAAACTGCCAAATTGTTTTTTTGACCAGTGCGGTTTTGGCGGAATGACGAGATAATGTTTCTTAAATTCTTTAGAATAGAGCGATTCTTCTTGTGCAATTAATTCCTCATGGAGTTTTT
This sequence comes from Candidatus Collierbacteria bacterium, assembly GCA_016183365.1. Lineage (GTDB taxonomy): Bacteria > Patescibacteriota > Microgenomatia > UBA1400 > JACPES01 > JACPES01. Next base: position 414,134 of record JACPES010000003.1, read on the forward strand.
CGCCGGGGCGGGTTCCGGCAATTTTAATCTTGGCATTAGGGGCCACGGCTTTTGCCAAGTCAGTAATTTTAACCGATGGTAATTTCGGAATAAAAATTTCACCGCCGTTCATTTCGGTCAAACACATCTCCACGAATTTTGCCGCTTGGGGTAGGGTTATCCAAAACCGGGTCATATCGAGATGGGTAATGGTCAAAACCCCAGTGTTTTTTTGTTTTAAAAATAACGGTACCACGCTGCCGCGGCTGCCCAAGACATTTCCGTAGCGGGCGACGGAGAAAAAGGTCTTTTGTTTGCCGGCGTAAACATTTCCCTGAATAAATAATTTTTCCGCAGTCATTTTAGTGGCGCCGTAAAGGTTGATTGGATGAACGGCTTTGTCGGAGCTGATGAGAATCGTCTTCTTGACTTTGGCATCCAGGGCGGCTTCGACTACGTTTTGACTGCCGAGAACATTGGTTTTGACGACTTCAAACGGGTTGTATTCGGCGACGACAATCTGTTTTAGGGCGGCGGCGTGGACGATGATGTTGGCGCCGTGGGTCGCTCGGCAGAGTCGTTCCTTATCTCTGACGTCGCCGATAAAAAATCGGAGGCGGAGGTCGTCGGGATATTGCTGTTGGAGCTGGTACTGCTTGAATTCGTCGCGGGAAAAAACCCGAATGGTACCGGTGAAGTCTTTTTTTGCCAAGAGGAAATTGATAAAGGCCCTGCCGAAAGAGCCGGTTCCGCCGGTGAGAAGAATGGTGGATTTCAAAATGTCCTCTTTGTTCGTCACAGTAAATGATTTTACACCATCGCTTGCGAAAGCTATAATTCCAGATTGAGGTTGTCTTCATTGGACCAAAGAATCCCCAGAGTGGTTTGTTTATATCGGACTTTAGGTTCTCTGGCGGTCAGGACCCACAACAGTTCGCGGTATTTGGAGAGTTCTTTGAGGTGGAACATCACGGTAGCTATGATTATATCTGATTAATTTTATTGAGAAATAGATTAAAGAAATTACTATTGGGAAAAAGTATTTATAACCGAAAGATGGATAAATGAAAATTGCAGCGTACGAACCGATGGCAGAAGCAAGCATGACAGCATCGATTATTTTGGGCCGCTTCATAGCGAAAACCGCGCCAATAATTCCGGTTAGCGTTATTGCCAGCCACCAACGGTGATGGATTAAATCCATCAAAAAGGATTGATGAGCGTAAACGATTGATTGCAGAATGAACGGAATATTTTGGCTGAACGTGTAAACATTTTCCGATAAACCATAGTTGTTCCTCAAATATGAAATGGTGTCGAGAATGGTATATTGTTCTGTCAACTTTAAAACAGACAGATAAATTATTGAAATTAAAACAGTAAGCTTCCATACGGTTGCCAATATTCTCTTAGTCGGTTGGCTTTTTATACTCAAATAAAGAATCGGAACAACCAAGTTCATCAACAAGCTTTGCTCCCGGTTTAATAAAGATAGTATTAAAACAGCCATAAAAATAATTTTGGTATTTGTCTCTTTTGGTTTTTGGATCAGTTTGAAAAGTAAAGCGATTTGCAACAGCCAAAAGCTGGCCCCGATAATGTCGCCGGTAAAATAGGTTGTCCACTCTATCACTGGCGGGAAGGCGGCAAGCAGGGCTGTTGAAATTATTGCTCCGGCAACAGTTAGGCCTTGGCGGAAAAGGTAAATTGAAGCAATCAAAACAATATTTAAAGCCAATAGCTGCGGGAGTAAAAAAGATAAATATTCTTGGTTTGTAAAACGGTAGGTTATGCCGACTAACCACGGATAGAACGGTCGCTTGGTAAAATGTTTGAGCGCCTTGCGATAGTTGGAATCATTGTAGAAAAAATTTGAGGATATTTGATCTAATTTAGCAGGCAAAGTCTCAATTACTCTGTTTCTGGCTTGATTGTAATCATTCCCAAGATACTGATAAACAATATGCCGGTAAAAGAAACTATCTGATATAAACGGCGATTTATGGCGGAGAAGCAAAAAACTTTCTAAGTTGGCGATGAGCAGGATTGTTAGAAACAGAAACAGCCGAATATTTTTATTCAAAAGTTTAAAACAAAGTGTAAATAAAAGGAGCAACGGCCGAACCTTCGGTCAGGACCAACAATAATCCCAATAGCAGCAGAATCACAATCGGCGGTCCCAGCCACCATTTTTTATTGACCCGGAGATATTCCCAGATTTCTCCGAACACTGCCAGTTTATATTGAGTTTTTTTAATGAAGTTTGCCATTGTCAGTCAGGTGAAAAAGATTGTTTTCCGGCCGCTTCAATCAGTTTATCAGGCATGTCTTTTTTGTCAAGGATAAACGAACCAATGGCTAAATTATCCATATTGGTTCCCAAAAAACAGTCAACGGAGTTTTGGGGAGTGCAGACGATGGGTTCGCCGCGGCGGTTAAAACTGGTATTGATAAGTACCGGGACTCCGGTTTTCTTATAAAATTCATTAATAACATCGTAGTAAAGAGGATTTTGTTTCCGGTTTACGGTCTGAATTCTGGCCGAACCGTCAAGGTGCGTTACCGCCGGAATTTGATTGCCGTTTTTTACCTGGCAAACCGTGATCATATATGGATCTGTCCAGTCGGCGTCAAACCACTTGTCCATTTTATCTTCCATAACCACCGGAGCAAAAGGCCTGAAGCTTTCCCTGAATTTAATGGCGAGGTTTACTCGTTTTTGATTTTCGGGATTTCTGGCATCCGCTAAAATTGATCTGGACCCTAAAGCTCTTGGTCCCCATTCCATCCGCCCCTGAAACCAGCCGACTACTTTTTGGTTTTCGATCAAACCGGCGGTAGTTTTGACTATTTGGGGGCGGGTGAGTTTTTTGTAAGCGATACCGGAGTCGTCTAATAATTTTTTAATTTCGGCATCCGGGTATTCGGGTCCCAGAAAAGCAGTATCAAAAATCCAGTCACGGTTATCTAATAAGGAGTCTCCTCGCCGCGGCGAGGAGACTCCTTTTGAGGTTTTTAACGCATAATAAACTATTTCCGCTGCTCCTAATGCCCCGCCGGCGTCTCCGGCGGCCGGCTGGATAAATAGGTGTTTAAATTTGCCGTCCTTTAAAATTTTACCGTTGCTGACGCAATTTAGGGCGACGCCGCCGGCCAAACATAGATTTTCAAGTTTGGTTTCCTGATACAGCGATCTGGTTAGCCGGAGCATTATTTCGTCGGTAACGGCTTGAATGCTGGCGGCGATATCTTTTTCAAAATCAGTCGGTTTCTGGCCGGCCGGAGTTGGATTATGGTCGAAAAGGCGGTGGAAAGCGGAGTTTGTCATCGTCAGGCCATAAGGATAAGCAAAATATTTCATATTCATTTTGAAACTGCCGTCCGGCTTTATATCTATCAGTTCGTCCATAATCAGTTTGGCGTATTTTGGCCGGCCGTAGGGAGCCAGCCCCATGAGCTTATATTCGGCAGAATTGACTTTGAAACCGGTGTAGTAAGTAAAAGCAGAATAAAGGAGTCCCAGCGAATCCGGAAAATTTATTTGATGAGTCAGAGTAATTTTTGCGCCTTGACCGAAGCCCTTGGCAGCGGTGGCCCATTCGCCGACGCCATCTATGGTCAAAATGGCAGCTTTGTCAAACGGCGATACCAGAAATGCGCAGGCGGCATGGGACAGGTGGTGTTCCGGAAAATAAATTTCTCCATCGTATCCTTCCAGCTTATCTTGAATCAAGGATTTAATCCACAGTTTTTTGGACAGCCACACCGGCATGGCTTTGCTCCAGGACAGAATTCCCTTGGGCCAAGTTCCCAGATATGTTTCCAACAGGCGTTCGAATTTCAGAAAAGGTTTATCGTAAAAGGCGACGGCGGTTAAATCTTTGGGAGTTATTCTGGCAAAGTCGAGACAGAATTTGACGGCTTGTTCCGGAAAATTTTCGTCGTGTCTAATTCTGGTAAATCTTTCTTCATGGGCTGCGGCGATAACCTTACCGTCTTTGACCAGGCAAGCGGCGGAGTCGTGGTAGAAGCAGGAAAGACCTAAGATATACATGGGTGATGAATGATGGATGATGGATGACGCAATCGCATCAACCATTAACCATTATCCATTATTCATTAGCTAGAATTGTCTAGTTAAATATAAATTCATGTCGGTAATCTGGTCTTTTTTGATCCAATAGGTTCTGCCGGAGTGTTTTTGGCGGTGAAAAATTTGGAACAGGATTGCCATCGGGCCGATGATGAGGAAATAAACCACTGCCATGATGATGACGGTTTGGACGCGGCCGATTTTAATCAGGATTTTTTTGACAGGAGACCAAACTATTTTTAACATAAATATACTTTATCACGACTTTCGCACCTAAATGTCATTCCGAGCGAGGCCGCAGGCCGAGCGTGGGAATCTTTTATCAGATTGCCGCGTCGTCCCTCGACAAGCTCGGGACTCCTCGCAATGACAATTGCGAAACTTGTGCTTATTTGAAATTTTGAAGAGCATACCATTCCCAAAGTTGTTGTAATCCTGTTTCTAAATTGATTTTTGGTTTCCAGCGGAGTAAAGTTATTGCTCCAGTTATATCGGCATAAGTGGCGTTGACGTCGCTCGGGGGCAGAGGTTTGGAGCGGAGAATTGCTTTTTTGCCGACTGTCGATTCGATAGCGGCGATAAATTCGCGGAGAAGAACAGGAGAAGAATTTCCTAAGTTTATTATATTGAACTTCGGTTTAGACAAGTTTAGTGACGCCATAATTCCGTTGACAATATCGTTTACAAAAGTGTAATCCCGGCTGGTGCCGACGCCGTATGTTTCAATCGGCTTACCTTTGGCGATAGAGTCCATAAATTTAAAAGCCGCCATGTCCGGACGATTGCGCGGTCCATAGACGGTAAAAAACCTAAGAATAGTTACGGGAATTTTGTAGAGTTTATGGTAGGTGCAACAAAGAAGTTCAGCGGCGCGCTTGGTAGCGGCATAGGGAGATATTGGTTGATCGCAAGGCGCGTTTTCTTTAAATGGCACCGAGGTGTCGTTGCCATAAACACTCGATGAGGAGCCAAAAATAAAATGTTTGGCTTTTAAATCTTTCGTCAATTCCAGCATTTTTAAAGTCCCGCCGACGTTCACTTTTTCATACAAAAGAGGTTGTTGAATAGATGCCCGTACACCCGCCCGAGCTGCCAAATGAATTATGGCATCAATTGTTTCATTGTTAAATTGCTCAATTGTTAAATTGTTAATATCTGTTTCAATCAATTTGAAATTCTTATTGTTTAAATGCTGGGCAATGTTGGCGCGTTTTTGAGAGGGAGAATAATAGTCGTTGAAGTCGTCGACGCCGATAACGGTGTGTCTTTCGGAGAGAAGTTTATCTAAAAGGTTGGATCCGATAAAGCCGGCACAACCCGTCAGCAAAATCGTCTTTTTGTTTTGCCGACTTGAGCGTTGAGCGTTGAGCGCTGAGCGTTGAGACATATGATTGAGATTAGTGAATTTCAAGGAACCTAATAAAAGCGATAGTTTTTGATCGAATTTCGTTTAATAGCAATTCAGTTTGATCGGCTTGTTCATGAGAAATGTATCCGAGATCTGCTGAAAGAATTAAATAATATCTCACTTCTTCCAGTGAGCCTAGAGAGATATAAAGAAATTGTATGAACTCTTTGTTGGATTTTCTGCCGTATCCCTCTGCGATATTTGCAGGAATAGATACTACAGCTCTAAGCAATTGGTTGGTAAGTGAAAATTTTTCGAGTGTCGGAAACACTTTTGTGAACTTGTATATCGTAACCACAAGTTGATGGGATAACCGCCAGATTTCAAGTTGACGAAAAGATTTAATAGCTGTTGCTTTTGACATGTGTAATTTTTTTCAACGTTCAACGTACAACGTTCAACGTACCGAAATAGGCTATTGTTTTCATAAGTCCTTCTTCGAGTCCTATCTTTGGTTTCCAGCCTAGTTTTTTATTGGCCTTTGAAATGTCAGGGCGGCGGCGTTCGGGATCGTCTTCAGGGAGCTTATCGAATTTAATTGTAGATTTTGAGTCGGTTAAACGGATGATCGTTTTGACTAAATCCAGAATAGAGATTTCTGTTGAATTACCAATGTTTATGGGGTCGGCGTTGGCATCCGAGTGGAGTAATTTCAAAAGTCCTTCGACCTGATCATCGACATAACAAAAGCTGCGGGTTTGGTGGCCGTCACCATGAATGGTTAATGGTTGATGGTTGATGGATGATTGAATAAAAAGCGGGATAGCTCTGCCGTCATCGGGATTCATTCTTGGGCCGTAAGTATTAAAAATCCTGGCGATTCTGGTTTGAACGCCAAATTTCCGGCTCCAAGCGGCGCAAATTGCTTCCCCCAAGCGCTTGCTTTCATCGTAGATGGCGCGCGGGCCGATTGGGTTGACGTGGCCCCAATATGTTTCCGGTTGAGGATGGATTTCCGGATCGCCGTAAATTTCGCTGGTGGAGGCAAACAAAAAAACCGCGTTGTGTTTTTTAGCTAATTCCAAAAGATAATGAGTCCCGATAGAGTTGACTAAGTATGTTTCTACCGGAAGGGCGTGGTAGCTTTTGGGACTTTTGGGGTTGGGGCCGGCGGGAGAGGCGAGGTGGAGGATGAAATCAAGGGCTAAGGGATAAGGGCTGAGGGTTAAGGGCCAGCTGGGTTTTGAAACGTCGGTCTCGATCAACCTGAAGTTTGGATTTGACAGCAGGTGGGCGATATTTTTACGTTGGCCGGTAATAAAATTATCAACGCAAATAACGTGGTTATTTTCAGCTAACAATTTTTCGCAGATGAAACTGCCGATGAATCCTCCTCCGCCAGTGACTAGGTATACGTCTTTTGACATTTTTAATAATTATTCCAACAGAATTTTTCGCGATTTAGATTTTAAGTCGATCATCAAGCGATGGCCTAGAAGGAATTCCATGCCGACCAGGTGATCCTCGCTTTCTGTAAAGATGGCGGGCAGTTCTCTAATTTTGCTGTTTTCCCATATTTTAACTACATAAACATTAAAAAATATTCTGATGCCATTGGCTAATTCGAATTCTTGTTCAGCGATTTTTTGCGGTTGCAGCTTAGGTAACAGGGATAATCCCAAAGCGATTCCTGAAGAAAAACCTGTATCAATTAGGCAATCAATAGTCAGCCGGTTTTTTGGGGCTTTGATGCCTATGGAAATTCGAGGGGAATCGTGATCGGTAAGGTATACTTTCACTTGAGCATTCCTGCTACCCGACCGACTTGAGCAAGGAAAAAGATCTTTTTCGGGTGTCTCTTTTTCAATTTTTTGATCGCTTCAAGTGATGTTTCTGCCACAGAATAGTCTCCTGTTTCCACGTCGATGGTAACGTAGTCTTCAGGAACGTACTTTTCTTCCAGTTGAGGTTTTAACTGGTAGTAGATTTGTTTCCCTTTTTCTACAAATGATTTTTTCATGAATTGAGTATACCATTACTCGGGAAACTTGCGCCGTCGATGAAGAGAAAAGTTTTCATCTTCGATAGTATGTTACCAGTTTTACGACTGCGTTGATAACATCCGAAATATCCTTTTTGTTCATAGTTGGATAAATCGGAAGAGAAAAGATATTCAGGCCGATGCGTTCGGCATTTGGAAAATCACCGAGTTTATATTCGAAAGTTTTCCGGTAGTATTCCATCAAGTGAACCGGAGTAAAGTGAACGCCGCAGCCAATGCCTTCTTTTTGGAGAGCGGCAACAAATTTATTTCTGTCTATTTTTAACATTTCCGGCTTAAATGCTAAAGCGTAGAGATGACGGGCGTGGATGATGTTGGATTCGTCAGAGCTTGGAGTTTGCAGGCAGTTAATTTTAGAAAACGCTTTCTGATATTCTCCCCAGATTTTATTTCTGATCTTCAAATTTTTTTCAATAGATTGGAGTTGTGGTAGTCCCAGCGAGGCTTGGATATCGGTCATGTTGATTTTGTAGCCGGGATAAACGGCTTCGTAGGGCTTAAAGCCGGCTGCGCTGTAGCGTTTCCAGGCGTCGGCTGATAAACCATGAAGAGCCCGGACTGTAGCAGTGTCGTACCATTTCTTATTATTGGTTGTCAACATTCCGCCTTCGCCGGTCGCTACATTTTTGGTGGCGTAGAAAGAGAAAGCGGTAAAGTCGCCGATTGAACCGATCTTTTTGCCGTGATACCAGGCTTCGGCGGCGTGGGCCGCGTCTTCGATGACATAAAGTTTATGTTTATTAGCGATTTTACCGATCGCATCCATATCTGCCGGCCGGCCGTGAAGATGGACGGGAATAATCGTTTTGGTTTTTCCGGTGGTCGCCTTTTCAATTTCGTCAGGATCAATATTCCAAGTTTTTAAATCAACATCTGCGAATTTAACCGTGGCGCCGCGATGAAGAACCACATTTGCGGTGGACACAAAAGTTAAGGGAGTAGTAATAACTTCGTCGCCGGGGCCGATCCCAAGAATGTCCAGAGCCAGTTCGGTGGCGGCGGTACAGGAGGACAAGGCCAGGGCATATTTGGCGTGAGCGTATTTAGCGAATAATTTTTCAAACTCTTTGGTTTTTTGTCCGGTCCCCCACCAGTCGGAACGCAAAGTTTCCAAAACCTCTTTTATTTCTTCGCGGAACAGCATCGGCCGGCCGAAGACCAGGAAATTTTCTCTAACAGGTTTTCCGCCTTCGATTGCTGGTTTGTAATTAGCGGGTAGTTTTTTCAAGTTGTTTAAAGCGATCCGAATGATCCGAATCGGCATCCGAATTATCCGAATAGATTTATTCGTATCATTCGGATGGATTCGTAGATTAGTATCGCGTTGACATGATAATATCACGTTATGCCTGAACAGTTTGACGTCAGTTTAGTGTTGCCGTGCTACAACGAAGCGGAACATTTTAATTTGAGCGTTGACAGGATAATCAGAGTCCTTGACGGAACTGATTTTTCTTGGGAAATAATTTTTATTGACGATGCTTCGACTGATATCACTGCGGATTTAATTAAATCTTATATCAAAAAAACCCCCCGAAAACATTTAACGGTCTATTCTCACCGGAAAAATTTGGGCCGGGGAGCGACGGTGACAGAAGGAATAGAAAAATCTCAAGGTAAAATCGTAGGATATATCGATATTGACTGCGAAGTGCCTCCGGATTATATTCCCCAGTTTGTGTCAGCAATAGATAATGGCGCTGACTTTGCGGTCGGTTGGCGGATTTATGACTTTACGATCAAGAGTTTGCCGCGGTGGTTTGCCAGCAAGGGTTATAACCGGATTAGGAACGGGGTTTTAAATACCAGTTTAAAAGATACGGAAGCGGGATATAAGTTTTTTCGTAAAAGTAAGATTTTGCCGGTTTTAAAACAATGTATCAGCCCTGGTTGGTTTTGGGATACAGAAGTGACGGTCCGGGCGCAGAGGGCGGGATTGAAAATCAAGGAAATGCCGGTAGTTTTTATCCGCCGTTTCGATAAAGCTTCGACGGTAAAGTTGATCCCTGACACTTTTGTTTATCTTAAAGAGCTATGGCGATTCAAAAGAAAACTAGACAACTCCTGTTAATTTTGCTGATTGCTTCACTTTTAAACGGAATAAGTTGGGTCGCGTTGATTCCGATGTGGCAGACTCCAGACGAGCAGGCCCATTTTGCCCAAGCCCAAGATATTGCTGCCATTGGCTACCGGCCTAACCCCGGCGCTTCAACTTCTCAAGACATTGTCCTATCGGAGAAATATCTGGGTACTTTCCGTGACGAAAGAGGGAATAACCGGTTTACTTATCATCCGGAATATAACATTGAATATAGTAATTCCGCTTATGGTTTATACGAGAAAGAATTGATGGCGATGCCGGTAGAGTCAAGAAATATTTTCGCGATAAATGAGGCCACCGGATATCCGCCTTTATACTATCTATATATATCAACCATGAATAAACAATTTTGGAGCCTAGACTTGATTTCCAGAGTGTTTTTGTCCAGAGTGGCTACTGCTTTATTGTCCGTAGGATTGGGAGCCGTAGTTTTTTATATCGGGAAAATTGTTTTCAAACAGATTTTTTATGCTTATGTTTTAACCGTTCTGGTTGTCTTTCAGCCGATGCGGATGTTTGTCGGGTCAGGGGTGACTAGTGATGCTTTGATGAATTTAATTTATCCCGTAACGATATTGCTGTTGTTAAAAGCTGATCTTTTGCCAAGTTGGAAGAATTTGACAGTTTTGATTTTGGCTTTGGCTGCTCTTTTACTGACGAAAATCCAAGGCGTTTTCCTGATATTGATTTCATCGATTCTTTGGTTGAAAGTGATTACCGGCCGGAAGTATAAGATCGGTCCGAAATTGATATCGGCCGTAGTTTTGTTAGTGATAGCCGCGGCTATTTCCATCGGAATAATCAATCGGACAACTTTTGGGAATGTTATTCCGAATTTGTTGCGGGCTAACATGTTTATTCCCGAAATTGACGACAGCGTTGGCTTAAATTCTCAACCATTTTTAATCGACTATATTAAAACTTCGGTTATTGATTTTTATCGCCAGGTACTGCCGTGGTATTGTGGGGTTTACCGGTGGCTGTCTCTGACATTACCGTTTTGGGTTTATAGGGTTATTAAAGCGATTATGTTAGTTTCTTTGTTCGGTTGGATAATTGGATTTAAGAAAATAAAAACTGTTGTGAACTCAAGACCGTTAATATGGCTAATATTCAGCAGCGCGGTTTACACGTTGGGTATATACGCTTGGAATCTATTATTTTGGAAAAGCAAGGGATTTTCATTCGGAATTCAGGGAAGATATTTTTTCCCCAATTTGGCGGAACATATGGCTATTTTAATAGTCGGATTGTTGATTTTATCCCCGGCCCGCTTTCGCAAGCCGGCGGGTTTGACCGTAGCCGCGCTGATGATATTTTTTAACTGGTTTTCATTATGGTTTATTTCCCAGTCTTACTACGGCAGTATCATAAATTATCAAGCATTTTTTCTGCGGGCCAGCCAATACAAACCCTGGTTCTTTAAAACACCGTTGTTAGAAGTGTGGTCAGGATTGGGAATATTTATGAGTCTATGGTTTTTATGGAAGATGGGAGTAGAATTGTTTAAGCAAGAAGCAGGAAACAAGAAGCAGGAAACAATGACGGTTTAATTCATTGCTTCTTGTTTCTTGTTCATTGTTTCTTAATTTAATAATGTTGAACGAAATTGGATTTACAAGATTAGTTAAATACTTTATCTTTGGTCTTTGGGACCAGATTTTTAGCTTTTTGCCTTGGTCTCCGCTAAGAGTTTTGTGGATGAAATTGTTTGGGGCCAAAATACCTTGGTCAGCGGTCATTGACAAAGTTAACTTCATGAATTTAGACAGAACCGGATTGTCCGGCCTGGAACTGGGACGGAAAGTTTTCCTGGGATTGGGATCAATAATCGATTTAGCCGGAAGAGTAGAGATTGGTGATCATGCCACAGTTTCCCCCGGATCAATAATTTTAAGCCATCTGTCTGTCGGGTTTTCCGATCATCCTTTAATTTTAAGGTATCCGAAAAAGATCGAAAAAACCGTTATCGGCGCCGGAGTTTTTATTGGGGCTAACACTACAGTGCTTTCAGGGGTTACAATTGGCAAAGAGACAATGATTGGGGCCGGAACCGTAGTTACTAAAAATATTCCGGAAAAAGTGTTGGCGGTCGGTGTTCCGGCACAGGTTAAGAAAATGATTGATAAATAATGGTTGATTAATGATGAATGATGGATGAAACAATCGAATTATCCATTATCCATAAGTTAACATATGTTTAATCGCGTTATCTTAATATTAATTCCGGTGACAGCGGCGGCTATCGGCCAAATGATATTAAAAATCGGAATGACCCAAGTTGGAGAAATTAAGTTTTCAGACGGTTTAATAAATGTCCTTTGGAAAACATTTTCTAATTTATATGTATTAGGCGGCCTGGCATTTTTTGGAGCGAACGCTTTATTGTGGTTGGTAGTTTTATCGCGGGAAAAATTGTCTTTTGCTTACCCAATGGTGGCTTTTGCCTATATCGTTACCATTCTCTTAGCTAAATTCGTATTGCATGAGGATATTCCATTATTAAGGTGGGCTGGTTTAGCTGTGATTGTTGTTGGGATATTGATGATTGCCAAAAGCTCAACGTAGAATTTTCAATTTACAATTTACAATTTTCAATCAAATCTCAATTAATCAATTTTCAAAAAATCTATGTTTGTGTAATTGAAAATTAAGTCATTGAAAATTCATTGTAAATTGAGAATTGAGAATTGAAAATTAATAAATTACACGCAGCGAAAATATTTCTGGCGGGGATTTTAGTTCTGGGATTGACGTTGCGGTTAGTCTATCTGCGGGAGTGGTTTCATTTCGAATTTGACGAAGAAGTGATTGCCTGGAAGTTAAGGCAATTTATAATAACAGGGAAACCCTTTTTGATCGGCGGCGGAACGCCGTTTGGGTTTCATCTTGGTCCGGCGTTTTATTATCTATCGGCGATTCCGTTATTTTTTTCCCGTCTTGATCCTATAGGCTGGGGGGTAGCCGCAGCGGTTTTCGGGACTGTATCAGTTTGGCTGATGTGGTTTGCCGGAAAAACTTTATACAACCAACGAATTGGGTTGATAGCAGCGTTAATATGGGCGACAAGTTTTACAACGGTAATGACCGACCGTCACTGGTGGCCGTTGGTATTGGACCCGATGTTGTCGTTGTTGGTAATTTTATGTTTATACAAAATTTGTGTCATTCCCGCGAAAGCGGGAATCTATTTAAATAGATTCCGTGTCAAGCACGGAATGACATGGATTGCGTTGGGATTGACCCTAGCATTTGCCTGGCAAGCGGACTTGACGGTTCTACCTTTATTTTTGGCGGCGGTCGTAGTCGCAATTCGGAATTGGCTAAGTCAGAAAAGAGAAGTGACGATAACTGTTTTAATTCTATTGGTTTCGGTTATGCCATTAGTATTGTTTGAATTCCGCCATCCGGGAGTTAATCTTGGAAAACTTATACAAAGGTCTAGTCTGCCAGTTGGCGGATTAGACCTTTATACGTTGTCGTTTATTCCTCAAAGTTTAAGCCGGTTATTGTTTCCGATCTCGCATCCGGACGGAAATTTATTAAAGTTTTACGGTTGGTGCAAAGATATTGCCGACATCAGGGTTAACAGCCAGCCGTGGTGGGCGGGCGGGATGACGTTGTTGATTTTGGCGACTCCGTTTTTGACGCTTTGTCATCCTGAGGCCACCAAAGGCGGCCGAAGGATCTCGACGGAATTCTTCCTCCGCCGGTGGCGGAGTCAGAATGACGGTTGTATTCCGGCAGCGGATCGGATATTGCGGATAATGATTTTGTCCGGAGTTGTTGGAATCTTCATATTCAGATTGTGGGGCGGCAATTTATATGATTTTTATTTGGCAGTTTTGTATCCGGTAGTGTTACTTTTAACGGCAAGAGTTGTCGACTTTATTTGGAAAAAATGGGGGAGAATTGTAACAATAGCAGGGTTGGGAATTATAGTTGGGTTAAACTTGTTGATAATAATCAGGGCTCATCACCCGCAAGGGCTGGCGATAAAACGTCAGGCGGTCGCCTGGGTCATATCGAATGTAAAAAAAGAAGAGTTTGATCTGGAGTCAATTTCCAACTGCAGCCGTTACAATGGAGTTAGATTCTTGTTTTGGTTGGCCGGTAAAGAGCCGCAACAGAGTTTTGTGGACCCGGAACTTTCTTGGTTGTATGATAAAAAAGGCGACTATATGAAACCAAAATTTTTGGTGACTTTTACTACTCCAAACGATTTAACCCCGGACCAAAAAGAGAAGTACAATCAGCTAAAGCTTGATGCTGTGAATTCCGAGATGTTCAGCCCAGACTTAGAAGTAATAATTTCTGCATATGATTAAATTGTTTAGCTATTTAAAGTCATTCAAAACTGCTACGTTTAAAGATACTAGCGTGGTCTTTGTGGGTAATACTTTGTCTTCTGTTTTAGGAGCGGTTTTTTTCTTTATATTAGCCCGAAAGGCCGGTCCGGCGGTGTTTGGAATTTTCAGCATTGCCACGGCAGTCGCCATAACCGTGGTTGACTTGTTTGATATCGCCATAAATAACGCGATTATCAGTTTTGGCTCGAAAGTAGGCTGGCGGGCGTTGGCGTTGAGAAACGGGTTAAAAAGAAAAATATTTTTTTCAATTGTTTTTTCCATATTGCTTCGGATTTGTATTCCGGTAATAATTTGGATGTTGGGAAAGCCTGATATCGCTTACGCCCTTAAAATATCTATCTGGCTTATTCCCGCCAAGGCCATTTTTTCTTTTGTTAAAACTGCTCTTCAGGCCGGAAAGGAATTTTTTCTGGATTCTACAGTCGACACTTTATCGTCAGTTTTTAGATTAGCCGGATTCTTTTTGCTCTGGATGATTGGTTTGACGCCGCTGGCTTCGGCTTTATGGGGATATATCCTTGGTTTGCTGCTTTCAACCGTTATCGCTTTACCAAAAGTAAAGGAGTTAGTCAGCGTTGAAATTGAGGATAATTTCAACCATAAAGAATTTATCGTTTATCAGTCTTGGATGACATTCGCTTTTGCGGCTTCTTCGGTCAGCAGCAGGTTGGATATTTTTTTCTTAACCAGGATGGTTTCTCTGGAAGCGGTGGGATGGTATCAGGCCGCGTTTCGGTTGTATATGCCGGTCCAGCAATTGGCGTCGTCGATTTCCAGGGTTTTGGCTCCCAGATTTGCCTCTTTTTCTAACCGGAAAGAATCGAAAATATACTTAAGGAAAGCTTTGTTTTTGTCCGGCGGTTTAGCGGTTTCCATGTTTTTATTAGTTCCCGTTTATCCCTGGGCCATAAAATTGTTGTACGGGAGTGATTTTCAGAATTCAGTCATTTTTGCCTATGGACTGTTCGGATATTTTTCTTTATTTTTGTTGTCCACTCCCTGGTGGAGCAGATTGCTTTACTACTATTCTAATGCCAGAAGATTTGCCATTCTCTCAGTTCTTCAATTGATTGTCTTGGCTGTAGCGATTCCATTCGCCATTTCCATATTCGGCGGAGTCGGAGTCGTTGTTGCTCTGTTTATCTCTTTGCTTTTCTCCACAGTTTTGGCGGCAATTTGAACGCTATGAAATTTTTTAAGACGAAAATATTTCTGGTGTTAATATCAGGATTAACATTTTTAGGCCTAACAGAGGCTTTTTTCCGCGCTGAAAACTATCGAAACCGAAATATCGAAACCAGGGCTTGCCGCCGGAAAAATCCGCGATTTCACCATGAATTGGTTCAAAATTCAACCTGCCGATCAAAATATCAGGAGTGGGACGTTGAATTTAAGGTTAACAGTCTGGGATTTAGAGATGATGAAATGACGGTCAAAAAACCGCCAGACGTCTACAGAATATTATTATTGGGGGATTCGTTTATAGAAGGAGAAAGCGTGGCGGCAGAAAAAACAGCGGCCAGTCTGGTGGAGAAAGAAATAACCTTAGAAACCGGCCGGAAAGTGGAAGTGGTTAATATGGGAGTAATGAGTTACGCTCCTGCGGTTTACTATCGGGTAATTAAGGATAAGGGGTTACCATTAAATCCGGATCTGGTAATTGTTAATGTGGATATGAGTGATTTTCAAAATGATTACGCTTACGCCAAAGATATGGACGAAGACGGTAATTTCCGAAACATTTTATTTCAACAGCAAATGGGACAACCTCATGTAGTTCTTCCAGGAGTTGATTCGAAAATTAAATTTCTGCTTCGGTCAAATTCGGTGCTGTATGGAGAGGTGGCCGACAGAATAAAACAATTAGTCCGTAAAATCAAAAAACTGCCGGAACCGACGGTATTTTTAGTTAACGACCTCAATAGCGATCCGCATTTCATTACCAGATCCGAAGAGAACGCTTTAAATCCGGAAGTCTGGAAAGAAATATCAGCTAACCTGATTAGAATCAGGGATTTACTGAATCAGAAAAGAATTTCCTTGGTGGTTATAACTTATCCGTATGGCCATCAGGTGGCGGAAGACGAATGGAACCAAGGAAGGGTCAAAAACGGGTTTGAGACGGGAAAGATATATCCGGCGACTGCCGCTGATCTACTGGTCGAATTTGGAAATAAAAATGGGATTAAAGTAGTTAATTTTTTGCCTGATTTTAGAGCGGCTGCCCAACAAGAGCTTGATTTTTTGTATTATCCACACGATGGTCATTTCACCGAAAAAGGGCATAGGGTGATGGCTGATAAGCTGAAAGAGGTTATAGATGATTACCTTACACACGATCGTTAAAAACGAAGACAGATTTATTAAAGCCGCTTTGGTTTCGGTCTTGGCGGTAAAGGATGTGGGAAGAGCATTAGTCTGGGATACCGGATCAATTGATAGAACTGTTCAGGAAATTTTATCAATAAAAGATTCGAGGATAGAATTTGCTCAAAAAGGAAATGTTAGCCGTAAGCAGCTGGTTTTATTGCGTAACGAGCAGTTAAGGATGACAAAAACTCCGTGGATTTTATTGGTGGACGGGGATGAAATCTGGCCTGAAAATAATTTAAGAAAGCTAGTCTCTGCAATGTCCCGCGGATCGGGATCCGGCTCTGCCGGAAAACAATGTGGGCTTGAAACTATTGCTTTAGTGAATAAAACTAGAAATGTTGTTGGCGATTTTTATCATTATTTACCGGAATCAAAAGGGCATTACAGGATTGGATCTTGGACAGGACATTTGAATATCAGGGCAATCAGAAATTTACCCGGATTAACTGTTAAAGGAGAATATCCCAATGAATGGTATGAATTAAATGCCAAAAAAATCCAGGACCAGCCGGAAAAACTGGAATTTGTCGATACTTGGTATTTGCATCTGACCCATATGAGACGATCAAGCTCTTGGTTTGCGGAAAGCCTGACAATCGACAGGTTAAAAAAACATAAATGGTTAGGAAAATTCAGAAAAGAAAATTTGTTTGTTATGAAAGAATCTGAATTACCGAAACTATCGGTAAGTTAGTGTCAATACTTTAATGCTATAGCAAGCGAGTATTGACAAAAATCTTCATCGAGCCGTCTTGAGGAGTCTTAAACCGGTGATTGACCGGATTAGGATCATCGGCCAATTTTGAATAAGGAATTTCAGATAGATAACTGTCTAAATGGCATCGTTCGGAGATTTCCGATAACAATTCTTCATTGCCCCAATCCGAAAAAATAATGATCGCATCAGGACAAATATCCACAGCCGTCAATTCCTGGGCTCCATAAACAATTAAACCGGTATGGAAACGGAAAGTAAAATCATCGTAATTCACGGCCAAACTTTTGATGCCGGAAAAAGATTTGGAGTTAAGTATTTTAACTAACTGTTCGTTGGTTCCGGTATACGGGTGGGTAATTTCAAATAAATAGTCTGGCAGAAGTTTAAGGCTCGGGAAAAAGGCGATAAATATGGTAGCGACGGCCAATTTTTTTGGCAATGAAGCAATAATCCGAGCAGCAATATAAGCAAAAAACGGAATCAGCGGGACTAGATAACGGAAAAAATATGGATGATTGAAAGTATAGAGCGTTAAGTTGGTTAAGATAATCAATGAAAACAAAACATTTTTATCATCGGCCAGAAATTTTTGGCGGATATTCGGTAATAAAAACGGAACTAAAAGAAAAAACGGAAAGATGAATTTATGGATATAGATGAAGTGCCAATGAAGATTTTGGTTGATGATTGCTATATTGAAATTGAGATTTTGGCCGCCAATTTTGAGCCAGATTGCCCAGGGAAGAGTAAAGATGAGAGTTATCAAAAATAGACGGGCGAAAAATGAAACATCGTGAAGTTTATCCTGCGAAGCCCCGTACCGTCTGGTACAGGGCGAAGCAGGACCCAGCTCCGCAGGGCGAAACTTCACGGCGGTGGTTAGCTGATGAATCCAAAAAGAAATCTGTAATGCCAGCGCGCCGGGGAGGAAGCTATGAAAGAGCAGAATGCTACCGAGAATATATTTAGAGTAGCTTAAGGTCCGACCTTGACGTACGTTAAGGTCGGACCTTTTTATAATCCAAGGATATCCATCCACCGCCATTAAGGTAAACAATAATGCCAGCGAGTAATATCTGGCTTGCCTGATATGTAAAAAAAGCGGGACAGAAGTTAAAACTAAGCCGACTGCCAGCCAATAAAACAGTTTGTTTTTAGGTCCATACCGCTCAATAAAATTCAACCAATACCAAAAAAATAAAATTCCGGCCAGAGCAAAAGGAAGTCTGGCGGCCAAGGCGGAAATCCCGAAGATTTTGAATGATACGGCGGTCATATAAAATTGAAACCAGGGATGCCAACGCCAAAAAGGACTGACAGAAAATTGATAACTCCAATCCTGGCTGATTGGCCCCTGGTCGTCGTAAGCGTAAGGCAGCCATTGGTTGGATTTAACCATTTGCCTGGCAACTAGAGCAGTTTCCGCTTCATCTTGCCACAGAGTTCTGGCGCCAAGATTGGGAATAACTAAAAGGGTAAAAATAACCGTCAATATAATTTTTGGCCAAAAGTAATTAAACTTCATAGGGGTTTAGGTTTGAATTTAATAAATAACAGAATCCAACCTGCGGAAGCGATAGCAGTAATCGCCAAGCCGATTTTGTATGAAATGGGGTCATAGCGAAGAGATATTTCAGACGGCGACACTAAAAATGGCACAATGACCGACTGTTGATTAATATTAACCGGATAGATTTTGATTTGCTTGTTATTGACGTATGCCTTCCAACCCGGATACCAACTTCGATTGAATACTATGATTTTTTCATTTTCATTAGGCAATGTTTCACTTTCCCATAGGATTTCACCGGGAATAAAATCCGATTGCGCTATTCTTCCCAGGGCCTCACCGATGTCTTTAACTTTATAAATTTTGCTTGATGTCCAAACATCCGGCATGGCCGATGGATTTTCTATGATTTCAATTTTTCCGGATGAAGCGTCAAGAATATGAGTGACTCCAAAAACGTCACGGATATTTTTCCCCAGTACATCGTTTCCATAGATGAAATGTCTGAACTTATCAAAGCGCCGTGGATACTGCTGGGCGTAAGCGCCAAGTTGTTTGATATTAAAAATCATGTTTGAATTAGGTCCTAATGTCCCTCCGGCATAACGAACCGAATTTTCTTTATTTCTCCACCCTTGATAAGCGTCAATTTTTTCCCATAACCTCTCCTGATTTACCGTAACTATTTTGGGGCTATTCCCTAATTTTTCAACGACTTCTGGTTTGTTTAACCACAGTTCATCGTTTCCCCATAAATGGTAATTCTTAAAAGTCCATGAGACTTGAAAAAGGTGAAGAAAGGCGATGACAAACACAATTTCCGTCTGTAAATTTTTAGAAAATCCGGAAAATGTCTTGATCCAAAAAAATCCGGCCAATAGACCCAACGCAATATTAGAGAAAGCCAGAAAACGGGGTTCGATTCTGGTAAAAGACAGCGGCGGCAGTTTAAACAACAGTCCGGCCGGAGTGTTTCTTCCCAAGGCCAGGATTAAACCGATTAAAAAAACGGCCAAAATCGCTTTTTTCGCTTCAAGAAATTTTGTCGTCACGGAATTTCTTTTTTTAATCATGCCAAAAATCAGCGCCAAGACAGGAATAATTCCGACATACAATAAATTTTCCCAGAAAATCGGCCAGCCTTTTCCATAATAAGAATATGTTCCTTTGGATGGGTTGCCGAAAATGAATGGGTGAAATACCGTCAATAGATTTTTTATCGGCAAAGGATGAATAAATCTTTGGCCGGCCGCGGCAGACAGAGTATCTGATTGTTTTACTAATTCAAACAGGGGAACGATTTGAATTGCCGACAGTAAAATTGCGATTAAAGCCCCGGACATTATTTTAATTAGGTTAGAGATTTTTTTACGCCAATTTCTGATTGCCGAATAAACGACCAAGATGAGCAGGCTATTAATAAATGTCTGTGGATATCCGACTAAGATCATTTGAGCCAGGATGACGCCCAGCCACAGCACAGACCGAAGATTTTTTTCATTGCTTAACTTTTCAGTAAATAGCAGCGCCCAGGGGATAAAAGAAAACGATTGCAGTAAATTGAGGTGGGTCATTTGGACGATGAAATAGCCGTTAAATGATGCAAACAGCGCTGACACGGCGCTTAAAACTTTTGGCAACCCGATCTTCCGCATTAACAGATATGATCCGGCAAAAGCGACTACAAATGTCGAAAACAGGGCGGCCGTGAAGGCTTGAGGCATAGACAATAATCCAAAGACTAACCAATTTAGTGGGCTGAAAGCTCCGATCTGTCCTTCGGCTCCAATCGGAAAGCCGTTTCCTATAATGTCTGTCCACAGCGGAAACTTTCCCTGTTTTAAAGACTCGCTTAATAAATTTTTTAAAGGATAATTAAAATTCCAGATGTCGGACAGACCGTAATCGGGTGTAACCAGCATATAATTTAGTATACAATTCCAAAATATGGATCTCCCTAAAATTTGGTCGCAGGTGCCGGCGGATTATTTTTCTTCAGGAATAAAAACAAATCTTTTGCAGAAAATTTGGCATGCCAAGAAATTAGAGGCGGTGGCAAAATCTGTCGGTAGAAAGAAAATTAATGTTTTAGTTGAAGTCGGGTCGGCTGACGGAAGTTTTGTTAATTCATTGTCTAAGCGAATTAAATTAAATAAAATAATCGCCATAGATCCATATTTGCCGCCCCTATCGCTCGGAAAGAAAATGTACCCGAATATAATTTTTATTCAGGCAGATGCCCATTTCTTGCCTTTGGGAAATGCGTCCGTGGATTTGATTACAATTCTGGAAACTCTGGAGCACGTAGCCGATCCATACAGAACTCTAATGGAATTAAAAAGAATCCTTAAAAAAAACGGGCTAATCATCGTAGAAATTGACAGTGGGAGTTGGTTATTTCAGGCCATTTGGTTTTTTTGGAAAAAATTTGGGAAGGGAAAAGTTTGGAGCGGAGCCCATCTGACATTTTTTAATGTCGAACTTCTGGAAGGGTTATTCGAAAAAGCCGGTCTAAAAGTCGAGGAAAAAAAACTGTTTAATTGGGGGATGGGAATATGTTTCAGGTTGCGTTTTTGATCGCTGTCCATCTTTTGATATTAGTTCAACTTCGGTTTGAAGTTTGGCCGGAGATGATGCTGATGCCGTATTTGATGAAAAACGGTTTTGAGCTGTATCGGGATATGATCGCGCCTTGGACTCCGGGGTTGATGTGGATACTGGCAGGGTGGTTTTGGTTGACCGGGCTAACTCTTTGGAATTTGAAAGTTTTAACTTGGTTAATAATCATTTCAACCGATATCTTAATTTATTTAATAGTTGCCAAACACTGGGGAAAGGCGGCAGGAATTATTTCGTTGATAAGTTTTATGCTGTTTCAGCCGTTATTTGACGGGAATGGTTTATGGTTTGATTTAGTGGTTGTGCCGTTGCTTTTATTGGCGTTTCATTTTGATAACTCTTTGTTTTTGGGTCCGGCGTTTTTGATAAAGCAATCGGTGGTGTGGCTGTTTCCTCTGTTTTGGCGGCAATGGAAGAGTTTGATACTGGGAGTAATTGGGACAATCGGGTTAAGCATGGTTTGGTTTTGGCTCAAAGGCGATCTTGGTGATTATTGGTTTTGGGCGTATGATTTTACCTTTCGGAAATTGCCGACGATGCCGGGGCATCTAGATTTGGGAAACTGGCGACTGTGGTTGTTAACGTTAACCCCTTTTGTTTTAATCGGAGCAATAAGATGGACTAGAAAGGAAAAAATGATTGATAAGACCGCGAGCGATCCTCTTTGGTGGGTGATGTTTTCAATTCCCTTTATTCTACCGAGGTTTGGGTTATTTCATTTTCAACCCGCGATAGCGTTTTTGGCGTTAGAGATTGGGAGGCTTTATAAAAGTTATAAGGGTTATAACAATTATAAAATTTATTTGTTATTCGGAGCAGCAGCGGTTTATTTGGGATTCTTCTGGTACAGGATAATTCAAGCTCAATGGCAAAAGCCGGATCGGTTTCTGGAGCCGGAAGTTTATCAAACCGCGGCGAAGTTGGTTTTGGAGACCGATAAAAGCCAGCCGGTATTATTGGTCAATGGTTCGGAGCTGGCGTACGTTTTATCTGACAGATTACCTCCTAAGCCGTGGTTGACGCAGTTTCCGTGGTTTTTGGAATTGCCGGGATTTCAGGAAAAACTGATAGATAAATTCAAACAGCAAAATCTGAAGCAAGTGTACCGGTTCCCATATCAAAACGAAGGGGAATTTATCCCCGGATCCTATCGACCGGAAAAGTTGCTGGAATATATTAACTCTATTACCAATGATGAAACTTTTTAATTATTTTCAGGCAAAGCCTGATCCTGCTCTGCAGGAAAATAATTGAAGTATTAAAAAATATGAAACTTTGGCAGTTGGGGATTATTATGGTCGCGGCGGCGGTTGTGTTTGCTCCGACTCTTGGGACTTATTTTTCCCAAGACGATTGGGTATTTTTATCCCACACTTATAAGCAACCGTTTGTTAACATATTCCGCCATTATTCGGAAACTTTCTATCGGCCGGTCGGCCAACAGCTATTCTTTTGGATTGGAGGCAGGATTTTCGGTTTAGAGGCCAGCGGATTTCATTTGCTCGGGCTTCTTGTACATCTTTTGAATATTATTCTGTTATGGAAACTATTTCGATATTTCCCTGCGGAGCAGGGTCCCGCTTCGCGGGATAAAATTTTGAGCAATACAAAATTATTTCTTCTATTATTTTATGCGGTTAATCCGGCCCATTTCGTGGCTTTAAATTGGTTGACTCAAGTTGATATTGAGATTGCGGTGAGCTTGGCGTTGGTTTCGACTTATATATTAAGGCCAGGCCTTTACGGAAAAGGCCAGGCCTTTTTATTACAAATTTGTGGAGTCGTATTATATTTACTCGGAGTTTTGTCCCATGAAATAGTGGCCTTTTTGCCGGTGGTTTGGTGGATTTGGTTTAAACAGAAAAGAACTGCTGTTCTTGGTTTGATTGCCGGTTTATCATTAATCGGCGCCAAATTTCTGGCAAATCCGTTTTCATCAAACGCCGATTACACGATTTCAATTAACATCTTGGGAATTATTTCTTCCTTAAAATGGTATGGGTTGCGAGCCTTATTTCTTCCTGAAGGAATCAGGAATTTTCCGGTTTGGCTGGCGGCAATAGGCTTGGTTCCAGCGATTTTTTTAATGTTGATATTTCGGCAGAAATTAGTCGACGGGGTAGAAATTTACCTCTTGGGAGTATTACCGGTGTTGGGATTTGGCGGCCACCTGTTGGCGGCCTACGCGGTTTTTGGAATTGCGTTGATGGTTATCGAGTTGGGAAGGGTTAATGTCATTCCCGCCCCCGGTCAGAGCCGAGGGCAGGCTCCAGCAGGAATATATTTAAATAGATTCCGGGTCCCGCCTTCGCTTACCGTTTGCCTTCAGAAACTATTCGTTTACGGCTCACGGAGCGCTTTTAGGCGGGCAGGCAAACCCGGAATGACGGTATTTTTAGCTTCGGTAGTTATTTTAATGGCAACTGCGGGATTTATTTATTTTAATTATTTAAATCATTGGAGTACAACCAGGGGAATTATTTCTCAAAGATTGACTGAAGATTATCTTGTTTCCGATTTAAAGATTAGGGAAGAAATATCGGCGCGGGCAAATAATTTTAAGGAAAATCCGGAAATATATTTTTCGTCAATGTCGGGTAAACAGTTTGAAGTGTTGGATCTTGGTTTACGCCGGGGAATTTTTGACAAGCTGTTTTACCGTGGAAATGATTTAACCACTCAATTTTTGCCTGACGCTTTATTTTTCAAAGACAGCATTTTGGCCGGAAAATTTCCAATATGGAATCAGTGGATTATGGCTGGATTGCCGTACTTTTTAGACCCGCAAAATTTTTTGTGGTACCCGCCGAATTATTTTTTATTACTTCTGCCGATAGAGTTGGGGTTCTTAATTTTATTGATTGGTCATCTGGTTTTTGCCGGTTTATTTGTGGGTAAAATATCAGATATTTTACAGAAGGGTAACTGGATAGGGTGGTTGGGAGCGGGGATGTTTGTATTTTCGCCAAAGATAATTAGTCATATTGAAGAAGGAAATTGGAGTTTGGTGATTGCCGCTAGTTGGTTGCCGTTTTTATATTGGGCGCTAAAAAACAAACGATTAAATTGGACGATAATTTCTCTATCGGCGATTATTATTAATAATTTAAACATTGGATATTATGCGGCATTATTTGTCATGCTTTATTTTTTGACACATTTGAGTCAGAAAAGGAGTCTCCTTATTGAGGCGAAGAGACTTATTAAAGTACTAATTGTTACGGTTGCCTTGACGATTCCAAGATGGTTGCCTTTGGCGCTATTCGGAAATCAAACTGTGAGGGTGAATTTGCAGGAATCCCCGTTGCCGTTTTGGAGTTGGACCAAGATTTTCAAAAGCTTATTTTTCCCATTGGCCGGAGGGCATCCTGTATTGCAGAACGAGGAGATATTGTATGTTGGGATTTTACCCATAATCCTTGGAATAATCTTTATATATATCTTTATATATCAAAAAGGAGTCTCCTTTCTGAAATTAAAAGGTGCAAGAGAGTTAATATTTTGGCTAGTTTGGTTGGGATTTATTTCGTTGGTTGCCGTT
Organism: Candidatus Collierbacteria bacterium; assembly: GCA_016183365.1. Lineage (GTDB taxonomy): Bacteria > Patescibacteriota > Microgenomatia > UBA1400 > JACPES01 > JACPES01. The sequence goes on from JACPES010000003.1 coordinate 438,848, forward strand.
AATCTTAAAACCCCACTTTTTTATTTAACAAAATTACTTCCCGGATTTTCCCTGTTGCGGATTACCACCAGACCGTGGACTTTTGTGTCGTTGGCACAAGCGATATTCGTGTCTTTAATGATTAAGGGGTTGGCGAAACGGTCTAAATTATTAGCCGGCGCGTTGGCGATTGTCATACTGTTAGAATACGCGTATTTTGATTACGGCATTTTTTCCCGGAGACAAATGGTTAAAAATGAAGTCCCATACAGGTTTTATCAAACAATGGCGTCAGCAGGTAATAAAGTTCGGGCTTATTGCACCACCGGATGTTTAGACAGGTTGACGGCCCAGAAAATGGGAATCGCGCTTTTAGACGGGAATAATCCGATTCAATTAACTGAATTTGTTAATTATTTGCAAAAAGCCGGCGGCTACACAGAAACTTCTTATTTTCCAATTTTGCCGCCATATCCGGTTTTTAATCAACAGCCCCAGCCGAATGCGGAATTGCTTGAATTGACTGCCACAAGATTTGTGATCTCGTCGTACGAATTGACGGATAGAAATTTTGAGTTAAAGGATCAGTATGGAGAATACAGATTATATCTTAACACCGTTAAACTAATGGAAACAAAGGATCACTATTTTAATTTATAATTAATTATGAATTATGTAGATTGACTATGCTATAGCATATTAAATCTACATGAATAGTTTAAATAAATTTTGAGGATGAAAATTGTTTTTATTTCTAGATATCAGGGAAAAGCAGAGAGGGGGGTAGAAAATTATGCTGATGGGCTGGCGTGGCGGCTGGGGCGAAAATATCAGGTGAAGATTTTAACTTCGTTTTGGCAATTGTTTAGTAAACAAACAGTTGCTTTTCAAAAAAGGCCCGGCCTTAAAATAATTTATCCGCTAAACGGTTATTGGCAATCACTTGGTTGCCGGATTTACACTTGGTTAACCGGCGCCAAACTGGTTTTGGGCGGACATGCCGGAACCGGCCGCGATGACCGGTGGAATTTATTTATGTTTCCGGATCTATTTATTGCTTTTTCGGGAAAAGGCTACAATTGGGCTAAACAAGTAAATCCGTTTATCAAAATTGTCAAAATCCCTCACGGAGTGAATTTAGAAAAGTTTAATCCTGATGTTAAGCCGACAGATCTTGATTTAGAAAGGCCTAGATTTGTGACGGCAGCTAATTTGGTTCCTTATAAGCGGGTCGAGAAGACGATTAAAGCTGTGGCCCGGCTTAAGAAAGGCAGTTTATTGATTTTAGGCGATGGTCCATTGGAAAAAAAAATTGATGAATTGGGGAATAAATTATTGGGGCCACACAGATATTTGCGGTTGAAAGTTCCGCACGATCAAATGACTAAGTATTTAAACGCCTGCGATGTATTTACTTTAGTTTCGGAAGAATCAGAGGCCTTTGGGTTGGTTTATCTTGAAGCCTTGGCGTGTAATTTGACTGTGGTAGCCACTGATGACTCTTTACGGCGGGAATTGATCGGAGATGCCGGATTATTTATAAAAAATCCGGAAGATAGTCAGGGATACGCGAGAGCTTTAGAAGTAGCGGCGAATACTGATTGGGGAGATAAACCGGTGAAGCGGGCGAAAAAGTTTGATTGGGAAAAAACTGCCGGCAAATATTTAGAGGAGTTTGGAGGAATTTGTGGGAAGATAGCGCAATGAAAAGCATCTCTATAGTAATTCCGGTTTATAACGAGGAGAAAGTTATCTGCAGGTGTTTGAAGTCGCTGTCACAACAGACGCTTCAGGCTAAGGAAATTATCGTGGTTGATGACGGGTCAGCCGATAAAACTCTTCAGGTTTTATCTAATTTTCAATTTTTCCCGCAAAGCAGGATCCCGCTTCGCCCTGTACCAGACGGTACGGGGCTTCGCGGTACAATTTTCAATTTTCAATTATTACAGCAAAAGCATTGTGGAGCAGGGGCGGCAAGAAATTTGGGGGCGGGAAAAGCGACGGGGGATATTTTGGTTTTCGTGGACGCGGATATGAGGTTTCACCCGAAGTTTTTGGAAGAATTGACGGAGACGATTCATGAAGGCAAGTCCAAAGGCACATTTTCTAAACTCGAATATATTGCTAATTGGAACAATCGTTGGGCCAGATTCTGGAATTATGACAAAGGTATTTATGAACCGCGGGCAATTCCGGTGGATTACCCCAAAACCGCACCGGTATTCCGGGCGATATTAAAATCTGAATTTGACAGGGCCGGCGGATTTGACGAGAATAAAGGCTATAACGACGATTGGAGTTTGAGCGAAAAACTTGGGATTAAAGCCACCGAGGCCAAAGCCAAATTTTTTCACTATAATCCGCAAAATCTGGCCGAGGTTTTTATCCAAGCTCGTTGGGCTGGGAAAAGAAAATATAAATTGGGGATTTTGGGAGCTTTAGCCAGAGAATTTCCGTTGTGGGCGTCTATGATCGGGATAATCAGGGTAATCAGGAGAAAGAGAGAAATCGGGGAGTCTTTATTAAGTTTGTTAACATTATATCCGCTGTTTCTGCTTACAATTAAGACGGCATCCACAATTGGGATTATAGAGTTTATGTTTTGGGGAAAATCATCAAAATAATGAAGAATACTGTTAAATCATCGCTTGCAGATCGTTTTTGGCTGTTAATAATATTGTCCTTAAGTTTATGGATAAGGTTGGTCGGAATTAATCAGTCATTGTGGCTGGATGAGGCGATTGAGTGGTGGGCGGTAACAACTTTTAGCCTTAAACAATTGTTGTTCGGATATATGGGCGGAGATTTTAATCCACCCGGTCATCATTTATTGCTATGGTTTTGGGTCAGGATATTCGGCGATTCGGAAATTGCCTTGCGTTTTCCTTCGGTTCTGTTCGGGATAGGCATCGTATACATAACTTATAAAATCGCTAAATTAATTTTGGGAAAACAAGATGGACTTATAGGCGTTTCCGGGTTCCCGCTCAAAATTTCCCATGTCAGCGCTATTTTTGCCGCTTTTTCCGGATTGCTGATTTACTATTCCCAGGAAGCCAGGATGTATTCGATGGCGACTTTTTTTACTGCCGGAGCTTTCTATTTTTTAATCAAGAATGAATCGGACGGAAAAAAGTTTGGGATAAATTATCTTTTCTTCTCAGTATTTCTTACTATCGGACTGTATTCGCATTATTTAGTCTGGTTGTTATTGCCTTTGATGTTTATTACCGGGAAAAAATATATTTTTCCGGCTTTTACCCTAATGCCTTGGTTGCCAATGCTTTTTAAACAAATAATTTCCGGTTTATCGGCGGCCGAAAATCCTATTTGGGCGCAATTAAGCCAAACATCGGTTAAAAACGTATTGCTGGTGGCAATTAAATTTGTGACAGGTCGGATCCCGTTTCCGGATTCAGGCGGACTCTTGGCAATAACCGTTATATTCGTGATCGCTTTTTGGTTTTTGGCGATTAACGGGATTAGGGAATTTTCCGAAAGGCAAGAAACCAAACACGTCATGCGAATTTTATTGGGTTGGATAATTTGGCCGTTGGCCTCCGGGGCTTTAATCGGAATTTTTGTGCCTATATTTTCTTATTTCAGATTATTATTTATTTTGCCTCCGGTTTTAATTTTGGCCGCTATCGGAGCCAATCGTCAACGCTGGCTATTGGAGCCCATAGTATTGGGTTTGATGATTTCGTCGGCAATTTATGTTTCAGGGAGTACTTACCGCCGAGAAAATTGGGCCGGGGCGGTAGCCGATGTTGAAAAACGGGAACCGGAAGCTGTGGTGGTTATTCATCCGGCAGTGAGGCCGCCGTTTGATTATTACGATCGGGGTATCTCAAATGTAATGGATGTTTCTTCCTTTCACTCCTTATCCCTTATCCCTTATCCCTCTATTTGGTATATCCCCTACGCCCAGCCCATCTTTGATGCTAATGATTCTACCCGTCAATTGTTGGAATTACGGAATTTTAACAGAACTTATCAACAGCATTTTCGGGGAGTCACGGTTGAGCATTGGGTGAAAGATAATGTGCAGGAAGCAGAAAACAATGAGCAATGAACAGAAAGAAGAGTAAAAAGTAATGAGTAATTTTTTCAACGAAATTCTGGCATTGAAAGGAACGCCGTGGTATCGGTGGCATCCGGAATTGGCCTTAAGGTATTTACCCGTGGTTGAATATATCAAAAATGAACAAACATATCCAAAAAGGCCTGGCCTTTCCAGAAAAGACCAAGCCTTTTCAGTCTTAGAAGTTGGATCCGGCGGTTTGGGGATAGCACCTTATTTGAAAATGCCGGTTACGGGTGTGGATGTTAAATTTGAAACTCCGTTTCACCCCCAATTAATCAGAGTAATCGGCAAAGCGGAAAAACTGGATTTTGCCGATAAATCGTTTGACGTGGTTATTAGTTCGGATATGCTCGAGCATTTGCCGCCAAAGAAAAGGCAGGAAGTTATTTATGAGATGATCAGGGTAGCCAAATCAGGTGTGATTGTAGGAGTCCCTTGCGGCGCTCAATCCTCTCAACAGGATATGGAGTTTCGCCAAGAGTACCTGAAAATTCACAAAAAAGAGTTTCCGTTTTTGTTAGAGCAGGTGGAATATGGTTTGCCTGGCGAAACTGATATAATTTCCTATATCAATAAATCGAGTAAAAAGTTGGATAAAAAGATTAAATTAAAGGTTTTGGGAAACGAAAATATGAGGACCAGAAAATTTTTAATGACCGGCTGGATGAGCCAACATTTTTTTATGAATATATTTTTTAGAAAAGTTCTGTTATTTTTAATTCCGTTATTTATGTGGCTAGAAAGGCCTCCGTACTATAGGCAGATATTCTTTGTGAAAATCAAAAGCGATCCGAATATCCGAATGCATCCGAATGATCCGAATATTTAAGGATTCGTAGATTCGGATAATTCGTAGATTAGGATCGGTTATTATGAGAATCGGAATTGACGTTACTGCCAGCATATATTCGGGGACCGGGGTGGCTTCTTATTACCGGTCGCTGGTTCCGGAATTGGTTAAGCAAGGCAAGGGTTGCGATTTCGTATTGCTGGGTTACGCCATGCGGCGTTTTTCAGATCTCTTACTTGCGAATAAAAAATTCTTTTTTCCTCCAAGATTAATGGAGATACTTTGGAATAAATTACATATTATTCCGGTAGAAACGTTTACCGGGAATTTGGATATTTTTCACGCTTGGGATTATTTGCAGCCCCCGGTCAGGAAAGCCAAAATAGTAACTACAATTCATGATTTAACTACTATTAAATTTCCTCTTTATCACCGTGATTCTACGGTTGAAGCCCAAAGTAATCGTTTGCGTTGGGTGAGGCGGGAAGCCAACCTGATTTTAGCCGATTCTTTAGCGACCAAGCAAGATATTATTGAACTTTTGGGAGTTCCGGAGACTAAGATTAAAGTTGTATATTTAGCCGCGGGGGAACAGTATAAAGAATTCAGAATTAAGAATCCAGAATTCAGAATTAAAGAAATCGCAAGATTGAAAAAGAAATACGGGATTGGCGGCGAGTATTTCATTTCGGTCGGAACACTCGAACCGCGGAAAAACTTAAAACGGGTTATTGAAGCCTTTGTAGTCATTAGACATCAACCATCAACCATCAACCATCAACTTGTCATTGTTGGACGCGCCGGCTGGGGAGAAAATTTGCCGCAAGCTAACAACGTCAAATTATTAGGATTGGTTTCGGATGAAGACTTACCCGGTCTTTATGCCGGTTCAATGGGATTACTTTATCCGTCGCTATATGAAGGCTTCGGGCTGCCGATTTTGGAGGCCATGACAGTAGGTTGTCCGGTTTTAACTTCAGATAGAGGAAGTTTGGCAGAAGTAGCCGGTGGAGCGGCGGTTTTGGCTGATCCGGAAAATGTTGAGTCAATCGCTTGGGGGATTGAATCATTAATTAAAGACAGAAAAAAATTAATTAGTCGAGGCTTGAAACGGTCGGAAAATTTCAGTTGGAAAAATACCGCCAAAGAAATATTATCGGTTTATAAGTCTTTATGTTAATCGGGATTGACGGGAATGAGGCTAATATTAAAGAGCGGGTGGGAGTAAATGTTTGGGCGTTTGAGGTGCTGAAGCATCTTCAAGGGCTAAGGGCTAAGGGACAAGGGATAAAGGCAGACACAAAATTTGTCATATATCTTTCTCGCCCGCCGATGGAAGATTTACCGATGGATACGGATAATTGGAAATATCGGGTGATCGGGCCGGCAAAATTTTGGACCAGATGGAGATTACCGCTTGATCTGTATTTTCATAAGCCTAGGCCGGATATATTTTTGTCCTTATCGCACTATGCTCCGAAATGGTCTCCGGTCCCAAGGATTGTCTGTATTATGGATTTGTCGTTTTTAAAATATCCGGAGGCATTTAAACCAGCCGTATTTTGGCAGCTCAAGAATTGGACGGAAGAATCAGTGCGATACGCAGCGCATATTGTTACGATCAGTGAATTTAACAAGAGGGAAATCGTTAGAGAATATAAGTATCCCGAGGATCGTATTACAGTTATCTATCCAGGAATCTCAAAGATGTTTAAGGGCCCGGCCTTGCCGCGCCAAAGACGGGCCTTATTAAAATATGGAATCAGAGGGAAGTATTTGCTTTTTGTCGGCACCAGGCAGCAGAAGAAGAATTTAGATAGGTTAACACAGGCATTTGATCTAGTGAGAAAAAAGTTTCCTGACATTCAGTTGGTGGTGGTTGGTAAAACTTGGAGACAGTTTATGTCTGTGAAGTTTACGAAACTTCACAATCGAGAAGTTTCGCAAACTGCGAATGTATTGATGGTCGGATATGTTAATGAAAGAGATTTGCCGGCTGTTTACGCCGGAGCAGAAGCATTAGTGTTGCCGAGTTTGTACGAAGGTTTTGGAATTCCGGCGGCGGAAGCGATGGGCGTTGGGACATTGATCGCGGCCAGTAATACAACCAGTTTGCCGGAAGTGATGGCAGGCTCCGGAATTTTATTTAATCCGTTGGATGTGCAGGATATGGCTGATAAAATTAGTTTGGCTCTATCAATGGATAAAAGCCGGAAGCGGGAATTGATTAAAAAAGGTATGATAAGAGCTAAAAGATTTAGTTGGGACATTGCGGCCAGCGAGACAATTAGATTGCTTAATTATTTTCCCGCAAAGCGGGATCAGGCTTTGCCTGAAAATAATTGAAGTCTATATATGAAAGATAAATACGGCAAGAATTTGTCAAATTTCGAAGCCTCGAAGAAAATTTTAACGAGGCTTTATAACTATTTTCTGGATCTAAAAATATATTTACTGGAAATCTGCGGCTGGATTCCTTTCCATTTTGTCAGAAATACTATTTATAAGTTGGCCGGGATTAGGATTGGAAGCGGTTCGACCATTCATACCGGATGCAGGTTTTATCAACCCAAAAATATTTCAATTGGCGCAGGCACCTCTGTCGGCGATAGATGCTTTCTTGACGGTAGAACAAAACTGTCCATCGGCAACCATACCAGTATTGCCTCGCAGGTTTTAATTTATAACAGCGAACATAATATTAACGATGAGTGGTTCGGAGCGATAGAACAGCCGGTTACAATCGGCGATTATGTATTTATCGGTCCCAGGGTGATTATATTGCCCGGGGTGCATATCGGAAACGGAGCGGTGATTGCCGCCGGAGCGGTAGTGGTTAAAGACGTGCCAGAAGGGGAAATTTTCGGAGGAGTTCCGGCTAAAAAAATTGCCGACCGTCAACTGAAGGATTATCACTATCGCCTTGGCCGCCACCGCTTGTTTCAATGATAGATCTATCCGTTATTATTCTTTCTTACAATACTAAAGATTTGACTTTGGCTTGCTTGCAATCTGTTGTCAAAGACCTTAAAAATTCTTCTTTAAATGCCGAAATTATAGTGCTGGACAATGTCAGCACTGACGGAAGTCCCGAGTTAATTGAAAAACTCGAAACTCGAAACTCGAAACTCGAAATTGTTTTGGTGAGGAGTGATAAGAACCTCGGGTTTGCCAAGGCCAATAACTTGGCTGCCAAAAAAGCCGGCGGCAAATGGTTGTTGTTCTTAAATTCCGACACTGAAATTATTCCCGGGACTTTTCACGAGATGGAAAACTTTTTATCAAAAGAATCTCGAGTCGGAATCGCCAGTTGCGGTTTGCTTAATCCGGACAGGTCGATTCAGCCACAGGGGGGTTATTTGCCAAAACTTTCAACGGTGGCATTTTGGGCGCTATTCCTTGACGATCTGCCATTTTTTAAGCAAATTTTGCCATCGTATCAGTTGCGACGGGAATCCTTTTTTACCGGAAGCCCAAAACATATCGGTTGGGTGGCCGGAACCGCGATGTGGGTGTCTGCCGAACTATGGCAAAAAGTAAAAGGATTTGATGAATCTTTATTTATGTATGGCGAAGACGTTGAATTATGTTTAAGGGCCAGGAAATTGGATTGGGAAATAATGCTAAACCCAAAGACCTCAATTATTCATTTGGGGAAAGCCGGTGGCGGAAATTGGATAAAGGGCGAGGTTGAGGGGCTAATGCATATTTTTAAACTTCACAAACCTAATTGGGAAATGCCGCTTCTCAAGATTATTTTAGGGCTGGGGATGATCTCGCGGTGGTTGATATTTGGTATACTGGGAGGCAATGGCGAGTATAAAAGAGGTTATTTCGAAGCCTTTAAATCGACCCTGGCTGTTTTGGCTGGCGGTATTTTTATCAATATTTATCCCACTTTATCCAAAATTTCCCTTATTTGACGTTTTGCCGGGATATATAGTTCGGGTCAGGCTGGAAGATTTTTTCATTTTAGTTTTTGCTTTAATTTACTTGGGATTATGGATTTTAGGGAAGGTAAAACCCTTAAAAAATCCTTTATTTTGGATAGTGGTCGGATATTTGGCGGTTGGAGCGGTTTCGGGACTGGTGGCAATTTTTATAATCAAAACTATTCCGATGGAGTCGGTTCACATTTTGAAATGGGCTTTGCATTGGGCCAGAAGGGTAGAATATTTTTTCCCGTTATTTTTATTTTACGACGGATTTAAAAACAGAGATTATTTTAAAAATTTAATTTTAGTTCTGACTTTAGTCGTCCTGGCCACCGCGGTTTATGGATTTGGCCAAAAGTACGCCCAGTGGCCGGTGTATTCGACTATGAATCGGGAATTCGCCAAAGGCTGGAGATTGGTTTTGACGGAACACGCCAGGGTACCCTCGACTTTTGCCGGGCACTATGATTTGGCGGCGTTTCTGGTGTTGGTTTTACCCTTAACGATGGGAGCGGTATTTTACAGCCGATCTTTATCAGGGAAGATATTGGGTTGGTCGGCTTTTATTTCAGGATATACATTATTAATTTTAACCGCGTCCCGGACATCATTTTTGGCTTTGGCGGGGAGTATTATTCTACTTTTTGGTTTTTATATCCACGCTTTGGGATGGAAAAAAACTTTAGTTCAGATGTTGATTATAACTGTATTTGGTGCCACCACTTTTTTGGCATTCGGAGACTTGTCAGGTAGATTTTCCCAGATTATTAATTTGTCTAAAGCCAATGGTTATATAGCCAATAACATTTTCCATTTAGACCAAAAAACGCCTCAACATTATGTCAATATTTCCGATCAATTGGCTTTGGTAGCCGATAAAACCGACATCCCGCCGGTACCGGTTAAATCCAGAGGTTCCGGAAGTCAGGGTGCAACGGGGGAAGAGTCACCCGAGTTTCTGTCCCCGCCGGATGTGTATGGAGACATTCCCGACCTGTTTAGTTCCGTTGACTCAAACGGAGTTGTTACAATTATTTCTAAACCAAGACAATATTCCGTTGCGGCTTTTACTTATGGATTGTCATCAGCCATTAGATTCGATGCCCTTTGGCCGCGAGCTATAGCCGGTTTTAAGAAAAATCCATTATTAGGGTCGGGGTATTCCACCTTGGTAAAAGTTCAGGTTACAGATTTTACCGAGGCCGAATCAACCGATAATGATTATCTGCGGGCTTTGGGAGAAACCGGTTTATTGGGTTTTTTCTTGTTTTACGGTGCTATCGTTTATGCCGCGTATTTAATCTGGAAAAGCCTGAAGACGAGAGAATTTTATGAAGGTAAAGCCGTTTTAGCGGCGGTCCTGGTCGGAATTTTAGGATTACTCATAAACGCGACGTATATAGATGTTTTTGAAGCCAGTAAAGTGGCTTTGGCTTTTTGGGGTTTAATCGGAGCGTCAATAGCCTATGGGAAAACACATTAAGCAATATTTAAATTTAGCGATCATAGTGGTTTTAGGGTTAGGGTTAAGACTTTACCGGATAAATTTTCCGTTGGCGGATTGGCATTCCTGGCGGCAGGTAGATACGGCCGGGGTAACCAGAGAGTTTGTTAAAAACGGCATAGATTTATTACATCCTAAGTACATGGACATCAGCTCAATTCCTTCCGGTCTGTCTAATCCGGAAGGGTGGAGAATGGTGGAGTTTCCTTTTGTCAACGGTTTAACCGCCGAGATAGCGCAAATTATGAAGCGGGCGGGAGTATTTAATGATTGGACGGACATAGTCATAGTTGAAAGAATGGTTTCTATAATTTTCTCTTTAGGTTCAATAGTGGGAATGTATTTATTGGTCAAAGAAATTTCAGATGAGAAAATTGCCTTGATTTCGGCCGCGGTTTTGGCTTTTTTGCCATTCAATATTTATTATTCCAGGGTTGTTTTACCCGAACCGAAACTAGTATTCTTTTCTTTGTTTGCCAGTTTATTTGCATACCGTTTTATTGATAAAGGAAAATGGTCAGATTGGTTTTTTTGGATTGTAACCGGAGCTTTGGCCACACTTTTAAAACCGATGTGGCTTTTAATATTCGGTCCGGCGCTGATTTGGGCGGCAATTAGGATTAGGAGGGGCGACGTTTTTAGTTTTAGTTGGGGATTAAAGTTTGCCTTGGGTTGGGTAGCCGTTTTGGCGCCGTTTTTCCTATGGCGGGGATGGATCGTCCAATTCCCGGCCGGAATTCCGGCTTCGAATTGGCTATTTAATGCCGGCGGATTAAGGTGGCGGCCGGCCTGGTTCAGATGGTTATTGGCCGATAGGTTGGGACGGTTGATCTTGGGTTATTGGGGAATGATTCCGTTCGGTCTGGGAATTATCACTTTATCTGAAAAGAAAGAGGATTGGTTTTTCCATTGGTGGTTGTTGGGAGGGTTGGCATATTTATCTGTTTTTGCCACAGGTAACGTTACTCATGATTATTACCAGGCTATTTTAACCCCGGTTATTGCGGTGGTAGCGGCCAAGGGTTTGTATTTTCTATGGAAACCACCCGCGGGAGTCTCGCGATTGATGGCCCGCGGTTTGGCGCTTGCCATCCCGATTTTAGCCTTGGGTTTTTCTTGGTTTTATATCAGAGATTATTTCAATATTAACCGTCAGGAAATTGTAGAGGCCGGCAGGGCGGCGGATAAAATTTTGCCGATGGAGGCTAAAGTGGTGGTTCCGTACGGCGGAGATACGGCATTTTTGTTTCAAACCAACAGGAGAGGGTGGCCTGTCGGGGAAGGGATTGAGAATAAAATCAGTCTGGGAGCCACTCACTACGTTTCGGTGAATTTTGATAGCGAAACAACTTTACTTATGGACAAATGCCAATCATTATTAAAGACGGATAAATATGTAATCATAGACCTCAAAACCTGTAAATGAAAATTTTGATGCTCACCCCATATCTGCCTTGGCCTTTGAATTCCGGCGGTCAGATCAGGACTTACAATTTGTTGAAGAACTTAGCCCATAAGCATGAAATCTCCCTGTTTTCTTTTATCCGGGACGACGAGGAAAGAAAATATATTGGTAAGCTTAAGCCTTATTGCCGGAAAATTCTGTTATTTAAGCGGACCCAGAGTCCGTGGGCCATCCGGAATATCTTATTGGCAGGTTTAACCCCTTATCCATTTCTGGTATGCATTTATCTTTCAAAAACAGCAAAAGACGCCTTAAGGCGGGAATTGAATCGCGAAAAGTATGACATTATCCACGCCGAGACTTTTTACGTCATGCCGAATATTCCGGCAACTGAAATCCCGACTCTGTTGGTGGAACAAACTATAGAATATTTAGGATATCAAACTTACACCGCCCAAACCGCTATGCCTTTACTACGTCCGCTTCTGCACATAGATGTAATCAAGTTGAAGTTTTGGGAAAAGCTGTTTTGGAAAAAGGCCGATCATCTGGTGACTATGTCAACTGAAGACCGGGATTGGATAAAAAGAATGGTGCCGGACTCCAAGGTTAGCATTGTAGCCAATGGAATCGACGTGGAGTATTTCAAGAATACACCTATAAGAAGGCCAAAGAGTCCAACCGTCTTGTTTGTCGGAAATTATAAATGGTTGCCAAACGTTGACGCCGCCAAATATATCGCTTATGAAATTTGGCCTTCAATTCATCGGCAGATTCCGAACGCCGAATTAAAGATAGTTGGACGAGACGCGACTAATGAAATTTTAAAACTTAAACGTATTCCGGGAGTGAATGTGATAGGAGAAGTTGGAGATATCCGCGAGGCTCTGGGCAGCGCCCATGTGATGCTGGCTCCAATCAGAAACGGCAGAGGGACAAGATATAAAATTTTGGAAGCTATGGCTGCCGGACTGCCGGTGGTGTCAACATCTTTGGGAATTGAAGGCATCAGAGCTAAAGACGGGGTTAATGCTTTGATCAGGGATTCTAAAGAAGAGCTGGTTAGGGCCACGGTTGAGTTATTGAAAAATCCGGCCTTGACCAAAAAATTAGCGATTAATGGGAAAAGGCTGGTGGATAATAATTTTAATTGGGAAAAAATATCCGGCGATTTAGACGTGGTCTATCAGAAACTTGGCCGACTCCATGAAAACTAAATTATCGATTATCATTGTAAGTTACAACACTTCCGGGTTACTTAAGCAATGTTTGTCTGCGGTTCTTGCTTCGAGCGGCTTAAAGCCAAAAGAATTGGAAATTATAGTAGTAGATAACGGAAGCAATGATGGTAGTCAAGAAGTAGTAAATAAATTCAGAATTCAGAATTCAGAATTAAGAATTGAGTTAATAGAAAACAAGGAGAATTTGGGGTTTGCGGTCGGAAATAATATCGGGATCAATAATTCCGACGGAAAATTTTTATTATTGTTGAATTCCGATACTTTGATTGAAACGGACACGTTGATAACGATATTAAAAGCGATGGAAAATGATTCGTCGATCGGAGCGGCCACTTGTTTGTTGCAAACGACTGACGGCAAGATTGACCCGGCTTCTCACCGGGGATTTCCCACTCTCTGGAATGCCGGCAGTTATTTTTTAGGATTTGAGAAATTATTTCCCGCCAGCCGGATCTTTGGAGGTTACCATCAAGGGTGGAAAAATTTTAAAGTTCCGCATGAAGTTGATTGCATCTCCGGAGCTTTTTTTATGGTTTCCCGGGAGGTTATTGACAGGGTTGGCTTATTGGATGAAAGATTTTTTATGTACGGCGAAGATATTGACTGGTGTTTCCGGATAAAACAAGCAGGGTTTAAAATACTTTTTCATCCCGGGGTAAAAACTTTACACTTAAAGAAACAATCAGGCCGGGACAGCCGAACTGACCAGACGGCCAAAAAGAATGCCAGGCGGAAATTTGTAGAAACTATGGCGCAATTTTATTCCAAACACTATTTGTCTAAATATCCGGATCTCGTTTCCAAAATAGTTTTAGGCTTATTGTGGTTAATAAAAATTTTTATATGATAGCAGTTTCATGCATATTAGCTAGTTGGCAGAATGCACAAAGCGGACGGTCTGGCGGAGCCAGATCCTGCTTTGCAGGACAGCTAGCTTACTTCGCAAATTTGCCAACTTTGCTGGTGGACATGCACGAAACTCTTATATGAAAAAGATTGTTATAGATGCCAGATTATCGGGGCTTAAACATGCCGGGATCGGAAGATATACTCAAATGCTTTGTGAGCATTTAAACGATTTACGATTTACCTGCCCTCAGACGCTACGCGCCAAGTGTTGCAGGCTGGCGATTTACGATTTACGAATGATTTCTCCCGACATTCGTCACTATACGTTGGCAGAGCAAATTAAAATGCCGATTATTTTGGCAAAAGAGAAACCTGACTTAGCCCATTTCCCCCATTTTAATGTTCCGCTTTTATATAACTCTCCTTTCGTAGTGACGATTCACGATTTACTCTGGCACGAACAGGTGGGGACAACGGCGACTACTTTGCCGGTTTGGATTTACTGGCTGAAATATTTTGCGTACAGATTGGTTTTAAGACACGCGGTTTTAAGTTCAAGGACTATTATTGTACCGTCCAATTGGGTGAAGAAAAAGATTGTGGAGAGATTTCCGGAAGTATCAGGGAAAATTCAGGTTATATACGAAGGTGTTGTTCAATCTTTTATTACAGATGGCCGATCGGCAGTCGGTAATGAAACTTTGGCTAAATATAATTTGCATCCAAAACAATATTTAATCTACACAGGATCTCTATATCCACATAAAAATGTTGAACCCGTATTAAATGTTGTACAACATTTAATAAATTTGAAGTTTGTAGTTTGTTGTTCCAGAAGCATGTTCTGGGAAAGGTTCAAAAAGTATATCGAGAGAAAAGGGTTGAAAGATAGGGTTGTTTTGGCCGGATTTGTTCCGGACGATGAGTTGGCGATTTTATACAAAAATGCTTTGGCTTTTGTGTTTCCTTCAAACTCGGAAGGGTTCGGTTTGCCCGGTCTCGAGGCTATGGCCGCCGAATGTCCGGTAATCAGCTCAAACGCCGGAGCCTTGCCGGAGATTTACGGTGATGCGGCGTTGTACTTTGATCCAAAATCAGATATAGATTTGAGAATAGGGATAGAGAAGGTAAGGAAAGACAAAAGATACAGAGAAGAATTGATTAGAAAAGGAAAAGAACGGGCAAAAAAATTTACATGGGAGAAGATGGCAAAAGAAACAATGGAGGTATATGCGGGTTGCTTTGGTATACGACAGGGTAAATAAGTTTGGAGGGGCGGAGAGGGTGTTGACGGCCTTACATGAGATTTGGCCGGAGGCGCCGCTTTTTACCGGCGTTTATGATTCCGAAGTGGCTGGCTGGGCTAAGGGTTGGGATATAAGAACTTCGTTTTTGCAATCTTTTCCTTTTGCCAAAAAATGGCACGAGGGTTTCGGATGGATGATGCCATTGGCTTTTGAATCATTTGATTTTTCTGAGTTTGACGTAATTATTTCAGTCACTTCCGAAGCCGCCAAAGGAATAATTACTAATCCGAGGCAACTGCACATTTGCTATTTGTTGACCCCGACCAGATATTTATGGAGTCATGCAAACGAATATTTATCGGAAATCCCGACGGCGTTGAAGCCGTTGGCGCGGATTGCTCAAGTTAAATTGAGGGTTTGGGATTTTATGGCCGCCCAACGGCCGGATTACTTTTTAAGTATCAGTAAATTAGTTCAACGCAGATGTTGGAAATATTATCGGCGAGAGGCGGAGGTAGTGTATCCGATGTTGGGATTATCGAGCTCTTTGAACGTTGAACGTCGAACGTTGAACGTTGATCAGCGATCAACGCACAGCGCGCAACGGTCAGCTGTTAAGTCTTACTTTCTGGTCGTTTCCCGTTTGGTTCCCTATAAAAGAATTGATTTAGCCATTAAAGCGTATAACAGATTAAAACTGCCGTTGGTCATAGTCGGGACCGGGTCAGAAGAAAAAAGCTTAAAACGTTTAGCAGGTCGAACTATAAAATTCACCGGATATTTGACAGATCAGGGGCTGATTGAGTACTATCGAAATGCTCGAGCGATTATAATGCCCCAAGAGGAAGATTTTGGATTAACCGCGGTCGAGGCTTTGTCATTCGGAGTTCCGGTAATAAGTTATAAACACAGTGGCGCGGCTGAGATGATAAAGGATGGAGAAACCGGAATTCTATTCGGCGAACAATCGGTAAATTCGCTAGCTGAAGCGATAAAAAAAATTAAAAATGTGAAGTTTCGCCCTGCGGAGCGGGGTCCTGCTTCGCCCTGTACCAGACGGTACGGGGCTTCGCAGGATAAACTTCACAATGAGATTTATTCTCAAAATAGATTTAAACAGGAATTTAAAGATAAAATAAACAAACTATGGATGAAGCATCAAGAAAACATTTATTCGCGGTAATTTTGGCCGGCGGCGGCGGCACCAGATTATGGCCCCGGTCGACCAATGCCAAACCCAAACAGTTTTTACGGCTGATCTCGGATAAGACCATGCTTCAGGAAACCTTCTTACGGATTACTTCGATCATTCCTTCTCAAAGGGTTTTGGTAATCACCAATTCAAAATATAAATCTATGGTAGAAACGGATTTGCCTTCGGTGCCTGTAAAAAATATTTTTGCCGAACCGGAAAAAAGAGATACTGCTATGGCGATGGGGGTAGGCGCGATTATGGCGTCTTGGCTAGACCCGGAAGCGGTAATTATTAATTTAGCCGCCGATCATGTTGTTAAAAATGAGGATGAATTCCATAGGACGATTCTGGCGGCGGCTGCCGCTGCCCAAAGCGGCAATTTCCTGGTAACGGTAGGGATTAGTCCGACTTCCCCCCATACCGGTTTGGGTTATATAAAAATAGGTGAAAAGATTAATGAGCTTAACGGCCTTCCGATTTTTAAAGTTACCGGGTTTACGGAAAAACCGAAGACAGGTAAAGCCAAAGAATTTCTGGCAACGGGAAAATATTTTTGGAATGCCAATAATTACGTTTGGACCGCTAATTCGGCACTTGAGTCCTTTAAAAAACATTTACCCAAAACTTACTCCCAGTTATTAAAATTGAAAGAAGCCTTGGACGGAAAAGAGTTAAATAAAGCGATCGGAGAGGCTTATTCATCGGTTGAGCCAATATCTATCGATTATGGTGTATCTGAAAAAGCCGAAAATTTATTGTTGGTGCCCGGAGACTTTGGGTGGAGCGATATTGGGGATTGGCAAGTGGTTTACGACCTGTCGACTAAGGATAAAATGGGGAATGTGATTGACCAGTCACGAGGAGTACCTCCGATACTAATTGACGTCAAGGGCTGTTTTGTTTGCGGAGGAAAAAAACTATTGACTGCGGTTGGAGTGGAAAATATGATAATAGTAGAAACCAAAAAAGCAGTTTTAATAGTTCCCAAAAATAAAGCCCAATCGGTAAAGCTTATTGTCGAGTGGCTTAAAGTAAAAGGCATGACCGAATATTTATGACAATTTCAGCCTATGGGATTGGAAAAAGGGCTTTAGACGTTATTTCAGCGGTAACATTAATTGTTCTTTGTACCCCTTTATGGATAATTATTCCGATATTAATTAAATTAGAGAGTTCTGGGCCGGCGATTTTTTCTCAACCCAGAGTCGGCCGGAAAGGCAAGATATTTAAGATTTTAAAGTTTCGTTCGATGGTCGTGAACGCGGATGAGTTATTATGGAAGAACCGGGAATATAAAGAATTAAGGAATAAATTTACAGAGTCGGATTGGAAATTAGAAAACGATCCCAGGGTAACTAAAATCGGATGGATTTTACGGCGTTTATCCATTGATGAATTTCCCCAAGTGTTTAATATTTTAAAAGGAGATATGAGCATTGTCGGTCCCCGGGCTTACCGGCCCCAAGAGATCGAGGCCCAAGCCAAAAAATATGCCCATACCAAAAAATGGATCGAGAAAGCGTTATTGGTTAAACCGGGGATTACCGGACTTTGGCAGGTTTCAGGCAGAAATGACGTCCCATTTGACAAGAGGGTCCAAATTGACGCAGAATATGCCAGCAGGAAATCGCTGTCGGAGGATCTGATGATTTTATTGAAGACGCCAAAGGCTATGTTGAGCAAGTGGTGATTGCAACCCTTGAATAAGTTGTTTTCAACAGTCATTCCGTGCTCGACACGGAATCTATATAATATAGATTCCAGCTTTCGTTGAAATGACATGGAAAACGGAGTTATTTAACACTCTTTAATTTATGGAAGAAGACAAAAGTGAAAACCTAAATGTTAAATCCCCGGCGGAAAACACCAGCCGTAAGGGGTTAAAATTTTTCCTTCTTGGATTTGGAACTATTCTGCTGATTGTGGCGGTCTTGGGGCTATTTGTCGGATTGCAGGCCAAAAAAGTCTATACCGAGACTTTAAAGCTTCAACCCCTAATTGAAAAAGCTCAAGGCAATTTTTCGGCCCAAGATCTGTCGGCCTTAAGGAGGACTTTAGCTGATATAAATAATCAGATCGGCGTGGTTAGGAGTGCTTATTCGCCTTTAATCCAGCTAAAATTTATTCCATTCGGTGGCAAATATGTGGCAGATGGCCAACATTTACTGACGGCTGCCAGCGCCGGAGTAGAAGCAGGCGAAATCTTGGTAGACGCGGTGGAACCTTATGCCGACGTTTTGGGTTTTCAGGGATCGGGATCTTTTACCGGAGGCACAGCCGAAGACAGGGTGATTGCCATTTTAGGAACTCTGGATAAGGTGGCTCCGAAACTGGAAGATATGTCGGTGAAACTAAAAATAGTGGACGGAGAATTGGCCCAAATTGACGAACGCCGCTACAATTTTATCTTCAAAGAAAAAAATATTGCCGAACAAGCCAAGAAGGCCAAAGAAATCATTCATGCCGCGACTGTGGGGATAAGCGATGCCAGGCCGGCTCTAGAGGCTTTGCCAAAAGTTGCCGGAATGGAAGGGGAAAAGAAGTATATGATTTTATTCCATAACGATGGTGAATTGCGCGGTACCGGCGGCTTTATGACCGCCTATGGAATCTTAAGAGTCGATAAAGGCAATGTAGCCGCCGAAAAAAGCAGTGATATTTATGATCTTGACAGCAAATTTAAAGAGAGGCTTCAGCCCCCGGCTCCGATTAAGAAATACTTGAAAGTGCCGTATTGGTATTTGCGGGACATGAATTATTCCCCTGACTTCAAGCAGAATATGGATTTATTTTATTCATATTATAAAAATATTAAAGGTGAACCCAAGATTGACGGGATTATCGGGGTTGATACCAATTTCCTGGTTAGTTTGTTAAAAATTCTCGGTCCGACTGACGTCCCCGGATTTGGGCGTTTCTCGGCTGAAAACGATCCGAGATGCGATTGCCCGCAAGTGGTTTATCAGTTGGAACTAATTGCTGACCGACCGGTAGCAACAGTGGTTGAGAACCGCAAAGGCGCTTTGGGACCGATGATGAGGGAAATAATATTTAAAGCTTATGCCGCTCCTAAACCCTGGTGGGATGATTTATTGCGGGCTTTTGGCGACGACATTTCAGCCAAGCATATTGTGTTTTATTTTATGGACGAGAATCTTCAGTCAATTGTCGAGAATTTGAATATAGCCGGCAGGACGGACAATACTGAAGATGACTATTTAATGATTGTTGATACTAATTTGGGCGGGGCTAAGGCAAATCTATTTATCAAAGAAGATGTTTTACAAGAAATGACAATCGGCAATGACGGGACTATTACTAAAAAATTGACGGTTACTTATACCAATACCGCTCCGGCTTCAAATTGTAATTTAGAAGCAGGGCAATTATGTTTAAATGCGACTGTGCCGGATGTGGTCAGGGTTTATGTTCCCTTGGGGAGTAAATTAGTGGAGGCCATTGGGTTTGACGATCAGGTGGAAGTAAAAGAAGACCTAGGGAAAACCGTTTTGGAAGGTTTCGTTAAAGTGGCCCCTCAAAGTTCAACCAAAACTATTTATACTTATATTTTGCCTTGGAAGTCATCTTTGGCTCCTAAACAGCTTCTAATTCAAAAACAGGTCGGAAAAGAAACTCCCCACTATAAGATCGAATTGCCGGATAGGGTGGAAGAATTTGATTTGTCTTCCGATAAAAGCTTCAGTGTCAACTGGTGAACAACACTTTTTCCACACTGGCTATAATTATCGGCCGGAGAAATTACCACGAGGCCGATAGGCTGTTAACTCTTTTTACCGAAAAAAACGGCAAAATGGTTGTCAGGGCCAAAGGGATAAGATTAAGCCAGTCGAAACGGCAGGGGCATATTGAACTATTTAACACTATCAAAGCTCAAATTATTGAGAGCCGGAATTTTCCGATTTTGGCCCAGACAGAATTAATCGCGGACAGATCGGTCATAAAATCCGATATTAAATTGTTGCGGATTGCTTATCATTTAACGGAATTAGTTTCCAGATTGACGCCGGAGCATGAGAAACATCAGGAGATTTTTGATTTATTGAACCGGGCTTTTTGTTCTATTAATCTTAAGATTTGGGACAAGGAAGAATTTTTGTCTGAAAAATTTGAAGAAAAATTATTGCATCTTTTGGGATACGGCGTTCCTCCGGATGGCGGTTCCTGGCATGACTACATTGAAAGCATTACCGACTTCAAGCTACGGGCCCAAGAGATTCTAAGCCAATAGTGTTATATACTTTATAAAACATATGGAGAACTTAATGGATAAAGTTGTCAGTTTGTGTAAAAGACGGCCCCAGAAGTACACTTCCTTCGGTCCGTGGTCTACGCCCACGCTACCGAAGAGCCTGACTTCGGGCTTCTGGCGTACCAGAAGGTTTGTTTTTGTTATGGAGTCTGTATGGATTTAATGGACAAGATTGTTAGTTTAGCCAAAAGAAGGGGTTTTGTTTTTCCGGGGTCGGAGATTTATGGGGGAATAGCCGGATTTTGGGACTACGGGCCGCTGGGGGTAGAGCTTAAGAACAATATCAAGCGCGAGTGGTGGCGATCGATGGTTTACCAACGAGATGATGTAGTCGGTCTGGACGCGGCGATTGTGATGAACCCTAAAGTTTGGGAAGCTTCTGGACATCTAAAATCTTTTACAGACCCTCTAGTTGAATGTAAAAAATGCCATAAAAGATTTAGGCTAGATAAATATCAAGAGTTTATTAAGTCCGCAGAATCTCAATATCCGAATAAAGTTACGCTAGATTCTTCATTTATCGAGATATTTATTTGTGACAATGGTGAATGGCATGATTCTAAATTTTTCACAGCTGAAAAGAAATTTAACCTTATGACCGAAGTCTTGTTGGGGGTGACGGAGCCAAAGCAGACAGCGTATCTTAGGGGAGAAATTACTCAAGGCGTGTTTGTTAACTTCCAGAATGTGGTTGATTCTTCTAGGGTAAAAATACCTTTTGGTATCGCCCAGATTGGGAAGGCTTTCCGAAATGAAATCACTCCCGGTAACTTCATTTTTCGGAGCCGGGAGTTCGAACAAATGGAGCTGGAATTTTTTACCAGACCGGATGAAAAAGAAGGGGAAAAATGGTTTGCATATTGGAAACAGGAAAGACTGCAATGGTATTTGTCTTTGGGAATGGCCAAGCAGTCTTTAAGATTTCGCGAACACGCTCCGGATGAACGGGCTCACTATGCGAGGAAGGCATTTGATATTGAATACCATGCCCCCTTCGGCTGGAGTGAATTTGAAGGTATCCATCATCGGGGGGATTGGGATCTGGACCGACATAAATTAAAATATAAAGACAATCAAACCGGAGACGAATATACCCCCTGGGTGATTGAAACTTCAGGTGGTGTAGATCGAGCTATCCTATTCTTCCTATTGAATGCGTATCACGAAGAACCCGGTCGGGTAATTTTGCGTTTTCATCCAAAACTTGCTCCTTATAAAGTCGCTGTGTTTCCGCTGGTGCGCAATAAGCCGGAGATTACCGCCAAAGCCAAGCAAGTTTTTGATATTTTGAAGACTCGGTTTCGGACAGGATGGGATGATCGAGGAAATATCGGAAAAAGGTATTATTCTCAAGACGAGATCGGAACTCCGTGGTGCGTGACGGTTGATTATGATACTTTGGAGGACGGTACGGTGACGGTGAGAAATAGAGATAGTGCAAACCAAGAAAGAGTTTCAATTAGAAAACTGGTAGAATATATTAACAACAAATTGTTAAATTGTTAGATTGCTATGTTGCTATATTGTTAAAATTATCTGCCATGAAACGCTCACTGTCAATTGTTTTTTGTTTTTTGTTTTTTGGATTTTTTTTATCCGGCTGTTTGTCCAAGAAAGCGGAAAAGCCTGTCGAGCGGCCAAAAATTCAGGAAACTGTTAATAGGGTTCCGGTTGATAAAAGACCTTATTCGGTTTTGTCATTTTCCGATTCCGGCCGGTTTCCCGCAGGCCGGGAATTAAAACTGGAAATAGCTGATGGAAAAAACGCCGCATCCATCGAATATGAATTGGAATATCAGGCCGGAACTTTAGTCCAAGCCGGAGTCGGTTCGATTAATCCTAAAGGAGAAAAACTTCCTTTGAGCAGAGATATTTTGTTGGGTTCGTGCAGCGCCGGCGGCGCCTGCAGTTATAGCGAAGATGTTAAGGGCGGAACACTTTTATTAAGATTTAAGGGGTCGGATATTGGCAGTATTAAAGGAGAATGGAATTTTTATCACCCCGGAAACGATGGAAAACTTGCCAGCCGTGATGCCAAATTCCAACTAGACGCTCCAAAACTTAAAAATTCGTATGTATTGGTTGCCCAAACTTTGGGATTGCCCCCTCAAGCAAATGGTGAATTAATAGCCGGTCCTTATCATCTGGAAACTACTGCAGATAAAACCGGGGATATGCAGCTAACTATGAGATTGAATGAAGAATCTGAAGCTGTTGTTTTGTGGAGATGGGATGGGAAAGAACTCCAAAAAATTCCGTCTGAATTTTTCGGCAAAACTTTAACAGCTAAAGTTACCACTTCCGGAACCTATCTGGTGATTAAGTAGTTTCTATATCAAATTGTTTCAAAAGGTTTCAAAAAGGCCAGGCCTTTCCAAGAAAGGCCTGGCCTTTTTGATGTGGTTTGATACTCCACGCATGATTTCCAGCGGGATTTATCCCTTGACACCCCTTGAAAACTGGTGTTTAATGGTGATTAGTGGTGAAAAGTGGTGACAAGGATAATAATCTAATGTTAATCGGGCGTTACTCTACAAGTGTTGGAGCAAAAGGAAGAGTCGCAGTTCCCGTAAAACTTCGCGAGGAGTTAGGGAAATCGGCCATTATTTCTCAAGGATATGAAAAATCGCTTCTTCTGGTCGCATGCGACAAATGGGAAGTGTTAACGGGATTTTTGAAAAACAAGCCATTAACCATTAGCCCGGCCAGAGATACAGAAAGGTTTTTGTTCGGCAGCGCATTTGAGGTGGAATTTGACGATCAGGGAAGGATCGTGGTTCCACAGGAGCTGCGTGAATTTGCCGGATTAAATGACGAAGCCGTATTTTTGGGAGTCGGAAACCGAGTTGAAATTTGGTCGCGGGAAAACTGGGTTAAATACGACCACGATTTGAAAAAAAATATTGAAGAAATAGCGGCTCAATTAACCGAAAACGACCATGACAAATAGTTCACGGCACGTGCCGGTGCTTTTGGAAGAAACGATTGATTTATTGAAAATAAAAACAGGAAAAAAATATATAGACGCGACATTGGGTGGCGGAGGACATACTAAGAAAATTTTAGAATCAGGTGGATTGGTTTTGGGGATAGACAGGGACCCGGAAGCGCTGGAAAAAGTCAAAAAAGATTTATCAGAATACATTAAGCAGAAAAAATTGATTGTATACAGGGGTAGTTTTGAAAATTTAGACACCATTGCCAGGGAAAATGGATTCGGAGAAATTAACGGAATCTTGTTTGATCTGGGGATGAGTTCTGACCAATTTGAGTCCGGCCGAGGTTTTTCCTTTATGAAAGATGAACCCCTAGACATGAGGATGGATCCGGATTTGGGAGTAACTGCGGCAGATTTGGCAAACGCTTTAAGCCAAAAAGAATTGTTTGGGCTATTTACTAAACTCGCTCAAGTCGAAAGAGCAAGGGAAATTGCCGGAGCGATTGTCAAAAGGCGCCGGTTAGCTCCAATAAAAACCACCCGGGAGTTGGTGAAAATTATGGAGTCGGTTCCGGTTTGTCGGCGCCAAACAAACCTGCATCCGGCCACCAAAGTATTTATGGCTTTAAGAATTGCCGTTAACAATGAACTGGAGAATCTGGAAAAGGCTTTACCGCAAGCGTGCGGGCTTCTTGAGATCGGCGGAAGGTTGGCAGTTATAAGTTTTCATCAGGGCGAAGACAAGATAGTCAAGTGGTTTTTCCGTCAGAGATCAGTTGTTATTCCCGCGAAAGAAGGAATCTATTTAGATAGATCCCAGGTCAAGCAGTTCGACAGCCCTATGCTCACTGCCGAAGTGTCTGGGATGACAGAGGTGAACAAAGAACCAATTATGGCGTCGGCAAAAGAGGTGCAATTTAATCCAGGATCGAGGAGCGCCAAACTAAGAGTCGCAGAGAAATTATGAGATTAATCGTTTACGTCATATTATTTGTCAGCACGGTTGTGATCTTGATAAATTTAGCCATGACCAATTCTTTGGCTTCAGACGGGAGAGGCTTGGCCGGATTAATGGATAAAGAAATAGAATTGAACTCGATAACAGCAAATTTAGAAGCGGATATAATGGTGGCCGGATCAGTGTTTTCAGTCGAAAGCAGAGCCAAGGAATTGGGCTTCAACTTACCCTTGAAAGTGGTGGCTATTAAACCTCTGCCAATAGCCTCTAAAGGTGATTAACAGAGTTAGAATCGTAGTTTTATTTTCGTTTTTTTGCTTCATGGCAGTGGTGGCAAGATTGTTTTATTGGCAAATAATCCGAGGCAAAGAACTGGCAGCAAAAGGCCTGGGGCAATATTTTTATACCCTGTCTTTGCCGGCCAGGCGCGGTGAAATATTGGCTGTGGATGGGTCGGTTTTAGCCGGATCAAAACCATCATATCTGCTTTACGCTTACAAACCTAATTTTTCGGGAGACTTTAAGGAGGTGTCAGTCCGGTTGGCGGATTTGTTAATGTTTGAATCAGAGAACGAAGCCTCTCCGGGGGCGAAATCTTTTGATGATATAAAAAGTGATTTTGCAAATCAAATATTTTCTAAATTATTTAAAAAATCAGTCTGGGAGATCTTGGTAAAACGATTAGATTCTTCCCAAAAAAATGTTATAGATACTTGGCATATTCCGGGTTTGGACTTTCAGTCTTCCTGGTCCAGGTTCTATCCTGAAGCCAGTTCTGGAGCTCATATTGTGGGTTTTGTAGGGCAGGATGCCGCCGGCCAGCCTAAGGGTTATTCCGGTTTAGAAGGATATTATGAACGGGAATTAAAAGGCCTTTCCGGCAATTTAAAACAGGAAAAAGATGTTTTCGGTAATCCGATCCTAGTGGGATCTTTTTCGGAAACTCAAGCAATATCCGGCAGGACGATTTCAACTTATATTGATAGATATGTCCAAAAGATTTTAGAGGTTGAGCTTTTGAAAGGAATGGATAAATACGGAGCCGTAGCCGGGGAAGCAGTAGTTATGGATCCAAGAAACGGAGCGATGATTGCTTCGGCTTCGTATCCTAATTACAATCCAACCGATTATTGGGAATTCGACCAGAAGTGGTTAAAAAATCCGATCATTTCCGAAGGATACGAGCCCGGCTCGACGTTTAAAACAATAGTCATGGCGGCGGCGCTGGATAGCGAGGCGGTTGAGCCGAACACCAAATGCGATATTTGCGCAGGCCCGATTAACATCGGCCAGTATCTAATCCGGACTTGGGACGGAAAATATCACGACGGTATTGATATGACAGATACTATCGTTCATTCTGATAATACCGGAATGGTTTTTGCCGCCAGAAAGCTTGGTAAGGATAAATTGCTGGAGTATATTAAAAAATTCGGGTTCGGGAGTCTATCCGGAATAGATCTTCAGGGAGAAACCTCTCCGAACCTAAGACCGGAACTTAAGGATATTGATCTGGCTACCATCTCTTTTGGCCAGGGAATAGCTGTGACTACTATTCAGATGTTGAGGGCGGTTGCGGCCATCGCCAATGACGGGATAATAGAAACACCTGTTTTAGCCGAAAAAATCGGCAGTGACAGTCAAAATATGCTTTTCGTAAATAAAAAACCAGGGGAAAAGGTGATTTCTAAAGAAACCAGCGAAAAGTTAAAAGAGATGATGGTAAAAGCCGTTATCAATGGTGAAGCTAAATTCGCCGCCCCCAAAGGCTACAGAATTGCCGGTAAAACCGGTACTGCTCAAATTCCGGTGGCCGGCCATTATGATAATGAAAAAACGATTGTCAGTTTTGTCGGGTTTGCTCCGGCCGATAACCCAAAATTCGCCATGATTGTTAAATTAAGAGAACCAACCACTTCTCCCTGGGGATCAGAAACAGCGGCGCCGTTATGGTTTAATATAGCAAAGAAGTTATTGTTGTATTGGGAGATAGATCCTGATGAATAGCAGAGCTGTAGATTTGAAACAATGCGATCCTAATATCCGAATTCATCCGAATGATCCGAATATTCAGGATTCGTAGATTGGGATCGCTTATCATGTTGCAATTATTAAAAAACTATCTCTGGCATTTGCCAAAAGCGATTATCGCCAACGTCATCTACGGCTTTCCGGCTCGAAAGTTGTCTTTGATCGGAGTTACCGGGACTAAAGGCAAGACCACAACTTCGCATTTGATATATTATCTTTTAAAAGAATCAGGGTTTAAAGTCGGCTTAATTTCAACCATCGGAGCTTTTTTATCCGGAAAAGAAATTGATACAGGGTTGCACATTACCAGTCCGGATCCGAATGAACTGCATAAATTGCTGAAGTTGGCGGTTGATTCCGGGATTAAATATGTGGTTTTGGAAGTTACTTCAAACGGTTTGGATCAATTTCGGGTGTGGGGAATTAAATTTAAAGTAGCGGTGATTACCAATATTTATCCGGATCACTTGGATTATCACGGGACGATGGAGAAATATGTGGCTGCCAAGGCAAAAATAATCAGGCAGGCGGAGACGGTGGTGGTGGCGAAGGATTCGCCGTACTTTGAAGAAACAAAAAACAAAGAACAAAAAATAAAAAACAGGATTGTAGCTTTTGAATCTAGGGGTTCGATGGTTTCTGCCAATAGGGCAGCAGCGGTGGCGGCGGTGGAGGTCTTGGAAATTAAGTCATTTAAGGAACTTAAGAAGCTTAAGTTACTTAAGATGCTGGAGAATTTTTCCGGAGTGCCGGGGAGAATGGAAACGGTATATGACAAAGAGTTTAAAGTAGTGATTGATTTTGCCCATACGCCGGAGAGTTTGGCGGCGGCTTTAGGGGAGTTGAGAAAGTTGGTTAAGAAAAATGGGCGATTGATTGCGGTACTGGGCTGTGCCGGAGAGAGAGATCATGGTAGGAGGAGAATGGGAGAAGTGGCGGCGAAGATGGCTGATTTTTTTGTGATTACGGCCGAAGACCCGAGAACCGAAAATGTTGAG
Organism: Candidatus Collierbacteria bacterium; assembly: GCA_016183365.1. Taxonomy (GTDB): domain Bacteria; phylum Patescibacteriota; class Microgenomatia; order UBA1400; family JACPES01; genus JACPES01. Next base: position 466,275 of record JACPES010000003.1, read on the forward strand.
GAGATATCAAAAGAGATTGCCGGCTATGCAATTCAAGCGGGAGCGGTGGAAGGGAAAAATTTTATCCGCATTTCCGACCGGCAGGAAGCGATAAATTTTGCTATTGCTAATGCTAAATCCGGCGATGCGATAGGATTGTTTGGTAAAGGACACGAAAAAAGCATGTGCTACGGAAAAACAGAACGGCCGTGGAGTGAACATGAAGCGGTCCAAAAGGCTTTAAAAATATGTGCGGAATCTTTGGATATATAGGTAAAGATAAGAAGCCTGCCTCCTTAATATTAGAAGGTTTAAAATCGCTGGAATATCGCGGATATGACTCATGGGGCATTGTGGTGATTTCCAATGGAATACTAAAGCGTGAACGCCACGTGGGAAAGATTGGCGAGGCGAAAACGGTTTTACCTCAAACCACCACCGGAATGGGTCATACCCGTTGGGCAACACATGGCGGAGTGACGGTAATAAACGCTCATCCGCACTTCGACTGCTCGGAAAAATTCGCGGTGATCCACAACGGCATCATCGAAAATGAGCGGGCACTACGGCGCGCTTTAATCAAAAAAGGGCATAAATTTTCCTCTCAAACCGACACCGAGACGATTGTCCATTTGCTAGAAGAAGTCAGCAAGAATAATAAAAAAAATAATTTAAGTTTAGTTGATCAAGTTAGATTGGCAACTTCAAAATTAGAAGGCGCTTTCGCGATTGGAGTAATCGATAGAGACAGGCCGGAGGAAAGTGTTTTGGCTCGTTTTGGCGGGCCGTTGGTGGTAGGAATAACTGATGGATATAAGTTGTTTGCCTCTGACCCCACCGCTCTTTTGCCTTTTACCAAAAATGTGATCTATCTTAAAGATAGAGAAATTGCCTGGATCACTCCAAATAAAGTTGAGATCCGTTCTTTTGAAAACCACCTCAAGCGGTCTAAAATTCACGTTTTGGACTGGGATGTGGAAGAATCTAAAAAAGGCGGATACCCCCATTTTATGTTAAAGGAAATCATGGAACAGCCGCTGTCATTGACCGATACCATGCGAGGCAGGATTAGGGATGGAGGTCTGGTAAAGTTGGGCGGGTTGGAGTCGGTAAAGGAACAATTGAGAGATATTGACTTTATCCGTTTTATTGCCTGCGGAACGGCTTCTTACGCCGGGCTATATGGCGCCAGCGTGATCCAAGAGTTGACTTCGGTTACCGCTGACGTGGAAATTGCTTCAGAATTTAATTATGGAAGTTTTAATTGGCCGGATCGATCGGCTGCTTGGTTTATCAGCCAATCCGGAGAGACGGCGGACGTGTTAAAAGCGGTTGACCGAGTGAAAAGAGAGAAAATCTTGTCGTTGGGACTCGTAAACATGGTTGGCAGCTCGACGGCTCAAGCCACAACAGCCGGAGTATATCTGCACGCCGGGCCGGAAATCGGAGTAGCTTCTACCAAGGTTTTTACCTCCCAGATGATCTCGTTACTAATGATTGCTTGTTGGTTGGCGCAACTTAGAGGAGAAGGAGAAAAATCGCGTCAGGTCGCCAAACAAATGGCGTTGTTGTCGAAACTATTGTCGGCGGTATTAAATTCCAGGCAGGTTTTAAAAGAGATTGCCCGAGAGTTGGTGTCTAAATCCCAGATTTTTTTCTTGGGGCGGGGAAGGAATTATCCACTGGCTCTGGAAGGGGCTCTGAAACTTCGCGAGGTAGCCTATATTGATACTGTGGGTATGCCCACCGGTGAGTTAAAACACGGAGCCATAGCTGCCATGGATAAAGATAGGCCGGCAATAATATTTGCTCCTTCCGATGGAATGGAAATGAAGAACCGCTCCAGTGTCCAGGAACTTAAAGCCAGGGATATTCCGGTGTATGTCATGACCGATAAATCCGGTAGAAAAAAATTTACTGATGTAGCTGATAGGATGTTTGTTATTCCCGATGTCCACCCGATATTGCAGCCGATTTTACTGGCGCCAATAGTGCAGATTTTGGCTTACGAGGCCGGAGTTCTATTGGATCGGTCGATTGACAAACCGCGGAATTTGGCTAAAAGCGTGACGGTAGAATGAAAATTCAAAAGTCAAAACTACAGCGTAAAGCTTAAAACTAGATGTTAATTTTGACCATATTCCTGAACGTTACTGGCGCAGTTTCTAGCGGTCCAATAAATCGTGGATAGAGTCCGGTTGCCGAGAGATTAACTACAGTATCTTCTATTAAGAGAGCTTTATGATGAATTGCGCCAACAGGATTTGGGTGTTCCAAGACAAAAATCTTGGCATTTGGATCTACAGAACGCGCTGCCAAAATCATTTTAGCGACGGTTGCATCACAAAATCCCGGTGTCTCGATAGTTTCATCGCTTAAAGCCAGCTTTCTAATTGCTTCGATGGCTGCTTGACTCATATTGGGTGGAATTATATCTGTTTCTTGCAATTAAGTTTTTCATGTGGTATACCCGCTAATATAAGTTATGAGAATACTCTCGCATCCCGAAATCGCTCGCATTGAGAGTTGGGAGTCTATTGATCTGGTGGCAGTCGCCGCAGCTAATGTTATTCTTGAATCTGTCCGGGAGGATCCTGAAGCCATGATTACGTACGCAACCGGTAATACGATGGTCTCGGTATATGAGGCTACCGAGACTATTGTCAATAAGACTGACATTCCATTTCATAGAACCCGCGCGGCACATCTTGACGAATACTGGCCAGCTAATCCTGATCTTGATGAATTCAGTTTCGTGCGATACCTGCGAAACCGCGTTTTCAAGCCGCTTCAGATTCCGTTAGGACAAAGATTTGAAATAGATGGCACTGCAGCCGATCCTAGTGAAGAAGCTCTGCGGTATAACGAGGTGCTGTCGCGAAATCCGGTGGCGCTGGCCATTCTTGGTATCGGTCCCGGAGGACACATTGGATTTAATGAACGGGGAACCTCATTTGCCCAAAAGACTCATTTTACTCGGCTTTCCCAAGAAACTATCGATCGTGATCATGTAGAACGTGGTTTATCAACGCCGGAAAATGTTATTACACAAGGCATTGCGAACATTATAGAGGCGCAAAGAATTCTAATGGTAGCTTTTGGAGCAAAAAAAGGCGGATATCTCCATGAAGCGCTTTATGAGCCAATTACATTCGAGTGCCCGGCATCTGTCCTTCGTATTGTTGGAAAGAAAGTAATAATTATTATTGATGAGGCTGCGGCTGCAGAATTAGAGAAGAATAGAATTTCCATGACTAGTTGAGTGGTATCATATCCCTTACCTCATGAAAAAAGTCGTAGTCATTGGCGGCGGGACGGGGACGTTTGTGGTGCTGTCGGCGTTGAAAGCGCTGTCAAACGTTGATTTGACGGCGATAGTGACGGTGGCGGATTCGGGAGGATCCACCAAACGACTGCGGGACGAATTTGGGTTTTTGGCGGTGGGAGATTTAAGGCAAGCGTTAGCGGCGTTTACAGAGGAGCAGGGAAGAGGCGGAGACGACAATCAAAATTGGATTAAAAATTTACTGCTATACCGGTTTTCCAAAGGAAACGGATTAGAGGGGCATAATTTGGGGAATTTGATTTTGACCGCGCTTCAGGATATGACCGGATCAACTGCAAAGGCGATTGAAGTAGCTTCTAAAATTTTTAGGCTTCAGGGTCATATTTTTCCGATTACGACTAAAAACATTCAACTTGTAGTTGAATACAACGATGGAACAGTAGAAATTGGCGAACATAATCTTGACGACGACAAGCACGGCGGCGATAAAGTGGTGTCGGTGAAAACTTCTCCGCGAGCTAAAATCTATGTCAAGGCCGGACAAGCCGTTGAGTCGGCCAATGCCATCATCATCGGCCCGGGCGATTTATACGGCAGCATCATGCCAAATCTGGTAGTGGACGGGGCGGCGATGGCGATCAAAAGATCAAAAGCGAAGTTGGTTTCGATCATGAATCTAATGACGAGATATACTCAAACTCACAATCTGTCCGTAAAAGACCATCTTGAGGTTATAGAAAGACAAATTGGGAAAAGATTCGATACAGTCGTCGTCAATAATGCTAAAATTTCTGATGAGATTTTAGCGGCTTATAAAAATCAGCACGAATATCCGGTGAAAGACGATCTGGATAACTCCCGGCAGATTATCAGGACGCCGCTGATTAAAACTGCCCTAGTCAAACAGCTTCACTCGGATGCTGTCCGACGGAGTTATTTGCGTCACGACCCGATAAAATTATCTAAGATTATGAAAAAAATTATTTATGAATCCTGAATTTGCAGCTGTAATTTTGGCCGCCGGAGAAGGAACCAGGATAAAGGCTCGGCGGAAAAATAAAGTGGTCTATTTATTGGCCGGAAAACCCATGATTTGGTACAGCGTTCAAACTATCCGGAAAACCGGCATCAAAAAAATTATAGCGGTAGTCAAATTTTGGGCAGCGTCGGTGAAAAAAGCTTTGGGAAAGTCGGTGGAATATGCGACTCAAGGCGAAAAAAAAGGCACAGCGGCGGCGCTGGAAGTCGGGATAAAAGTTTTACGATCTCCAATCAAATATGTTTTAGTCATGTACGGCGACGATTCGGCGTTTTACACCCCGGAGCTGTTGAAATTCATCATTAACCAGCATCAAAAACATCGGGCCGAGGTAACCGTTTTATCAATCAAAGTGACTGACCCGACCGGGTTAGGCAGAGTTGTCCGGGGCTCCGATGGTCAGATTACCAAGATTATCGAGGAAAAAGTCGCCACAGAAGAGGAAAAGAAAATTAAAGAGATTAATACCGGTTGTTATTGCTTTAATCTGGGATTTTTGCGTCAATATTTGCCGAAAATTGAAATTAATCCAACCAGCCAAGAATATTATCTGACGGATATCGTGGATGTGGCTTTGCGGAATGGGCGGAAAGTTTATGTGTGTTTATATCCGGATTCAACTATTTGGCATGGGATTAATGATCGGTCGCAATGGGCCAAGGCCAGGTTGCTTAAAATTAAACAAGGTAAATGAAAGTTACCGGTTTACCGCTTAATTTAAAATTTAACCCTGCTAGGCCCTAGTCATTGCTTGATGATCTTGAAAAGATATTCGTGAAACTAAATAAGCCTAAAATTTCCCAGTCGGGGGCGGTGATTGAGAATGGAGCAAAAACGATGCCGGGGAAAATAGTAAAATGAATCATGCGAACTACAGTATAATTATTCTATGACAGACGAAGAACTTATTCAATACTGGAAGAAAAGCGCTGAAGACGCACTTAGTACCGCCCAAGAACTCAATAAGCCCGGCAAGTATCATCACAGTCTTTTTTTTCTCCATTTAGCGATAGAGAAAATTCTTAAAGCAGCATATGTCAAGAAGCGCGGCGAAACGCCTCCCCCGATACACGACCTCGTTCGGCTTGCAGAAGGGGCTGGATTGCCAATGGTTCAAGATTACACGAAAAAGCTTGTAGAAATTTCCTCATTTAATATTTCAGCTCGATACGATGATTATAAACAGCAATTCTACAAAAAAGCCAATGCGGAATACGCGCAGAAATGGTTGGACATTGGAAAGAACATTCTTGAAGAAGTGGAGCGCTCATTATGAATGATGTACAGACTGTAGTCCGCAACTTTGCTCAAAAGGTTTCCTTGTCTGGAGTTCCTGTATCGGACGCCATTCTTTTTGGATCTTGGGCTAAAGGTACTGCGACGCCAGACAGTGATATCGACGTGTGTATTGTATCCCCAAATCTCGGGAAAGATTGGGTTTCGGAAGTGGTCTCTTTAAGACAATTGGCGCTTGGGATTGACAGTCGGATTGAGCCGATTCCTCTTAATCCGCAGGATATGCTGGATAAGTTCCATCCGCTCGCCAACGAAATTAACAAATTCGGAATAAGAGTTTCTCTATAAATGCGGCGACAATGCCGGGAACCTTGATTGAAAATGGAGCAGTGGTGATGCCAGGGGAAATTGTGAATGGAGTTGTGCCGACTACGCTATAATCATTCCACTGCGGCGCCATGCCGGGGAAAGTGGTGGTCGGTGTTGTGAATGAAAATGTTAGACTATGATTGATGGGGGAATCAATGTCTAAGGGAAGAGAAGATATGAATGGGTATTCTGCAACTCATTTGGATCGAGGACCACAAGAGCTTGAAGAAAGGATTACTGCAAATATTCTTGGAATTGTTTCCACGCCAGAAGGAAAATCACAGCTTTCGAGGATGAAACAATCGCAGGTTGATTTTTTTGCGACTGCTATTTCGCGAATCGCCGAGGGAAAGGATAGGGATAAAACCCCTCAGGAATTTGTGGCATTAATGGCCGCTTTAATTGACAAAGAATATTTTGAAACCGGTGCTTCGGAAATTGCCGGTACCAAGGATAGATTAAGGAGTGGATTTGTGGCGGTAACGCCTCATTTTGGAATTGCAAAGGCTACTAAAATTACAGCTGAAGAACTCGGGCAAGCATGTAAAACATCCGGAGTCAAACCTGATTATTTAGAGAAATTAGGAATGCCGCCAAATAATGAACCATTTTTATTAAGAGCGGCAGCCATATATAAGACAATCTTTGGTTCATTAGGCGGACCCGAAAAGGTTAATCCTCACGAATTAATTATGTGGTATCCATATCCGTTTGATGAATTACAGCGAGATTGTGGTATAGCCGGAATTTTTCTTGATAGAGAAGGTCAGTATACCGAAATGGAAACACGGTTGGATGATTTATTTAATCAAGACAGAGCGAACAATAAGATACCGGTGGCACTCATGTATCCAGAAGCCGGAACTACCGGGAAAAGGAGTGAGGATGGGAATCCCTACGGTCTTGGGCCATTCAAAACAGGATTTCTTGTTTATGCTATGCACTGTGGTATTCCCGTTGTTCCGATCGTTCAAATAGTCAGAAGCGATTCAACTTTTGTTACTAGAGTTCTTCCGCCATTTGAAGTTTCTAAAAATACTCCGGGAGGAGCTTTGCAAGAGTTGGCTGAAAAGACCAGGCAAGATATGCAGAAAGCCATTGACAGCCTGCTGAATTATCGAGTGGGATTTAAAGAATATTAAACCTCGGCAAGCATGATGACTCCAAAGTTACAGCTTTCTGGATCGGGGCCGAAATCCGGATCAGTTAGTTTTAACACTGTTAATCCGCATTTTTCATAAAATCTGATCTCTGGTTCTTGCCTTAGGTTGTCTGCTCTTTTGAGTTGGAGATATTCTTGGGCTTTTTGTATTAACTCTGGGGTTGACAAATTGTCTGGATTGATACCTTGGGTAGTAAGACTATCTCTGAATTTTGGCAGTCTGGCTCCCAGCATGAGATATTTACATCCTAAACTTTTTGCCAGTTCAAATTGTTTGGCCACTAACTGTTGTCCGTATCCTTTTCCTTGGGACTCACGTTGAACACCGACCGAAACAACATATAAAGTATTTCCATCCGGTTCGTGTGTATCAATAAAGCCGTTACCGGTAATTTCATCCCAAGTTTTGTGATAATCGTTGATTTTATTGGGGTCGAAATTAATTCTCATAGAAGTGGTGACTCCAACTAATTTGTCATTTTTAGACAGTCCAAATACGCCAGCAGGAAACATTTTAATTCTGGCTTGGAACTTTTCTTTCGGAGCTTGCCAATCAATTGGCCAGGTATTTTTTTCTACCCGATCAATTTCTTCTATATCTGATTCTGTCAATTGCGATATCACAAAACTTGCCATATTGGGAATTTCAACATGATAAAGTTTCATAGCGGATAAATTCTTTGCTGACGGTAAGAAGATAATATATCATAGGAAGTATGAGAGTTCATTTTACCGGAATTAAGGGAGTGGGGATGACGGCTTTGGCATTAGCGTATCAGGATGCCGGGTGGGAAGTGCAGGGATCGGATACTAAAGATTTCCAAATTACGGATGAGCCGCTTAAAGCCCGGGGAATTAAAGTATTTGAAAAATTTACCCCGCGGAATATCTGGAAATTGAAAAAAATGGTTTGGGTGCCGGCTGTCGATAAATTGATTTATACCGGAGCCCATCACGGGGCCCAAAATGTGGAAGTTAAATGGGCGGCTTCCCGGGGGGTGCCGGTTATGAATTACGCTCAGGCCTTAGGTGAATTTTTTTCCGCCAAAAAACAAATTTGCGTTTGCGGGGTGGGGGGAAAGACCACAGTTTCGGCTATGATTGCCACTATTCTTTATGAAACAGGTCAGGATCCATCGTGGATTGTCGGCACCAGCGCCATTTCTTCACTGCCGGCGTCCGGACACTTCGGTAAAGGGGATTGGGCTGTGATAGAAAGCGATGAATACACGGCTGATCCGGGGGCCGACAAAACTCCTAAATTTATGTATATGAATCCGAAAATTATAGTTTGCACCAATATCCGGCATGATCATCCAGATATTTATCCGACAGAACAGGATACGATTCAGGCTTACATAAAGTTTTTTGGAAAGTTGCCAAAAAACGGAATTTTACTGGTTTCGTCTCAAGTAAAAAATATCGTTGGCGCGTCACCTGATGCCAAAGTTTATGATAACGATCCAAAACTGCAAGAATTAGTCAAGGGAATTATTCAGGTTCCCGGCGAGTATAACGTTAAAAATGCCATGGCGGCGGTATCAGTAGCTGAATCAATCGACATTCCGAGAAAAAAAGCTTTGGAAGCTTTAACAAAATATACCGGTTCAAAGCGCAGATTTGAATTGATTGCCGATATCAACGGTGTCAAGGTTTATGACGATTATGCCCATCACCCTCATGAAATAGAGAGCTTGCTTTCTGCCGGAAGGCAAAAATTTCCGGATAAAAAAATTAAATTTGTATTCCAACCGCATACTTTTTCCAGAACAAAAGCTCTGTTTGATCAATTCGCGGATAGCCTGAAAGGCGTTGACGAAGTAATTCTGGATCCGATATTTGCCTCGGCCAGAGAAGCGGTTGACACTGAAATCAGTTCTGAAATGCTGGCAAAAAGAATAAATGAAACAGGCGGAAAAGCGGTTTTTATCGCCAACCGCCAAAAATTGGTAAAATACTTAATTAAAACCTCAAAACCGGGGGAGGTTATTTTTACCGTCGGCGCCGGCAACTTGTATGAAATTCATTCTGAACTTAAGCAAGGCTTGGGAAAAACGGATTAAAAGAAACGAAATTCTGGCTCCGTATACGTATTTTAGGATAGGCGGTCCGGCCGATTATTTTGTAACGGTTAAATCTTCAAAAGAGCTCAAGGAGGTTATTTTGTCGGCCGAAGCTGCAAAGGTGCCCTGGTTTATTTTGGGCGGCGGCAGCAATATTTTGGTGGGAGATTTTGGATTTAGGGGGTTAGTAATTAAGAATGACGCGGAATCAGCTAATGTTGAGGGCAAGGAATTGACGGCGGAAAGCGGAATAAAGATGTCAAAATTGGCGGCATTTTCCATTAAGAACGGATTGGCTGGTTTGGAAGTATTCATGTCGGTGCCGGGGACGTTAGGCGGAGCGGTTTTTAATAATTCTCATTTCAGGCCGGAAAAAAATGAATTTATCGGAAATTTGGTTAAAGAGGCGGAGGTACTATTGATGAATGGAGAGAACCGCCGGCTGCCATCGGCCGCTCGCATCAGCTCCACTGGGGCGGAGCCGGAATCCACCCCAGTGCGGTCTGTCGCTTCGCGTCCGGCGTGCCGGCAAGTCTTGGATTGGCATAGGGAGATCGTTAATAGAGATTGGTTCCGGTTTGGGTATGATTATTCCCGTCTTCACGATGAAACAGGGGTGGTTTTGAACGTAAGATTCAGGTTGAAAAAATCTGACCCCGAAAAACTCAAGGCCAGATCGTTAGAATTACTCAAGCAGAGAAATAGCCGTCAGCCAATAGGTCAATTAAGCTGTGGGTGCATGTTCAAAAACCCTGACGGAATGTCTGCCGGACAATTAATTGATGATGCGGGGATGAAAGGTAAAAGAGTGGGCGGAGCCGTGGTTTCCGATAAACATGCCAATTTTATCGTTAACACCGGCGGGGCTAAAGCAGAAGAAGTGCTAAAATTGATGGATTGGGTAAAAAGAGCCGTCAAAACCAAATCCGGAATTGACTTGGAACCGGAGATATTTAGAGTGGGAGAGTTTAGTAAAGGCGATCCGAATGATCCAAATCAACATCCGAATGTTCCGAATAGAGAATTCGAATTATTCGGATGTCATTAGTAGATTGGGATCGCTTAAATTATGTCATCATTTATTATAAATGGCGGCAAGCCTTTAATCGGCGCAATAACGGTTTCCGGTAACAAAAACGCGGTTTTGCCGGCTATGGCCGCGGCTTTATTAACCGATAAGGAAGTAATTCTGGAAAATGTGCCTCATATCAAAGATGTTGAAACTATGGGGGTACTCTTAAACGGTTTGGGGGCTAAGTTGACTGGTTTAGATACTCCGGTTATAAAAATTACGGCTAAAGATTTAAAACCTAAAGAGCCGGATGAAAAGTTAGTGGCCGATTTAAGAGCTTCAGTTTTATTGCTGGGTCCGCTTTTATCGAGGTTAGGCCGAACGGTTATCCGTCATCCCGGAGGCGATATCATCGGCCGCCGATCGATAGATGAACATTTAAAAGCTTTGGAGAAATTGGGAGTAAAAATTGAGATAGAGGGAATTTTAAATAAACTTTCCGTCAAGAAATTACACGGAGCGGATATCCATTTGACGGAAGCTTCGGTGACGGCGACGGAAAACATTATGATGGCTGCGGTTTTGGCTGAAGGCGAAACCCAAATTACCAATGCCGCCGCCGAACCTCACGTTCAATGTTTAGGGAGATTACTGAATAAAATGGGGGCCAAGATTGAAGGCGTGGGAACCAGCAGAATTAGTATTCAGGGAGTCAACAGTTTGAGGGGGTGCAGCCACAAAGTCAGAACCGATCATATCGAGGTTGGGACTTGGGCGATAATGGCGGCAGTGACCGGAGGGGAAATAAACGTTCATGGCGTGGTCAAAGAAGATTTGCTGCCGATGAAAGCGATTTTTGAGCCGATGGGAATAGTTATAAAAGAGTTCGATTCATCCGCAAAATTTTCCAGAGGAACTTTAACGGCTTATCCGGCGGTCAAAACAAATATTTGGCCCGGATTCCCGACGGATTTGATGAGTCCGATGATAGTTTTAGCGACACAGTGCCGGGGAATGACTTTAGCCCATGACTGGATGTATGAAGGCAGGATGTTTTTTGTGGATAGATTGATTAAAATGGGGGCTAATATAATTGTGGCTGACCCGCATAGGATTATTGTTAACGGTCCGACTCCGTTTTATCCAAGACACAGTTCTAGTCCGGATATTCGAGCCGGAGTCGCTTTAGTAATTGCCTCTTTGGCGGCAAACGGAGAGTCCGTAATTGATATGGCCGAGATCATTGACAGAGGGTATGAAAATTTGGAACAAAGATTAACAGGGTTGGGAGCCGATATCAAACGGATTTCATGAACTTTTTAAAATCATTGGGGTTTGCTTTAGAAGGATTGCGGGAAATGATTTGGGGGCACAAGAATTTCCGCCTCCAAATTATGATTGGTTTGCTGACGGTTGCCGCCGGGTTTGTCTTTCAGCTGAATTTTTCGGAATGGATGGCGTTGATATTAATCAGCGGGTTGGTTTTAGTAACGGAGATGGCAAATTCTGCTATTGAAGCAATGGTGGATTTGATCACCAAAGAACGTAAGGAGGAAGCCAAAAAAGCTAAGGATATTGCCGCCGGAATGGTACTATTTGTTTCAGGATTATCAATAGTAATCGGAATATTTATTTTCGGTCCACATCTTATGAAGCTTTTAACCATTCAGCCATTCCAACCATTTTAACCATTATTTTATATGTCATTGCTTTTAACCTTACTTCTCTCATCTTTTGCCGTCACCGGTCTACTGATCGTGCCATTTATTAATGTACTGTATTCACTGAAGTTTCAACGCCGGGTCCAAAAAACCCGCGACCCTTTAGACCAGCGGACGCCGATTTTTGACAGATTACACCAAAAGAAAGCCGGAACCCCGGTGGGGGGAGGATTATTGGTTATTTCTGTAGTATCCATATTATTTGCTTTGCTATTTCCGATAATGAAACACTTCGGAGTGGTGGTAACTCAAGTTTATCCTTTGGTGGATGAATTGAATATTATTTTTTTCACTTTTATTTCATTCGGATTGCTGGGGTTGTATGACGATTTGATGAAATTTTTCGACATTGAAAACACCGGATTTTTTGGGTTAAGGTTCAGGTGGAAATTTTTGATTCAAATAATTCTGGCGTTTATAGTCGCGTCGCTATTGTATTTCAATCTAAAAATAGATATTTTCTATATCCCGTTTATAGGCGTTTTTCGCATCGGGTGGTTATTTATCCCTTTGGCCGCTTTTGTGATCACCGCTTTTGCCAACGCCTATAACGTGACCGACGGTTTGGACGGATTGGCTTCAGGATTATTAATGATTGCCCTTTTTGCCTTGTGGTATTTGTCCTCGGCCATTCTGGATACCACATTATCAATGTTTTTAGTTCTGTGGATCGGCAGTCTGATAGCCTTTTTATATTTCAACGTTTTTCCGGCCAGGATAATGTTGGGAGACGTGGGCGCGTTATCTTTTGGGGCCACTTTGGCCGTAGTGGGGTTGCTGCTGGGAAAAGTGATGGCTATCGTGGTTGTCGGCGGAATTTTTGTACTTGAAGTAACTTCGTCATTGGGACAATTATTGTCAAAAAAATTCTTGCGAAAAAAACTTTTTCCTGTAGCTCCGGTTCACCTATGGTTGCAATTATTGAAATGGGAGGAGCCTAAAATAGTAATGCGGGCCTGGTTGGCCGGAATTATTTTGGCGCTTTTCGGAGTCTGGTTGGCGGTGATTTGAAAAGGACGAAGGATAAAGGATGAAGGACGAAGGAAAAACCAAAATCGGGGTATTTGACAGCGGAGCAGGGGGAAGGCTTATTGCTGACAAGCTGAGAGCATTAAAAAATGTAAACGTTATTTATCTTTCAGATCCGGAATATTTCCCCTATGGAACTAAGACGGAGGAAATTATTCAAGATAGGTTGTTGCATTTTGCTAAACAATTCAAATTAAAGGGATGCCGGATAGTGGTTATTGCCTGTAATTCCGCCGCCACCAACGGAATCGCTAGTTTAAGAAAAAAATTTTCGGAAATGATTTTTGTCGGGATTGAGCCGCCGATTAAACCAATTGCCGGAATTACAAAAACAGGAAAAGTCGCGATAATTGGGACTTCGGCGACGATAACTAGTAAGCGAAGACAAAATCTTCAGGCTCTCTTCGCCAAAAAAATCAAACTCTATAATATTTCATGTCCTGGTTTAGCCGAATATATCGAAGAGCTTGTGAGGAAAGATATAAAATGTAGTACAACATTTTATAATAATAAACAGGCAGAGTGGTTAGTCAGAAAATTTCTCGATAAACCAATCGCAGAAGGCGTTGATGTCGTCGGCATAGCTTGTACCCACTATCCGTATCTTTTCCCTCTGATGCAAGGGCTTTATCCTAAGGTAAAATTTTATGATCCGGCAGATGCCGTAGTTTTGCAAGTCAAAAGGATGCTATGAAGTCACGAGTTTTACGTTTCTTGCTCGCTGGCGGCAGCTAGTTTACTTCGCAAATTTGCCAACTTCGCAAAAAGTAAAGCGCGAAACTCATGTTGTATATAATGAGGATATGACTCCGTGGAAGAGGTTTTGTCGGGATTGGAAAGGAAAAAGGGTTTTAATTATGGGACTGGGACTTCAGGGCAGAGGAATTGGGGATGCAAAGTTGTTTTGCGAGGCTGGTTCACATGTAACTGTGACTGATTTAAAAAGTGAATCTCAACTTCAACTTGCGCTTGAACAATTAAATGGTCTGTCGATTAGATTTGTGCTCGGGAAACATGAAGAGGAAGATTTTTGGACACACGACATGGTGCTCCAGAATCCTGACGTGCCGTCCAACTCTCCGTTTTTAGAAGTAGCCAAAAAAGCCGGAATACCGGTTAAAATGGACTCATCTCTTTTTGCCGTCTACTATCCGCTGCCGATAATCGGGATTACCGGGACGCGGGGGAAGACGACCACTACGATGATGATTTATGAGGTTTTGAAAAAATTATACAAAGGTAGCGTGTATTTGGGAGGGAATATACCGGATAAGGCGACGCTGGAGTTATTAAAAGAAATTAAAGAGCCTCAGAAGTATGCTTCCTTTGGCTCGTGGTCTACGTCCACGCACCCAAAGAGCGCAACTTTGGGGTTCGGGCGTACCGGCGATTTTTTCCGGAGAAAAAAATCGGGTCCGTCCGAAAAAGGCATTGTGGTGTTGGAGTTATCCAGTTGGGAATTACAGGGTTGGCGCGATGAAAAAATTTCGCCCAATATTTCGGTGTTTACCAATTTCTATCAGGACCATTTGAATCGTTATGCGTCAATGGACGAGTATTTTCAGGATAAATTGGCGATTCTTCGATATCAGAAAAAAACTGACTGGGCAATTCTAAACGCCGACAATCCATGGACCAAAAAGGCAGCAACGGAAATAAATTCGCGTATCAAATGGTTTTCTTCCAAAGATTTGCCACAGGAGGCTTTACTTCATGTTCCGGGTGAACACAATCGCGCAAATGCGGCAGCTGCATTGGCAGTAGTTTCTGTGATTGGCGTGGGGGGAAAAGAAGGATTAGAAATATTGAAAAGATTTAGAGGTGTACCGTTCCGATTGGAAACGATCGCAACGATTGACGGAGTTGAATATATAAACGACACCACTTCGACTACTCCGGCGGCCGGAATCGCGGCTCTGCGGGCGATGACAAAACCGGTGGTATTAATTACCGGTGGCTCGAGCAAAAAATTGGATTTAAAACCGTTGGCGGAAGAGATCGTTGAAAGTTATAGGAAACACCGGGTTAAGCGGGTGGTTTTGTTAAGGGGAGAAGGGACGGATGAACTAATTGTTTATCTGAAGGCTTGTGAAGTTTCGTCCTGCAGAGCTGGATCCCGTTCCGCGGGACAAACTTCATACGGGAAACTGATTAACGGGGTTTATGGCGATTTTAAAGTTGCCGTAACCAGGGCCAGAGATTTGGCAATTTCAGGAGACGCGGTGTTATTGTCGCCGGGTTGCGCCAGCTTTTCCATGTTTAAAAACGAGTTTGACAGAGGCGAACAATTTAACCAAATCATCCGTAAATGGCAAAAAAAATAACTCAAGTCAACCGGGAAAGGGTCAGAAGTTTACAGATTTTAGTTTTACTTTTTTTACTGTTAGGATTGGGAATGATAATGGTTTACGACTCTTCGGTAGCCGAGGCTCAAAGATTATTCGGTGATAAATTCTATTTTGTTAAACGCCATTTAATTTGGGTGACGTTGGGAATTGGCTTGATGACTGTGGTTTCTAAAATTCCGACTTCATTTATTAAAAAGTTCAGCCCGCACCTATTTGGTTTAAGCGCGGTATTACTGGCGGGGGTTTTAATTCCCGGGTTGGGGTCGGCGGCCCAGGGCGCTCGCCGCTGGTTTTACTTAGGAAAATCAATTTATTTTCAACCGTCTGAATTGGTTAAATTGTCCACGGTACTTTATTTCGCGGTGTGGTTAAAAAATAAACAACGGCTTTCTCACCCCTTGATTTTATTGGGAGTTATAATTTTTTTATTAATCCTTCAGCCTGATTTCGGGACGGCCATAATTATAACCGCCACCGGTTTTTTGATGATGTTTGTTTCCGGTCTGCCCTATAAAACTATTTTTACTTTAGTTCTGATTTGCACGCTGGCAGGATTGGGCTTATCCGTCAGTTCGTCCTATAGGCTAGAGAGAATAAAAACTTTTTTAGATCCCACCAAAGATCCTTACGGAAGTTCCTACCATATTAATCAGGCGTTAATTGCTTTTGGATCTGGAGGATGGTGGGGGTTGGGGTTGGGCAGATCCCGCCAAAAATTCGAATATTTGCCGGAAGCGTCTACAGATTCAATATTCGCGGTGGCCGGGGAAGAGTTGGGATTGGTAGGAGTAACGGTAATAATCTTAATTTTTATATTGTTGTACTGGCAGTTTTTTAGAGTGGCATTGAGGGAGAATGACGGCTACCGCAGGTTATTGGCTGTGGGTTTAAGCGGCTGGTTGTCTATTCAAACTTTGGTAAACTTAGGATCATTGACGGCTTTAATGCCGATGACCGGCGTCCCATTGCCATTTATTTCATATGGAGGTTCAAGCTTAATAATTCAAATGCTGACATTGGGGATATTGCTTAGAATAAACTTAACCCAGAAATGAAGAACAAAAAACAAAGAACAAAAAACAAAGAACAAAAAACGTTTCTTCTGACCGGAACGCATATCACTCCGGCGGTGGCTTTAACGCAGGAAATATTTTCCCGTTTCCCGGGGGTCAGGGTAGTTTATATCGGCCGGAAAAAAAATAAGAACGGAGAGAAGTCGGTGGAAAAAGAGGAGATAACCAGAATAGGGGCTGAATTTATCCCAATTTCGTTTGCCAAACTTAACCGATTTATATCCATTTCAATTTTAACGGAGTTTCTTAAAATTCCCGGCGGGTTGATCCGGGGCTTAACCTTGGTTAAGCGAATAAAACCTGATGTAGTGGTGTCTTTTGGAGGTTATACGTCTATTCCGATTATTCTCGCCGCTAAAATATCAGGCGTCCCGATTATTGTCCATGAGCAAACTTTAGTCTGGGGGCTGGCCAATAGAATAGCCAGGGGGCTGGCCGATTATTCCGCCATTTCCTGGGCTAAAACCGCTGATAAAAAGTCAGTTTTAACCGGAAATCCCATACCCGAGGAAATTATTTTGGCCAAAAATAAAAAAATCCAACCAAACATTTTATTTATTACCGGCGGCAGTCAGGGATCTCAAACGATTAATCGTTTAGTTGAACCGATATTACCAGTTTTGACCAAATATTTTTTTGTTTATCATCAAACCGGAAGTTTAGATTCCCACTCCGCCAGCTGGCGGAGTGGAATGACGGAATCGCGGAAAATGAAAAATTACGTTTCTGCGGAGTGGTTTCCGACTCCAATCGTCGCCGAAATTTTCCAAAAATCAAAGATTGTGGTCAGTCGGTCAGGAGCTAATACAATTACTTATCTATCCTATTTTGGAATTCCTTCAATATTAATCCCCTTGCCGATTTCCGGCGGAGGAGAACAATCGGTCAATGCTAATTTGTTAGCCGAAACCGGTTTGGCCACAGTATTAAATCAGGACGGCTTAACCTCCGAAAAATTATTGGAGGAGATTCTACGGATTAATAAAAATTATGATAGGATTTGGAAATCGGGAGCTGAAAATGCCGGGCGGCTGATTATTTCCGACTCGGCCGCAAAATTACTGGATCTGGTTGCCAAAGTCCTATGATTAAAGTAGTTAAGTTCAGTCGTTCCCTGATTTTTGTCGGACTGGCCGGACTGATTTATTTAGGCACAAAATATTTGACTATTCAGACAATTAAATGTCAGGTTGACGATTCGGCTTGTCCGCCGGATGTTTTTGCCGAATTATCCAGGAGTTACGGACAAAACGTCTATAAAGTCAGCCCCCCGGAACTGGAAGAAAAATTGTTGAAGGCTGATTTCAGATTAAAATCGGTCAAAGTCGGGTTGAGATTCCCCCTGACTTTGGCGGCGGAACTTAAAACCAGGATTCCGGTGGTTCAGATAGTAGCATCCAAAAATCTGTTTAAGGGATTATTAGTTGATGCGCAGGGAAGAATTGTGGCCGAAAGAGAAGTTGCAGGATTACCCCTGATAATTTGGAGTGAAATTTCTTCTTTCCTGCCCGGTCAGGATTTGCCAAGGGATTTGGTGTTAGCTATTCCAACCGTAAATGAAATTTATTCTCTTTTTTCCCCCGACTCGGTGGAAATATTAAATGAAACGATAATTTTTTATTTGTCTGAAAAGACTAAAGTAAAATATCCGCTGGCCGGACCAGCTGATAAGTTGGTATCCTTGCAACTCTGGATGAATCAGGCTAGAATAAAGAATCAACCGGCGCCGTCAGAGATTGATTTAAGATTTAATTATCCGGTAATTAAAAACTAATTGCCAAAAAAAGAATATATGGTGAAATCGCAGTCTTTAGTTGGGATAGACATCGGGAGCAGTAAGATTACCACTTTAATCGCTCTTCGCTCAACAGAAACTCAGAGTATAAATGTGGTTGGAGTAGCTAGTTTGCCTTCAACCGGAGTAAAAAAATCTCAAATCGTAGATATTGACGCTGCCATTAAGTCCATTACCGCTTCGGTCGAGGCTGCCGAGAGAATGGCGGGGTTATCTATTTCCAAAGCGTTTATAAATATCGGCGGGTCCCTAATTGCCAGCCGGAACAGCACCGGGGTGGTGGCTGTATCCGAACCGGAAGGAGAAATTACTGAAAGCGACGTCCGGAGAGTGATCGACTCGGCCCGGGCGGTATCTTTGCCGGCGGCCCAGGAAGTCCTGCATGTTTTACCGCGGCAATATAAAGTTGACGGTCAGGAAGGGATTAAGGATCCGGTCAGCATGACCGGAGTCAGGTTGGAGGCCGAAGCCCATTTGGTTTTAGGATCGACCACTTCAATTAGAAATTTAACCAAGTGTGTGACCGAATTAGGGATAGGGGTTGAAGGGTTGGTTTACAGTGGTTTGGCGGCATCCGAATCGGTCTTGACAGCTACTGAAAAAGAATTGGGAGTAGTTTTGGTAGACATCGGCGGCGGAACTACTTCCATCGCCATTTGGGTTGATGGATCGTTGGCTCATTCGGCAGTTTTGCCGATTGGGGCTAAAAATATTACCAATGATTTGGCTATAGGCATGAGGTTGGGTTTGGATGTGGCAGAAGAAGTTAAAAAGCATTTAGGCGATAAACTGAAGGCGCAGGTTTCAGACAAAGAAGAAAAAGACGGAGATTTCAAAGAAGGCGATTTGGATTTAGCCAAATTCGGAGCCGAAGAGCACATCAAAGCTTCCAGGAAAACTTTGGTCGAGGGAATCATCAGGCCCAGACTCCAAGAAATATTTTCGATGGTGGGGGAGTCGATTAAGGAATCCGGGTTTGGCGGCAGAACCCCGGCCGGAATAGTGATTACCGGCGGCGGGGCTAAAACTGTCGAGGTTGATACAATTTGTAAAAGGGTATTGTCTATGCCCACCAGAGTCGGATCTCCCCATACCCTGAATGGTTTAGTAGACGATGTTCGTCGGGAGCCTGCATACGCGGTGAGCGAGGGTTTGATTTTATACGCCTCTAAATCGAGCGCTCCGTTGTCCCGAACCGGCGGTGGCATTTCGATTGTCAGGGGAATTACGGATAAGCTGCCAAAAGGAATGTTTGGCCGGGCGATAGAGTTTGTTAAACAATTCCTTCCATAAGCGATACGAATGGCACGGATAAGCATACGAATGATACGAATATTTGTGTAATTCGTATACGATTCGCCAGCCCGCCTGGACTTCGTCCATGCGAAGTGGTATCGCTTTTTCGTGGATTAGCATCGCTACTGGTTTTTGGGTAAACTTCTGTTATACTGGGAGTAAACATGGGATTGGTTAAGCCTGATATCAATACTTTTGCCAAAATTAAAGTCATCGGAGTCGGTGGCGGAGGCAGCAATGCCGTGTCTTCAATGGTGGCCTTAAAAAGCATCAAGGGAGTGGATTTTGTGTGCATCAATACCGATGCCCAAGCGTTATTGACCTCGCAGACGCCGATCAAAATTCAAATCGGAGACAATTTAACCAAGGGTTTGGGGTCCGGCGCCAATCCCGCGGTCGGCAGGCAGGCAGCCGAGGAATCTTACGATAAAATTAAGGATTTATTGTTGGATACGGATATGGTATTTATCACCGCCGGAATGGGTGGCGGCACCGGGACCGGCGGAGCTCCGGTTATAGCTCAGATTGCCAAAGAAGTCGGGGCCTTGACAGTAGCGGTGGTCACCAAACCGTTTATGTTTGAAGGAGCCCGCAGACGGTTGACGGCCGAAGAAGGAATTGAGGAATTAAAGAAGACCGTGGATACTCTGATCGTAATCCCTAACCAAAGATTGATGGATGTCATCGACAAAAAGATGACCCTTTTGGAAGCGTTTAGAATCGCCGACTCCATTCTTGGCCAGGGGGTGCAGGGAATTTCCGACCTAATTACGATTCCGGGGTTGATTAATGTCGATTTTGCCGATGTCAAAACGATTATGACCGATGCCGGTTCGGCCTTGATGGGGATTGGCAGCGGGACCGGGGAAAACCGAGCCGCCATAGCGGCCAGGGCGGCCATCAACAGCTCTCTTTTGGAAGTTAGTCTGGAAGGGGCCAAGGGGATTCTTTACAACATTTATGGCGGTCCTACACTATCGATGTTTGAAGTCAATGAAGCTTCTGAAATTATCGCCCAAGCCGCCGATCCGGACGCCAATATTATTTTCGGAGCAACTATTGATGAGGAAATGGACGATCAGGTCAGAATTACGGTTATAGGCACCGGATTTGACGTCCACCAACGGACTTTACGCCAGTTTGTATCTACCCAACCTCAAAATCAGAAGTCTACCAACGGAACCGCCACGATTCAATCCGACGATCAGGATGATGTTACCGGCAACGGTGAGGTAAAAAGTGAAGATGAGTTCGATATTCCCGCCTTTTTGAGAAGAGGGCGGTAGGGCGATCCCAATCTAGGAATGCATCCGAATGATCCGAATAATGTAGAATGTGCGAGTGAAGAATTTGGTTCATGCAAAATTATCTTACGATCTTACCGGAATATTTTTTGCATTCACAACGAGTTGGGAAGATATTGTCGGGAAAAGCAATACGGCGATCGCTTAGAATTGTTATTGCGGGAAGCTAAATTTGAGTTTTCCCGCGCAGTAGACTTGTCATCATTCGGCCACTCATTAGTTAAAGGTAATCGGGCAGATTTTGTTGTGGATAATAAGATAGTTGTTGATTTGAAAACAAAGCCGGTAATTACCAAAGAAGATTATAATCAAATGCAACGTTATTTAAAAGGATCCTGGCTTGAATTGGGTTTAATTGTAAATTTCAGGAATAAGTATCTTAAACCGAAGAGAGTGCTTAATATCGAAAGGTTTCATTCGGATAATTCTGATCGCTTATGAGAAAATCAGCATTAATGCCGTCACTATTCCAGGAAATCCCTCCACATCCTGACTTTATAAAAATAGAGGAGGAATTGTTGGACCATTGGTATCGGGACGGGATTGTTAAAAAATATCTTCATAAAAACGATAAATCTCCGACAAAGTTTTCTTTCTTGGACGGGCCGATAACCGCCAATAATCCGATGGGCGTCCATCATGGCCGGGGCCGGTCGTATAAAGATTTATGGCAAAAATATCATACCATGAAGGGCGACAGGGGAAGATATCAAAATGGTTTTGATTGTCAGGGGCTATGGGTGGAAGTTGAAGTGGAAAAGGAATTGGGCTTCAAGAACAAAAAAGAAATATTAACTTACGGAGTGGAGAAATTTGTCCAAAAGTGTCGGGAAAGAGCCTTGAAGTTTGCCGCCGTTCAAACAGAACAGAGCAAACGTTTAGGGATGTGGGCTGATTGGGGAAATGATTATTACACCATGTCCGACGAAAACAATTATGCCATCTGGAATTTTCTTAAAGTTTGCCATCAGCGGGGATGGATATATAAAGGAAATGATTCGGTGCCGTGGTGTCCACGGTGCGAGACCGCGATTAGTCAACACGAAATGTTGACGGAAGACTATAAGCAGGTGACGCATAAGGCGATATATTTGGAATTGCCGATAACAAAAAACAAAAAACAAAAAACGAAAAACAAGGAAAATGAATATCTATTGATTTGGACCACTACGCCGTGGACGATTCCGGCCAATATTGCGGTGGCGGTGGATGAGAAGCTGGAATATGCGCTGGTAAAAGGCAAAACCGGAGATAAATTTTGGATTGCCAAAGACGCTGTGGACAGAGTTTTCGGGAGTGAACACCAGGGAATAGTCAAAATCGTTAAGGGAAAAGAATTGGTGGGATTGAAATACCGCGGACCCTTTGATGATTTGCCGACGGTGAAAAAAGTAGCAGAAGAATTTCCGGATAAATTTCACACCGTTGTTCCGGCTGATCCATTAATTCTGTCGATAACCGTTACCGACGGAACAGGATTGGTACATACAGCGGTTTCGGCCGGAAGCGAAGATTTTAAATTGGGTAAGAAGCTTGGTTTGCCGATGGTGCCGGTCATCGCGGATAACGCTGATTATTTAGACGGATTAGGATTTTTAACCGGAAAAAATGGCAAGAAGAACCCGGCACTGATTCTGGATTATCTTGCCGAGAGAGATAAGTCAGCCGGAGAAAACTGGGTTTTTGAAATTCAGGATTATCCACACCGTTATCCGGCGTGCTGGAGGTGTAAAACCGAATTGGTATGGAAAGTGACGGATGAATGGTATATAGCGATGGATAAGCCCCAAAAGGAATCTTACTTCGGCTCGTGGTCTACGTCCACGCAGCCGAAGAACGATCCTTCGAGGTTCGGTCGTACCAGCGAATTTTTGCAGAGCAAAAATCCGGGTCCGTCCGAAAAATCAAAGACGCTTAGGGAGCAGATGAAAGAAGTGACGAAGCAAATCAGGTGGATACCGGGATTTGGTTTAGACAGAGAATTGGATTGGTTGAATAATATGCATGATTGGTTGATCTCTAAAAAGAATAGGTTTTGGGGATTGGCTTTGCCGATTTGGGAATGCGATAAATGCGGATATTTTGATGTAATCGGGGGAAAAAATGAACTTCGTGAAATGGCTGTGAAAGGATTGGATAAATTTAATGGTCATTCTCCGCATAAACCATGGATTGATGAGATAAAAATGAAATGCGATAAATGCGAGTCTATGATGTCACGGATAGAACCGGTGGGAAATCCTTGGTTGGATGCCGGAATAGTTCCGTTTTCGACACTACCCGAAGATTGGTTTCCGGCGGATTTTATTACGGAGTCTTTTCCCGGCCAGTTTAAAAATTGGTTCTATTCGTTGATAGTTATGTCAACTGTTTTGGCCGGAAAAAATCCGTTCAAAACAGTTTTGGGATTTGAATCAGTGGTGGGTGAAGACGGCCGGCCGATGCATAAAAGCTGGGGAAACGCGATTAATTTTAACGAAGGGGCCGGCAAAATTGGGGTAGATGTTATGCGCTGGATGTATGCCAAAGTCTCTCCTACTTTTGTTTTACCATTCGGATATAAGACAGGCGATGAAATCAGGAGAAGATTTTTGCTTATTTTATGGAACTCTTTCAGGTTTTTTGTGACCAATGCCAAGGCGGATGGGTGGAAGCCGCAACGATTTACGATTTACGATCCTTCGACAGACTCAGGACAAGTTTTACGGTTTACGAATGTCTTGGATAGATGGATATTGGCACGATTGGATGAAACGATCGAAAAAGTTACCGATTCATTGGATGACTACCAATCGGCGCCGGCAACAGAGGCCTTGGAAAAATTTACCGAAGATTTTTCAACTTGGTATATCAGAAGATCAAGAGATAGGGTAGGGCCAACGGCCGGAGGACAGGATAAAGAAAACTGTTATCAAGCCATGTATTCGGTTTTGACCACTTTGTGCCGGTTGTTGGCCCCGTTTATGCCGTTTATAACCGACTATATGTATATGAATTTAACCGGAGAAGAATCGGTGCATTTGGCGGAATGGCCGGAGGCAAAAAGCAAAGAGCAAAAAACAAAAAGCAACCAGGAAATTATTGATCGGATGCGGCAAGTTAGGGAAATAGTGGGGTTAGGTCACGCCCAAAGGAAACTGGCGGGAATTCCTTTGCGCCAACCATTGTCGTCTATAACCGTTTCCGGTCCTGCTATCAATCCGCCTTTTGAGCAGGAGTTTATCAGTTTGATGGCTGATGAATTAAATGTCGAAAAAGTGATTTTTGAAACCGGAAGTTCACAGGAGTTAGAAGTTAAGCTAGACACTCAATTAACTTCGGAACTCAAGGTCAAAGGAAGGGCCCGGGAGATTATCCGGACGATCCAAAAAATGCGCAAAGAAAAGGGTGTGGGTTTGAGTGATGAAATTTCGGTCGAATTGCCGGAGTGGCCGAAGGAATTTGAAGACCAAATTAAAAAATCCACCCTAGCTGTTAAGATTGAATTCGGAAAAAAGCCGAAATTGAAATGAAAAGTTTAGTCCTCATTCTTCTTGCCTCTTCCATGTTATTAGGTTTGGGGTTAATGATGCTTTTGAGCATTGCTCCGGAAAAAGTTCTGCCCCAGGCTCTATTTGCGGTTTTCTCGTTATTGGCGGGTTGGGTAGTTTTTAAGTTGGGGATTAAAAACCTCTTACCTTTTGTGTGGATAGCTTATATCGGGATCTTGGTTTTATTAATTCTGACTTTGATATACGGAAAAGCCGCCAAGGGTTCTTCCAGATGGATTAAGGTGGGTTCCTTCCAGTTCCAGGCCAGCGAGTTGGCCAAACCGATTTTGTTGTTGGCATCAATTAAATTAATAGGATCCGGCTGGCCTATCTCTTCCAAAAAACAAATCGGATTATTGGTTAAATACGGTCTGGTTTTATTCTTCCCGTTTAGCTTGATCATAGCTCAGCCGGACCTAGGCTCGGCCTTAGTGCTAATGGCCATAGCCGCTTGGATTTTTATGGCCACTTCACCACCTAAAGGTTTGTTAATCGGGTTAGGGGTTGCAGGGTTAATTTGTTTACCGTTATCCAAGTTTGGTCTGAAAGACTATCAATTACTAAGGTTGCAGTCATTTATCAATCCGTATTCTGATCCGTTAGGATCAGGCTATCATGTAATTCAGTCGACAATTGCAGTAGGATCGGGTGAAATATTCGGCCGGGGTTTGGGTTTCGGGACTCAAGGGAAATTGCGTTTTTTGCCTGAACGTCAAACCGATTTCATTTTTGCCAATTTGGTAGAAGAATTGGGATTGGCTGGAGGGGTAACGGTGATAGGGTTGTATTCCATCATAGTCGGGATTTGCTTTTGGGAAGCCGTTAAATCCCGTAAACCTACAGAAAGATTGATTTTTTCCGGAATCGGGGTTTGGCTGTTTTTTCAAACTTCGGTAAATATAGCCATGAATTTGGGTATTGTGCCGGTAACAGGGGTGACTTTACCTTTGTTGTCTTATGGCGGAAGTTCATTACTGTCCTCGGCGATAACTTTGGCTTTAGCCTTTTCGGCAATGAATAATCGTGAATTGGGAAGCTGGGGTTGAAATTTACTTGTCTTTAAGCTATATTTAACGGGTGAAATACGCAATAATCAAAGCCGGCGGGTCTCAATATCAGGTTTCCGAAGGTCAAGAAATCGATATTTTTAATTTAGATAAGGAAAAAGATGAGGTTATGGTTTTCGATTCAGTGCTATTGGTAAAAGATGAGGAAAGGATATCGATTGGTCAGCCCACAGTCAAAGGAACCAGTGTTAAAGGCAAAGTGATCGATCAAATTTTGGGAGATAAAATCAGAATCGCAACTTATAAAGCCAAATCCCGTTATCGCAAGGTAAAGGGGCATCGTGATCAATTGACCAGAGTATTGATAGAAAATATTGATGTAAAGGACTAAAATGGCACATACAAAAGCCGGTGGAAAAACCAGACAGCACAAGCAAAGAGCGGGGAAAAGACTGGGCGTTAAAAAATACGGCGGAGAGGAAGTAAATACCGGACAAATAATTCTCAGGCAGCGAGGAATGAGCATTCATCCCGGAAAAAATGTCGGATACGGCCGCGATTATACTTTGTTTGCCAAAACCAAAGGTAAAGTAGAATTTTTAATCAGAAAAGGCAAATCAACGGTTTCAGTTCTTTCCGGAGGATCGGTATGATGCCGGATTACCGTCAGGTGACTGAATTGTCTATCAATCATCTTCAGCCTAATCCGCTTCAGCCGAGAGGAGCTGTTTCCGGCGATGAACTTCAAGATTTGGCGGCTTCGATCAGGGAGCATGGAATCTTAGAACCGTTGGTAGTGGCTCATACCCCGGCGGGTTATCAAATCGTGGCCGGTGAACGGCGGTGGCGGGCGGCTAAAATCGCGGGGTTGGAAACGGTCCCGGTAATAATTAAGGAAACCAGCCCGACCGGGATGTTGGAAATGGCGTTGGTAGAGAATGTCCAGCGGACCGACCTAAATCCATTAGAACGCGCCAAAGCTTTTGAAAGATTAATGAACGATTTTTCGATGAGTGTGGCTGATATTGCCAGAAGGATCAGTAAATCTTCATCTTTTGTTTCTAATACTATTCGGTTATTAATTTTGCCGGATGCCGTTAAAGACGGGTTAATCTCCGGATTGATTACTGAAGGTCACGCCAGAGCCTTGCTGGGAATTCCGGATGTTAAGGAAATGATCGAAGTGTATAAGATCTTACTGAAAGAGTCAGCTAACGTCAGGCGGGCGGAAGAATTGGCGAGAAGAGTCAAGGAAAAAATGGGTGATCACAGAGCCAGGAATCAGAATCAGCAGTTTATTGTTTCAGATCAGATCGACCTGATGGAAAAAAACCTGCTAACGGATTTAGCTAAAACCTTGACTAAGGCAAAAGTTAAATTGACCCGTTCACGGGTGGAAACTAAATTGATAATTGTTTTGAAGGGAACTCCGGAAGAAACAGAAGAGACATTGCAGAGAATAGTTAAAGGCGTTTCGGCCTAGTTGCCGATTTTAGCCGGCTGGAAAGCTATAACTCCGACCATATTAGGCGGCCAATATCTCAACCAGGCTTTGCCGACTATTGCGGATTTTGATATCGGCCCCCAATCTCGGGAGTCGCTGGAACCGGGGCGGTTGTCGCCCATAACTATGTATTGGTCTTCGGGAATTATTTTTTCCACTCCTTCGGCCAGGAAACTGCTCCCGGAAAATCCGCCGCTGGTGCCTTTTACCAAATTTTCATAAGGTTCGATTATTTTATTTCCGTTAATAAATATCTGGCCTTTTTCAACTTTGATTCTTTCTCCGGGCATGGCTACGATCCGCTTTATAAAATCGCAGTTTAATCCGGTAGGGCAATTAGCTTGGGGCGGGGCGGTAAAAATGACCACGTCGCCTCTTTGGGGGTTGCGGAGTTTATATGTTAGTTTGTCGGTCAGTAAAAATTCTCCGTCGTGGAGGTTGGGATACATGGAATTGCCGTTTACTTGGTGTGGCTGGGTCACAAACAGATAAATTAAAATTGCTATGGCGGAACTGGACACGAAAAATTCTATGATATCAAAAAACCCGGCTAATATTTTTTTCATCCTTAACTGCATTATAATGAAAATTTTGAGTAATTAGCAATGGTAGAATTAGGCAGTTGGACCCGTAGCGCAGTGGTAGCGCGTTCGGTTCACATCCGAAAGGTCAGAGGTTCGATCCCTCTCGGGTCCACAAATCGCATTATGGTTAATACTACAACCGATCCGCAAAATAAGGTTTTTGATATCGTCAATGAAAAAGACGAAGTTAATAGATAATTCTTCATTTGCGGATGCCGATCGGCAGCGCGAAATGAAAGCTGTTTGCAGATTTGGGATAGGTAGAATACAATACTTTAGTATGAAAATAAAAATAAAGAAAATCTTAGGTACAGGTCTTTCCGGAGGGGGGAAGAAGAAATTATATATGATAAATTTTTAGTCTTTGTTCACTATATCATAAATTCTCCAGTTAGATAATTTAATTTGAATATGGAAATTTGTACCAGGGTTGCGTGTTATCTTGAAGGAAAAGGCCGGTTGGTGAGTTTTCCTCTCGTGACTTTGGCCGGATTGTCCGATGGTATCAACCCCTGCGCCATCGGGATGATGATTATGCTGCTGGGGTACTTGGTGGTTTTCCACCGCAAAGAAAAAAAGCAGTTGTTGGTTATCGGTTTGGCTTATATCCTGACGGTCTTCATAACTTATTTAGTTATAGGCCTCGGGTTTTACCGTTTTGTGTCGGAAATTAATTTATGGGCTACCAAATCGATTCTGAATAAAATATTTGGAAGTTTAATGGTGTTGGCGGGAGCAGTTCAAATAAAAGACGTATTTTGGCCTGATAGCCCGTTACATTTACGGATTCCGGTTGCGGCCAAAGAAAAATTGCAGGGGCTTATCCGAAAGGCGTCGTTTCCGGCCACAATTCTTCTGGCTTTTTTGGTGACGCTTTTGGAAACCCCTTGCTCTTTGCCGCTTTACGTTGGGACGGCTAATATTTTGTCTCAATCCGGTTTGCCCTTAATCGGAGTTGTAGCTTATTTCCTGTACTACAATTTTTTGTTTGTTTTGCCGTTGATTATCATTTTGGGATTGATTCTATTTGGCTACAATTTAACTTCAATGAAGGAATGGGAACACAAGGCCGAGAAGTGGATGAAATTAATAATGGGGTTGTTGTTGGTTGGTATGGGTGTGTGGTTGGCAATAAGCTAACGCATTATTTCCAGGGCTTCTTCGAAATAAAGCCGGGCGGAAACGTAATTAATGTAGGAAGCCGATTTCGGAGTGCCCGACATACTTGCTTCCAAAATGTCATTTTGACCGGCTTGAGCCGCTTGAGCGGCTATGGACAAACCTCTGGTGGCGGTAGCAGCTTTTTGGTCGGTTTTGGTTTGGGCTTTGGCGGTTAAATTGGCTAAATCTGAAATTTGTCTTGAGGAATAATTTTTTGAGGCCCTGGCAAAAACTATACTGAAAGCGGATTGTAAGCTCTCAATGGAATCGGACGTCAGCCGCCTGATTTTAATCGCGTCGGCCGAGCCAAATTGTAAATCTATATCGCCGTTGTTGATGTCGCGGCGCAGCCGGTGAAGCTTGAGTATTGCCTCATGGATAAATTGTAGCGATGCAGAAGGATTGGAAATATTCTGTTTGGCTGATTGGATTATTTTTTTAATGTCTTGATTTTGGACAGACAAAAGATTTTTAGTTCTTGATTGGCCGGAGACGGCGGAAATTTTTGCGGCAGTCTCATCGGCTAAATTGACTGCTTGGCTTAAGTAAGTTTCACCGGTTGAATCTGTAACTGGTGTCAAATTGTTAGGGTGGGAAGGATTAAGATTGAAATTCAAAGTTTGGATGTTGTTTTTTGTAATTGCACCGGTATATGTATAAATAGTATCTCCGTTAGGATGGAATTGAAGAATGTCCAAATGGTAGGCCCCGTTTCCGGTCCCGGTCAGGGTAGCGGTAGCGGTGCCGCTGACAACATTTTCAATAATTATTAGTCCATCATTGTCAGAATCCAAGTAATTGGTTCCGTTAAAGGTAACCGAAATGTTAACCGGAGAACGCAAAAAGAATACAGCCAGCCCATTGTTGTTTTCCAGATTATTTGAAGTGATAGCGGTGGTGGCGGATGAGCCTAACGATTGCAGAATTTGATTAATTCCGGCTGTGCTGGTGACTAAACCCAGATGGTCGGCGGTGACTTCGGGAACAGACGATGCTTGGTCGTAGCGGCCGCTTGAACGTAAGACGGTTAAGTCGCCAGCGGAGGATCTGATAAACTGCTTTGGTTTACCGTCTTCCCATAGGTCAAGAGCTTGATCTATCCAATTTCTGGGGGTTATTTTTATTGACGAAAGAGTGTCGGAAGATGAATTCTCTAATCCGGTCATTGTCGTCAATAGCGATTTTATTGATGAAAGTCCTGCGTATTGTCCAGGCAGTTGCGGATTACGTTGCAACATTGTGGACTCTGGAATGGTTTGATTCGACTGATTTACCAGATAATCAAAGGTGGGTAGGATTTCTTTAACGGCTTTAAAGTCGTTCCTGATTACGTCTTTGGAAGTTAGGAACAATCCGGCTCTGGCATTTAATAATATTTGCAAGGGAATTCTTTCCGCTGCCGGAAAATCCCAGATTTCTCCGCCCTCCCAAGCGCCGTAAGCCATAGCCGCTCCCTTATGCGGGGAACCGACAGTAATCAATTTGGAAACTTTAGCGGAATTATCTTGAGCGTATTTTGAAGATATTAAACCGCCATAGCTATGGCCGACGAGCCTGACTTTGGTGCCGGCGGGCTTACCGGAAAGGACAGTACTATTTATATATATATTTAGTTGGCCTGCCAGATCGGTGATTTGCTTCCGCCAATCGTAATACCAGATAAAGACGTCGTCGTCGGGGATATCTGGGGCGTTGATGATTGATGAGACTAATAAGTCATAGGGATCTAATGATTTGGGCAATGCGGTCCAGTTTGTCGGACAATCCGTGCCGTTGATGATAGCGTCTTTGCACCAACTCCCCATCATTCCCGGCAGAATCACGACTGGCCCTGATGCAGGTTCGATACTCGAGACCACGACGTTGTCAAAGTAGACTTCTGTGTGTGGATCACCGCCAACACCTGCTCTTAGCGCGATTTTTCCTATGTTAAATCCCTTTTGTGCTTGTGGGATGTCTAATACTAAATTACTGTCAATGTACACAGAAATGTGATCATTATCAGCAATCATTTTTAAGTGGTATGTATTTCCATTTGTGACTGGGTAAATTGTACTATTTCCACAAGGTGAAAAACACACTCCTTCTAGTACTACATTCGAATTGTTAGAACCAACTTGGAAGTGCAATCCGTACCAATTGAAATTAGGTGAACCGCTATACCTGAAAGCCGTATTCTTGTCTGTACCAGAATTTGGAGGAAGTATCATATCAACTTCATAAATGTAATTGTTCCATCCACCCCAGACTGAATCTTTTGGGGTAAACTCTGTTTGACAAGGAGAGGGGCCGTAGATGTTAATTCCTATGTGCCCCGAGTCTAAAGTCCAATTCCCATTGCAACTATTTCTTGGAATTTCCCATCGAGTTAATACAGAATTTAAATCTGGGTCACTAAAATCATCTCGAAATAAGACAACAGCATAAGCATTTTTAGGATCATTTAAAAACATCACGATGAAAGTTATTGAAGTAAGGAGAATAAATCTGAAGGTTCGCATTATGATAAGTATAATCTTAAACTTTTCATTATTTGTCAATAGTATCATTACAGATGATACAATGAAAAAATGAAAAGAAACCCCAATACAGCTGATTTTTGGGATGCTTTAGTGGAGAAAGTGGGATCAATCCTTCCCGAAGATTACATTACTAAAGATAGAATAAGGTTAATTACAAATTTAATTCCAAATCTTAATATTAAGGTATTAGATATTGGAGTTGGATACGGTTTTTTAGAGAAAGAGCTGGTAAAATCTAATGTTTCAGTTTACGGAATAGATATTTCTTTCAACTCTATATTTAGAGCAAAGAGTTTACATAAAGGAATCTTTATTGTTGCATCAGCTAAAGCAATCCCATTCCAAGATAATTTTTTTGACGTTGTATGTCTTCCAGAAGTTCTAGAACATTTATATGATTTTGAGTCTACTTTTGTAATGAAGGAAATTAGTAGGATATTGAAGAAGGACGGTAGATTGATTATTTCCGTTCCACTATACGATGAAGTTTATTTAGGTCATCCAAGCGGTCATGTGAGGATCTTTACACCAGAGAAACTTTTTAAAGAAGTAAGCGAACATGGATTTACAGTAATAACAGAGAAGTATTTGTTTGCTTTTAAGTCTTTATATCTTATTAAAAGTCTCATTAACAGATTGTTGAAAATTAGGCGTGCGAATAATTTAATTATGATGGCGAGTAAACAATGAATATTTTGTTTTTGACGCCGAGAAATTCCAAGAAACATTTGGGGGGGGTGGAGGGGCATGTTAGATTGTTGACGGAGGAATTGGAGAGAAGGGGGCATGAGGTGAGGGAACTAAGTCTTAGTGATATAGAAGTTAAAGAAAATAAAGATAAAAGAAGATTAGGAAAAGTGGAGGAAAAGACAAACAAAATTAAAGCGTGGATATATTTATGGAAGAAGAGAGATTTATTTAGGTGGGCGGAAGTGGTGCATATTCATGATGTGTTTTGGTGGTTATTACCATTTTGGTTTTTAAACAGGCTTGGATTGTTAGACGGCAGTTTTAATTCGTTGAACAAAGTTGCCAAACGCGATACGAATGATACGAATAGGCATGCGAACGACGCGAATAAAGGCAAGATATACACTACTTTTCACGGGTGGGAGGGGGTTTGTCCGCCGACAAGATCGGCGATTTGGCAGAAAAAATTGGCGCAGAAGTTGAGTCGGGGGACGATTGGAGTGGGGAGATTTTTTAAGAAGTGGTATGGGGTGGAACAGAATAGAGCGGTATGGGGCGTGGTGGACCCGCGAATAAGTAAGTTGTGTAAATGCCCGACCTTGCCGCGGCAAGGTCGGGCATTTGCTTTCTTTGGGAGATTGGAGAAGGTGAATGGGGCGGAGGTAGTAGTGGAGGCAATCAGAAAAATAATAGATCATATTAAGGCCAGGCCTTTCCCGGAAAGGCCTGGCCTTTTCAGATATTTTTTTGTCGGGGATGGGAGTTACAGGCGTGAGGCGGAA
The DNA here is from genome assembly GCA_016183365.1 of Candidatus Collierbacteria bacterium. Lineage (GTDB taxonomy): Bacteria > Patescibacteriota > Microgenomatia > UBA1400 > JACPES01 > JACPES01. The sequence continues at coordinate 498,767 of JACPES010000003.1, forward strand.
AAATTTGGGAAAGTTACCGGAATGGTGAAGGATCCGGAGAAATATTTGGTAGATGCCGATGTGGTGATTACCAGCTCGTATATGTCAATGTTAGAAGCGACAGCTAGGGGCAAGTCGGTTATCGCGGTTGCGAATAATGAGTTAAAAAAGGATTATCTAGACGGACATCCGTTAAGAAAATATATTAAGGTGGTAAAAAATGCAGATGAATTGATTAGAGTAATTAAAGGACTGTATAAAGGCCCGGCCCTGGATTCCCAGGGCCGGGCCTTAAAAGATTTGAGGTCTGCTTATCTTTGGGCGTTAAAGCAAACACCGGAAAAGTTAGCCGATGCCTATGAATCTTTATGGAAAATTCCAATTAATTAATTGATTAATTAATTGGAATTTTTGTAATTATGTTAATTAATAATATTTCAATTAGCGTGGTTGTTACGGTAAAAAATGATGAAGCTGGGGTAAAAAGGCTGCTTGAAGATTTGGATAAGCAAACGGTAAAGCCGGATGAGGTTATTATTGTTAGGTCAGAGGATTACGGTAATTGTACACGTGGTAGGGGCAGAAATATCGGGATCAGGATGGCGAGAAATGAATTTATCGCGGTGACTGACGCGGGGTGCAGGCCGAGGAGAGATTGGGTGGAGAGAATAACTGCTGGACTGTATAAAGGCCAGGCCTTCGAGTACAAAGGCCAGGCCTTATTTGTAGTGGCGGGATGGTATCGAGCGGTGGCAGAAACGCCTTGGCAAAAGGTTTTTTTGCCGTATTTAGTGCCGACAATCAAGAAGGATAAGAAGGAAAAGAGAGGGAAAGGTAAAACATTCTTACCGGCCAGCCGGTCGATTGCTTTTACCAAAAAAGCCTGGGAATTGGTCGGAGGCTATCCGGAAGAGCCGGTTTCCGGCGGAGAAGATTTGAAATTTGCCGATAAACTCTGCAATCATACCGGGATTAATATAATTTATTCGCCAAAAGCTGTAGTTGATTGGCCGGTACCGTCGACTTTAACGGAATTTATTAAAGATATGGTTAAACATACCAGGGGGAATTTTGAGGCCGGATATTGGCCGCATATCGTTCGAAATTTAAATGTGGTAGCAAGGTGGATGATAATGGTGATTTGGCCGTGGTTGATACCGGTGTATTTGATATGGGGGATTACCCGTCTTCATCAAAAAACGGCGAAGCGATGGCGGATTAGGGACATTGCGATTAGGGTGGTGGCCGACGCGGCGGTATTTTACGGAACGATAATCGGTATAATTGATGGGTGGGTTATAAGAAAATAGCGATTACGGGCTTCGGGTGGATGACGGCTTTGCGGATTGCCGGCCGCGGAGTGACCATTGCCAAAACCGCGATTTTAGCCAGAATATTATCTCCGGTTGATTTCGGGCAATTCGGGGCGGCGGCCTTGAGCTTGTCGTTATTTGAAGTTTTGACCGAAACCGGAGTAAATCAGGCCTTAATTTATTCCTACAAAAAGACCGAAGAATTGGTTAATTCGGCTTGGACTGTAGCCATAATCAGAGGGGCGACTATTTCGATCCTGATCGCGTTGTCAGCCTGGCCGGTATCGATATTTTTCTCCGACAACAATTTAATTAAATTAATTCTACTTCTGGCTCTGGTGCCGTTAATTAAAGGATTTATTAACCCGATGGTGGTCGTATTTGTTAAAGAACTGCAGTTTGAAAAAGAAGCCATGTTCAGATTTAGCCTGTTGATAATTGAGGGATTGACGGCCGTAATTTCTGCCGTTTTCTTAAAGTCGGCCATGGCTTTCGCCTTGGCGATGATAATAGCCGGAGCGGCAGAAGTAATTCTTTCGTTTATATATTTTAAAATCAGACCGCGGTTGTCGTTTAGTCGCCAATATTTATCTGAAATTATGAATTACGGGAAATGGATAACATTGTCGGGAATCGCTTATTGGTTTTCAGCGGAATTAGACGATTTTGTGGCCGGAAAATCTTTCGGGATGAAGACATTGGGGATATATCAGGCGGCCTATAAAATTTCGACCCTGCCTGTCACGGAAATAGCTGGATCGGTCAATCAGGTTTCATTTCCGGTGATGTCTAAATTAAGAGACGAGAAACAAAAGTTTTGGAAAATTTTTATGGGAAGCATCGGGGTGATCGGGGTGATCGGGGTGATCGGGGGATTGGTTTTATGGATATGGCCCAGAGAGGTGGTTTTAATTTTATTGGGAGATAAGTGGTTAGGAGCGGTGCCATTAATCAGGATTTTGGCGGTATTTGGTTTGGTCAGATCGATTGAGTCAGGGATACAACCGGTATTTTTGGCTACAGGTAGGCCAAAAGTAGCCACAATCGGAAATTTAATAAAAGTCGTTACCCTTATTTTCGGACTGTGGCTTTTGGCTCCGTTGGGAATAGAAGGAATAGCTTGGGCGGCGCTGTTGAGCGGATTGTCGGTAATTCCCTACTATTGGTGGAAATTTAGGGAGATATGAGGGTTCTATTTTTGTCTCCGGTGCATCCGCTGTTAACTCCGGGAAATCCTTTGCCAAAGTGGCAGATGCAAATGAGTTGGGTTAGAGGTTTAGAGAAGGCAGGGGCGGAGATAAAAGTGGTCAAGTATACGCCAGGGGACGGGGTTAGGCTTAATTGGGCTGATCGGGTTTGGTGGAATTTGAGGGTGATTAGCGAGATTCAAAAAGCTAGATTGCCATGGTTCGCTAAGGGCGGGCCTAGCAATGACAGGGGAAAATTTAACTTGATTGTTTATTCGCTGGGGGCAGATGTGCTGTTGCCGCAGACGGTAAAGTTAATTAAATGGTTGACGGGAACGCCATTGGTGATTTTGTCAGGAGTATCACCTATTCTCAACGGTAATCCGCGGGAAAAGGCTACCGCGAAATTGGTGGATTTGGCGGCGGTGAATGACGAAAATCATGCCGAAGAATGGATAAAATTAGGGGCTAAAAAAGCAGTGATTCTGCCGATTTCAGCGATGGATCCGGAATTGCATTGGAATAGAGGCAAGGAGGATCAGGGGGATAAGAAAGATATTGACGTTTTATTTGTTGGGACTTTGACGGAAGAGCGGAAAAGATTTCTAAACAATTTACGAAAATTGTTGCCGAAATCGATTAATTTATTGATTAAAGAGTTTGGGTGGGAAGAGGAATACGCTGGATTGATGAGCCGGGCCAAAATTGCGCTTAATCCGATAAGGTCGGAAATGGCGGGAGGGGCTAATTTAAGAATGTTTGAAATTCCGGCGTTTGGGGCTTTGGAATTGGCGAGTAACGGGAAAAAGGAATGGTTAATGCCGGGAAAGGAAATGCTGGTGTATAAGGATGCGGAAGAGGCGGTGGGGTTGATTGCTAAATATTTAAAAGATGATAAAAGACGGTTAGAGATGATAAATAGAGGGATGAGAAGAGTAAAAAGAGAACATACATTTAAGGAGAGAGCAGAAAAGTTGATGGAGTTTATCAAGATGGACTTTAATAGGGCCTTGCCTTCTGGTACAAAGGCCAGGCTTTTAGTTGATGTGTCAGTTTGTATTGTTAATTATAAAGCAGATAAGGAATTAGAGCGGTGTTTGGCGTCGATTTCTCAATTTACCAAAGGAATAAATTTTGAAGTAATCGTGATTGATAATTCGTCAGACAATAGGTGGTATTCAGGTGGGAACAATCTGGCATTAGCGCGGGCAAAAGGAAGATATGTTTTATTTTTAAATCCGGATTGTTATTTAACTGAAAACGCTTTGGCAAAAATGGTTGGGTGGATGGATAAACATCCCGAGGTTGGAACTGGTGAGCCGAGGCAGGTTTATGACGATGGTGAAATCGCGCCGACAGGTTCACTTTTGCCGGTATGGTGGGTGGATTTAGTGGAATTAACCGAGTTAAGCCGGTGGTTCGGGAGCGTGGGGAGAAAGGGCAGGTTGGGTAGACTTGGTAAAATCAGTGAGGTTAGGCAAGAGAATTTAGACAGGCGGAAGAATTGGCAGACGGAGGTAGTCTCCGGGGCGGCAATGATTGTCAGAAAGAGGATTTTGGACGAGATCGGCGGTTTTGATGAGAAACTTAAACTTTATTACACTGATGTTGATTTGTGCAGGCGGATTTTGGTGGCGGATTATCAGGTTTGGCATGTGGGGGAGTTTAAACTTGGCCATTCCACCGGAAGAAGCACAGATAAAATAAAATGGGATGATCTGTATGATATTTATGCCGGGGATGGGGGAAATTACTATTCTAAATGGGGGAAAGAGTTTGGTGGAAAAATATTATTTTGTGGGATGAAGGTGAATAAAGCAATATTAAGAATAGGGCATGCGTTGATGACAAAGAAAGTGTTATGAAATTGACTGCAATAGTTTTGATTGGGCAAAATGACAAGATGAAAGCTAAACAGGCAATAGATTCTTTGTCGTTTGCGGATGAAATAATTGTAGTTAAGGAAAAATTTCCGATTAATGATTTTGGCGAAGTCAGGAATAGGGCTTTGGATAGGGCTAAAGGAGAATGGGTGTTGTTTGTGGATAGTGATGAAAAAGTGACGCAACAACTCGCTAGAGAAATCAAGCGAGTTATCAAATTTTCAAGCCAAGGTTATTTTTTACAGCGACAAGATAAATTTCTTGGTAGGTGGTTGAAGCATGGGGAGACGGCCAGTGTCAAATTGTTGAGATTAGCTAAAAAAAATGCCGGCCGATGGGTTAGGCCGGTGCATGAAGTATGGAAGGTTAAGGGCGAAACAGGGGAATTGAAGAATCCCCTATTGCATTATTCTCATGAAGCGGTCGAAGGGATGGTTGAGAAATTAGACAGATATAGCGGGATGGAGGCGGGGTATAAAAATAGACAAATGGTTAGATGGTTAGAATGGTTAAAATGGCTGAACTGTATTCGATTAATATCGTTTCCTGTAGGCAAATTCGTCCTTAACTATTTTTTTCGTCTGGGGTTTTTGGACGGGATGGAGGGATTTATCCACGCCGGAATGATGAGCGGGCATTCGTTTTTGGTACGAGCGAAGCTCTTAAAGCGGTACGAATCTACCTGCCAGATTTCGCATGGACGAAGTCCAGATGGGCGGGCGAATTCATCCGAATGATACGAATAAATAAATTGATGGGATTACTATTTTTAGTCGGGTGGGTGGCGGGGCAAATTACCAGATGGCATGGGAGTTTTCCGGTGACGATTCTTGATATGGCGGTGGGGGGAATAGTGATTACGGGAGGGATAAAAGGAGTAAAGAGGATTAAAGGGGTAGGTTTGATATTAATAGCGTCGTGGATTTTAAGTTTGAGATTATTTTCTTTGGAGCAATCTGTTTCGGGAGGGCTTTATCTTTTAAGGTTTTTGGGGTATTTGTGGATCATTGCCAATGCTGATAAATTGTTGGCTCCGGTTAAGAAACTGATTGTACCGGCTTTTTGGATTTTCGTGATTTTTGCTTGGATTCAATACTTGTTTTTGCCGGATACCAGATTTTTGCTTCAATACGGATGGGATGAGCATTATTATCGGATGATCGGAACGGTGCTGGATCCGAATTATTTGGGGGTGATGTTGGGGATGGTGGGGATATATTTAATATACAAATATACAAATAGACAAATAGACAAATGGGGGAAAATATTATTGGCGTTTACTTTTGGCGGATTGGCGCTGACTTATTCTAGAGCGAGTTGGATGGCGGTTTTAGTATCTGGTATCTGGTATATGGTATATGGGTTGAGCCCCAGCACTACGCTTACTTGCTCCCGTGGTTTACATCCACGCGTCGCAAGAGCGCGAGTGCGGGGTTCGGGCGTACCAACTGATTTTTCTGGAGAAAAATCAGGGTTCGTCCGAAGGGGATTAGGGATATTGGGCATACTGGGTGTAGTTGCAATACTCGGAATATGGTTCATGGCGCCAAAACCCGGTGGGGAAGGAATTAATTTATGGAGGACCAGTTCGATTGAGCAGAGAATTGAAAGTTGGCGGGAGGGAATAAATGTTTGGCGGGAACATCCGTGGGTTGGAGTGGGATTTAATAACTATGCAGCGGCTAGAGATAAAGTACCAGAAGAAAGAAATCATGCTGAGAACGCGCCGAGCAGTAGCTGGATTTTGCTATTGGCGACGACGGGGATTATAGGAATGGGTTGGTTAGCGATGGTTGGATGGTTGGCAGTCAGAAATTCAAATAGATTGCTGGTGGGGATTTTGGTGATGATCGGAATTCACTCAATTTTGAATAATACCATTTTTTATCCACCAATTTTGGGTTTATTAGCTATGATTAAGGTTGCCAACGCAGAGTAATTTTTTTCTCGGTTTGGTTTTCGGCTTTATCTTTGGCTAAAATCGTAATTTCATTTTCACCTTCATGGAGTTGAAATTTAGACGAAAACGAGCCATCTGATTGGACTGAAACGTATCTATTGTTGAGAATCAACGAGGTTTCAGCCTCTGTTTTGCCGTTGATTTCCACCGTTTTTTGATCCTGGCCGTGAAGAATCGATCCGTCCGACGGAGACTCTATTGTCAGCACAGGTGATTCATCATCGAGGTTAATAGTGATTGATTGGGATTCTTTGCTTTCATTTAAAGAGGTGTCGGTGTATTTAATCGAAACAAAATTGTCACCCTTGTTCAATTGAATTTTAGTTTCAAAATAACCATCCGAGTCGGATTCTGATGAACCTGTCAAACTGCCGTTAATAGTTAAAGATACTTTAGCCCTCGGACTGGCATAACCGCTGATAGCTATTTGGGCGCTATTTGTGGCAATGGGAGTTGAATTTATGACCGGCGCGGGTAAAAGCCGTTTTTGTTCCTGGGAAACGGGCTGGTTTTTCGGAGCTAAGAAAATGGCCATTTTCACCAGCAATTCCAAACCGAATTTGACGGAAATAAAACCAATGGCTAATATTATGATTAAAGAAAACAATATTAGCCTTGAAGTTTTTCTTCTTTCGACATCGGCTAAGCGGGAACGGGGCCTGCGTCTAGAAAATCTCATATTAATTAGTATACCAATTTGAGCGGAGAAAACCGGATTCTATCACGGTCATGCGACCTGGCGCCATATTGAATGATATGACGGAAGCCGACACAGCGTCAATGAGATTTATTAAAGATAAATAAAGCTTAACAATTGCTATTTTTTCGCGCAACAAGCTCTCCGCCCGTATTTTTCCATACTGTCAATTATTCGTGTACAGGGTTTTTGACATCATCGAATATAAAAGCAATACTTCAATTATTTAAATAATTGAAGTAATTATAGATATCTTTTAAAGTTGGTGGCAAGAACTAAGATAAGGCTACTGAATAAGGCAAATCACTTTGGAGCCCCCTGTCGGAATAGTCCCGCGAAGCCCCGTACCGACTGGTATAGGGCAAAGCGGGATATGGCTCCGCCAGAGACACACATCGGCGTTGTATTTGTTTATCGAGACACTTGAGCCAAGAGTGGGGATCGGACCCACGACCCCCGCTTTACGAAAGCGGTGCTCTACCAACTGAGCTATCTTGGCAATTGTATTATTATAGAGCTGAATATGGTTTATTCCAATCACCGGAGATTAATTGTCGGATTATCAGCCGGAATTTTAATTATATTTGTATTCTTAAATTCTTTGTTTTTTAAACTATTGGTTAATTCCCCGCAGGTTTTCGGTTTATATCAGCCAAAGAAGGTCTTAGTTTTGCTTCAAAATAACCGCGAACTCCGTCCCACCGGCGGTTTTATGGGATCTTACACCACATTCACTTTTGATAAATTCAAAATCAAGGATTTCCGAACATACGATATTTACGATGCTGACGGCCATGTTTCGAACTATATAACTCCGCCAGAAGCCATCCAGACCGCTTTCCAACTTGGTTCCTGGAGGTTGAGGGACGCTAATTGGAGTCCTGATTTCCCTCAATCGGCCAAAACCATTTTATGGTTCTTTGAGCAAGCCGGAATAGAAAACCCCGATATCTTTGCAGCTGTTAATTTATCAGCCGTCGAAAAAGTGTTTAAGATTTTATCTCACGATTTATATCTTAGCGATTACAACCTTAATGTTTCAGTCGAAACTTTATGGGATATTACCCAACAACGCTCTCAAGCTGATTTTTTCCCCGGATCTAAGCAGAAAAAGGAGTTTATTTATGATTTGTCTAAGGAATTGATAAATGAATTTGGCAAATTGTCTGTCTTTCAAAAAATCAAATTGTTAAACACATTAACCGGTTTGTTCAAAATAAAGGACATTCAAATTTATTCCGCTAATTCTAGAATTCAGAAAACTTTTACTGATCTAGAATGGGATGGAAGTTTAAAAAAACCGCTTTGCCCTAGTTTAATTCCATTTTGCACTCCGGAAAGGATTGAAATTGTCGAGGCCAATTTAGGATCTAATAAATCCAATTGTTGCGTTACCCGGAAGGTAAAACTTGAAGTTGAGGAAAACGGTCAAACCATAAATCATAAGCTAAAAATCACTTTTTCTAATCAGGATAATGACCAAAATAAAAAGTGGGGGGGTAGATATCTAGCTAATGTCAGGCTATTTGTTAATGATGAAGAGATGAAAAAATGGGTTAACATTTTGCCTGGATCGGAGCAAACCATTGATTTTGATTATCAACTAAATGCCGGTAACAGCTTTTTTTCTACGCTTTTCTTAACCATCCAAAAACAATCAGGGGTTGATAAACTGCCAATAGATATTTTCTTCAAAAACGGTTTGGTCAACGGTCAAAGACACTTTGAAATAACTTCTGACAAGAATTTATGGTTGTTGTAAAATCAACTGACTACAAATTGCGGGTGTAGTTCACTGGTAGAATGCTACCTTCCCAAGGTGGAGAAGTGGGTCCGATTCCCATCACCCGCTCCCGAGTCTAACTCGGTTTATCCGAGGGAGATGAGGAGGGAAGTCTGACTTCCCCATTTTACTGTATATAATTTATAAAAACGTTAGACGTTTCAATTTTTATAAAAGATCGTAAGCATTGGAATAAGTTAGTAGAAAAACTTCGGGCAGAAGGAAGTGAATCGGCGACAAAATGTCACGGTTTGAAAATGTTGGTTGTTGACGGAAAAGCGTGTAGATTGGCAATGCTATAGCATAGTCAATCTACAATAAATTAATCTAAAGATAGATATTTATTTAGGCAGGGAGAGCTTTGTGCCGGAGATGAGCAGGTTTGGGTTACGGCCGATTTTGGCCTTGTTTAGTTGATAAATTTTAACCCATTGATAGCCATCTCCGTAAACATTAACAGCGATTTTCCAAAGTGAATCATTGGATTTAACAATATATTCTGATTCAGGTTGAATTTTAGTTTCAGCCGCCGTAATTTCCACTTTTATTTCTTTACCATCCATTACGGTTTGTTTTTTGGGCATGGTATCAGGGATAATCAATTTTTGGCCTGTTTCAATTAAATTTGCATTTTTTATTTTATTGGCGGCAGAGATATCCACCCAATTATAACCCGACTTAAAATACTTTTCAGAGATTGACCATAATGTTTCTCCGGATTGAACTTCATGGACATTGGTTGCAGAAGTAGCGCCGTTTACCCGATTTAAGTCTTCAGTTTTTATTTCAGAAATGTCAACATCGTTTTGAGGAAGTTGAGTTGAGGGCTTGCTCTTGAAATAATTGAATAAAAGGCTGCCGATGGTGATTACAACGGCTACTCCCATCAAAGTGGAAATTAAAGATTCGTTGGATCTTATATTTTTAAGGAGAGATTTAATTTTTTGTTCCATAATGAAAGTAGGTACTTTCGCTGACGAAACTAACTACTTTCGGATAGTAAATAATACGAAGGTAAATGTCAAGAGGGGAAATTTGCGGGGCCGACGGGATTCGAACCCGCGACCTCCTGCGTGACAGGCAGGCGCTCTAACCAACTGAGCTACGACCCCACATTTACAGTTTATGATACCATTTTTGGGAGGAGAAGAAGCTTATGGTAGCGGTTTCTAACAATCAATCTATCGCCAAAATGCTGTTTGAGGTGGCGGCGGTTTTGGAAGTGACCGGAGGCGACCGATTCAGAATTCGGGCTTATCGGGAAGCGGCCAACTCGATCGAGACTTATCCGGTCGAAGTCCGTGATTTGTGGGAGCACAGGAATTTAGGAGATGTGGCCGGAGTAGGAAAAGCTATGGCCGGTTATTTGGATGAATTTTTTAGGACCGGAAAGGTAAAACATTTTGATTCTATTAAAAAGAAAGTCCCGGCCGGAATGTTTCCTTTGCTTAATGTGAGTGAGATCGGGCCTAAGACGGCTTTTGTCCTTTCTAAAGAGCTGGGGTTAGTTAAGGCCCAAATTGCGATTGATAAGCTTAAAAGAGCTGCTACGGACGGTGAGATAGCCAAGATTGAAGGCTTCGGGGAAGAATCTCAAGCAAAGATTTTATCCGCTATCAAGGAAGCCGAGTCGAGAGAAAATAAGATACTTTTACCTGTGGCCCAAGAGTTGGCAGATAAAGTTATTGGCTATCTCCAAAAACAGCCCGGGATTATTAAAGTCGAGGCTTTGGGTAGTTTGAGAAGAAAATCTGCTTTAGTCGGAGATATAGATATAGGCGTTGCCGTTTCAAACCCGAAAGCAATCGCGGAAAGTTTTATCAAATTTCCTGAATTTATCAAGATATTGGCAACCGGAGACAAAGTTTGCCGGGCGATTCACCGCACCGGACGGCAAGTTGACTTAAAAATTGAGCCGTTGGAAAGTTTTGGTTCTATGTTGCAACATTTTACGGGGAGTAAGGAACATAATATTGCTTTGAGGGAGTACGCGCTGAAAAAAGGTTACTCGTTGTCGGAGCATGGGGTTAGAGAACAGAAAGCAGAGAACAGAGAACAGGAATCAGGAAACAAGAAACAGGGAATAAGAAGGTTCGGAACGGAAGAAGAATTTTATAAAGCCCTCGGCATGCCGTGGATTCCGCCGGAATTGCGGGAAAATCGCGGAGAGATTGAAGTCGGCTTATCAGGCAAACTTCCAAAGTTGCTGGAATTATTAGATATCAAAGGCGATTTTCATACCCATTCTGATTTTGATATTGAAACCAGCCATGATACCGGAGCTTCAGGTTTAATTGATCTGGTAAATACTGCTAAAAGATTGGGATACGAATACATCGCTGTATCTGATCACAATCCGTCTACTTCAAATCACAATCATAATCAAATAATAGACCTTATAAAGCGGAGAAATGATTATATTGATAAATTTATTTCATCTCATGAAATGGATGTGAAAATAAAAATATTTAAATCCCTCGAAATAGATATATCCGGCGATGGATCAATCGCTATTCCAGATTCGGCATTGGAGCTTTTGGATTTTGGCATAATTTCAATTCACAGTCAGTTTGTTGCCGACGAGAGCAAGCAAACGGCCAGAATTTTAAGAGCTCTTTCACATCCTAAAGTCAAAATACTGGGCCATCCGACTGGCAGGCAGCTCTTAAAACGGAACGGAATCAATTGCGATTGGGATAAAATATTTGATTTTTGCTCCCAAAAAAATATTTGGTTGGAAGCTAACGGAAATCCGTTTAGAATGGATTTGCCGGATCAATTAATCCAGAAGGCAAAGAATTTTGGGGTTAAATTTACTTTGGGTACAGACAGCCATAATTTCAGTCAGATGGAGTATATGCCGTCCGGAGTTTCGTTGGCAAGAAGGGGATGGCTTGAGAAGAAAGACGTGATAAACTGTTTGGAATATAATGAAGTAAAAGAAAAGTTAAAAGGCTGAAAGGTTAAAAAGGTTGAAAAGGTTAGAAAGGTTGAAAGAGAGGCGGTGATAATTTTATGAATTTAACAGTAATTTTAATAGCCTTAGCAGTAATAGCTTTAGGCTACATAGTTTCCACATATAATTCGTTTCAGACGATTAAAACCAGAATTAAAGCCAGCATTCAGGAGATTGGCAATCAGTTGAAAAGACAGACGGATTTAATTCCAAATCTGGAAACCAGTGTTAAGGGATACCTGAAACACGAGAAGTCGATTTTTGACAAACTGACTGATGCCCGGAAATCCGTGTCGGAAGCGGTGAAAACCGGTAATTTAAATAACGCCCAAGACGCGGCCGGAAAGCTGACCCAATTGATTCCGGCATTGCAGGTTTTGGTTGAGAGTAACCCGGAACTTAAGGCGAATACGACTGTCGCCAGTTTGATGGATGAACTAAGGGATACTTCCGACAAAGTGATGTATTCTAGACGGACATTAATTGATTTAACGGCTGATTACAACCAAATGCTGGTGACTTTCCCCTCCAATATGGTTGGTAATTTATTCGGGATGAAGCAAGAAAAGGGCTTGGAGATGCCGGAAAGCGGAGAATTTTTGAAGGTGTCGGCAGATGAGACAAAGAGCCCGAAAGTGGAACTGTAATAGCGATCCGAATGATTCTAATAATCATCCGAATGTTCCGAATAGAAGAAATTCGGATAATTCGAATGTCATTCGTGGATTTGGATCGCGTTGATGTATGACCAATGTCTATGAACAAGTTGACGCGAACAAGCGAAAAAGTGCCTTGGTAGTGGTGCTTTTTTCGATAGTAACAGCTGTGTCCGTTTATTTTATCTCCTTAGGATTAAGTTATTATTTAGGGAATTTGTCCCGCGGAGCAGGATCTGGCTTCTCCAGAGGAGGATTTGGGGTATTTGGTTTCGCATTGATAATTTCCGGTCTAGCCAGTTTTGCCGGGTATTGGTTTAGCGATAAGATTGTGTTGGGAATTTCCGGAGCCAGACCGGCTGACCGGAAACGTGACTTTCTTTTTTATACCGTGGCAGAAAACATGAGTTTGGTAGCTCAAGTTCCGATGCCGAAACTCTATGTGATCGACGATACTGCTCCAAATGCTTTTGCCACCGGCCGTGACCCCCAGCACGCGGTAATATGCGCTACTAGCGGAATTTTAGTGAAACTCAATCGAACTGAATTGGAGGGTGTGATTGCTCACGAAATGTCGCACGTTCAAAATTACGATACCAGATTAATGTCGGTTGTTTCCGTTTTGGTCGGGACAGTAGTGCTTCTGGGAGATCTTTTTATCCGAGCCAGTTGGTGGGGGGGAAGGGGCCGGAGCGATCGTGAAGATCGGGGGACGGGAGCAGTTTTCATTGTCATCGGGCTAATTTTTGCGATTCTGTCTCCGATTGTAGCCCAGTTAATTCAGTTGGCTATCAGCCGCAAAAGGGAGCTATTGGCCGACGCGTCTGCGGTGAAACTGACCCGCCAACCAGAGGGATTGTTAAAAGCTTTGGTGAAAATTTCCGCGGATCGGGAACCTTTGGAAGCGGCCAATAAGGCAACGGCGCATTTGTATATCATGAACCCGTTGAAAAATCGGCATGACGCGGTGGGATGGTTCGCGGGGTTGTTTAATACCCATCCTCCGTTAGCGGAGAGGGTTAAACAACTGAAAGCGATGACGTAGATAGAAAAAGATGAATTGGTGATATCATAGCTTCATGGGTTCTTCGATAACAAAACAACAAGTTCAGCACGTGGCGAAACTGGCCAATCTTCAACTTTCTGAAGAAGAATTAGAGCTTTACACCAAGCAGATTAAGGATATCGTAGGTTATGTCGAGCAACTTGATAAGGTTAAAGTCGACGGAGTGAAACCGACTTATCAGACGTTAGATGGTATGGTTAATGTTTGGCGGGAAGATGAAGTCGGGATGAGTTTGAGCCAGAATGAAGCGTTGTCGCAAGCTAAAAGAATTGTGGATGGGTATTTTGTAGCCGCTCCAGCACTACGTTTGCCACTCCCCCTGATCAAATCGGGACGTCGTGGTGTCGCGAGTGCGGAATTCGGGCGTACCAGCGAATTTTTTCAGAGCAAGAATTCGGGTCTGTCCGAAAATAAATATAACGCGATTTTGACGGAGGTGGATGAAAAGGGAGCGGTTGGGCATAAGGATTTGTTTTTGACAAAGGGGGTCAGAAGCAGCGCAGGATCAAATGTCTTGCGGGAATATTTGCCGCAATATTCTTCAACCGTAGTTGAACTTTTGGAGAAAGCCGGATTTAAGACAAAATATAAGTTGAATTGCGACGCTTGGGCCCATGGCAGTAGCGGAGAAAATTCTGATTTTGGGTCGACAAAAAATCCGTGGAATGAGGAATTTACTCCCGGCGGGTCGTCCAGCGGGTCGGCCGCGGCGGTAGCCGCCGGACTGGTGGATGTCGCCACCGGCACCGATACCGGCGGGTCGATTCGGCTGCCGGCCAGTTTTTGCAACTTGGTGGGATTAAAGTCGACTTACGGGGCATTGAGCCGGTATGGAATTGTGGCGATGGCGTCGAGTTTGGATTCACCGGGAGTAATTGGGAAATCAGTTAGAGAGGTGAAGAAAGTTTTCAAAGTGATGGCGGGGAAGGATGAAAGGGATGCGACCAGTCTGGATAGTGTAAAAAGGCCCGGCCTTGTTTTAACAAGGCCGGGCATTATCAGAATTGGAATTCCAAAGGAATATTTTGATAAAGGGATTGATTTGGAAGTTAGACAAGCGGTCATGACAGCGGTTAAAATTTTGGAGAAGAACGGGTTTAAGATTCAGGAAATTTCTTTACCGAATTCAAAATACGGAATCGCGGTTTATTACTTGGTCCAAACCACCGAAGTTTCCAGCAATTTAGGCCGATACGATGGTATTCGGTATGGTTTCGGGCGAGAAAGTTTCGGGGCCGAGGCGAAGCGGCGAATTATGCTGGGGACATTTGCCTCGTCGGCCGGATATTCCGCCAAGTTTTTTGAGAAAGCCGCTAAGGTGAGAACCTTGATAATTCAGGATTTTGAAAAGGCGTTTAATTCGTCGGCTGACGGAGTGGACGTGATTTTAGGGCCGGTGTCGTCGACACCGCCGTTTAAATTGGGAGAAAAAGCCAATGATCCTTTAACCATGTATTTGTCGGATATTTTGACGGTGTCGGTGAATTTGGCCGGATTGCCGGCGTTGGCGTTGCCTTGCGGTTTTTCGAAACATAACTTACCGATCGGAATGCAGTTGATAGGGCCACGGTGGTCGGAAAATTTATTGTTTGACGTTGGTGAAGTTTATCAAAGTTTGACCAAGTGGCACACCAAAAAGCCACAGGTTTAAATTGCTAACAATGAAACAATATAACAATTCAGCAATATATTTATGACCGGAAGTTTTAACTATATCCCCATCATTGGCCTAGAAATACACGTCGAGTTGAAGTCGAATTCCAAGATGTTTTGCGGATGCAGAAATGATCCGTTCGGAGCTTCAAAACCTAATATTTATACTTGTCCTGTTTGCTTGGGATTGCCGGGAGCTCTGCCGGTACCGAATAAGAAAGCGATTGAATCAACCGTAAAATTAGGCTTAGGTTTGGGTTGTGAAATAAATAGAGAATCGCGGTTTGACCGGAAACATTATTTTTATCCCGATTTGCCGAAAGGATATCAGATTAGCCAATACGAGAGGCCATTCGCGACGAATGGAAGGTTACAGGTTACAGGTTACAGGTTAGAAAAGAAAACAGTAAGAATACGGAGGGTGCATTTGGAGGAGGATACGGGGAAATTGTTACATCGAAAAATAAACGGCGAGGAAGTTTCATTGATTGACTTTAATCGATCGGGAGTTCCACTTGTCGAAATTGTGACTGAACCGGATATTAGGTCAGCTGAAGAAGCCAAAGAAACTGCCAAAAAAATTCACCGGATTGTCAGATCTTTGGAAGTTTCCGATGCGGATATGGAGAAGGGGTCAATGAGACTAGAGGCGAATATTAGTATGTTTAAAGGCCTGGCCTTCGAGTACAAAGGCCAGGCCTTACCGAACTATAAGGTGGAGATCAAGAATATAAATTCATTCCGGTTTTTGGAGAGAGCGATTGAAGAAGAGATTGAGAGGCAGAGGAAAATTTTGGAATCAGGAAAAGAAGTTAAGCAGGAGACCAGAGGCTGGGATACTCAATCTATGACTTCTAAATCCCAAAGGACTAAAGAAGAAGCCGCGGATTACCGGTATTTTCCGGAACCGGATATCCCGCCGATTTCTTTGTCAGATGATTGGATATCAAAAATCAAAACTCAAATCTCGAAACTTCCGGAAGAAATATATGAAGAATTGATTAGAGCCGGAGTGGCGGAACAAGCCGCAAGGATAATTTCGGCGAATAAAGATTTGGCAGCAAAGGTACAAGAAAGTACAATAAAGTACAATAAAGTACAAAAAGATGAGGAATTAGAGGCAAAAGAAATCGGAAATTTTGGGAACTGGGTACTGCATCATCAGCTGGAAGTCAGGGAAAAGCCGGCAGAGGAACTGATCTATTTATTTAAGCAAGGGAAAGAGGGGATAGTTTCCGATTCGGAGCAGCTTGAGGGATGGGTTTTGGGAGTAATCGAAGATAATCCTCGAGCGGTGGCTGATTTTAAGGCCGGAAAACAGCAGGCGATTGGATTTTTGATTGGACAAGTCCAACGTTTGGCAGGGGGTAAGGCGGATGTCAAAAAAGTTAAAGAAATTTTGCTAGAAAAAATTACGAATAAATAAAATAAAATGGTTACAATGGCTAAAAGGACTACAATGGCTAAACTAAACCTATAACCATTCTAACCATTCTGACCATTTATGTCTTTCGTCCATCTCCACGTCCATTCAGAATACTCCCTTTTAGACGGTTTGCCGAAAATCGCCAAACTGATAAAAAGAGCCAAGGAGTTAAAAATGCCGGCTTTGGCCATCACCGACCACGGGGCAATGTACGGAGCGGTCAAGTTTTATAACGCCGCGATGGAGTCGGATATCAAACCGATTATCGGGGTGGAGGCGTATATGGCCCAAAGAAGCCGGTTTGACAAGGAAGTTTCGGTGGATAAGGAATTAAGACATCAGTTGCTGCTGGCTAAAAATGAAACCGGTTATAAAAATTTAATGAAGTTGGTAACTCAAGCCAATTTGGAAGGTTTTTATTATAAGCCGCGGATTGACAGAGAATTGTTAAAAATTTATCACGAAGGGATTATTGCCACCTCCAGCTGTTTACAGGGAGAAATTCCCCGCTTGATATTAAAAAGTCAGATGGATGAGGCTAAATCAACCCTTAAGTGGTACCTGGATGTTTTTGGCGAAAATTATTATCTGGAACTGCAAAAGCACGTCAATATTCCGGAACTGGAAATGGTTAATTCTCAATTGATAAAGTTTTCCCGGGAATTCGGAGTGCCTTTGGTAGCTACCAACGACGTCCATTATATTAATGCCGATGATGCCGAAGCTCAAGACGCTTTATTGGCGGTAGGGACCAAAAAATTGCTGACTGACAAAGACCGGTTGACAATGATCGCTTCGCCGGATTTTTATTTAAAAACCGCAGCGGAAATGGAAAAAATGTTTTCCGACAATCCGGAAGCTTTGAGTAATACCCTTAAAATTGCCGACAAGTGTCAGGTTAGCCTGCAATCCGGAAAATGGATTTTGCCCCGATATCCGTTAGATCGGGGGGAAACCCCCGAATTGGCTTTGGCCAGAATGACCGAAGAGGGATTAAACTCAAGATTTGGACAAGTTTCAGACCAAATAAAGCAGAGAGTGGATTATGAATTGGGAATAATTTGCCGCAAGGGCTTTGCCACTTATTTTCTGATTGTTCAGGATTTTGTCAATTGGGCTAAAAATGAAGGAATCAGGGTAGGTCCCGGCAGGGGCAGCGTTGCCGGTTCGTTGGTGGCTTATGGATTGAGAATAACATCTATAAATCCGCTGGAACATAATATCCCGTTTGAAAGATTTATGAATCCTGACCGGCCGACCCCGCCGGACATTGATATGGATTTTGCCGATGACCGCCGGGATGAAGTTATCCATTATGTGACCCAAAAATACGGCCAAGAAAAAGTGGCCCAGATAATCACTTTCGGGACGATGGAGGCCAGGCAGGCGGTACGGGATATCGGCCGGGTAATGAATGTGGCCTATTCAACCTGCGATAAATTGGCTAAATTGATTCCCTTGAAATCAGGCTTAAGAGAAGCGATCAATTCCAGCCTGGAAATGCAGGAGATGGGCCGGGATCCGCAAATCGCCAAATTATTCGGGTTGGTGGAAAAAGTGGAAGGAGTTACCCGCCACGCTTCGACTCACGCCGCCGGCGTAGTCATCGCCGATAAAGATATTACCGAATACACCCCGGTCCAGAAAGAAACCGGCAGCGACCGGATTATGACCCAATATGATATGTACAGTTTGGATCTAAATGTTTCGGACAAAGCCATCGGGCTATTGAAAATGGACTTTTTGGGACTAAGGAATTTGACGATTTTAGGCCGGGCGGTTGAGCTGGTAAAAGAATACGAAAAAGTTGACGTCGATTTGTCGGAAATTCCGCTGGATGAACCGTTGGTTTATGAGCTGATATCCAGCGGGGAAACTACCGGAATATTTCAGTTGGAAAGCCAGGGAATGAGGCGGTTGGCCCGGAATCTTAAACCGACTAAATTCAGCGATATAACCGCGATGGTGGCTTTGTTCAGGCCCGGGCCGATGGAACTGATTGACGATTTTATTGAAGGTAAAAAACATCCGGATAAAATTAAATATTTACATCAGGCTTTAAAACCGATTTTGGCTCCGACTTACGGAGTGGCGGTTTATCAGGAGCAATGCATGCAAATCGCCAATCAGGTGGCCGGTTATTCCATGGCCGAGGCCGATAATTTACGCCGTGCCATCGGCAAAAAGAAACGTTCAATCATGCAGATTGAAAAAAAGAAATTTATTGCCGGAGCCGCAAAAAATAATTACTCTAAAGAGGTGGCAGATAAAATTTGGGGATTTATCGAAAAATTCGTCGGGTACGGTTTCAACATTCCCCATTCCGTCAGTTACGCCATGATCGCTTATCAAACGGCTTATATGAAAATTAAATATCCGGTGGAATATATGACGGCGATGCTGACGGCCGAAAGCCGGTCTATATCCGGTCCGAATAGAGATTTTAAAATGGCCCAAGGGGTAAATGAATGCCGCAGGCTGGGAATTGCGGTTTTACCTCCTGACATTAATAAATCTTTGGAAGATTTTTCCATCGATAGTTTTGCCGACAGCCTGCAGTTTAAGGCAATAAGATTCGGATTGGCGGCTATAAAAAATATTGGATCGGCGGCGGTAAATTCAATTTTGGATGAAAGGAAAAAAGGGGAATTTACCTCATTGCCGAATTTTTTGAGCCGGGCTGATTCTCAAAAAGTAAATAAAAAAGTAATTGAAAGTCTGATAAAAGTCGGAGCCTTGGATTCATTCGGTAAAAAAACTTCCCAACTGTCGGTTCTGGATGAATTGAGATTACAAATCGCGGCTAGACAAAAATTAGCAGATTCCGGACAGGGGAGTTTGTTTGCGGATTTTGAGGGAGAGGCTAAAACAAACAGTCAATTGGCGATGCCGGATTTAGCGGAATTTCCGGCCGAAGATTTAGCGAATTTTCAAAAAGAATTATTGGGGATTTATTTAAGCGATAATCCGATGGTTAAACTTCTGGAACCGGTTACAAATTTAATTACTGATAGAGCCATGGATTTAACCGAAGAATCGACCGGGAAAATGGTGATCATGGCCGGAGTCGTTACCCGGTCGCGGACGGTTCAGACTAAGAGATCAAATCAAACCATGTGTTTTGCCAGCGTAGAAGATGAAACCGGCAGTATCGAAGCGGTGGTTTTTCCGTCTATTTATGAAAAGGTCGGCCAATGTTTTGTTAAGGACAGCGCGGTTTTAGTTTCAGGGAAAATTGATTTCAAAGAAGATAAATTGCATTTGATAGTCGATAAAGCCATAGATCTTAGGAGTAGTCCAAGTTCTGATCAATTGGCTGTTTTTTCCAAGAATATCAATTTCGGATCGGCTAAAACCATTTCAATTTCCCGGGGAACCCCAAAATCCGTTTTGTCATCTTTAGCTTCGCTTTTAAAAAGCCACTCTGGTCCGGTTAGGGTTAAAGTCCTGTTGCCAAATAGCGACGGGTCGGTAAAAACTTTGGATTTGCCGTATGGGGTGAATTGGGCGGAGGTTGAAAGGGAAGTCCAATCTCTGATAAAATCCTAAAGTGCGGCAAGTAAAATATATTTTTATTTCCGGCGGAGTGCTTTCCGGGTTAGGAAAAGGAATTGCTTCAGCCTCCATCGGTTTTTTATTAAAATCCCGTGGGATAAAAGTTACTCCGGTTAAGTGCGAAAACTATCTGAATATTGACTCGGGACTGATTAATCCGATTGAGCACGGCGACCCCTTTTTGTGCGAAGACGGAACGGAATCCGATATGGATTTAGGAACTTATGAAAGATTTTTAGACCAAAATATGGGTTGGGAAAATTTTGTGACCATGGGTCAAATTTACCGTCAGGTGATTGAAGATGAACGGAACTATAAATATAAAGGCGAAGATGTCGAAGCCATTCCTCATGTGGTAAATGAAATAATCAGGCGGATTAAATTGGCCGGAGAAAAGACTAAAGCCGATATAGTCTTAGTGGAATTGGGCGGAACTACCGGTGAATATCAAAATGTTTTGTATTATGAAGCGGCCCGGGAAATGAAACTGGAGGATTTGCGTAATGACCATGGGCACAAGGTTATTCATATTCATGTTAGCTATTTGCCGATTCCTAAACATCTAGGCGAGCCAAAAACTAAGCCCACTCAATTGTCTATTAGGACTTTAATGGGGATGGGGATTCAGCCGGATTTTCTGATCGCCAGGTGCGAGAAAGAAATTGATGCCAGAAGAAAATATTTGTTGTCTTTAACTTGCAATTTGAGGGACGAAAATATAGTTTCCAGTCCTGACGTGTCTTCGGTTTATCAGGTACCCTTAGGTTTTAAAAAACAAAATTTAGATATCAGAATTCTTAAGGCTTTAAATCTTCAGACGGGTAAATCAAGCTTAAACGAATGGAATAAATTGGTTAATTCTATTTCTTCCCCTAAAAAACATCAGTTGAAAATCGCGATAGTTGGCAAATATTTCAAAACCGGCCGGGAATTTATGCTGGGCGATTCTTATGCCGCTTTGTTTGAGGCTTTAAAACACGCCGCCTGGGGGCAAGCGTTTGGTCTGAATCTAAAGTGGATCAGCGCGGAGGAAGTTGAAGAAAAAGACGCTAAAAAACTGTTATCAGGGGTAGACGGCATAGTTGTTCCCATCGGATGGGGAAAACGGGGAGCGGAAGGAAAAATTTCAGCCGTTCATTATGCCCGGATTAACAAAGTACCGTTTTTAGGTTTATGTTATGGGATGCAATTGGCTTGCGTAGAGTTTGCCCGTTATGAATTGGGGCTGAAGGATGCCAACACCTCGGAAAATGATCCGACCACTTCCAATCCGATAATTCATGACATTCTCGAAAGAGCTGAACTTATGACCATAAAAAGCCGGGGGGTGGCGATGAGACTAGGAGGATGGGATTTTAAAGTTAAGCCAGGCACAATTCTTGATCACATTTATTCCAAACATAATTTATACATTAATTCAAAAGACAGGGTCGGATCAGTCCGCCACCGTCATCGGTTTGAGTTTAACAACGATTATATTCAAGATTTAGAAAAGAAAGGAATGGTGATTTCGGCTATGTCGGTAAAAGGGAATTTTGTGGACTGGGTCGAACTGCCTCAATCAATCCATCCTTTTTTTATCGGGACTCAAGGCCATCCGGAGTATTCTTCAAGGCCCTTAAAACCCCATCCGGTATTTCTGGAATTCCTCAAAGCCTGTTATAATAATCAATTACCTTGTCATTCCCGCGAAACCGGGAAACTATTTATATAGATTACGGATTCCTCAATAGTCGGGCAGGCAAGTCCGAAATGACAGAAAAAACGACTTATGGAATAGTTTCATTATATGTCTTTACAGACTATTGTTTGCAATACTACTGTTAATATAGGAGATAGCGTCATCATCGGACAAAGAATCCGTGAAGGCGAGAAGGATAGAATTCAAAATTTTTCCGGAGTAGTTATCGCTATAAAAGGAGAAAAAAGTGAAAGGACCTTTACGATTCGGCGAATTGCGGCCGCAGCCATCGGGGTGGAAAAAATCTTTCCGGTAGATATGCCCGGTTTGGTTTCGGTTAAAATTGTGAAACAAGCCGCGGTCAGAAGAAGCAAGTTGTATTTTTTAAGAGAAAGAATCGGTAAAGCGGCGTTGCAATTACCTGAAAAGAAAACGAAGCCCCGTACCTCGCATGGTGCGCTGGTAAAGACCGTAAAAGCCAATGAAAACAAACAAAAACGAGCTAAAAATTTTGGGAAGCCTGGGGGAAGAGGACGCCAGAAAATATCTTCAAAAAAATAAAGGATTTAAGTTTATAGCTCGCAATTTTCGGACTCAATGGGGAGAATTGGATTTGATTATGGAAGAAGGTAAGACTGTGGTGTTTGTGGAGGTTAAGGCCAGAGTAACTCCGTCCCTGGGTTCTCCTTTGGAATATATTGATCCTACTAAAATCCGCCATTTAAAAAAGGCTATTGATTTTTACTTAAGTCGTAAAGAGTGGGAAGACAGATCGTGTAGATTGGATGCGGTGGGACTGGTGTACGAGATTGGAACGGATGAAGGATACCTGCTTAAAGATATCGAATATGTTCAGGATTTGACCGGGTGGTAAAAGAAAGTGCAAAGTTCAAAGCTAAAGTATTGATATATTATCTCCAACTTCAATGCTCCAGGACTCGGCGTCGCCGGCTTTAAGTTCTAAAACATAGTCAACCGGACGGGGAGACGGATAATTGATTAATTGATTGTCGGAAATTCCCGCCACCGGCGGGGGAACATTTTTTTCGATTCCGGTAATTTTTCCATTTGAAATCCAGACAATATCCAGAGGTATCAGCATATCTTTCATCCAAAAAGAGATTTGACGGGAAGGGTTAATGATGAATAACATACCGTCGGATCCGATTTCGCTCCGGCCGGAAAGTCCGAGTTGGATTTCATCAGGGATGGAAACTGTTTCCACCGAAAGCTCGTTTTCACCGATTTTTATAGAGTTAAATTTAGGGTTAGAGATAGTTTGAGCCGGAGTTTGAGCCGGGGATAAAGAAGGTGTAACGGCTAAAAATGGGGATGGAGAAATGGTGGGTTTTACCAAGAAAATCCTAGAGCTGAAAAGCAATCCGATTATGGCGGCCAATGAAAATAGAAGGAAACGGGTTTTTTTCATATATGCTTAACACCCGCGACTGTTTTCAGTCGCCTTCGACGACTGCTTGAAGTATAATAAATTTATGAATGGATATCTAGCAATAATCAGAGCTGCAATTTTTGAGGTATGGCTGTTTCTGTCCTAAAAGCTGCTTTGTCAACTTTAAGGCCGGGTCTTTTGGAATGATTAGAAAGGATTGAGTAAATACTTATGACTCATCGATCTCAAATTAAAGTTCTCTCGTTTGCTATCGTAATATTAATTACTCTAACCACGGTGACTTTCACCTTTGCCTTTCCAGACCAGCAATCATCAGTGCGCGGCCAAGCCGGCGACCTATGGGCGGATGTGGTTTTAGGAAAAATTGATTTCAATCAATCCGGTCCGAATCAGGTTGTCCCTTTTAAGGTCTTTAATCCCGGAGGTGTTATCGTTGACCGCACTATTCGGCCCAACCGTGTGTATGTCTGGGATGGCGGCAACAGTAGGATTTTGGGGTACTCATCGCTTGGCGTGTGTGCTAATGACGCAGCCATTGCATGTACGGCACACTCGGATTGTGCTGGATCATCGTGCGTATTTACCCCGAACAAACCAGCAGATCTGGTTTTAGGCCAGCCGTCTGGTTATGATTATTCGGCGTGCAACAATGACAGTAATATGGAAAATTACCCAAACCGCAAGCCCGCTTCAGCAAGCACGTTGTGTTCGTTGCCACCATGGGCAAATAGTCCACTTGAAGCAGGTTCATTTGTCAGCATGGACATTGACGCAGAATCAAATCTCTATGTACCGGATTATTACAACAATCGTGTTTTGAAATTCAATAATCCATTTGCGACAGATACAGTGGCCGATGAAGTGTGGGGACAGGATAATTTTACCGGACATAAGTGTAACAAAACGAGTGATGATTTTCACTACGGGTTTAAAGCAAATCCAACGGAAAGTTCACTCTGTCTAGGATGGAGTACGTTTGTGGGAGGCGTTGATATCGATGCCAACGGTCATATGTGGGTAGCTGATGCAGGCAATAACCGAATCGTTCGATTTCCTAAACAAGAAGACGGAACGATTGCGAAATCAGCCGATGTGGTATTTGGTCAACCAGATTTTCACACAAATCTATCTGGATTCGGGCCCAACCAAATGAACCAACCAGCGGCGGTGCGCGTCGATCCTAATACCGGCTGGGTGTATGTGGCTGATTATTATTTGGATTCTGACCCTAACTTCTCGGACAGAAACAGTCGTGTGCTCGTATTTAAACCACCATTTACCAATGGTATGAATTACTCCGCGCTGTTTGGTTCACAATTCAAGAGACCAGCCAGTATTGAGTTTGATCCAGGAGGCGAGGGCGTATGGATATCAGATTCAAGTAACTACATGGTGGAGCTCTGGGATTATGAAGGAACGACTGTCAAAAAAGTCTTGTTCAAAGATACCTATCAGCCAAATGGTCAGTGCGGTCTTTCATCAAGCGTCAGTTGCAGTAATCTAAAACCAGACGGCAGTTGTAATTACAATATGTGCGATGTGAGAGGATCATTGGGGATAGATAGTGATAACAATCTCTTTATTACGTCTTCAATATTCAATCAGGATACATGGAGGTTTGAGGCTCCTATTCCGACCCCAGTTGCAGGAAAAGTATACGGCAATTCCTACCAATTACATTATCCACCGGACGGGCGCAATTACCAAAGCGCAAATGGTCCTTTTTCGCCACGGGGTATAGTGATAAAAAATAATCAATTAATTCTTTCCGATGGATACAAGATCGTATTTTGGAATGATCTTACCAGCTTAACCAATGGTAAACCGGCGGATGGCTTTATCGGCGTCTCTTCATTCCAAGATCGCGACCCGTGGGCAATTCAGAGGATAGCAGCTGATGATCAAGGACACTTACTGGTTGCGCGCAAAGCTACCATTGATCTCTATCAACTTCCACTAACGAGCGGCAAGCAACCTGTACATAATGGCATAATTAGCTATGAAACTCCCCTACCTGTATTTGGCGGCGGAACTATAAGCTGGGGATTTGATGATTATTTTTCCGGACATGACATTGATCCAACCGGTATGTACCTGTGGCTTGCCCAACCTGGGAAAAATAGGGTCATTCGGGTGCGTAATCCCTTCACCAGTCCCGTAGTTGATGCGATCCTTGGCCAAACCGACACGGAGGGAAGTTACTGCAACAGAATCCAAATTAACGATACCGGTGATGTTCCGCAGGGGCAGACCCCAAATACTATCTGTATGGCCGGAGCAGTCAAGCTTGATCGGGAGGGTAACGTGTGGGTATCAGACAGCAGCCTCGAGCTTGACGGTAACAAGCGAATACTTAAATTTAATGCGAACCGGTTTATGAATCTCTCCACAGCAGTCTACGCGCCAAATGCAGATCTTGTTTCACCGCGTGTCGCTGCCTGGGAAATGGCATTTGATACTTTTAACCGAATGGCTGTAGGTTATTCCGGTATCGTTGAGGAAAACCCTTTTCCTGGACTTTATGTCAACCCAACTGAATCGCTTTCCACCACCAAAGAACCTGACGTCCGCCTCAAGGATTTCTTTTCTCACGGATATTCTTCAGCTTTTGACGACAATAACAATCTTTATATCGCCGATTTGAACCGTGGTCGGATACTTATGTATCTTGATCCTTTAAGGGATTATCCTACACCACCTCCCTCTCCCGTGACTGTAACTTTGACTGCGATTGAGGATACATTTATTACCAGTTCTTCACCAACAACTACTAAAGGCAATGAAAAATACCTGAGGATCAACTCAAGTTCTGACAGACGCGCTTTGGTGCGGTTTGATGCTTCAGCGATTCCTACCGGTGCAACCATTCTATCTGCAACTTTCAAGCTTTACAATAAAGAGGGGTCTGCGGTCGCCGGAGCAGTCTACCGCGTCAATGGCTCGTGGAGCGAATCAACTACGTACTACAATAATGCGCCTGCCATTGGCACAAAGATCGCCGATTTCCCCAATCCGGTAACTGTTAACACTTGGAAAGAGGCAGAGGTGGCCAGCGCCGTGGATCCGGGAGGTAATGTTGATTTTTACTTAGCGACCTCAATCACAGACGGGGCTGATTACCGATCTTCGGAAGGTGGGACGGAAAAGCCGACTCTGGCAATTGTTTACCTGAGTGATTTGTCTCCTTCGTCATCACCAACGTCAGGTATTTTACCAATAACTACCACACTTAACCCAGTAGCTGATACGTTTGTACGAAGTGATTCACCCAATAAGACATCGGGTGGTACTGCATCAAAACTTACCGTTGACGGATCACCGATAAAAGTGTCCTACCTTAAGTTTGATCTTTCATCGCTAGCAGGAAAAACCATTACCGATGTCAAGCTTAAATTCCGGGTCAGCGGGTCATCGGCTCATACCCAAACAATAAAATTCGTATCCGATACTTCCTGGGGCGAAAAAACGATGACCTACAACAATCGGCCGTCTTTATCTACGCTTCTTAATTCATTGACGAACGGAAAATCTAATATCTGGTATGAATTGCCGATTACATCACCTGAAGTGATTTCTCAAGCTGGTTTACTTTTATCTTTGGGTATTGATTCATCGGAAAACGACGATTTAGAGATTAATTCCCGCGAGTCTTCCTACCACCCGGAGTTGATAGTCACGTACCACTAATTTGCAAGTCATTCTGAAAAGTTAATAATTATAATATCTTTGAAACTTTAATTTTATATATTTTCTTTATAGTATAGTTATAGATTGTCTATGGGTAAGAAGATATCCAGGCAAAGTCGTAAAAATGAAGAAGGTTAAATGATTCAAATCAATTAACCTTGGCGCATAGTTATTTAGCTTGCGAGTTTCGTGCGTCTGTGATTTTGGGTATTACGCTTCAATTATTTGCTATGATGTTTATATGGTCAAGGCTTTGCAATGGTTGGGTTTTATGCTTTTAATTCCCCTTTGATACCCTGGATGTTTCGGAGTTGCAATCAGGAAATATATTCGAAGAATGGACTCAGAAGGGCGAAAAATCTTATCATTTTCCTGGCTGTATCCAATACAATACTACTAGGATTGAAAAATATCGGAGAGAACAATGGTTTTGCACTGAGGCCGAAGCCAAAAATGCCGGGTACGTCAAATCCGATGGTTGCTTCGACAAATCGTTTAAATAACTCTCACTATTTTATCACTTCAAACTAGAGAAAAAAGATTTTTGGCGATAAACTTGGTAAAATATACTGTCTGGGTCCATAGCTCAGGGGTAGAGCAGCGACCTTTTAAGTCGCGTGCCGTGGGTTCGATTCCCACTGGACCCACCTAAAAGGCTCCATCGTCTACCGGTTAGGACATCAGGTTTTCATCCTGAAAATCGGGGTTCGATTCCCCGTGGAGTCACAAAAAAAGAAATCGAAGATTCGCAAGGTGGAGCGCTCGCAACGCCCCCGCTCGTTGCGAGCTAACAAAGTGAGGTTCGAATTTTTCGAAAAACGGTCACCACTATCACAACTGATGTGCTCGAGCGTACGACTTTTGATAGAAACAGAATTACTTGCTGTCAAAGGCCTATACGCCAGCCTGTTTAAAATCCAATCCGGCGACGTCGATAAGCTCAAAGACTGGGATTTGGTGGGGTAAACTACTCCACCACCAGCGTCCCCTTCATATAAGGATGCGGGGTGCAGTGAAACCCATAGCTCCCCGATTTAGTTGGGGCGGCGATTTTTTTTCATTTAATTCACCCCCTCATCGCCAATTAATTCTATAGTTTTTATCAAAACCGGATCAACCGGCCCAGATCCTTCGTCTCCGGAGATGGTCGCAGCTTCCGCGATTTTATCAACAGTGTCCATTCCCTCCACGACTTTTCCAAAAATTACATAATTTTTGGGCAAAGGATAATCCTGGTGCATGATAAAAAACTGGCTGCCGTTGGTGTTTGGTCCGGCATTGGCCATAGCCACGGTGCCGCGGGTATATTCCCCTTCAAACGGTTCATCCGCAAAATTGTATCCGGGACCGCCCGAACCATTTCCTTTAGGATCCCCGCCCTGAATCATAAAACCTTTAATTACCCGGTGAAAAATAGTGCCGTTATAAAAATTACTTTGAGACAATTTAATAAAATTGGCAATAGTAACAGGGGTACTACCAAAATTGAATTTAATAGTAATATCGCCGGCAGAAGTATGCAGAATTGCCATAGATTGTTTAGCGGCAGGAATTGTCGGAACAATTATTGTCGGGGTCGGACTTAATGTTGATTCAGCGTTCGGGATAGCCGACTGATTGGAAGTTGAATCTAGGATATTTGGAGAGGTCAGTTTGTCTGTTGGCTTGTTTGACATAAGGTTATTATTCTTATCAAATTTCAAAAATACTAAACTGACTGTAACTGCTAAGCCTACTAAAATCAAGACCAAAGAAGTTTTATTCATGGTTTTTGGGGTCCCGTCTGTCTTTTACAAAATGGATTATGGCCGGTAAAACAGAGGCTAAAATTATAACACCGATGATTGGTAACAAGTATTTATCCGCGTTGGGAATGACAGACCCCAGAAAGTATCCCAGCAGTGTCAAACCAAAAGACCACAATAATCCTCCGATGACATTGTAGGTTATAAACGAACCGTAATGCATATCGGCCATTCCGGCCACAATCGGAGCAAAAGTCCTGATGGCCGGCATAAACCGGGCCAATATTAATGTTTTGCCGCCGTGGCGGTCATAAAAACGTTTGGCCGCTTCCAAATGACTTTTTTGGAAGAAAAATGACTCTTTTTGTTTAACTAGCCAGCTTCCGAATTTCCTTCCGGTCCAAAACCCAATACTATCTCCGCCAATCGCACCTAATGTTATTAGGGGTAAAAGAATCCAAATATTAAAAATCTTTTGTGAGGCTAAAAATCCGGCGGTGAACAGGAGGCTGTCTCCGGGTAAGAAAAAACCGAAAAATAAGCCTGATTCGGCAAAAGCCATTCCGAAAATTCCCAAATAGCCGATGGAGGTAATTAAGGATTGAAGATCGTAGCCGAAGAGCATAACGGATATGGTAACATATTTCTATCATCTATTTTCTCATGGTTGCCGGGGTTGCCGTTCCGACGCATTTTGTGTATAATAAAAACTTGTAATTATGCCAAGCAACCCTAAAACCTTGGTGGCGACGACTTCAGATCCTCGCTACCAGGAACTTTTTTTTGATTGGCTTTCAGCGCGCAAACTATCCGCTAACCATGTGCGGATAGCGGTAGCCGGGTGCGTTAAAGACCGGGAAGCCATTATGAAAAGCATCCGTCAAGCCAAAAAAAGTTACGGTATTCAAAAAGTGGTATTAATCAATGCCTTGGGTGACAAAGCTTATTCCGAACGTAAATTTGCTAATCTAGACTTGGAAAAAGAAGCTCACCGCAATGACCTTAAAAATACTGCTGCGGCCATCAAAGCCGAATCCCCCGAGATGCAAGTCGAGCTTTTCTTAATTGACGGTAAACATAAATTTGAACAAATCCCTCCTCAATAACAGGAGGGATTTTTATTTAACACATGGCCTCTGCCATACACATATCGATCGCCGCTGAACCATTATTTAATCTTGGCCCTTTGGCGGTAACCAATTCTTTGGTTACCAGCTGGTTGGTAGTTTCGGCTTTAAGTTTATTGGCGATTTATGTCGGCAGGAATTTAAAGAAAATTCCCTCGTATCTTCAAATATTAGTGGAAATTCCGGTTTCAGGGATTTATGATTTAGCCAATAATATAACCGGATCCAGGGCCAAAGTATTTTTCCCGTTCGTCTTTACCGCTTTTATTTATATAATTTTTTCCAATTGGATCGGTTTGGTTCCCGGAGTCGGAACAATATTCCTCAAAATCGGAGAACACGGGGCGGAAAAAGCCCCTTTACTGCGGGCTCCGACCGCGGATATTAATACCACTTTGGCTTTGGCTCTTTTGAGCGTCGGTTTGGTTCAATATTACGGTTTAAAGACCTTAGGCGTGGAATATGTTAAAAAGTTCTTTAACTTTAAAAACCCGATTTTGACTTTTGTCGGAATACTCGAATTGGTCAGTGAAATCTCCAAAATTATTAGTTTCGCTTTCCGGCTTTTTGGAAACATATTTGCCGGAGAAGTATTGCTGGTGGTAACATCGTTTTTGGTCCCGTTTTTGGTGCCGGCGCCTTTTTACGGATTGGAGCTTTTTGTCGGATTTATTCAGGCCCTGGTGTTTAGTATGCTAACATTGGTATTCTTAAATCTAGCAACAACTCATGCGGAATATTAATTTAAAAATGGAAAGGAGGTTAACGAAATGGATTCAATAGCAGTCGCCCTAGCCATTGGATTGGGAGCCATCGGTCCGGGAATTGGGATTGGTATTATAGGCGGAAAAGCCCTAGAAGCCATGGGCAGAAATCCGGAGGCTACCAGTAAAATTCAGACTAACATGATCTTAGCCATCGCTTTCACGGAGGCCATCGCGATTTACGCCCTGGTCATGTCTCTAATACTCAAGTTCGTGTAAAAAATTATGGAAAAATTGGGTATTAACGCATATCAGCTTTTAGCCCAAGGGGTAAACTTCTTAATTTTGATGTTTATCCTGAAAAAATTTCTCTTAAAGCCATTGCTGGCTTTATTGGAGAAGAGAAAGGCGTCGATTGTAGATCTGGCTCAAACGGAAGAGGATTTGGCCAAAAGAATTAAAGATGCGCAAGCAAAAGATCAGCAGGTGTTGAAGCAGGCTAAAATTAAAGCCGACGAGATTATTAAACAGGCTCAAAATAAAGCCAGAAAAGAAACGGCGGAAATTTTAGCCGCAGCCCGGCAGGAATCAAAGAAAGTTTTGGATCAAGCGGATATAGACGCCAAATCGGAGTCCGAAAAAGCCAAAACCCGCCTACAAGTTATGGTAATTAAGGAGGCCGCGGCATTAGCCAATC
Source organism: Candidatus Collierbacteria bacterium (assembly GCA_016183365.1). Lineage (GTDB taxonomy): Bacteria > Patescibacteriota > Microgenomatia > UBA1400 > JACPES01 > JACPES01. The sequence continues at coordinate 529,933 of JACPES010000003.1, forward strand.
GGGCTTTGTCCGAGGTTTTATCAAAAGAAGACCAGCAGAAAATTACCGAAGTTCAAATAGCCAAACTGGTTAAAGGAAAATAATATGCCTGACGCCTTAATCCGCTCCAGGGTAATAATAAGTCCCGACGAGCTTATCAAAGTTAAGAAACACTTGGGAGTAAGTTCTATTAAAAATGAGATTGACGCTTCAATCCCGGCTGGGTTTTTGGCGGAAATCGGAGATAAAATCTTCGATTTTACGATAGATATAAATCAGGCCAGCCATCGTCAAAAAGAGTATAGCATCGGCAGAATTACTCTGATCGGGGATGGTGTGGCTGAAGCGGATGGATTGTCGGAAGCTATGATGGGAGAAATTGTCGAAATTGAAGATAAAACCAGGGGTTTAGTTTTAAATTTATCCGTAAAAAGCGCCGGAATCGTGATTTTAGGGGATAATTCTCGGATTAAGCCTGGCGATTTGGTAAAAACCACCGGCCGGCTTTTATCTATTCCGGTGGGGCAGGAAGTTTTGGGCCGGGTGATTGATCCTTTGGGCCAACCTCTGGACGGAAAACCTGAATTTTTGCCCCAAAAATTCAATCCGTTGGAAAAGATCGCTCCGGGGGTGATGGCCAGACAATCGGTTTCAGTCCCTTTACAAACCGGAATTAAGGCGATTGACGGCATGATTCCGATCGGCCGGGGCCAAAGAGAGCTGATTATCGGCGACCGCCAAACCGGAAAAACTTCGATTGCTTTATCCACAATTATCAATCAAAAAAATGAAGGCGTGTTTTGCGTCTACGTCGCCATAGGCCAAAAACGCTCCAATATAGCCCAATTTATCGCTGTTTTAGAAAAATTCGGGGCCATGTCTCATACGGTAGTGGTGGCGGCTTCGGCCTCTAATTCTCCAGCGATGCAGTATTTGGCCCCTTATGCCGGCTGCGCTATCGGCGAATATTTTTTAGAAAAAGGCCAGGACGCTTTGGTGATCTATGATGATTTAAGCAAACACTCGTGGGCTTACCGTCAGATTAGTTTGCTTTTGCGACGTCCGTCAGGCCGCGAAGCCTATCCGGGAGATATCTTTTACGCCCATTCTCGGCTTTTGGAAAGGTCATGCCGCTTAAATCAAAAATCCGGCGGGGGATCATTGACCGCAATGCCTGTAATCGAAACCCAGGCCGGTGATTTATCCGCTTATATCCCGACTAACGTTATTAGCATTACCGATGGCCAAATTTATTTGGAATCCGATTTGTTCAACTCCGGCCAAAAACCGGCCATTAACGTTGGCAATTCTGTCAGCCGGGTGGGCGGAGCGGCTCAAATCAAGGCCATAAAACAAGTTGCCGGCAGATTGAGGTTGGATTTGGCTCAATACCGCGAACTACAGGCTTTTGCCCAGTTTGCTTCCGATTTGGACGAAAGAACCAAGAAGGACTTGAACCGAGGAGCTAAATTGACGGAGTTATTGAAACAGGACCGAGACGATCCGATGCCGGTTGAGAGGCAAGTAGTTTCAATCTGGGCCGGGACTAACGGAATTTTAGACGATTTGGATTTAGGCAAGATTAAAAATTTCGAAAATCATTTATTAGCTTATGTCGAGCGGCATAATCCGGAAATATTTGAAAAGATCGCTAAGGAAAAACTTTTGAGTCCCGAAACCATTGAAAAATTGTCCAAAATAGTCAGAGATGCCAAGCAGGTGTATATACAGGAGGAAAATGGCGACTAACCGCGAATTAAAGCGCAGGATAAAATCAGCCGGAAATATCAGCAAAATTACCAAAGCGATGGAAGCTGTGGCTGCCAGTAAAATGAAAAAAGCTCAAGACGTAGCGACGGCCGGAGTTTCTTATGAGGCATTAATGAAAAAAATGGTTTCCAACATCATTAGATTTTCCAGCATCGTCAATCATCCCTTAATTTCTGTGACAGCCGACCGGGAACTTTTACCGTCTCTAATAATTATAATCTCTCCAGATAGAGGTTTATGCGGTTCTTTGCCGACCGGAACATTTAGAAAAGCCGAAACAGAAATTAGGCGAAAGTCTAATCAGGATAAAGTTATAGTAGTGGGAAAAAAGGCCGTAGTTTATGCCCGCCGGACCGATTGGAACATTTTAGCCAGTTTTGATTCATTGGGAGATAAGCCGGTTTTATCCGATACCTCGGCTATTGGGGCTATCGCGATTGAAGAGTATGAACAAAAGCGGGTGGGGGGAATTAGTTTGGTGTATCCTAAATTTATTTCAACCCTGAACCAAGAAGCGGTCATCGAAAACATTTTGCCGGTAAAGTTAATCTCTGAAATGCCGGAGGTCCGGATTCTCCAGCCGAAGTACATTTTCGAGCCAACAGCCGCAGATTTATTATCTGAACTATTGCCGGCTTATGTCAGACTGTCAATTTATCAGGCGGTTTTATCCGCTAAAGCTTCCGAGCAATCCGCCAGGATGATTGCGATGAAAAATGCTTCGGATAACGCCCGAGAGATAAGAGGCCTATTGCAATTGTCATATAATCAAAACCGCCAGAAAGCTATTACCGCAGAAATCGCGGATATCGTCACGTCCAGTATGGCGGTGGTGAATTAGTTACAGGCTAACAGGTTTAAAAGGCTGAAAAGGTTGAATATGAAATTAAATAAATCAATAAAACAACAGGGGGTAATTACCAGAATTTCCGGGCCGGTGGTGGATGTTGAGTTTGAGAGTTACACTCCTCAAACATATGAAGCTTTAGAAGTGGAAATGCCCGGAAGCGCAACTAAGTTGACTCTAGAGACAGAACAATTGTTAGCTAAGGGTTTGGTCCGGACGGTAGCCATGGGAGCGACAGAAGGTTTAAAACGAAATCTAACTGTCAAGGCTACAGGCAACCCGATAACCGTGCCGGTCGGTCCCTCTACTCTGGGGAGAATATTTGACGTTCTTGGACGACCGGTTGACGATTTGGGCCAGGTCAAGGCCGAATTTTTTAAGACCATTCATCAACCAGCTCCGTTATTAACTGATCAGGAAACAAATCCGCAAATGCTGGAAACCGGAATAAAAGTGATCGATTTGATCGCTCCGTTTCCCAGAGGCGGCAAGGTAGCCGCATTCGGCGGAGCGGGAGTCGGCAAGACGGTCATCATCCAGGAGTTAATCAGGAATATTGCAGAAGAACATTCCGGCCATTCGGTTTTTGCCGGAGTGGGCGAAAGAACCCGCGAAGGAAACGATTTATACCACGAAATGAAAGATGCCGGAGTGCTTAAAAATACGGTAATGGTTTTCGGGCAGATGAATGAACCTCCCGGCAACCGTTTAAGAGTGGGCTTAACGGCTTTGACTTTTGCCGAATATTTCAGGGATTTGGGCGAAGACGTGCTTTTATTTATCGACAATATCTTCCGGTTTTCTCAGGCCGGTTCCGAACTCTCCGCTCTTTTGGGCCGGATCCCGTCGGCTGTCGGCTATCAACCTACTTTAGCTTCAGAAATGGCGGCCTTGCAGGAAAGGATTACTTCCACCAAAAAAGGTTCGATTACTTCATTTCAAGCGGTTTATGTTCCGGCCGACGACTACACTGATCCGGCTCCGGCTACAACTTTTGCCCATTTGGATTCCACCATTGCTTTGGAACGGTCTTTGGCAGAACAAGCCCTGTATCCGGCGGTAGACCCCTTGACTTCGAATTCTACGATTCTGGAACCCGGTATCGTCGGCAAAGATCACTATCGGGCCGCCAGAGAGACCCAACAGATTCTGCAAAGATATAAGGACTTGCAAGATATTATTGCTATCTTGGGGATTGATGAATTGTCGGACAATGACAAATTGATAGTCGCCCGAGCCAGGAAAATTCAAAAATTCTTGACCCAGCCGATGTTTGTGGCCGAACAGTTTACCTCAACTCCCGGGGCCTACGTCCCGATTCAGGAAACCGTTAGGGGATTTTCGGAAATTATCGAAGGCAAGCACGATAGTTTGCCGGAACAGGCTTTCTATATGGTCGGTAGTATTGACGATGCGGTCAAGAAGGCCAAGGAGATAAGCTAATACGTTAAGCTGAAAGCATTGCGGGTAGGAAAGCGGGAACCTATTTAAATAGATTCCCGATCAGGTCGGGAACGACAAGCGGATTCCGGGTTTAAGGCCGGAAAGACAGTATTAATCCATGAATCAATTACTTCATCTATCTTTAGCTACCCCTTCACGTCAAGTTTTGGATATTGAAGATGTTGAGATAGTCAACGCTCCGGCGGAAATGGGAGATGTTGGCATCCTGCCGAATCATGCTCCGTTTTTATCAAAACTGCGGGACGGAGTTATAAATTACAAGGTCGGCGGGAATAATTTTTACGTCGGGGTTAACGGGGCATTTATGGATGTGGCGGAGAATCAAGTCACCATAATTTCCGAGGCCGCGATTTTACCTGAAGACGCCGATTTAGCCAGAGCCCAGGAAGCCAAAGATAAAGCCAAAGCGGAACTGGAAAAAAAGCTGGAAGGAACGGATTTCCAAATGGTAGAAGCGGAATTGAGACGAGCATTATTGGAATTGAAATTGCTGGAACATATTAAAAAATGAACAAGAATCAAGAAACAAGAAACAATGAAATTCATTGTTCTTTGCTTCCTGTTTCCTGTTTCTTATAATGGTCATTTTAGGCATTGATCCCGGATTTGCCAGAATGGGTTGGGGAGTAATAAGCAAAACCGGAGCCAAATTTTCTTTAATAGATTACGGTTGTTTAGAGACTCCGGTGAAAACCAGCCTTTCAAACAGGCTGGAGAAGATCTTCGACGGTCTTTCTAAGGTTTTAAAAAAAATTAAGCCCGATTTAGCCGGTATAGAAACTCTTTTTTTTAACACCAATGCTAAAACGGCTGTGTCTGTGGGGGAGGTTCGAGGGGTAATTCTATTGGCCTTGAAGAAGTACGGAGTCAAAGTCATAGATGTGACTCCGCTTCAGGTTAAACAGTCGGTAGCTGGCTACGGCCGGGCAGAAAAAGTTCAAGTTCAAAAAATGGTGAAGATTTTATTGTCGCTATCAGAAATTCCCAAGCCGGATGATGCCGCCGACGCCCTAGCCATAGCTCTTGCCACAGGATCAATTTATCGAGTGTAAAGTATCAGATACTTTAATGCCTTTCAGTCAATGTTATACTTGAAATCGTGATTGGGTATCTTAAGGGAAAGTTATTATCTAAATCCGGAAAACAAATTTTGGTAGAAACCGGCGGAGTCGGATATGAAGTGATTTCTTCGGCCGCAATTCTGAATTCCGGATTCAGCATCGGTCAAGAAATAGAAGTATATATTTATACTCATGTTAGAGAAGATCAGTTGACTCTGTTCGGTTTTTCATCGGTTAAAGAAAAGGAGATTTTTCAACAATTGATTGCGGTTTCAGGAGTCGGATCAAAAACTGCGATGAACATCATTTCGGCCGGCGGCCCGGAGAATGTCACTAAGGCTATTTTGGATTCCGATGTCGGCTGGTTTGCTGGGATTTCCGGTATCGGCAAGAAAACAGCTCAAAGAATTATAATTGATTTGAAAGGAAAAATCGGTGGCCAGGAATTGGATTTATCCGATGAAGGGATGAAGGCTAAAAGCGAATTGATAGCGGCTCTAAAATCAATGGGTTTTTCTCTCAAAGAAATTTCGTCCCATATCCAGACTATTGACTTTAACGCTCCGCTTTCAGACCAGATCAGAATGGCTTTGAAAAATTTAGGTAAAAATGGATAAAAAAAATAAGAATTTTGATCAGGAATTGTTGGATTCGTCGTTAAGGCCAAAAAAGCTACGGGAATTTTTCGGCCAAAAAAAGATTCTGGAAAATTTAGTGATTTCTTTAAACGCGGCTTTAGAGAGAAAAGAGGCTTTGGATCATATCCTTTTATATGGCCCGCCGGGGTTGGGGAAAACTACTTTAGGCCATATTATCGCCAGCGAGATGGGGGTAAATATCCGGATTACTTCCGGTCCGGCTATTGAACGGGCGGGGGATTTGGCCAGTATTCTGACCAATTTAGAACCCAACGATATTTTATTTATTGACGAGGTCCATCGTTTGAGCAAGGTAGTGGAGGAAACTTTATATCCGGCGATGGAGGATTTCGCTCTGGACATTGTTTTGGGCAAAGGTCCTTCCGCCAGAACCGTTAGGCTAGATTTGCCCCGGTTTACGATCATCGGAGCCACCACTAAAGCCGGAATGTTGAGTTCACCGATGCGGGACAGATTCGGAATTATCCACCGCTTGGGGTTTTATACTTCCAAAGAATTAGAGCAGGTGGTTAAAAGGTCGTCTAAAATTTTAAATGTCAGCTTAGACCATGATAGCGCTGATGAAATTGCCCGCCGCAGCCGCGGCACCCCCAGAATCGCCAACAGGTTGCTAAAAAGAGTTAGGGACTACGCCCAGGTTAAAAATCAGGGTAAAATCGATCAATCAATAGTCAGAGGAGCTTTGGCGATGTTGGAAATTGACGAACTTGGATTGGACGAATCCGACCGCAGGATACTGATAGCCATCATCGAAAAGCATGGGGGCGGGCCGGTGGGGTTGGAGACCATCGCCGCCACCATTCACGAAGACCTGGACACCATTTGCGATATTTACGAACCTTTTTTAATGCAGCTTGGTTTTTTGAAACGGACCCCTAGAGGTCGGAAGGCGACTAAAAAGGCTTACCAACACCTCGGCGTGCCATACCCTCAACAGAGATCGCAACAAGAGCCACTAATTTAATGGAAAGGTCGTCTGATGAAATTTTTACTTCGATTACTAATAATATTTATTGTTCTTGGATTTTCGTCGCCGATTGTTTCTTTTGCCAATAACGGTAATAAACTCGGAGTGCATATTTTGGAAACAGAAGAAATAGTCGAAATTTCCAAGCTTTTACCATCCGGCGGCTTTGTGACGGTCCCGATCAGGCTGGATCAATTGGACAAAAACAAATGGCAAAAGTTTTTCGACGAGGCTAATAGGCGCGGATTTATCCCGATCGTCAGACTGGCTACCAGTCATAACGGCAGTTTTTGGGAAAGACCGACCAAGTATAATATTGTCACTTTTTCTAAGTTTTTTTCCGAACTCGATTGGCACCGGGATAAACTAATAGTCATCGCTTTTAACGAGCCCAATCACGCTCCGGAATGGGGAGGAAGAGTTGATCCAACCAATTATGGCAACAGCCTGACGTTTTTAGTCAACTGGTTAGAAACAGAACCCAAACAGTATTTAGTATTACCTGCAGCTTTGGATGCCGCCGCCATTAACAGCCCTACCGCTATGACACTTAATTTATTTTTGGATCGGTTGATTTCCCAATTTCCGGAAACAATTGATAAATTAGCCGGATGGAACAGCCATGCTTATCCAAATCCGGGATTTTCCGGTTTGCCCGCTGATACCCATAAAATGAGCGTTAGATCCTATCAATTTGAATTAGAAATAATTAAAAAAATGACCGGAAAAGATTTGTCGGTGTTTATCACCGAAACCGGATGGGATAATACCAAGAAGAGCATGAAGCTAATTTCCGAATATTTTCAAACAGCTTACGAAAAAGTTTGGCATCCGGATGATCGGGTGGTGGCGGTAACCCCGTTTTTATTTAATGCCCAAACCATGCCTTTCTCTGCTTTTTCACTTCTGGATACCGACGAAAAGCCAACCCTTTTATTTGATAAGATAAAACAACTATCCTTGCCATGATATTCAAGAAAGCGCCGGATATCCAATCCCGTTTGAAAGAAATTCTAAAAAGGATTGAAATGTCTTACGTTAAATTTGAGCAAATTGCGGCTATCAGGTCGTACGGATCAAAATCCAGAGCCATTGCCCGGATTTGGGCTTTTCCCACAATTTGGCAGGAGGCTTTGGGAATTAAACCCCATTATGTAATTGAAGTATTGTCCGAAAAATTTGACCGGTTGGGATTGGAACAGCAGACCAAAACTTTGATTCACGAACTTTTACATATCCCTAGTACTTTTTCCGGCGCTCTTCGGCCTCACCGGACCGGCAGTTTTCATCTGGGGAGAGAGTTGGAAAAAGTTGTCAAGCATTATAAAAATAATTCCTCAAAATGATTCATGTTTTCCACGGAGATAATTCTGAGTTAAGCCGCAAGTCATTCATTGAACTAATCGAGAAATTGAAAGCCTATGGCTTGAATGAAATAGTCAGATTAAACGGAGCCGATATGGTCCAATTAGATTTAATTCAGTCGTTGGAATCCCAAAGCCTGTTTGGCGGGGATAGAATTGTGGCGATAGAAGGCTTGTTATCTCGCCGCCCCTCCAAAGAAAAAGATTCTCTGCTGTCTTATTTATCCCTTAGCCCTTGTCCCTTATCTCTTGCGCTGTGGGAACCAAAAAAAATCTCGGCTGCCGGTTTAAAAAAATTCACCGGTAAATCCGGTGTAAATATCAAGGAATTTAGACTTTCAAGCCTTCTGTATAAATTTTTGGACCAGGTTGTTCCGGGGAACGGCCAATCGGCCTCTAAAACATTTAACAGTTTAATAATTGACGAGCCGGCGGAATTGGTGTTTTTCTGGCTGGCCAAAAGAGCAACGGAGCTGATTCTGGAGAATTCAACCTTGGGTTCCGACAGTGGATACAATCAGGATTGGAGACGACAGAAGTTGGCGAGTCAAGCCGGTAGATGGACCGAAAAAGGCTTGATTAACTTTCACCGAAGATTAGTGGAGATTGATGAAGCCGTCAAAACCGGTTCCACCCCTTCAAATTTATCATCTCACCTTGACATTGCCTTACTAAGTTTGTAGTATTAAGTCCTTCATGAAAGTTGACGCTAACATTTTCCGAGAGTACGACATTCGCGGTATAGCCGGAACAAAATTTTCCAAGAAAGCTCTCAAAGAATACCAGAAATGGTATGGAAAATTCCCGGGGATAACTATAACTCCTGACATCGCGGAAGCGATAGGTAAAGCATATGGAACATTGATTAGAGAACGTAGCGGGAGAAAAATTATCGTCGGACATGAAATCAGACCATATGGTGAGGAACTAAAACTTCAGTTTATCAAGGGGGTTAGATCTACCGGATGCAATGTGATTGATGCCGGAGTGTCCTTGACGCCATTCATTTATTTTGCAACGGCGTATTACCATCTTGACGGTGGAGTAAATGTTACCGGAAGCCATAATGTTTATTTTTTTAACGGCTTTAAAACTATGGCTAAAGATGTTTATCCGATTTACGGTAAAGAACTGAAAAAAATGCGTAAAATAATTGAACAGGAAAATTTTATGACTTCAAAAAATGGCAGTTATGAAAAACTAAATATTTTCACAGAGTATCAAAAATATTTTCTAGAACACAATCATTTAAATAGGTCGTTAAAAGTTGTGGTTGACTGCGGAAACGGCAGCGCCGGGTTATTTGCCCCTGAAATTTTGAGAAAATTGGGATGCGAAGTGGTTGAATTATATACTAAGCCGGATTCAACTTTCCCTAATCATGTGCCTGATCCGGAAGATATCTTTGTGATGAGGGATTTAGGAAAACGAGTAGTTAAGGAAAAGGCGGATCTTGGGATAGCTTTAGACGCCGACGGAGATAGATTTGGAGCAGTTGACGAACATGGATCCTTTATTTACGCGGATAGAATGCTTCTGCTCCTAGCCAAAGATATTTTGTCCAGAAACCCCGGAAAAAAGATTGTCTATGATGTTAAATGTACGAGATTGATTGATGAGCTAGTTCCTAAGTTTGGCGGAATTCCGGTAATGCATATTACCGGACATGCTCCGATAAAACAGACATTAAGAAATGATCCTGAAGTAATTTTTGCCGGTGAGGTTTCCGGGCATTTTTACTTTGTAGAAGATTATTTCAAAATTGACGATGGTTTGTATGCTGCCGGAAAATTATTGTCCATATTGGCGCAAGGGAATAAGCCATTCTCTCGGTTATTTGAAAGTTTTCCAAAAACAGTAATGACGCCGGAATTAAAACTTCCCTGCAGTGACAGCGCCAAGCAAAAAATAGTAGCTCAAATCTCAACGCGCTTTTCAAAGAAGTACAAAACAATTGCCATAGACGGGATAAGAATTTTGTTTAGTGATACGAGTTGGGGGTTGGTCCGCGCCTCTAATACTAGTCCTTATTTAACGATTAGGGTAGAAGCGGATACAGAAAAAGAGGTTATAGATATTAAAAATTTGCTAGCCGATCAATTGGAGAAATATCCCGAGATCGGCGATCGCTTAAATCGTGACGCGGTAACCACGCACAGCGGAAAATTAGGTTGGGTTTAGTCCGAATACACTTCCAATAATCTAAATATAAAATGTTATATAACATTTTATTATAACTGCATTATAAATCAGAAGGGAACTTCGGTTTGCTTTACTTTTTCCCACTGCCTCCGACGCTGACTTTTCCAATTTGTTGGTCCAAACCATAAAGGAGAACTTTCGGTTTCTTCCAGAGCTGATTGATGAGAGCGTTGTTTTGCAGCGTCTTCTTTTAATATCGTTTCGAGCAACGTTCGATATCCGCTGCCTTTTACTTCTAACCAAGTTTTAACCCTGTAAATAGTTGGAAATGATACTTTTAATTTATCTGAAATTTCGCGGGCACCAACGTGTTTTAAAAGCATTAAAGCAACACCGATTCGTTTTGAGATCATAATCTTTTCTGTATTAGTTAATAAATCATCAACAAAGTCAGCGGCTAAAGATGCTTGAGCGCACCTATTGATGCAGTCAACAAGAAGAGACTGTAATTTTTCTTTTACTTCAGGTTTAATATATTGAACAGAAACTTGAGCCATATATAAAATGTTGTACTACATTTTATATTAGTTGTAAAGTGGGACGTTGTCTGTTCTTGCGTTGAGATTGCAGAGATTGCAAAGTTGGCAGATGCTGATATGATAGAAAAACTAAGATATATTTTTCTTAATCTTATTCATTTTCATTAAACAAAATATGAGTTTAAGCATTTTAGATTCCCGAGAAGAAATTGCCAAAATTGATTTAGAAAACGTGTTGGGATCGGTGGAAGCTTTACCGCAACAGTGTTTGGATGCTTGGGAAAAAGCTCAAAATATTGTTGTTCCCGATTCTTATAAACAGATTGACAATATCGTCATGTGCGGGATGGGAGGGTCAGGGTTGGGGACGCGAGTAATTGAGTCAGTTTACTTCAAAGATTTAAAAGTTCCTTTGGTCAGGGTTAACGGATATGATCTGCCTGCTTTTGTGAATGAACGTAGTTTAATTTCTTGTTCCAGCTATTCGGGATCGACAGAAGAAACAGTTATGAATGCCCAACAGGCGATTGATAAAAATCTTAAATGGATGGCCATAGGCACCGGCGGAAAATTATTAGAATTAGCGGAACAACAAAAAGTTCCTTATTACAAAATTGTGCCTAAATATAATCCTTCGAATCAGCCGAGGATGGCGATCGGTTATTCCGCAATCGGCCAGCTGGCCTTAGTTTCTCACGTCGGTTTAATTTCAATTTCAAGTAAAGAAATAAGCGAAATCGTTAAAGTTATGAAAGCGGTTATAAATAAGAACAAAGTTGAAATTCCGGAAATAAACAATTCGGCAAAATTGTTGGCGAATAAGATGAAGGGTAAAGTCGTGGCACTTGTTGCCGGCGAACATTTGGTCGGACCGATGCACGTTGTCAATAACCAGCAAAACGAGAATGCCAAGAATATTTCTTTTGATTTTCAAATTCCGGAACTTAATCATCATTTACTGGAAGGTCTTAAACACCCTAAAACTAACTCTGGCAATATTTTGTTTGTTTTCGCGTCATCAAATCTATATTCTGCCAGGATCCAAAAAAGATTTGGGTTGACCAAACAGGTGGTGGAAAAGAACGGGATTGAGACGGTTGCTCTGGAAATGATATCGGCCACTAAATTGTCTCAAGCGTTTGAACTAATCCAGCTTGGGGCTTACACCGATCTTTATTTATCCCTTCTGTACGGCCAAAATCCGGCCCCTATCCCTTGGGTTGATTGGTTTAAGGTCGAGATGGGGAAATAAATTTATTAAAGAATTTAAGATCGGTTTTAACCACTGAATTCCAACCGGGAGTTAAGTTGTGGTCGGCTCCGGGATATTGATATAGAACCGCTTGTTTATTCAATGATTGCAAAGTTTTAATAAGATCCATAGACCATTCCCACGGTACCGCTTCATCGCCAGTGCCTTGGTGAACGATCAACGGAGTTTCAATCCGATCCAGGTAATTGGTTACGGAAAATAGCTCCGGGTCGTAGACGGATTCAAATTCAGAAATAGATTTTCGCAAATACTTTCCATGGTCGTCACTGTCGCCGGTATAGTACAGAATGGAATAAGGAAACGGTTTGGACACCGGAGCCCAAAACGAAGCCGCTTTAATTCTGTTGCTAACGGTTAAAACCGATAAGCCGATTTGGCCGCCATTGGAATGCCCCCACAAAAATATGTTTTCAGTATCAGCCATGGGTAGGTTAGAGATGGAAGCTAATAACTGCAAGACAGTAGCCGGTTTAATCAAACGGGACTCAATCTCGTTTTGAGGTTCGGGATCTGAACTGCCGAAGCCTAAAAAATCCGGAGCCAGGGTTAAAAATCCGTTATCGGCGAATACCTCTGCCGCTTTTTTAGTTCCGATACCCGGCATGTAAGCTTCCTTATCGACATATCCCCGCAACATTATTATTACCGGACATTTTGATTTAAAAGAAGACAAAGCGCAGCCAGCCGAAATATTGGCGGTTCCGCTTACTCGGCCTTCCCGGGTTTCAAAATCAAATAACCAACCGGAGTGTTTTTCTCCTGAATTGATTTCTTGCGACAGATCAATAGTTTTTGGCGTAAAATTAGACTGGTTTAGATTGTCAAACGAATATTTAAGCAAAGGTTTTGGAATCACGGTTGGTTCCGGGGATAAAGGCGACAGCATCGCGGGAGATGATTTTAGCAACCAATATTGTTGGGTTATTCCACCGGTTAGCATGCCAACGATAAAAATTGCTGTTAATAAAATATAGAATTTCATTTTGTCCTTCAAGAATCGAGTATACAGAGATTGATGAATAAGTAAACTTTTCTTTGTCATTCCTTTCGTAAGCAGGAATCTGTTCAAATAATTATTGGAATAGATTCCTGTTTTCACGGGAATGACCATTGATTGCTAAAGTTTTGGCATTTGAACTTTGGACTTCAATAAGGTATCCTAAATATAATGCCTGATAAACTTCCGTTGGTTATTGATTTTAAGAAAGTAGATAAAGGCGATATTCTGTTGGTGGGAGGCAAGGGTTCCAATTTGGGAGAAATGACTAAAGCCGGATTTCCGGTCCCGCCCGGATTTGTGGTAACTTCAGAATCCTATTGGAAGTTTTTAGAGGAAAATCATTTAAGAAATAAAATCTCCGATTTATTAAAGGGACTCGACGTTCACCGTTCCGACGAGCTGACCCGGATCAGCCACCAGATAAAAGATATGATCGTCCATGGTTCTATTCCAGAAGATATTTCTGAAAAAATAATTAAGTCTTATTTAGAATTGGGAAATAAAACTTTGGTGGCTGTCAGGTCTTCGGCGACGGCGGAAGATCTGCCTGACGCCAGTTTTGCCGGCCAACAGGACACTTTTTTAAACATAGTCGGCGAATCGAATGTCGTCGATTATGTCAGAAAAGCCTGGGCCAGTTTGTTTACTCCGCGAGCTATTTTTTATCGGGAGCAAAAGAAATTTGATCATTTTAAAGTCGGGATAGCGGTCCCGATTCAGAAAATGATCCAATCGGAAGTTTCCGGAGTTATGTTTACCGTTAATCCGGTTAATCAGGATAAATCGGTAATTATAATCGAGGCCGTATTGGGATTAGGAGAAATGATTGTTCAGGGATCGGTAACACCTGATCATTATGAAGTTTTAAAAAGAAATCTGGAAATTTCAAAAAAAACCATTAACCGTCAGACCAGGATAATGGTTAAAAATATCAAAGATCATCTGGCTGAAAATGAAGTCAGAATTTTGCCGATATGGAAGCAAAAATCTCAAAAGTTATCGGATAAATATGTAGTGGAGGCGGCTAAATTGGGAATGGCTTTGTATCAACACTATTTTTTCCCCCAAGACGTGGAGTGGGCTTTGGAGAAAGGAAAAATTTATATCATCCAAACCAGGCCGATCACCACTCTAGAGAATAAAATTTATTCGGAAGAAAGCGGAAAAATAGTTACTAAAGGTTTGACCAAGATTTTAACTGGCCAACCGGCCAGCCCGGGGCTAGTTTCCGGTCCGGTCAGGCTGATTAAATCAGTCAAAGAAATTCATAATGTCAAACCCGGAGATATTTTAGTGATGGAAATGACCAGCCCGGATTTTGTCCCGGCCATGCGGAAAGCGGTGGCAGTAGTAACTGATCAGGGCGGGCAGACTTCGCATGCCGCAATTGTCAGCCGGGAATTAGGAGTGGTTTGCGTGGTTGGAACTCAAATTGCCACTAAAAAGCTTAAAAACGGTTCGATAGTAACCGTAAACGGAACTAACGGGGAAGTATTTGCGGGGGCGTTTCAGAAAACTCCGACAGCCGGATCGTCCGATAGTCAGATTGTCAGACAGTCAGAATCTCCGAGTGTTCAGAGTGTTCCGAATTTTTCTAATTTTAAAACCGCCACTAAGGTTTACGTTAACCTGGCCGAACCGGAACTGGCCGAGAAAATCGCGGCCGAAAACGTGGACGGGATCGGATTATTAAGAGCGGAGTTTATGATTGCCCAGATAGGAATTCATCCTAAAAAATTTATTCAGGACAAAAAAACCGCTGAATTCGTTGATGCTTTGAAAACGGGCTTAACCAAATTCGCGCAGGCTTTTTATCCCCGGCCGGTGGTGTATCGGGCCACGGATTTCAGGACGAATGAGTACCGGAATTTAAAAGGCGGGGACCGGTTTGAGCCGGTGGAGCCAAATCCGATGTTGGGTTTCAGGGGTGCGTCAAGATATATCGTCGATTCTGAAGTTTTTGAATTGGAGTTAAAGGCAATCCGCGAAGTCCGGGAAAAATTTAATAATCTTCATTTGATGATTCCGTTTGTCAGAAGTGTAAATGAACTGAAAGAAGTTAAAAAAATAGTTTACGGAATGAGTTTAAGGAGAAGTCAAAACTTTCAATTTTGGATGATGACAGAATTACCGGTTAATGTAATTTCAATTGACGATTTTCTGGACGTCGGCATAGACGGTATTTCTATAGGAACCAATGATTTGACCATGCTGACATTGGGAACCGATCGGGATAACGAAAATGTGGCCAAGGATTATGACGAGATGAATTCGGCGGTACTCTGGAGTTTAAAACGTTTGATTACCTCGGCCGCTAAAAGAGGCGTCACCAGTTCTATTTGCGGCCAGGCCCCAAGTATTTATCCGGAACTGGTAGAAGAATTGGTAAAATGGGGAATCACCAGTGTGTCAATTTCGCCCGATAGGATTAATACGACCAGAAAATTAATTTATGAAGCGGAGAGGAAAAATCTATGTCATTAATCAAATCCATCCAGGCTCGCCAAATTCTTGACTCCAGGGGAATTCCCACGATTGAAGCCTTATTAACAGCTGACGATGGTTCGCAGGTGGTGGCTTCGATTCCTTCCGGGACCTCGACCGGTTCCCATGAAGCTAAAGAGTTAAGGGACAAAAATCCAGGCAATTATCAAGGTCAGGGAGTTTTGAAAGCCGTGGATAACGTCAATAAAATATTGGGGCCAGCCATAATCGGTAAAGATCCTACCCGCCAAACGGAAATAGACCAGATTTTAATCGATATGGATGGAACCGCGGATAAAAGCCATTTAGGAGCCAACGCCATCCTGGCGGTTTCTCAAGGAGTTTGCGAACTGGGAGCAGCGGTTACTGGTTATCCGACCTATAAGTATATTCATTTGAAATATCGGGTTTCTGAAAATCTGGATATCCCAACCCCGATTTTCAACGTTATCAATGGCGGCAAGCACGGCACCGGAAATTTGGACTTCCAGGAGTTTCATGTCATTCCGGCCACCAACAAAGCTTATAGCCAGGCTTTGGAGTGTGGAGAAGTAATTTATCAGACTTTGGGTGATGTTTTGGTTCATCGCGGCGCCATCAGTTCGGTAGGAGTCGAAGGCGGATACGCTCCTAATCTTTTTACCAATACGGACGCCTTGGAACTGATTATGGAATCCATAAAGCAAGCCGGTTTTGAGCCAGCTCGAGACGTTTTTTTGGGGCTGGATGTGGCCGCGACTTCTTTTTATAACGGCCATTCTTACGCGATTCGGGATAAGTCTCAAGCTTTGACCAGATCAGAACTGTTGGAATTTTATAAAGAAATAAACTACAAGTTTCACCTTTTTGGTTTGGAGGACCCGTTTAGTGAAGATGATTTTGACGGTTGGAAACAGGTTACAACTTCAATGTCTAAGCAAACTATTATCATCGGTGATGATTTGCTGACTAGCAATAAACAAAGAACTAAAGAGGCGATTGATAAAAATTTATGCACCGGGATTTTAGTCAAACCTAATCAAATCGGAACTATCTCGGAAACCGTGGAAGTTATAAAAATGGCTTTGGCCGCCAATTGGCATATAGTTGTTTCTCACCGTTCCGGGGAAACCAATGATGATTTTATTGCCGATTTTGCGGTTGGAGTCAGTGCTAATCACGTTAAATTCGGGGCCCCGGCCAGAGGTGAAAGGGTGGCAAAATATAATAGGTTGTTACAAATTGAAGAAGAATTGAAAGGAAGTTGACCAAGAAAGATATCTTGAAGATGGAATCCTTGATCTTGAAGTCTTGAAATCTTGATGATTAGATCAAATATTCAAGGTATCAAGTGTATCAAGATCAAAAATCTCAAGAAAATCTATCTTCAAGAAATCTATTATGTTACGACCTATGGTCCTTGTTATTCTCGACGGTTGGGGGATTGGCTGTCCGGGTCCGGGAAATGCTATAACTCAGGCTCAAACCCCGGCGATTGATAAGCTTAAAGCCGGGTTTCCATCTACTCAATTAGCCGCCGCCGGCGAATCGGTCGGCCTTCCCCATGGCGAAGACGGAAATACAGAAACCGGTCATTTAAACCTGGGCGCCGGCCAAATTGTTTATCAGGATTTGCCCCGAATAAATATGGCCATCGCCGACGGGACTTGTTTCACAAACCCCGCATTTTTAAACGCTGTCGAGCACGTTAAAAGAACTAAAGGAAATTTTCATGTTTTGGGCTTGATTGGTTCCGGCGGGGTTCATAGCAATATTGAACATCTTTACGCCCTGATGCGGTTTGCTAAACAACAAGGCTTGTCTCAAATTTATCTGCATTTAATTACCGATGGCCGGGATTCTCCGCCGACTTCGGCTTTAACTTATATCGCCCAAATTAAACAACATATTGGTTCAACCGGAATAGGACAAATCGCCAGCGTGATGGGCAGATATTGGGCCATGGATCGCGATCATCGTTGGGACAGGACGGCAAAAGCCTACCAGGCCTTGACTAAAGGTCAAGCTGTTAAAACCTTATCTCCGGAAGAAGCCATCACCAAATCTTATGAGATCGGTAAAAATGATGAATTTATTGATCCAACAGTAATAACTGATATTTCTGGTCAACCGGTCAGGCTAATTTCAGACAACGATGCGGTAATTTTCCTTAACTTTAGGATTGACCGCCCCCGGCAATTAACCAAAGCCTTTGTCTTGCAAAATTTTAAAAAGGAAGCCCTCAAGGAAGGTTTTGACCCATACGCGGTCAAATATTACCAAAAACATTTGGCTGATGGGAAGTCGGAAACGTCTCCTTTTGAACGGGGAGAGCAATTGAAGAATTTATATTTTGTGACAATGACCAGGTATGAAGAAAATTTGCCGGTAGATGTAGCCTTTCCGCCTCAATTCATCCCGATGCCTTTAGGCAGAGTATTGGCAGAAAAAGGCTTAAGGCAATTGAGGTTAGCGGAAACCGAAAAAGAGAGATTTGTGACCTATTATTTTAATGGCCAGCGGGAAACGGCTTTTGAAGGTGAAGACCGCAAAATGGTCTCCAGTCCCCGAGTGGCAACTTATGACTTAAAGCCGGAAATGTCTACCCCGGAACTCACCGAATTATTCCGGGTCAAAATCAGAGGCGGAGTCTATGATTTCATTTTGGTGAATGTGGCTTGTCCTGACATGGTCGCTCATACCGGAAATCTTGAGGCTTCTATTAACGCTTGCGAGGCGGCGGACAAATTCGTGGACGTGGCTTTTCAGGAGACACTCGGGGCGGACGGAGTTTTATTGGTGACAGCGGATCACGGCAACGCGGAAGAGCTGATAAACTCCATTACCAATAAACCTGACACCGAACATTCAGCTTCCAATGTACCTTTGTATATTGCCAGCCGCCAATATCAGGGAAAACCGGCTAAGCTCCCATCCGGAATTTTAGCCGATGTGGCCCCGACTATACTAAAAATAATGGGGATAGATAAACCCCAGACCATGAATGGCAGAAGTCTGTTGTAATCAGACCTATGAATTTTTCTTTGTCAATGTTATTAAGACGAAGTTAATACAACTCTTCATTAGCGGGTGCCGACCCGCCTGCAATTGCCTGCGGCAATAGCCGATGGTGGGCAGGTCGGCAGTCTGAAATGAAGGTTTAGTACAAATTTGGAATAGGTGGAATACAATAAGATAAATGAAAACATCAATACCAAAAATCACCGTCAAGGACAAGCAGCTTAAATTTAAGCCCAATATATCCAATTATGAGGCGGCTTATCGTGATTACAATCTCAATAAACTGATTAAAGATAACATTTCTCTATTTCCTGAAAATAAAATCAACGCCGCTTATAATGCCGTCGACCGTCAAGTTTTAGGCCCGCGGAAAAATAAAATCGCGATTTATCATCTGGACCAGGATTTAAACGAAATCAAGTTAACCTTTTTTGAGCTTTACCAATTGTCCAACAGATTCGGGAATTTATTAAAATCATTGGGAGTCGGTCGCGGCGATAGGGTATTTTTCTTCCTGCCCAGAATTCCGGAACTTTTCTATGGATTTTTGGGAACGTTGAAAATCGGGGCTGTAGCCGGAACTATGTTTTCGGCTTTCGGAGTCCAAGCCTTAATCGATAGATTAGCGGATAGTGCCGCTAAAGTCGTTATAACCAATAAGGAATTATTGCCTCGGATAAAAGACGCCAAAATACATTTGCCTGATTTGGAAAAGATTTCAGTGGTAGAGGATTTTGCGCCGGAATTATCAAAATTTTCTGATGAACTCCATGTGTCCCAAATGGATATGGATGATCCGGCTTTTATGTTGTATACCTCCGGTACTACAGGTAAGCCCAAAGGAGTAGTTCATACCCACCGGGCCATTATCCAAGAACATTTAACTTCCAACTGGGTTTTGGATTTAAAAGAAGACGATACCTATTGGTGCACGGCCGATCCAGGCTGGGTAACCGGAATTGCCTATGAAATTTTAGGGTCGTTAAGCAACGGGGCTTCGACTGTAGTTTATTCCGGCCGGTTCGACCCAACCATCTGGTATAAAATCGTCGAAAAATATCAGGTTTCAGTTTGGTATACGGCCCCGACGGCCATCCGCATGCTTCAGGCGGCCGGCAAGCAGGCTATCGGCAAAACAGATTTATCCTCATTAAGACATATTTTAAGCGTTGGCGAACCATTGAATCCAGAACCTCTACTGTGGGCTAAAAAAACTTATGGGTTGGTTTTTCATGACACTTGGTGGCAGACGGAAACAGGCAGTATTATGATTGCCAATTTTCCTTGTTTACCCATCAAGCCCGGTTCGATGGGCTATCCGGTGCCGGGAGTGACCGCGGCGATAGTTGACGATAACGGCAAACCGGTAAAACCGATGATGGAGGGCAATTTGGCGATTAAGAAAGGCTGGCCATCGATGATGAAGACAATTTGGCGCCGGCCCAAAAAATACGAGTCGTATTTCATTGACGATTGGTATATATCCGGCGACCGGGCCTATATGGATTACGACAGCTATTTTTGGTTTGTGGGCCGGGCGGACGATGTCATCAAAACCGCCGGCGAAAGGGTAGGACCTTTTGAGGTGGAATCGGCCCTGGTGGCCTATCCCGGCGTGACCGAAGCCGGAGTCATTGGCAAACCGGATCCAATTCGAGGTCAAATTATTAAAGCTTTTGTAACTTTAAATCCGGAAATTAAACCATCTAAAGCCTTGGTGGTAAAACTCCAGGAATTTGTTAAAAAATATCTGGCCGGCCATGCCTATCCCAAAGAAATTGAATTCGTGAAATCCCTGCCTAAAACCCGTTCCGGTAAAATCATGCGCCGAATGTTGCGGGCCAAAGAACTTGGCTTGCCGATCGGTGATACGTCGACACTTGAAGAGTATTAACACGTTGACAATTCCATCTTCACCATTTAACATTTAATTATGCTGACAAATGATGATTTGAAGAACATTGAAAAAGTGGTTGAAAATAAAATCGATCCATTCAGAGAGGAATTTCAGAAATATAAAAAATAATCGATTGAATGGTTTGAAGCGATTTTTGACGATTTGCAAGATAAGCATCAGGAGATGAGGCAACTTAAAGCTAGAGTGTCTAGGTTTGAGAAAATACAACCAATCACAACTTAACTTCTATAACCAGAGTAAACTCTCCTTTCAATCGGACTTTATTCTCATTTAGCCAATTTATTAGCTCGGCGGGGATTCCATTTTTGTGTTCTTCAAACATTTTAGTCATTTCGCGGGCTAAGCTGATTTTTATGCCCTCCCCAAAAACTACCGCGATATTCTCAATCGTTTTCAAAACCTGATATTTGGAACAATAAATGACTATTCCGGCCGGCTCATCCAGAGCTAAAGCCGCATTTTTAAGTTTTTCCAGAGAATTGTTTTGAGCCCCTGATTTTTTTGGCAAGAATCCTGCCAAAATCAGCCTTTTGGTTGGCAATCCGCTGGTAACCGCGGCCGATAGGGCGGCGTTAAATCCGGGCACTTGCCTAACCGGAATTCCGCAAGCCACCGCTATTTCTACTAAAGCCAAACCGGGATCGCTTATCAAGGGCGTGCCGGCATTACAAACCAAACTAATATCACTTCCGGATTTTAAATCATCAATTGCCTGCGACATAACCGACGTACCCGAACTCCCCTTGCCGACGTATTTTTTGAGCCTAGCTGCAGAGGTGAGTTTTCTGGTCTGATCGGTTGATTCGCACAGCACGTAAGCTGACGATTCCAAAATCTGTTTTGCTCTGGGCGCCAAATCATCCAAGTTGCCAATCGGGGTGGATACTATATACAGTGTTCCTGTAGACATGGTTAGTTAAAGTATTGTATAACTATATGGCTTTTTATGAAATCTGAAATATCCATTAAAGTCGGGGGGCCGGCGGGGGCTGGGGTTAAATCGGTCGGACAAATATTGGCTAAAACCTTGCAACGGTTGGGTTTCCATGTTTTTGAATATCCGGAATATCCAAGTTTGATCCGCGGCGGTCATAACACTGAACTTATTCAGGCTTTAGTTGAAAAAAAATATTCCCTGACAAAGCCGGTAGATTTGTTGATTGCTCTGGACGATAAAACTTTGAGCTTAGACCTACCGGAAGTAATTCCTGGCGGAATGGTGATTTTCGATTCTAAAATAGATTTTAAATCCAATTCTTCCAAAATTAAGTTCTTATCTATCCCGATGTCCGATATAGCCTTGAAATTAGGCAATCCATTGACGGCTAACATAGTTGCAGTCGGTGCAGCTTTGAGGGTAATGGGGTCGACCACGGAAACAACTTCTAAGCTTTTGGCCGATCAGTTCTCGCAGAAGGGTCCCGACGTAATTTCTGCAAATATTAAATCCTTGGAAGCCGGCTGGAATTTCGTCAAGGACAAATCTTTCCACCCGATTTTAGATTTGATCTCCGACCTTCCGGCCAAAGGCCGATCCGCCTCTGGCGGAAAAGTTTCAAACGAATTAATGATGAACGGCAATGAAGCCTTATCTTCGGGAGCGATTTCGGCCGGAATGGGCCTATACACGGCCTATCCAATGACTCCTTCCACTCCGATTTTGCATTTTTTAGCGGCTCATCAAAACGAATTCGGATACATCTCGCTTCAAGCTGCGGATGAAATCACCTCGGTGAATATGGTGATTGGGGCGATGCACATGGGCGTTAGAGCTATGTGTGGAACTTCAGGAGGCGGATTTGCTTTAATGAACGAATCCCTGGCTCTATCTGGAATGACCGAAACTCCGTTGGTATTGGTTTTAGTCCAGCGTCCGGGGCCGGCCACCGGTTTACCGACCTGGACGGAACAAGGGGAATTGCAGTATGCCGTTCACGCCGCTCACGGTGAATTCCTGCGGTTTGTTTTAGCCCCGGGGGACATTGAGGAAACTTTTCAAATGGCTTTTGACGCTTTCAACTTAGCGGAAAGATACCAAACCCCTGTAATAATTATGCTGGACAAATTTTTATCCGAATCATCCATGTCATCAGGAAATTTATCCTCTATCGGATTTAGCATAGACCGGGGAAAAATAACCGACCCTAAAAAATTAAACAGGGTGAAGAATTTTCAACGTTACCAATTGACGGCTGACGGAGTATCATCAAGAAGTTTACCCGGAATGGAAAACGGAATATTTTGCGCCAATTCAGATGAACATGAATACCATGGATTGGTGGATGAATCCAGTTCGATGAGAGTTTGGCAAGTTGATAAACGGTTAAAGAAAATGGAAACTGCTTCTAAAATGATGCCGGGGCCGCAGTTAATCGGACCCAAAGACGCCAAAATTACCATCGTGACTTGGGGATCGGGTAAATTGCCGGCCCAGCAGGCGATGATGACAATGAACAAGAAGCAAGAAACAGGAAACAATGAAAAAGTAAATTTGCTGCATTTTAGCTATATCTGGCCGATGAATGCTAATGCTATAAGGGAAGCGTTGAAAAATTGCGCCACCTCGACATTATTAATCGAACAAAACGCCACTGGCCAATTTCAGTCCTTGTTAAAAGAACAAATAGGCTGGGAACCGACGGCATATTTGCGGAAGTATGACGGAAGGCCATTTTACGCGGAAGAAATAATAGAAAAAGTTGTTGAATTATGAATTAAGATTTATGATTTATGAATCAAACATTTCTTAATCGTAATTCGTAAATCATAATTCATAAATCGCCCCTATACAAATACAATCGAGTATTATGGCAAAGATTTCATCAAATCAGAAAAATCCTAATTCTTATAACACATCTGTTTTTCCCACTTGGTGTCCCGGTTGCGGAGATTTCGGAATTTGGGGAGCGTTAAAACAGGCCCTGGAATTATTAGAAATAAATCCTGACCAAGTGGCTTTCTTTTTCGGGGTTGGCTGTTCCGGGAATATCTCAAGTTTTATCCGGGGATATGGTTTCCATTCTTTGCACGGCCGCGCCATAGCCAATGCTATCGGGGCCAAACTGGCGAATCATAAAATGCCGGTAATTGTAATAGCCGGAGATGGTGATCTTTTAGGCGAAGGTATCAGCCATTTTATTCATTCAGCCAGGGCCAACCACGATATTACGGTCATTCTGCATAACAACGGAGTTTTCGGCTTAACCACCGGTCAGGCTTCCCCGACTGCCGTTACCGGATTTAAATCCAAACCAATTCCGACTGAAATTACCGATGAACCGGTTAATCCCTGCGCCTTAGCCATTATGCATCAAGCCGGATTTGTGTCCCGAGGTTTTGCCGGCGACCAGGAAGTCTTGTGTAATTTAATTTCACAGGCTATTGCCCACCCCGGATTTTCGTTGGTCGACGTTCTCCAGCCTTGTGTGACTTTTAATCCGGATAAATCATATATTTGGTACAGGCAAAGAATTAACCCTGTCAAAATTCCGGCTAAGGACGTCCTTACTGGAATCAAAAATTCATTGTGGACGGATAAACGGATAGCTACCGGAATTATTTATCAAAATTCTAGGGACGCCTTTCATACTAATTACCCGCAATTGCAAACTGAAACTTTGTTAGCCACGACCGGCAAAAAAAGAAATATTCAAAAACTTTTGAAAGGGTTTAAGTAACTACGGGGTGGAACTTGCGGATTACTCCGACCACTTTCCCCTGAACCCTGACGCGGGTCGCAAAAATCGGCTGCATTTGGGAATTGGCTGGCTCCAGTCTAATTCTGGTAGCTTCGCGGAAAAATCTTTTTAATGTCGCCAAGCCATTGTCCAAAAGAGCGACCACAATATCGCCGTTATGGACTTCGTCTTGCTCTTCGATCACCACATAATCGCCGTCCAAAATTCCGTCGTCAATCATCGACTGACCTTTAACCCGTAAAACATACGCCCGGCGCTTGCCGGATAGCATATCAGGAGAAATAGACAAAGTAGTATGGGTATCGGTAAATGGCACAATCGGCGAGCCGGCGGCGATAAATCCCATCACCGGCAACTCGACTCCGGTTGATGTTTTGGAAATTTTGCGGTCTAATAGTTCTATGCCGCGGACAGTCCCTTCATATTTTTTTATAATTCCCTTGCGGACTAAAGCCTCCAGATGCTCGTGGACAGTGGCTAAAGAAGTTACTCCCAAAGCCGAAGCGATTTCCTGTAAAGTAGGGGAATATCCGTGCTGCTGGATATATTGAGATAAAAATTCTACAATTTGGCGTTGGCGTCTGTAAAGAGTAACTGGCATAATGTTGCGATCCTAATCTACGAATTCATCCGAATGATCCAAATATCATGATGTTGATGTTTCGTGATAGATTATTTTTCTGTTCGTCTCATATTAGCCCGAAGTAATACCAAGTGTCAAGGGGGTAAATCTATGTCAAATGCTGTCAGTTATAATTATATAAACGCAATCCAACTCTACGAATTGAGTCCGAATCTTCGCATCCTTAATATTGGGAACATTCGGATGTATATTCGGATTATTCGGATCGCTGAAAGTAATTATGTTTAAACTATATTCATCCTATCAACCGGCCGGCAGTCAGCCGCAGGCAATTCAAAAACTTGAGAGGCTAATTGAGTCAGGCAACCGTCACCAAACTTTATTAGGCGTCACCGGCAGCGGAAAAACTTTCGTGACCTCAAGTGTCATCGCCAAAATCAATAAACCGACTTTGGTAATTGCCCACAATAAAACATTAGCCGCCCAACTGTATCAGGAATATCGCGATTTTTTTCCGGAGAATGCCGTTTCCTATTTCGTCAGTTATTACGATTACTATCAACCAGAAGCTTACATCCCTCAAACCGATACTTATATCGAAAAGGAAACCGATATAAACGAAATGATTGATAAATTGCGGTTAAAGACCACCGCAAATTTGGTTTCCCGCCGCGACGTGATCGTAGTTTCTTCCGTTTCCTGCATTTACAATTTGGGCGAGCCGCAGGAATATTTAAAAAGAGTTTTGAAATTAACCCTTAATCAGAAGATTTCAGGGAGAGAGTTGGCAGAAAAACTGGTAGACATAATGTACTCTCGATCAGAAATTGAATTAGGGAGATCAAATTTCAGGGTAAGAGGTGATACTTTGGATATTTGGCCGGCATACGAGGATAATGTTTTAAGGATAACTTTAATCGGGGATAAAATTTCAGAGTTAGTCTGGATAGATCCAATTTCCTCCCAACCTATCAACCCTTCCAGCCATTTTGACCATTTTAATCATTCTAACCATTTTTCTCTTCCCTCCGTCGCCCTTTTTCCCGCCAAACACTATATCGCCGATTCCAAAAACCTTAAACCGGTATTTGCCGAGATTAGAAACGACTTGAGTTTAAGAATAAAACAGTTGGAAAGGCAGAACCATCCTCTGGAAGCCAAAAGATTGGCCCAAAAAGTGGAATACGATTTGGCGATGATTCAGGAATTGGGTTACGTCAGCGGGATTGAAAATTATTCTCGGTATTTTGACAATCGTCAACCGGGAAATCCGCCCTTTACCCTATTGGACTATTTTAAGCAATGCGACCCGGATTTTTTAACCGTGATTGACGAATCGCACATTACTCTTCCTCAAATTAGGGGCATGTTCAAAGGCGACCAATCCCGGAAACAAACCTTGATTGATTTTGGTTTCCGTTTGCCGGCTGCAATGGATAACCGGCCTTTAAACTATGAAGAATTTATGGATAGGGTTAATCAGATTGTTTATACTTCGGCAACGCCGGGGGAATGGGAGATGGAAAAGTCAGGAAACAAGAAACAAGAAACAGGAAGCAGTGGGGTAGTTGAATTGTTGGTTAGACCGACCGGACTAATCGATCCTGAAATAGAAGTCAGAAATGCCGAAAATCAGGTTTCGGATTTAGTCATAGAAATTATAAAGCGGAAAGCCAAGAACGAAAGAGTTTTAGTTACCACTTTAACTAAGAAAACTGCAGAAGCCCTGACGGAGTTCTTATCGGATGAAAAAAAATTAACAAAAATTATCGGTTCCAGTGCTTCTATTGTCATTCCCGTGAAAGTGGGAATCTATATAAATAGTTCCGCCAAAGGTGGAATGATATTGGATTTGCCAAAAGTGGCTTATCTTCATTCCGACATCAAAACTCTTGACCGCCAGGATACTTTGGATAAGCTTAGACTAGGAGATGTGGATGTAATTGTCGGGATTAATTTATTGCGGGAGGGTTTGGATTTGCCGGAAGTATCGCTGGTTGCCATTTTGGATGCCGACCAGGAAGGATTTTTAAGGTCAAAGACCAGCTTAATCCAGACTATGGGGCGGGCAGCCCGCCATATTCAAGGCAAGGTGATTCTTTACGCGTATAAAATCACCGATTCCATGAAAGAAGCGATTGAGGAATCCGGTAGAAGAAGAAAAGTCCAGGTTGAATACAATTTAAAACATAATATTTTTCCTCAAGGAATCAATAAGCCTATCAGGGAGAAATTGGTCGACAGAAGTCAGGAGTCTGTGGCTGACATTGACTTGC
Organism: Candidatus Collierbacteria bacterium; assembly: GCA_016183365.1. GTDB lineage: Bacteria > Patescibacteriota > Microgenomatia > UBA1400 > JACPES01 > JACPES01. The sequence goes on from JACPES010000003.1 coordinate 556,957, forward strand.
CAAAGGGAATTTCTTTTAGATACGGGATAAAAAAACTGGTGGATCTGGAAATTGCGTCTTTGTCTCCAGTGGACAAACAGGCTGTGGTCCGCCATTTAAGAAAACAGATGCTGGCTGCCGCCGATGATTTAAACTTTGAAAAAGCGGCAGAAATCCGCGATAAAATCAACGAAATAAAACAAATTTAGCGCTTTTATTATAATAATGTAAAATGATTTAAATCATTTTACACTTCTCCTGACACATCTTTTTATATCTTCTGCTACGGGCTGGGAATAGTTGAAGATGGTTATAAACACAACGGAACTGTACTGGAGTTAAATTATCAGCTCGTAAATACGAATGTCGATTGATGGCAAAATTATGATTCCGAATTTTTACATCCTGTAAGTAATATCGGGTTGAACTCCAGATAAAAAACGGATAAAACTAGGCTTTCAGTTTGGTTAAGAGAAATTTGAATAAAGGTAAAAAGTTTGGAAGTTGAGAATAAATTTTATCTGCTAAATCCTGATTGTAGGTATGAACGGTTTGATTTCGCAAATCAACCATTGTTAACCAATTGTCTTCATATTCGATAATTCCCTGACGATATGCTTCGCGGAAAGCCTCCTTTGGAGAATTGACTAAAATCCCTTTTTTCTCTTCAAGATATGCTTTTAGGGTTATCCAAGCCAAATCAAGACTAAATTCAAACCTTTGGATCGCCGAATCTTTTACCACATCAGACGGGATTAGCTTGAGAACTTCTTCCAATCGAATAATGGCTTGGGTTAATTGACGGTAATAGCTTCAAATTTGCTCATATATACTCTTTATTATTATTTACCACTTGAATAAACTCTTTTGGAATTTGAGAAAAATCCACGATATCTATTTTATAGAGTATGGGAAGATTTTCAACCTCGACTTTTATTTTTTCTAAAACCGAAAGTTGAATTGGTTCGGAACCCTCTAGTCCGACGTCAATATCTGAAGTCGGCCGGTAAGTGCCGGTAACCCTGGAGCCGAAAAAAGAAAGCCCGATAGACAGACATGTCTAAATGTTTTTCGAAAATACCAAGCAGGAGTGTTTTTAGAGTTTCCACGGGAAAATTTTCCAAAACCATATTTTGATTGTACAACTTTCTAGGCAATCAATTTGAACCCTGACTGAATTAAAGCTATAATTTAAGGTTGCGAAATATTTTCATAAGTTATGGATAAAGAAAAATTTATTGAAGTCATTGGGGCTCGACAACACCCCAAAGTACACTTTTTTCACCCCGGAGGCTTCCAGTCTAGCGCTCGCGAAGGGCGTAACTTCGGGGCAAGCAAATAACGCCATGGAATATATTCAAGTTATTGGAGCTAAACAACATAACCTTAAGAATATTAATGTTAATATTCCCAAAAATAAGCTAACGGTTATCACTGGTGTGTCTGGAAGCGGTAAGTCGTCTTTGGCGTTTGACACCATTTTTGCCGAGGGCCAAAGACGATATGTTGAGTCTTTGTCTTCATATGCCAGACAATTTTTAGGGATGATGAACAAACCCGATGTGGATAAAATCATCGGTCTGTCACCGACCATTGCCATCAATCAAAAAGCGGTTTCTTCAAATCCCAGAAGCACGATGGGGACGGTAACCGAAATATATGATTATTTACGGGTCTTATTTTCCCGCATCGGCCATCCGCATTGTTCTAAATGCGGCCGGGAAGTAAAACGCCAATCAGTCGATCAAATTTCCGATTCGATTCTGGATCAGGCTCAGCAATTGGTCGTAGGTCAAAAACCTTGTTTAATCGAAATTTTTTCCCCAATTGTCATCGATAAAAAAGGCGAGTTTAGCCAACTGTTTGAATCATTGCGCCGGGAGGGTTTTCGGGAAATCATCGTCGACGGCCAAAGATTTGAGTTATCCCGAAACTTCGTCCTGATTAAAACCAACCGCCATACCATTGAATTATCCATTGATAAAATTTCAGTAACTAAAAAAGATTATAAAAGTCCGTCCGGTTTAAAATTAATTTTCTCCCGTTTATCTGAAGATTTGGAACTGGCTTCTAAAAAATCCGGAGGGACTCTGTGGGCCGAATTTGACGGAAAAGGCAAAACCCTATTTTCCCAAAGTTTTGCTTGTCCGGAATGCAATATCTCTTTACCGGATATTGAACCGCGGAGTTTTTCGTTTAATACCCCTTACGGGGCCTGTCCTCAATGTGACGGACTCGGCACAATTCTCTCTGCTGATCCAGAGGCGGCACAAAAGATTCCCAATCTGCTAAACCGTTATTTGGAAACTGATAACGAAGCCATAAGAAAACGTTTAAACCCGTTTATTATCACTTCCGTTTGCCCTGACTGTCAGGGCCAAAGATTAAACAAAGTTTCCCGGAGCGTGACGGTTTTAGATAAAAGCATCTCCGATATTTCCGGTCTGACTGTTAAGCAATGTTTAGAATTTATTCAAACTTTATCTGATTCCGGCAGTTTTTCATTATCGGAAAAAGCTGTGGCTGATCCGATAACAACAGAACTATCCGTCCGTTTAAAATTTTTAATTAACGTCGGATTGGACTATTTAACCTTGAACAGAACGGCTTCTTCACTGTCATCGGGCGAAGCTCAAAGAATAAGATTGGCGTCCCAAATCGGAACCGGCTTAACCGGAGTCTTGTACGTTTTGGACGAACCCACCATTGGCTTGCACCAGCGCGACAACTCTAAACTCATTAAAATTTTAAAAACCTTGCGGGATCTTGGCAATACGGTTTTGGTGGTGGAACACGATCAGGAAACCATTGAAAGCGCTGACTGGGTGATTGAAATCGGACCGAAAGCCGGAAATGACGGCGGGCATATTGTGGCAGAGGGAACGGTTGACCAAATAAAAAATAACCTTAAATCGCTGACAGGAGCGTATCTATCTGGACGGAAGATCGTCCAAATTCAGAACACTCGGAATACTCAGAGTGTCGGAATGTCAGAGCATCGGACAATCAGAACGCCAGATGATATTCCGACAATCAGACATTCTGACAATCTGATTTTTAGGCGTTCAGAGTTTTCTGAGTTTTCCGAATCAATAAAGCTCTCCGGTGCCTCACAACATAATCTCAAATCAATCGACGTCGAATTTCCTCTTGGTAAATTCATTTGCGTTACCGGAGTTTCAGGCAGCGGGAAATCGACTCTAGTTCACGACACCCTGTATCACGTTTTGGCCCGGAGGTTGAACCGCTACCATCATTCATCCCCTGGAAAATTCGATAGCTTTTCATTGCCCAGCGCTGTCCGTCAGGTCAGCTTAATTGACCAAAGTCCAATTGGAAGGACTCCACGATCTAATCCAGCCACCTATAGCGGAGTGTTTGATTATATCCGCCAAATTTTTGCTAATACCCGCGAATCTAAAATCAGGGGCTGGAAAACCGGCAGATTTAGTTTTAACGTTCCGGGAGGCAGGTGCGAAACCTGCGAAGGCCAGGGCCAAATAAAAGTTGAAATGCAATTTATGCCGGATGTATACGTTACTTGCAATGACTGTCAGGGTTTAAGATTCGGCCGGGAAACTTTGGAAGTCATATATTCCGGCAAGAATATTGCCGAAATTCTGAAATTAACCATTAATGAAGCCGTCGAGATGTTCGTGGGTTTTCCGGCCTTAAAATCCCGGCTGTCGATGCTGAAATCTGTCGGTTTGGGTTATTTGAGCCTAGGCCAACCGGCGACGATCTTGTCCGGCGGCGAAGCTCAAAGAATGAAATTATCCTGCGAACTGGGAAAAATACGTTCAGCCCATACTATTTATATTTTGGACGAGCCCACCACCGGTCTGCATTTTGACGATTTGCAAAAGCTGATTGAAGTCCTATTGAAATTAGTGAACCTAGATAATACGGTCATCGTGGTTGAGCACAATCTGGAGGTGATCAAAAACTCCCAATGGATAATTGATTTGGGACCGGAAGGCGGGGATGAAGGCGGAGAGGTAATCGCGGTCGGAACTCCGAGGGAAATTGCCAACAACCCCAGAAGCTACACTGGGCAATACTTGAAGAAAATGATAGACTGAATTTTAAATTTTCAATTCTCAATTTACAATGAATTTACAATGACAAAATTTTCGAAAGTTTGAAAATTGAGAAATTGTAACTTGATTGAAAATTGCAAATTGTAAATTGTAAATTTATCCGTGTTTATCCGACTACTAACATTTTCAATCTTTGCTATATTGTGGTTATCACTTCAGCCAACAAAGGTATTTGCGACTAAAGATTTTTCCACCTCTTTTGATTCCACTTATGAAATCGGAGAAAATATTTCTACCAAGGTTGTCCATCAAATTTCTCTGACAAATTTAAAGCCAAATTCCTATGCTTCCGAGTTTACTTTGATTATCGGGAGCACTAATTTGGACTCAATCACTGCCCGCGACAATTCCGGATTGTTGCCGGTCGCAATTAATCAGAAAGATAACGGGGTGGCGGTCAGCGTTAACCTGAAATCCAGGCCGGCCTTAGGCCTTAACCAAAAAAAGGAATTTACCATCCGCTATGACAGCCGCGACACCGCTCAAAAAGTCGGAAAAATAATTGAAGTCAATATTCCCAAACTCTCCAATTCCAAGGAATTCGATTCATTTACCACCAATTTATTAGTTCCGGCAAAGTTCGGTTCGCCTTCGTTAATGGTCCCGGAACCTGCAGCCAAAACTCCGACCGCTCAATATTTAAGTTTCACTTTTGATCGAAACGATGAAACCGGAATTTCAGCTGTTTTCGGAACGACCCAATCATTTTCAGTTTTCCTCAAATATTTTATCAGTAATCCCGGCGGCAACCAGATCCAAAGTTCAATCGCTTTACCCCCGGATACGGCTTACCAAAGGGTGAGTATTGACCGGATTAAGCCCTTGCCTATTAAGCTGGAAGCTGATATTGACGGAAACTGGTTGGCATTTTATCAATTAAAGCCTCAACAAAAATTATCCATCGAAGCCGACTTAACCGTCGAAATTAAAATGGTTCCGCTGGGTCAAAATTTCCCACAACCTTTGCCGGAACACTTGCAGCCATCGGTTTTCTGGCAATCTGATGATCCGGAAATATTAGCTTTAGCTGTTAAATTAAAAACTCCTAAAGAAATTTACGATTACGTCGTTTCTAATTTAACCTATGATTACACCAGAGCTGAAAAAAGAAATGAAAGAAAGGGGGCTAAATCAGCTTTAAAAAATCCGGGTTCAGCCATATGCACGGAATTTACCGATTTGTTTATCGCTCTTTCCCGGGCAGCCGGGATTCCGGCCCGTGAATTAGAAGGTTTCGCTTGGACCGAAAATCCAAAGTTGAGACCATTATCATTGTCGGGAGATATTTTGCACGCTTGGCCGGAATATTGGGACAAAGACAGAAACCTGTGGGTGCAGGTTGACCCGACTTGGGGGAATACTACAGGATTAATAGATTATTTCACTAAACTCGACTTTAATCATATTGTATTTGCCATTCATGGAAAATCCGATACGACTCCATTACCGGCCGGATTTTATAAGACCGATGAAAGCCAGAAAAAAACCGTCGCAGTTACTCCTAAAAACGTTTCGTTAGATTTTACCCAAGAACCCGAGGCTCAAATTTTTATTCCCAATACTTTGCCAACCTATTTGTTCAACCGAATTTCAGTCATGCTTACAAATCAACAATCCTACGCCCAGTATAAAATTCCGGTATCAATTCTGGTCCCTGGAGCTGAAGTTAAAATCAACAGCCCGTCCGAAACCAACCTTTTGCCTTGGGAAACAAAATCGCTGGAGTTCAAAATTAAACCCCGAGACCTGTGGATGAATAAACCGCTGCCCATAACGGTTAGAATAGGCCTTAAGACCTATGAATATCAACCAAAAGCGGTTTCTCCGCTTAAACCCATCATCGGAATTTTCATTGGATCCGCGGCGATTTTCGCCGTCATCCTTGCCCTCCGCTCCGGGAATATACGCCTTCCTGGATTCCTGCGGAATTCCCATTTATATCGGGAAATCAAAAAATCTTAGGAGCAGGGTCAAATCTTACTTTGCCCTAAACAAGTATTCTCCTTCAAAAACCGGATTGATGGTAGGTAAGGCTAGACGCCTGACAGTTTATCCCTTAAAGTCGGAATTTTTGGCTTTACTAAAAGAGGCGGAGATGATCCGAGAATTTAAACCAAAATATAATATCAGCCTTAAGGATGACAAAACTCCAAGTTTTATCGTAATCACAAAAAATAAGAATAATCCTGAAGTTATTATTGTCCGGCAAAATCAGCTTACTAAATTTAACAATTCTGATATTTTTGGTCCATTTTTGTCTTCAAGATCATTAAGAACCGTTCTGAAGATCGCCAAAAGGATTTTTCCGTATTGCGACCGGCCAAATCAGAGTGTGAATAAGAAACCTTGTTTTTATTATCATCTCAATCTTTGTCCGGGAATTTGTATCAGGGTGATAAGCCATAAAAGTTATCTCCGCCAAATTAAACGATTAACTTTGTTTTTAAGAGGTAATCATCAAAAATTGTTGCGTCAATTAACTATTGATATGAAGGTAAAATCTAAATCCCGCAATTATGAAGCCGCCGGCAAAATCAGAGATCAAATCGAAGCCATAAATAATTTAAACACTGTAAACGCCTTTTCAGAATTTTCATCTTTAGAGTTGTCATTGCCAGGATTCCCGATAAAATCGGGTGGACGTGACGATCTATTTAAGGTAGATTCCCACGCCCCGATCAAATCGGGACTCGGAATGACAGGAGCGCAAAATTTAAAATTGGCCGCAAGAATTGAAGGATATGATATCAGCCACCTGCAGGGCAAATGGGCTACAGCCTCGATGGTGGTTTTTATAAACGGCAAACCTGCCAAAGAAGAATATCGCCAATTCAGAATGGAAGGTCTCCCTTCGGCCGATGATCCTAAAATGTTGGCCGAAATTCTAGCCAGAAGATTTATGCACTCCGAGTGGGAATTCCCGGATTTAATCATGATTGATGGAGGTGAACCACAGCTAAGAGAAATTTTGCGCGTCTTCGAAAAGCTTCCGGTTAAGTTGCCCCGGATGGTGGGCTTAGCAAAGGGAGAGAACACAATAATTATTCCTGAAAATGGTTCATATCAAAGAATAAATTTGCCAAAATTTAATCCCTGGCTCAAAATTCTGATGGCTCTCCGCGACGAAGCCCACCGTTTTGCCAGGCGTTATCATCACGCGTTGCGCCTGAAGTCATTAATAGGCCGTACCGGTCGCTGATGTATAATTCCCCGCTTAGTCCTTTTGGAGTCGCCGCCGCCGTACCGGCAAAGCCTGGAGATAGATATAGGGTCGCTAACCGGTCTTCTCGGCGTGGCCGGAGCCAAAGAAGACCAATTAAAACTTAGTTTCGAACGCCAGCAAAATGTTGTCCGCGCCGCACCGACTCACGCAGGACGACTGGCGACCACAACTAAAGAAACGCAGTTTATTGTATTCGATCCCCACCGACAAGAATTGAAGCTGACTATGTCTTATCCGGACAATGAGGTAAAAACACCAACGGCAACGGCGAAAAATCTATCACGGCGGCTAACCAGGACATTATCAATGGATCCGGCAACGCGAAGTACTTCACTAATTTACTAGAAGATATAGATGGTAAATCTGCGTCTGGCCGAGCAGTAGAATTAGCGCTTCATACTGTTCGAATGGTCGAAACCGCTCTGTGCACTCCTATCGTCTATGGAACTATTTCAAGTAGGAACAAATGCTCCGCGTCCTTGGGAAACGCTAGGAATTATTGCCACAATGAATCTTTTAGACGTAACCTTTGATTTGCAACATGCTATATGGTTAATGCGTGGTGAGCTAACAGACGAAAAGAAAATTCCACTCGCGATAACTATCGCCGAGAAACCGTTAAGAGCTCTTTATCCTGTTTCTCTCGTCCACGAATGTCTGCTTCCGACAGCACGGATATTAACACATAATACTTTTACCTTAGCACAACTCCTCAAGGCAAACTAAAAATGACTGTCAATACTTTTAAGCTATAGCGATGAAGTATAGACATTCGTTAATAAGTTAACATTAATGCCACTTGACTCTAGCATTAAAAGATTTCTATAATTACTTCAATTATTTAAATAATTGAAGTCTTATGCCCCAGATTTCTAAAAGATTCGTTAAGCCAGCGGTAAAAGAAAAGATTGATAATCTGTTTATTGAGTGTATTGCCGAGTGTAGAAATCAAAATGAAGCGGCTAATTTCATTAATGTTCTACTTACAAAAACTGAAAAAACAGTTATTGCCAAAAGAGTTGCCATTGCCCTAATGTTGACTAAAGGCTATACCGCTACAGATATTGATGAAAAGTTAAAAGTTTCTCTAGCTACTGTTTATACTGTTAAATATTGGCTGGAAGAAAAAGGCAGCGAGATTAACGCGATTCTAACCAAAATTGCCAAGCGCGACCAGCGGCAGGAGTTAGATAATCAGGAATTCCAAAGAGAAGCCGATAGTCTATTTCCACCGCCTCCCGGCACAAATTGGAGAAACTACCGCCGTTTCCAGAACGAAAAAATCCTTAAAACCTCTGCCCCATTCTAGATGAAAGAAACGTTTTTACTTTGAAATACTTCAATTATTTAAATAATTGAAGTATTTATAACTATTCCAATTAACAGAAAATCATGGATAAATATCTTTGATGAAAAGGTATAATAACCTGAATGGAGTATCGCAAAATTATGCCCAAATAAGTTTTGATGATTTTAATAAATTCTTTTCTCGCAAGGGAATTGTCGTAACCGTATCATCTGGTTGCGGACTAGTGTGAGAACGGTATAAAATCAATACTAATGAGAAATATTCTGAAGTCTTTTTTGATCAATGCTGTGGCTCTATATGTTTTAACCGTGGTTGTCCCGGCTTTTAAGATCAGCGGCGGATTAAACTCCTTCTTGGTGGCCGGCGCCACCCTGACGGCATTAAACATCCTGGTCAAACCTATCTTCAATTTACTGCTGTTGCCGATTAACCTTTTGTCATTGGGATTTTTCAGGTGGGCTTCCAGCGTTTTGATCATTTGGTTGTTAGCCAAGCTAACTCCGGGATTAATCATTACCAACTACAACTTTTTAGGATTTAGCTATCAAGGCTTTATTGTTCCGGCCGCCCATTTCAGCGTCCTCTGGACTCTGATCATCGGTTCGTTTATGATGTCGATTATCACCACTCTTTTGGATTGGATTTTAAACGAATGATTTATTTACAAATAGCAATTTCATTGTTATTGATAATTTTGATTTTGATTCAAGGTCAATCAGGCGGAAAAGGGATTTTATGGGAATCCTTAAAAACTTCCTATCATACTAAACACGGAGCCGAAAAAACTGTTTTTTTACTGACCATAGCGGTGACTATCATATTTATTTCCGCGGCTATCGCCAATTTGCTAACCGGATAGTTCTATGCTTAAAAGTCTTAGGTTTGCCTGGTGGTTAATCAAAGCCTTCAACCTCCGGCACGGAAAAACAATCATCTGGACGATCGTCATAAGTGTTTTTATTTTCTTGGCCGGATTAAAAATTTTACCTAAATTATCGGCAGTGATTAAAACTTCCCGTCAATTTTCCACCATTGCAATGGTTGGCAAAGTTCGCCCTAGCGAACTTCCGGCTACAATTCTGGATAAACTTGGTTTAGGGTTAACCCAAATAGACGAGTCGGGCCGGGCTATTCCGGGATTGGCCCAATCGTGGACTGTTTCGGAAGATGGTAAATCATACATCTTTAATTTAGATAAATCTAAAACCTGGCACGACGGCATTCCGCTGTCTGCCAAAGACATTAATATCGCCATAGAACACGTCCAAACCGAAGTGGTGGATAATAGAACCATTAAATTTACCCTGGAACAGCCTTTTGTTCCATTTCCGACCGTATTATCTAAGCCATTATTTAAAAGCAGACTGATTGGAACCGGAAATTTCCGGTTGAAGAGACTAAACCAAAACGGAGAATTTACGGACAGCGTGGTTATAGAAGATGGTACCAAAACAGAAATATATAAATTTTACCCGTCTTCCGCAGATGCCATCACCGCTCTGAAATTGGGCGAAGTAGATGAAGTCAGAGATTTAATCTCAATCGAAGACGTTCCTAAAGTGAGCCAGTTTGAGATTAAGCCGGAACGACATTTAGACAGATATCTGGCGGTTTTATTCAATACCCAGGATAAATTATTAGCCGAAAAATCAGTCAGACAAGCCCTAGCTTACGCCATTCCGAATAAACCTCGGGACGAAAACAGGGTGATCTCGCCTATATCCAAATCATCCTGGGCCTATAACCCTCATGTTAAACCCTATAACTGGGATATCCCGCAAGCCAAGGAATTATTGAAAGGTTTGGAAGAAATTGGTTCCGCCAAACTGGAAATATCCACATTTTTGCCTTATTTAAGTCGGGCGGAAGAAATTGCCGCGGCTTGGGCTGATTTGGGAATTCCAACTTCCGTTAAGGTAACATTGGTTTTGCCGACGGAATTTCAAGTCCTAATCACCGGTCAGCAAATTCCAGCTGACCCTGATCAATATGTATTTTGGCATTCGACTCAATCCACTAATTTAGCCAAATACGCCAATCCTAAGGTAGACAAGCTTTTGGAAAACGGCCGAGAAACTCTAAATGAAGATAAACGCCAGGAAATCTACCGCGATTTCCAAAGGTTTTTGCTGGAAGATCCGCCGGCAGTTTTTTTGGGCCATATAACCACCTATTCTATTTTTAGAAAATAGTTAATCGGTCGTGGTGCCGTTAGATCTTCGATGGCGACGACGGTCGATTTCGGTCAATAACTTCTTTCTTAGCCTCAAAGATAGGGGGGTAATTTCCAACAATTCATCTTTTTCCAAAAAATCAATACACTCTTCCAGTGAGAAATTTTCTTCCGGGGCCAATTGGGTAATACCTTGATGAGATTTTTTCCGATGATTGGTTAAATTCTTTTCCTTGCAAACGTTTATCTCCACGTCATCTTCTTTGGTGGTTTGGCCGACGATCATGCCTTGGTAAACTTTTGTTCCTGGCTGAATAAACGCCGTCCCATGGGATTTTATGGTTTTTAAACTGTACTCCACGGCTCTACCGGTACAATTAGAAATTATTACTCCTGTTCTTAACTTTTGGATATCCTTACCCTTGGGTTCAAAATCGATGATTTGAGAATTTAAAACCACCGTTCCTTTAGTTAGAGTCAACAGTTGGCTGCGGAGTCCAATAATATTTCTGGTAGGCACCCGGTATAAAAATTCTGTTTCGGCGTCGGTTACCGGCTGGCTTTTTTGCAACCAGGCCAAGCGCCGCCCCAGTTCCTGATTGATAACTCCGATATATTCATTAACCACAATAATCGATACTTCCTCCACCGGTTCGCATAAACTTCCGTCAATGGTTTTCAGAATAACATCCGGTTTGCCGATTTCCATTTCGTAACCTTCACGCCGCATAGTTTCAAATAGAATGGATAAATGGAGTTCTCCCCGGCCGGAAATTTTGAAAGCTCCGTCATCGGTTTTATCAATTTTTAAGCTGACATTGTTTTCAATTTCCTTGGTCAACCTTTCTTCTAACTGTCTGGAAGTAAAATAAAGCCCTTCTTGCCCCGCAAATGGAGAAGTATTAGCCGAAAGCCTAACATGCAAAGTCGGTTCGCCGATAACGATCCCGGCCAAGGGAGTCAAATCTTTGGGATCTGTTAAAGTATCTCCAACTTTAACCCCTTTTGAACCGGATAGAAAAACAATTTCTCCAGCTTTAGCCGAATCAACTTTAGTTCTTCCCAAACCTTCTGCCAGGTAGACGGTTTCTATCTGAAATTTTTCTGGCTGCTGGCGGTTGGCAATGACTACTGTTTGACCAGCTTTAACTTCACCTTGGTGAATTTTTCCAATCACGATTTGACCCAAGTGGTTATCGTAATCGAGCGATGAAACCATCATTTTAAAAAAACCATCTACCGGATTTGCCGGAGCCGGAATTTTTGAAATAATAGCGTCCAAAAGGGGAATGCAGTTTGCCTGTTCTTCAATGTTTGAAGGAAGAGAAATAAACACCTTACCCTCTCTGGCCACAGCGTATAACACCGTCAATTCCAATTGAGCTTCGGTTTTGGCCAAATCCAAAAACAAATCGTCCAGACGCGCTAGGGTCCTTTGGATATTGGCGTTAGGTTTATCGATCTTATTAATTACGGTTATGACTTTCAAATTCATGCCGAAGGCTTTTTTCAACACGAATCTGGTCTGGGGCATCGGCCCCTCTTGAGCATCCACAATTAACAAAGCTCCGTCTGCCATCCCCAAAGTCCGTTCCACTTCTCCTGAAAAATCGGCGTGACCGGGAGTATCGATAATATTGATTTTGATGCCTTTGTACTCAATAGCGCAGTTTTTAGCCAGAATCGTGATTCCGCGCTCTCTTTCCAAGGCGTTTGAATCCATTATCTGCGACTGTTGCATCTCGGCCTGATTTTCCCGAAAGACGTGGGTTTGCTTCAACAGGGCGTCAATTAGTGTGGTCTTTCCATGATCCACATGAGCGATTACGGCTACATTTCGTATATTTTGCATACTTCCTGCTTTTAAAAAAACAACCCCGCCCAAGCGGGGTTCGATACCTGTATTTTAGCCGATTTGGAACCAAATAGCCAATCTACTCAATGCTTTCATTGTCATTCCGGGCTTGAACCGGAATCTATATAGATTACTCCTTCAACCATCCCACCGACCAGACTGCAACCAAAATTTTGGCTGGCCTTGATCGTTTGATAAAGACCCAATCAGCAATTTAGTTGTTGGCATATTCAAACCTATTCATGCCAACGACGCAAATTTTCCGGTCAATATCAATCAAAGTTTTAATATAAACCTCAAAAAGTTTTTTGAGTTGTTCAATTTCTGCGGGTGAATATGGTTTAGAAGTCAAAATAGCCACGAAAGAATGATAGCAGACATCACTGTTCTGATCTCTAAACCATAAGGAGGTAAAATTAAATGATTCAAATCATTTAACCTTTTTATGATTCATAGTTGATTGTTGTGCAGTTTATCCTGTAAAGCAGGATCCTGCTCTGCAGGACGAAACTTCACCATAATCTTCATTCTACGATGCCGATCGGCACTCTGGAATGAAAATCTAAAATACTTCAATTATTTAAATAACACTGAGCCCACCGAATGTGCCCACCCGCCGCGCCGGAGTTTACCCCGAACCGTCCCGCTAAGCGGGACTGGTTCTGGGGCTATTTTTTGCGCGCGCGATTTTTTTCTTGCTTCGCAAGTAAATACTACTTGAATTTTCTCAAATATGTTATACTAAATCAAATGGAGCAACAGTTTAAGGTTAAACTAAATACAGATCCTATCCAAACAACAAAATCCTTTATTGCTAGTATGAATAAAAGCGATTGGATTTTTCTGTTTTCATACGTGATTATTTTGATGGTTGTTGCTATGGTTATTGATTTCGGTCTTCACTTGATTGATGGAAAATACATCTTTCTTCCTGGAATATTTTTAGGTGGTCCCTTACTTCGGAATAGAATAATGGCGAGAGAAAATAAAAAGTAAATTTTTCCTTAGCCTCTCTTCAGCTTTTTATACAATTCGTAAAATATACCAACGGCTCCCGGAAATACGAGAATACTTACAACCACAACAGCCATAGGACTTATATTTCCCTGCCCCTCAGCCTCGGACATATAACCAACCATTAATCCAAATATGACCATGATAAAATAAAGTGCAAGTTTGGGATTTTCAGAAACTATTTTCTCTATACTTTTTTGCTTGTTTAACATATATTTCACCTCCTATCTGCGAATTATTACCCTTACACTGTTTAGTGTACAAAATCAACTTGCTTTTAACAATCTAGTTTTGCTATATTAACTATGGACTCAGCAAAAACGAATTGCGTTTTTTAATGGCGCAATCGGACAGTAAGACGCAATTCTTGCTGAGTCCACCGGTTGCGCCATTTAAATTGTATAAAAGTTCTTTGAAAATTTTTGCGTCACGCTGAGCGTGACAGTTGCCCCGCTAAGCGGGGCGTTTTTTCTTCGAGCCGACAAATCATCGACAGTAAAAATTGTTTTATTTTTTCCAAGTTTTTTTCCTAAAATATTCTCTCAATTTAACTTCAAGTTCTTTCTTCCCATTTCCTCCTTTGAGATAAATTTCTCTATTTCTGGCATCTTTTTCTTCGACAAAAGCTTCATAATGAATTAATTGTAAGGGTCTCCTATCTTTTGTCGCTCTGACAAATCCATTTTCATGAGCTTTAATTCGAGAACGCAGATCTGGAGTAAATCCCGTGTAAAGTTTTCCATCCTTCAAGCTGTGGAGAATGTAGGTGTAAAACATTTTAGATAGGAGGAATGAAATTACGATTCCGGATGGTTGGCGCGCTCAGCGCGCCTCTAACCACGCTCAGCGTGGTTGGGAGACAGGGAATCGAACCCCGATTAGCGGATCCAAATTCCGCTGTCCTACCGTTAGACGATCTCCCAATTGAGCATATTTTACCTCAAATCTTTAAATTGGAACATGGTTACGCTTATCTGATATTAAATACTTCAATTATTTAAATAATTGAAGTAATTAAGCTGTCGGCATTATTATTATAGATGAAAATTGATCCGATCTTCTAACGAAGCTTATTCAAAATTTCCCCCAATTTTTTAATTTCCTCTCCGTATCTTGTCCAGTCGCCGTCTCTTTGAGCCCGGATGGCGGCTTCATACGCCGAGGCGGCCTGTAGCAGGAGATTTTCCTTCCCCGCGTCGATTGCAACTTCCAAAGTAATTGGTTGCCCCGTCAGTTTGTCCGGTTGGCTGGCACTTGTCCCAAACAATTTGGCCAGTCCAGCTTCCAAGGTCTCCTCCATGGCTATTTTATTTTCGTACGCCACAATCACCCGCTTAAGCTCCGGAATTTTACCGGTATCTGCCTTGAGGTACAGCGGACGGACATATAAAAGAGATTCCTCAATCGGAATAACCAACAACGGACCCTGAATAACTTGAGAACCGCGTTGATCCCACAAAGTAATTTCTCGGCTGACATCCGCATCCTGGTTTATCCGTCCGATAATTTGCTTAGGCCCAAATATCAATTTATCCTTGGGAAAGCGGTAGACGACCAATTTGCCATACTGCTGGCCATCGTTTCTGGCCACCATCCAGGCGGAAAGATTGTCTTTGGCCCGCGGGGTAAACGGCAGCATCAGAATATATTCTTCTTTTTTATCGCCCGGGAGTTTCATAATCATGTGGCGGGGAGTCGTAACTGAACCTACTACCCCTGTTTCTGATTCTCCCTCTTGGGCTAATTCCGGAATTTCCCACTGGTCTTCTTTGTTATAAAAGATTTGCGGATCATCCATGTGATAGATGGTATAAACAGCGGTTTGCAGAGAAAAAATGTCCTCCGGATAGCGCAAATGGGGGATAAGTCCCGCAGGCATTTCGGAAAGCGGACGGAAGATTTTCGGAAATATTTTAGCGAAGGTTTGTATAATTGGATCATCAGGATCGGCCTGATAAAAATTCACTGTTCCTTCATACGCGTCCACCACTGCCTTGACCGAATTTCTAATGTAATTAACTTTACCGCCGTTAAAAGACAATGGTTGGGAATAGGGATATCTGGCGGTGGAAGTATAGGCATCGAGAATCCAATAGAGCTTGCCGTCGGCCACGACTAAATATGGATCCTGGTCGTAGATTAAAAACGGGGCGATTTTTGCTACCCTCTCTTTTACATTCCGGTAATAGAGAATCCGGCTTTCAGCGGTTATATCGCCGGATAAAAGCATTTTAAGCGAGCCAAACCGAAATGCGTAGAACAGCCGCCGCAAAGGCGAGTTGAGTTCTACTCCGCCTGTACCGGCATAGGTGGTATAAACATTTTCTTCTCCTTTGGGATAATCAAATTCTTTGGATTGAGTTTTGACAATGACATAGTCGTTCAGAATTTCTCCGTAGTAAATTTCCGGCCTGGTAACAACCAGTTCTTTGACTTCAGATTTGGGCGGCAAATCTTTGACGAATAGAACCGGCAATCCTTCGGGTGTGACCTGATTAACGGGTCCTCCGGATACTCCATAACCGTGGGTAAAGGTCAACCGTTCATTAATCCAGTTCTTGTTTGGCAGGCTGTCGGAAGCCAGCTCCCGCGGCGAGAGCATAATCTGACGGACCTCGCCGTCAATCGTATACCGATCATTATCCACCGAGACAAACTCGTAATAGGTTCTGATTTCTTGGATCTGGGAAAAAGTGGACAGAAGCGGGGCTCTGTCCCAAAGCCTGACATTTTTAATGGTCAGATTATTGGCCGCGATGTCTGAAGCTGTAATAGATTTATCCGCCGAGATTTCTCTTTCTTCAATCTTGTCCAATCCATAAGCCCGGCGGGTGGCTTCGATATTATATTTAATAAATGGCGTTTCCTTAACCAACTCATTGGGAGCTACCACCAGTTTTTGAAAAACTGAAGGCGCGACTCCGGATACCAATCCGACCAACACAGTTAGAGCTATGGCTCCCAGAAGGGGAGACAGTTTCCCGCTTATGCCGTAATATAATGCCAACGCCGCAGCCAAACCATAGACGAAAACAGAAGCTTTAAGAATCGGCATCATGACGTTGGCATCGGTGAATGCCGCCCCGAATATCGTCCCGCTTTGCTGGTTGAGAAGATTATATAGTGAAAAATAGCTGCTCCCAACAACCGAAATCAAAAATAGGGATATTAAAATCCCCATATGGATTCTGGACTTGCGATCAGGGCTTTTTTTTCCCAAAAGATCCGCCAGGTTCAGTCTTCCTTGTAAAAAATAGCCCAGGCCGCATCCAATCACGGAAACCACAATCAGAAATTTTATTAAGCCTAAAACCAGAAAGTATGCGGGCAGAAAAAAAACGTAAAAAGCCGCATCTCGGCCAAATAGGGGATCGGTTTGGCCAAACGGAGTGGCCTCCAAAAATTTTAGAACATCTTGCCAGCCGGCGGCGGCCGCCAAGGCGGTGAGGAAAGCCGCCATCATACCTAAAACCACGCCCACTTTTTTGGCCAGTCCGCTATCCAGCGTTATCGGTTGGCCCAGCAAAGCTGCCGGAAGAGTGATCATCCACGGCACTTTGGACCTAAGGGCAATCAGGAAGTTAGAAACCAAAAATGCCGCGGCAAATAATCCGGCCACACCGCCTATCGCTACCCTCGTAACCAAAGTTTTGCTAAAAATTTCGGTAAAGCCGACTTCGGAAAACCACCACCAGTCGGTGATCATAGAGATGATAGTCGAGAAGAAAACCACAAAAACAATAGCTATTCCTAAAAAAGTCCAAGAGAGAAATTTGGCAATATTCATGATGGGATATACTGTTTATACCATAATATACCGTAAACGAGCTACGGAAAGCTTTAGCTTAAATTAAGTGTATAATTGAGTTTGAGATGGATTCAAAAAAATTGAAGGTATTATTTGTTTGCGCCGAAGTAGCCCCGTTTTCTTCGGTGGGCGGATTATCCCAAGTGGCCTACTTTTTGACCCGGGCCTTAAAAAGATTGGGGGTAGACGCCAGAGTATTCACTCCGAAATACGGGATTATCGATCCTATCAAATACCCAGCCAAAACTATTGTTTCAAGCTTAAAAGTACCTACCGGCGAAGACATTTCCAATAATAACAATCAGCCATTAAATATCGATTGCGCGATAGAATTTTATCAACCGGCAAAAAACGATGTTCCGGTCTATTTCTTGGTCAACGAAGAGTATTACCAAAAAAGAGCCAATGTCTATAATTACAATGACGACCATATCCGCTTCAGCTTGTTTTCCAAAGCAGCCATAGAATTTATTAAGACCGGCGATTTTGTCCCCGATGTTATTCATGCCAACGATTGGCATACCGGATATCTGATTGATTTTTTAAAAAACGAAGGCGATTACAAATCCGACCCTTCTTTAAAAGAAATTGCCACTCTTTTATCAATCCACAATATTTACCAAGGGGTGTTTGATTTTGCCAACGCTAATCAGATGGATTTCGACGATGGTAAAAGCCCGCTGGCCTCGCTTTTTTCAGATATGCTCATCAAACAAAATTCCTTAAAGCGCGGGGTGATGTACGCCGACGTGGTCAATACGGTTTCCCAAACTTATGTCAGCGAGCTGTTGAACGCCGAGTATAGCGGCGGCCTGGAAAACCTATTCCGGGAATTAAGGGGGAAATTGTATGGTGTTTTAAATGGCTTGGACACGGCCGATTTCAACCCGTCAGCTGACGAAATAATCAAACAAAAATTCTCCGCAAGCTCGGTAAATTTGAGAACGGCAAATAAACTGGATTTGCAAAAAAGATTCAATTTAAAAAATGATCCTGGAGTCCCTCTTATTTCTTATATCGGCCGGCTGGATTCCCAAAAAGGCTTGGACCTTGTCGTCCAAGAATTCGAGTACATAATCGAAGATTTGGGAGTCCAATTTATCATAGTCGGAACAGGTGAACAAAATTTTGTAGAATTTTTTTCCGAAATGGGGAAAAAATACCCGGGGCAGGTCGGGACTCATCTGATGAGCGATTTTACTCTCCCCAGAAAAGTTTTTGCGGGAGCGGACATGATCCTGATTCCCAGTAAATACGAACCTGGGGGGATAATTGCCATCGAAGCCCTGCGCTATGGCTGCATCCCGATAGTTCGCGCCACCGGGGGACTGGCTGATTCTGTGGTAGATTATGACCCGAAATCAGGCAGCGGTTATGGTTTTACGTTTAAAAATTTTGTCCCCGAGGGGTTGTTGACGGCGGTGGTCCGAGCGATTGAAACTCACAAAAACCTGCCGCTTTGGGAAAAAATGGTTAAAAGGGCAATGTTAGCCGACTTTTCCTGGAAAAAGTCGGCTGAAAAGTATCTCGATCTCTACCGCCGAGCGCTGCAGGTTAGAAAAGAATCGCTTCAACCCAATCCTTCTCCCACCTTCCAGCCCCTCTATTCCTAAAACCCTACAAATTTACCTGTGATAAGCGAACTTATGAGTGAAATCGAAGGAACCGATAGCCCGATTTCATCCCCGTTGTTCAAGATTTCAAATTCTGTGGGCCGTTTGTCATTTAGCCGCAAGCCTATGCTCCCGGGCGGATATTGTTTTTGGATCTCCGGATATGAGTCAAATATAAATTTGAGCATCATCAAGAAATTTAATCCTTCGGAAACTATCGCTTCCTCGCTCGCCACTCTGGTTATTTTTTGCAGTTCCTTGTCGTAAATAATTTGCACTTTGATTGGTTTTGGAAATGACTTCATGTTGTCTCCCTCATTAAGATTTTACAATATTTTTTGTTTTTTTCATCCGGATGAAAACCGCCGGCATAAAATGTATAGGACGCCCACATTTTGGACTGAAGCGGTTAGAGAAACTGTTGTAGATATGCTATTGGTGTCTGCATCTTCAACGAATAATGTGGTCTTTTTGTGTTGTACCAGTTCAAATAGTGTAACAGTTTCTCTTCAAAAGAAAACAGATCGTAATAAAGCTCGTCGCTCCAGTTTAAGAACTCATCCTGGATTGTTCGATTAAACCTCTCTACGCCAGTGAAGAGAAAAGAATAAATTTTGCTCTTAACTCTACGCGGCCGCGAGGAGTTAATGACGAGGGGATAATGACATTCTCAAATTCTTGAGAATATTGGAATGATCAAAAGGGTTGGAAGGTTCGTTATAAATATTTTAAAACCAATCTGGAGAAATTGGTGTCGCCTGATTTAACAGATTCTTCCGAAACATCTTTTAAATACCTGTCATAAGCGCTGCTGGACCATAAGTGGTAAACATACGGCTCGGGGATCTTATCAGCAGTCTCATAAAATCTCTTTAAATCTTCTTTATCCCAGCTAAAACCGTAAAACCGGTCAAATGGAATCACTTCTATCTCGTCAGCCCAGTAATGCGATAAAAAGTACGGATATTTAATGCTTGATTCCGTCCAGTACAAATCGTGCCCTGACGATCTGAACCCCCGCCATAATGACTTGGCCGGATCATAACCGTCCAACCACCTTTTCAAAAAATTTGCCCCCGGTTCAGCTAATATCGTCGCGCTGCACAACCCCACCGTTTTTCCGCGAGCCTTTTCTTCACCCAACACCACCGAATTTTCTGTTAACGGCCCGAACGGCCGGTTGCAGATTACATCGGTATCTAAATAAATCCCGCCGGTTTCTAATAGTTTCTTAAGCCGCCACACATCTGCTTTATGGGACAGCAAAGTCAACTTTTGTCCGAACGCCTCTTCCACAGGTTCAATTTTAACCGGCTCACAAAACTTCTTTGCCTTCATCCACCACTGCCCGCTTGGTTCGGTATCGTAATGAAAATGAATTTTATCGGGATTATTCACTATAGCCGCCGCTTTAACCGCCGCATAATTAACCAGGCCGAACGGCCTGCCTCCGAAGTAGCAAAAGTGGATTATATTTGGGACTGCCATTCTTTATATTTGGTTTCTACATTTCCCGACCAGTGATACTGCCACATTTTATTTAAAAACAAATGATACGCCTCTTCTGCCTTGGCCTTCTTCTGATTATCAATATTTGCCATTCTGACGCATTTGATCAAATTCCTGGCGCCGGTTCCCACCAAATCCGGATGCCACCAAGGCCAATTGGACAACCAATATAAATAACACGACGAATTAGCCTGATCGAAAAGATCCTCGGCCGCGCCATCCAAACTGCCCAAAGTCAAATCGTGAACCATTTTCAATAATTGTAAATATTCCTGTTGCAAACCGTTTTTATTCCACAGATCAAACCCTTGACAGTTTTGCCAGGAAGAAGCTTTAACGTCAGAGATTGTTTTTACCTGATTGCCAAATTTAACCACAGCTTCGGAAGCTGTGATAAATTTAATTTCTTTGGCGTCCAACAAGTCAGCCAGCACTTGTAATCTTTCCGAATAGTGATGGCCAAACAGTTCGGCGTCATTTGCGGTGACGATTAAATCTTCTTCGCCGCTATTCTTTTGGATCAAATTTAATACTATTTCTACAGAAAGCTGTTTAGGATACGATCTAAACAATCCGCCAATTTGGCGATTATTTATTAACAGATATTTTCTGTCATATTTGACTATTGAAGTTGATATTTTAGAACTTGATTCCGGAGCGTTTTCATCTACAAACACATAATTTATAGATTCCCGCTGTTGCGGAAATGACACCGAGTTGTGAATTAAATCAAGGGTGTCTTTATCTACCGCCAGCTCGGGAGGGAAAAATCCTGCTGTCGATTCTACCCCAAATAAATTTTTTAAGGTCAGGCTATTTTTTTCGATTTGTCTGATCAGGATGTCTTTTGGAGTTATCGGCATCAGCGGGTGATACATGACGCTATTGACAATTTCAACCTTTCCGCTGCTAATAAGTTTTTTTATCAGATCAAAGAATTCATCGACCCCCAACCGTTTCAACTGCAGTATCAGACTGCCGCTGATGTTTAGCGTTAAACCAAATCCGGACTTTTCTGAAAGTATTCTCAACAAAGGCAGATAACACGATTCCAATACCGACTTGGTAATCTTTAATTCCTGCGTCGGGGGCTGATAAAAATGCAGAACCATTGACCAATATTTCATTTAGCTCAAAATTATACGCTATAATATCTAAATGAAGAAAAAACAGCCAAATCCTCAATTTTCAACTCCTTTCAATGATTATTTCAAACTTTTTGATAAATATGATAAGAAAGTTAAGTATACGGAGGAGTACGGATCATTTTTAATCTTAAGCTTGGTAGAAGAAATCGGCGAAATGGCCCGGGCCTACTTGGCAAAGCACGGCCGGAAACAAACCAATCTGGCCGCCCAAGAGGATGAAACCTACGAGCAGGAATTAGGCGACATTTTGATCTCAATCCTGCGGTTTGCCCGGATAAAAAATATCAACCTCCACGAACGGGTCATGTATTCGTTGAAAAAGATTGAAAAGCGTCAGGACGAGCCGAAAAGATAACTTGATGAGCGGGTAAGGGGAATCGGACCCCTATATCCTGATTGGCAACCAGGCGTACTACCACTGTACTATACCCGCAACGTAAAATTTTCTTCGAAAATTAACGTTGTTGAAGCGTTTAAATATTTTAATATTTATTACGCTTCGCACGCTAATTCGTAATTATACATTTATTAATCAATACGGTAAAATATGCTTAGCATGGGCGGGTGGCGAAATTGGCAGACGCACAACTTTGAGGGGGTTGTGATCGCAAGATCGTGCAGGTTCAAGTCCTGTCCCGCCCACCAAGGTTGGATAGGAGGTTTCCCGCAAAGCGGGATTCCGTGTATCGAGACGATTTTGCTAAAATCGCACGATACACGATAACAAGTCCTGTCCCGCCCACCAAGGTTGGATAGGAGGTTTCCCGCAAAGCGGGATTCCGTGTATCGAGACGATTTTGCTAAAATCGCACGATACACGATAACAAGTCTTGTCCCGCCCACCAATAGTTGATGATACTAACAAGAGATGAATGCTTGGCAGAGTTGATAGGAATTATCTTGGGTGATGGTAATCTCGGATTTTACCCTAGATATCCAAAAAAAAGTTCTAAAAATCCGTTGCCATTATTTAAGAATTTATTGTTTTCTTAATGAGGAACAATACGCTAATGAAATAGAATTTATATTAAAAAAAGTATTTAAAAAGCAATGTTATATTTACAAACGACCATCAGAAAATGTTTTGTACCTTGAAATATCTTTGAAGTCGCTCGATACATTGTTGGGTTTATCTATTGGCGATAAGATAAAAAATAAAGTAGAAATTCCAAATTGGATTTTCAATCACAAAAAATATTTATTATCTTGTATCCGGGGATTATTCGATACCGATGGATGCTGTTACTTGACAAAAAAAATATCGAATTGTTAATTTTACGAGCGCAAATCCAGCTTTGCTAAAAAACATACGGTCAGGTTTAGTGCTTTTGGGTTTTCACCCTTATATTAAAGGAGAAAAATATGTCGAAATTTGTCGACAAAATGAGGTAACAATGTTTTTTGATAAGATAAAGCCCAGAAATAGAAAACATTATCGTCATGCCGGAGTAGCCAACTTGGTGACGGCGCGTGTCTGAAAAACACGAGATATAGGTCCGATTCCTATCTCCGGCACAGAAAATGAACTCATATCGGATCTGTAGCTCAACGACAGAGCGTTCAGTTTACACCAGCCCGACTAGAATGGACTCGTAGCTCAGTTGGTTAGAGCATTCGGTTTACATCCGAAAGGCCAGAGGTTCGAGACCTCTCGAGTCCACAATGAGGAACGTTTAATTTCGAAGAAATTATTACATTCCACCAAACTTCTAACCAGCCCTGGTGCTGAAATTGGCAGACAGGCACGCTTCAGGAGCGTGTGTTCGTAAGAACGTGCGAGTTCAAATCTCGCCCAGGGCACAAAACAACTAAGGTTTTTTATTGTTGCCAGAGAAGCTAACCTCAAATTTTCTCAACAATAACAAGCCCATGATAACCATCGATCCCGAACTCGCCTGGGCCATGTTAAGTTCAATTCCGGACGGTAAATTCAATTGCCATACAAATTCCGCCGGCCTCAAAAAATCCAACCAAAATCTTCCCACTCCATACCAAACTAGATAAAAACCGGTGAAACTTCTTTTTATCCATCCCAATTTGTTTGTTTTCTCCGCTAAAAACATCAATCCAAATCCCAACAGCATCCACAACGCTTCATAAGCGAATAGGGGATGGAACCAACTGAATTGTTCATATCCTGACAAACGGTTTTTGGGTTCAATATAAATTCCCCACGGCAAGTCAGTCGGCATTCCATAAACTTCCTGGTTGATAAAATTGCCGATTCGGCCGATGGCTTGTGCTAACGGCAAACCGAAAAAAGCTATATCAACGAGATGCTGGAATGAATGTTTCAATCTGAAATTTGAAGTCTGAAATCTGAAATATAGCGCTAACCCAATAATTCCGCCGATCAGTCCGCCAATGATGCCCAAGCCGCCATTCCAAACATAAAACGCGCTTATAGGATTAAGTGAATAAATTTCGTTCCACAAATCCAAAACATGATAGATTCTAGCGCCGATTAAACCGCTGATAAGCGCCCACCAGGCAACTTTCCAAATAACCTCCTCTCCAATTCTCCGCCTCTTAGCCAGCCACGTCGAAGCTTGCAGTGCCGCTAAAATTCCAACCCCGATTATCAATCCGTACCAGTGAAGTCCGAACATACAATGAGTTTACCAGTTTGGTAAACTAGAAATCGGAAGTGAAGTGTTTAGAGACAAGTAATGGAAAGTGGTGACTGGTGTTTGGAGATTACCAGTCTCAAATTTCCAATCTCTATTACTGAACACTAAATCACATCACTCTAATCACAAATTATGAAGCCTGACTTTGGCTCAATATTCACTCCTTTTTTCTGGATAACTATCACTTTCCTGGCGATTACCTACGGCCCGGTGCTTGCCGGCCGTCTAAAGGGCGACATAAAATCGGCCGAAATCAAGCAACAGATTATTGATCGGTCTCCGCAGCCAATTAAATTAATTCTGGGCGACCAAACTCAAAGTCCTGATGACACTTTCATCAGCCAATCCGTTAAACCGGCCGGGCAAATTTCAACCTATGTCAAAAATGTAATCGATGACGCCACTAAAGCCGTAATCGATAAAGGCTCATTCCAATTAGAGGAAACTAAACAGCAAACCACCTCTTTGGTCTGCAAACAAATAATTACCGAGGTCCAAAAACAGTGCGGAATCGAACAATAAAAAAAATATTCGTGTCATTCGTATGCAATTAGCAGATTCGTATCGCCTGTCATCTGTGAGCGAATATTCCGACATAAAACGGAAATCTGCCACTGATACAAGCGTGGGTCCAGTCGTTGGACAGTTGGGCGTTGCGGTGGGGAGAGCTCGAATCCCATCCCCATTCGATAATTTGGGTCGCGATGGCGTATTCCGGTAAATAGGCCAAATTTTCAGCTATGGCCGGAAAATTAGTTTCCTTAAACACCGATTCATTAGCGGCATCGCGTTCAAAACCGGCGTGAGAATCAAGGGACGCTTCTCCTGATTTCAAAGTCAAATACCGCGTCTGATGTTCCTCAACTCTTTTTCTGGCATAAACGCACAAAGATTCCTCTTTAACCAGATGATTGCGATTTTGGGCTTGCCGGTAATCCGCCAAAGCCTGCCACAATTGATCTTCGGAAATATGCGGTGGCGGAGTCGGAGCCCTGACTGTTTTCGTCGGACGGGGAATTGCCCCGTTTGGAGACATAGTCGGAGTAGACAAAGATTGAGGAGCAATCCGACTTTGGGCCAATACTTCTAAAAAATAATTATGGTAATCCTGAAAAGATTCTAAAGTTTCCCGGCTGATATCTGAATAAATTTTTAAATGGACAGCAACCGAAAATACAATCGACAAACCAAAAATAAAAACAAAAAACAGTATTCCGGGCAAAATTCGTTTTATCATGACTTATTTGGGGTGGTGTACGGGAGTCGAACCCGCTAAAACTACCTCCACAGGGTAGCGCCTAAGCCGTTCGGCACACACCACCATATTATTTATATTATATTTGTGCCGGTAGCAGGAATTGAACCTGCATCTTGTCCTTAGAAGAGACTTACTCTATCCATTGAGCTATACCGGCCCGTGGTGCTCCTGACGAGGTCTTAGCCAGACTGCCAGGATTCATTCAAGAATTTAGCTCTAATCCTATTTTACCAGATTTTTTTATACGAATTGGAGCCAGAATTAGCCTCAAAAATGCCCCAGACGGCAAAATAAGCCAATTTTGCCCCTTATTTTCCTTTTATTAACCTTCTTTTAACTATTGTTAAGTAAGCATTTTACCTGTACAATTATGCATAATAGGAATTGTTATATAAAAGTGACCAAAAATGCCAAAAGACGATAAAAGGTTGCCGGAATTATTGACTATTGCGCAGGTGGCTAAAATACTTAATGTCCACCCAACGACCTTGAGGCGGTGGGATAAGAAAGGAAAGTTAAAAGCCATTCGTGTAGGCACAAGACGCGGTGTTGGTGAAAGACGCTATCACCGAGAAGATATTATTAAGCTAATAACAAAGTAAATTTATGTATACGCCGAATAAATCAATTATTGATAATGACAAGATTAAGCTCTTTACCGAGTTAAAAAACATTCTCAATGACCAGCCAAACCATTTTGACGTTGCCACCGGATACTTTAATGTCGGAGGCTTTGAGCTTGTCGCCCAAGAGATTAAGGGAGTAAAGAAGTTTAGACTTCTACTCGGCCATTCCCCCTCAGTTGATGATAAAGTTAAACCGGATTTATTCGAGCCAATAGCTTTTTATAAAACGAATTTACGCGAGGACTTAGAAAACGAAGAATTCACCTCTAAAAAATCACAGGCAGTCAAAGACCTTATCTCCTTCCTTGAGAAGCAGATCGTTGAAGTAAAACTTCTGGAAAAGCCATTCTTACACGGCAAGGCATATATTTTTGATGATCTGGCCATTATTGGCTCTAGCAACTTTACCTATTCGGGACTTGCCGGCAATACAGAGCTAAACGCAGTTCTTATTGACCCTCACCCCGTTTATGTAAAGAAAGAGTGGTTTGATAAATTCTGGGAGCAAGCCCGCGACTTTAAGCAAGAACTTATTGAAATTCTCAAAAGCTCAAAGCTAGGCACAAGAGAATACTCGCCTTACGAAGTTTATATTAAAGCGCTCTATGAACTTCAAAAGAAAGAGCTGGAACCTACAAGCGTAGTAGATTTAGCAACATTTCAAGAAGACGCGGTTAATCGTGTGTACTCATCACTAACCAACTATAACGGCGTATTAGTTGCTGATTCTGTCGGTCTTGGTAAAACATGGATCGCAAAGAAGGTTATCGAGGATTTTGGCTTTTATAGAAGACGCAAGTTCTTGGTTATATGCCCCGCTCAACTTCACCGAATGTGGCAGGGGGAGCTTAAAGATGTAGGTGTATCAGAAAACATTATCCATCAAGAATATTTAGGCGGTGAAGGCTTAGACTTTGAGGATTTAGAAAAACGCCATCAGATAAAGCTCTCCGATATTTCTCTTATCGTAATTGATGAATCTCACAATTTCAGAAATCCTATATCTAACCGCTACGAAAACCTCTTTTCCCTTATAGAAAAAATCCGCTCATACGGCAAAACTCCAAAGGTAGTTTTAATGACTGCAACTCCAATGAATAACACTATTTGGGACTTTTACTTTCAGCTTATGCTTATTGGTCAAAACAATAAGCGCATGTTTATTAAACAAGGAATTTTTGACTTGCAAAAAGAGTTTAGCAAAGCCCAGAAAGGAAATACCAACCATATTAACGATGTTTTACAGTCGATCTCCATTCGTAGAACACGCCAGTATATTAGAGAAAACTACAAAGACGCGAAATTCAAAACAGAATCCGGTGAGTATAAAAAAATTGAGTTCCCAGATAGAAAACTCGAAGAAGTACACTATTCTCTTGATAAAGCCTATGACGGCCTCTATGCTGAGATTTCGCGCAAGATAGAAGCCGATTTAACCCTTGCCTACTACAAACTCTCCGAGTACAAAGTATCCGAGAAAAAAGATTTAGTGGAAGTCCACAGAGGACAGGCTTTAGCCGGTATCTTTCAAACAGTTCTTCTAAAAAGACTGGAAAGTTCAGTCGAGGCATTTCGTAAAAGCGTTAAAAGCCACAAAGAGTTCTTGGGTGAATTTAAAAATGTTGTCCAGAAAGGAAAAATCTTACGCAAAAAGTTCTTCCTAAAATATATAAACAGCTTGGATGAATCAATTGAGGATATAGACGGCTTGGGAGACTTTGGTAATAGCTTGGAAGATATAGACCTTAAAGACTATGACAAAGAAAAGATGTTTGCTGATATTGACCAAGATATTAAAGTATTTTCAACTATTTATGAGGACATAAAAAATATAGATGAAAGCCAAGACGCAAAACTTATTAAATTTAAGGAACATCTAATCAAAAATCTCAAGAACGAAAAAGCAGTTATCTTCTCCTACTACTCCGACACTGTTAAGTATGTAGCTCAAGCATTAGATAAAGATGAAGATTTTAAGAAAAAGTACGGCAAGAAAATAGCTTTCGTTACAGGCGCTAACTCATCAAGCGAGCGCCAGAATATTATTGAAGATTTCTTAAATGGTAAGACAAATGTTGTTATTTCAACCGATATTCTCTCCGAAGGCCAAAACCTGCAACAAGCAAAAACAGTTACTAATTACGATTTGCACTGGAATCCGGTGAGAATGATTCAAAGAGCGGGAAGAATTGATCGTATTGGTACCCCTTTCAAAGAAATTATTATCTATAACTTTTACCCAGAAGATGAGTTGGAATCGCTCCTTGATTTAGTAGAAACCTTACAGAAAAAAATTATGATGATTAACGATACCATTGGTCTTGATGCCTCTGTTTTAGGTGAACAGATTAACCCTAAAGTGTTTGGTATTATCCGAGACTTAAAAAGTGAGGAAGAAGAAACGAAAGATAAGACAATGGAACTTTTGGAAGCCGAACAGTTCGGTGGCGGAGAACTTTTTTTCCAGCCCTTGAAAAACTTTGGACTAGATAAACTCCCCACGTTTGCCGATGGCTTACCTCATGGAATACAAAGTGGACTAAAGAAGGGTTATAGAGGCATTTTCTTTTATTTCCAGTATGCAGAGGAGTATCACTTCTGGTACCTGTACGATTTAATTGACAAAGAGTTTAAGACCAACAAAACAGAAATTTTAGACTTTATAGCCTGCAAGCAAGTCGAGCGACGAGTTGTCCCCGAAGATTACGATGTTTATTCAGCTCACGATGAAGTAAAAAATCGTATCGCAGAGCTTTTTAATGAAACAAGGTTTGAGGTTGAAATGCGTACTCCCTCCGGCAAGAAAGAAAAGTTTTTAATTGATATGCGGGATGAACTAGAACATATAAAAACAGAGGTTTTATTTGAAGAAGATCAAAAAGAAAGAACAAAAATAGAAGAAATTGTTACTAAGATAAACGAGGTCAACTTTACTAAAAAACGTTTGCAGTATTTAAGGCGTTCTTGGCAGGCTTACAAAAAATCACATCAGAACTGGCGAAAACTGGTTGCAGAGCTTGGTGACTTTTTATCGGATAAAGTCGAGACGCCAACTGAAGTTATTGAAGAATTCAACGAGAAAAAGTTAAAACTTATTTGTGTTGACTATATTTCATGAGCTATGAGAACTCAATTAGACTTAGATGAATTTATACCGACAATGGATACACCGGAGAAGGTGTACCAACTTTTTGATTCATTAGGATATAAGGTACTTGATTCTCGCCTCAAGACTAACCCATCTGTTTATAACTTACCGGTTAAGGAAGCCGCATTAGTTGAGAAGATTTATGCAGTTTCAAATTATGACCGCCGTTTTCAGATTCTTTTATTTAAACTCAAAGAGGAGAACAAAGAAGCAATCCGTACAATACCGGAGAAAATATTACGCGAGGTAGACTTCCCTTTCATTATCTTTACCCCAGATTTTAAGACTTACACTTTTACTCTTGTTGAAAAAGTCCGTGAGGGACCCGGAGAGTTTAAGCGCAAACTTACAAAACTTGTAATTGATAGCAGTCAGCCCTATCACACGGACAAAGAAATACTAGGAAGCCTTGCGCTATCTGTTGATATCAAAACCCCCGTTGAGGTTTATAAGTTGTTTCAAGGCGCTTTTAGCGTTGAGAAGGTCACTAAGAAATTCTTTACTGAATATCGGGAAGTTTTTGAAAGATTAGTAAGAGAAGTTACTAAACAAAATAACCACCTGAAATTTACGCTTTTTTCCAGAGATGCTTCTGTAGAAAACTTCGTCAAAATACTCTTAGGTCGTTTAATGTTTCTCTACTTTATACAAAAGAGGGGGTGGCTTAACTGCTTCGATGGCTGGGGTAGTGGTGATAAAAAGTTTCTTTATAATAAATTTCAAGAGGCAAAGAAAGAAAAGAAAAACTATTTTAAGGATTATCTCGAACCGCTTTTTTTTGACACTCTCAATAATCCTCGCCGCGATAAGCCGGATCAAGCTACACAGTTTGGCGGTAGAATCCCCTTTCTAAACGGAGGACTCTTTGAACCCGAATACGACTATCAAGATGTAAGAAATCACATACTTTTAGAAAACTCAACTTTCGATGATGTTTTCTCGGTTTTTGAGAAATACAACTTTACTGTTAAAGAGGACGAACCGCTTGAAAAAGAAGTTGCCATTGACCCCGAAATGCTGGGTAAAGTTTTTGAGAATCTCTTGGAAGAAAACTTACGCAAAGGTAAAGGTACTTACTATACTCCGCGAGAAATTGTCCACTACATGTGCCATGAAAGCCTTATAAACTATCTGGCTTCCGAAGTTAGCCTAGATCAAGATGTAATAAGGAATTTCTTGGATCGTGAGCAGTCCCTAGAAAAGAAGGAGACTTTAAGTTCTGTTATACGAGGAAAGGCAAAGGAAATAGACGAAAAATTAGCTGATATTAAGGTTTTAGACCCCGCCTGCGGTTCTGGCGCTTTCTTGGTTGGTATGCTCCACGAAGTTATAAACGCCCGCCTAAGTCTTAATCGGGAACTGGGGCGTAGTTTCTCCGAATACGAGCTGAAAAAGGCAACAATTCAAAATAATATCTATGGCGTAGACATTGATCCGGGTGCAACTGAAATCGCCAAACTTCGTTTATGGCTAACTCTAGTTGTTGACCACAATCTATCGGAAATAGAACCTCTCCCTAATCTTGACTACAAAATTATGGTCGGTAACTCTTTACTAGATGAATTTATGGGGGTAAAGCTCTTTAATTTTGAGAAGGCAAGACAGCAACCTAATGGTAAAAAAGTGCTCAAACTTTTTGAGGATGACATAAAACAAGTTGAGTTGTTTGAGGAAGATAATAAATCCGGCGTCTTAAAAGCTCTGCAAAAATTACACGCTTTATACTTCAAGGAGTCCGATCCTGAAAGGAAGAAGCAAATAAGAATTCAAATAGACAAGATCGAGTTTGATCTTATTGAGACAACTGTAAAAGATGAGGTCAAAAAATTAGAAGATGAAATAAGCCATATAACCAGCAATCCTATGTTAAAAGGGTTAGGTATCCCAAAAGAGATAGCAGATAAAATTATAAAAAT